>NZ_JBIWKD010000008.1:0-308323 GCF_044765485.1 Streptomyces sp. NPDC102451 | reverse complement strand
GTCCCGTTTCACCGGGCCCCTCCGGGCGCTTCCCTTCGTTCTTCCGTTTCCGACTCTATCAGACTCTTTCGTGTCCGATTCCCGGCCGAAGCGGGTTCCTGCTTGGCGGTTAATTTACCACCGTGCTTTCCAGTTCTTCGCTTTCGCGCTTCCCTTTCCGGCGGTTCCAACTTTACCAGACTCTTTTCCGTTCCGTTTCCGGTCCGAATTTGATTCCAGTGGCCTGTGGAGTGGCCTTTGCCTTTCGGCGGATCCGACTTTATCAGAGATTCTGAGTCAGATTTCCCGCCTCCTCGAAGGGCTCCCGGCGCACAAGTGCGCGAGGGGCTTCCCGTTCAGGCGGAATGGCAAACGTACTGGAGCGGGGCGCCCCGATGCAAATCGGGGCGCCCCGCTCCTGGTTGGCGGCCTGCCGGCGGCCGTAGGCCGAACCGTCGGACCGTACGGTCAGACCTCGACGACGACCGGAAGGATCATCGGGCGCCGGCGGTAGGTGTCCGACACCCACTTGCCCACCGTGCGCCGGACCAGCTGCTGGAGCTGGTGCGGCTCCATCACGCCGTCCTGGGCCGACTTGTTGAGGGCGTCCTCGACCTTGGGCACCACCGCGGTGAACGCACCGTCGTCGATGCCCGAACCGCGGGCCTGGATGTGAGGACCTCCCACGATCTTGCCGGAGGAGCTGTCGACCACGATGAAGACCGAGATGATCCCCTCGTCGCCGAGGATCCGGCGGTCCTTGAGCGAGGTCTCGGTGACATCGCCGACCGAGAGGCCGTCGACGTACACGTAACCGGCCTGGACCTTGCCGACGATCTTCGCCTTGCCGTCGACGAGGTCGACGACCACGCCGTCCTCGGCGATGACGATGTGGTCCTTCGGCACGCCGGTCAGCGCGCCGAGTTCGGCGTTGGCCCTGAGGTGGCGCCATTCGCCGTGCACCGGCATCAGGTTCTTCGGCTTGCAGATGTTGTAGAAGTACAGCAGCTCGCCGGCCGAGGCGTGGCCCGAGACGTGGACCTTGGCGTTGCCCTTGTGGACGACGTGCGCGCCCCAGCGGGTCAGGCCGTTGATCACGCGGTAGACCGCGTTCTCGTTGCCCGGGATCAGCGACGACGCCAGGATCACCGTGTCGCCCGGAACGATCCGGATCTGGTGGTCACGGTTGGCCATGCGGGAGAGGGCGGCCATCGGCTCGCCCTGGGAGCCCGTGCAGACCAGCACGACCTCGTCGTCGGGCAGGTCGTCGAGAGTCTTGACGTCGACGACCAGACCGGCCGGCACCTTCAGGTAGCCCAGATCGCGGGCGATCCCCATGTTGCGGACCATGGAGCGGCCGACGAAGGCGACCCTGCGGCCGTACTCGTGGGCGGCGTCCAGGATCTGCTGGATGCGGTGGACGTGACTGGCGAAGCTGGCCACGATGATGCGCTTCTGCGCGTTGGCGAACACCGTGCGCAGGACGTTGGAGATGTCCCGCTCCGGCGGAACGAATCCGGGGACCTCCGCGTTCGTCGAGTCGGAGAGAAGAAGGTCGATGCCTTCCTCGCTCAGCCTCGCGAAGGCGTGCAGGTCGGTGAGACGGCCGTCCAGCGGGAGCTGGTCCATCTTGAAGTCACCGGTCGCGACGGCCATGCCCGCGGGGGTGCGGATGGCGACCGCGAGAGCGTCCGGGATGGAGTGGTTGACCGCGATGAACTCGCAGTCGAACACACCGATGCGCTCGCGCTGGCCCTCCTCCACCTCAAGGGTGTACGGACGGATCCGGTGCTCCTGGAGCTTCGCCTCGATGAGCGCGAGGGTCAGCTTGGAGCCGATCAGCGGGATGTCCGGCTTCAGCCGGAGCAGATACGGGACACCCCCGATGTGGTCCTCGTGGCCGTGCGTGAGGACGATGCCCTCGACGTCGTCCAGGCGGTCCCGGATGGTGGTGAAGTCCGGAAGGATCAGGTCGATGCCGGGCTGCTCCTCCTCCGGGAAGAGCACACCGCAGTCGACGATGAGCAGGCGGCCGCCGTACTCGAAGACCGTCATGTTGCGGCCGATCTCGCCCAGGCCGCCCAGCGGGGTGACCCGCAGGCCGTTCTTGGGGAGCTTCGGCGGCGTACCGAGTTCAGGATGCGGATGACTCAAAAGACTCTCCTTACCACGCGCGCCACGTACCGCTGAGGGCACGTGGCGCGCATGTCATTCGTGCACTTGCTGTTGTCAGGTGGTGTTTCCGCCGCGAGTGTCCTCGCGTATTCAGTTGTGAAGTCCGTGGTTAGAGCTGTACCCCACCGGCAGCCAGATCGATCTTGAGCTGGGCCGTCTCCTGGGCGGTGAGTTCCACCAGAGGGAGGCGCAGCGGACCGGCGGGCAGGCCCTGCAGGGTGAGCGCGGCCTTGGTGGTGATCACGCCCTGGGTGCGGAACATCCCGGTGAAGACCGGGAGGAGCTTCTGGTGGATCTCCGTGGCCTTCTGCACGTCGCCGCCGAGGTGGGCCTCGATGAGCGCGCGCAGCTCCGGGGTGACGACGTGGCCGACGACGGAGACGAAACCGACTGCGCCGACCGAGAGCAGCGGGAGGTTGAGCATGTCGTCGCCGGAGTACCAGGCGAGGCCGGACTGGGCGATGGCCCAGCTCGATCGGCCCAGGTCGCCCTTGGCGTCCTTGTTGGCGACGATCCTGGGGTGCTCGGCCAGGCGTACGAGTGTCTCTGTGTCGATCGGCACACCGCTGCGGCCCGGAATGTCGTACAGCATGACCGGGAGGCCCGTGGAGTCGGCGATGGCGTTGAAGTGCCGGAGGAGGCCCTCCTGCGGCGGCTTGTTGTAGTACGGCGTGACCGCGAGGAGGCCGTGTGCGCCGGTGCGCTCGGCGGTGCGGGCCAGCTCGATGCTGTGCCGGGTGTCGTTGGTGCCGACGCCCGCGACGACGTGCGCCCGGTCTCCTACGGCTTCCAGCACAGCCCGTACGAGCTGGTCTTTCTCCGCGTCGCTGGTGGTCGGGGACTCGCCCGTGGTGCCGTTGATGACCAGGCCGTCATTGCCTGCGTCCACCAGATGGGTGGCGAGCCGCTGGGCGCCGTCGAGGTCGAGTACGCCGTCCGCCGTGAACGGCGTGACCATAGCGGTGAGGACCCTCCCGAAGGGGGTCTGCGGAGTGGAGATCGGAGCCATGGGTAACACGCTACTCGTTGCTCGGAGCGCCGTGCCCCCTCGGGGGACGAGGAAGAGGAGCCCGGCACTGCCTGCTCGGGGGTTCAAGCAGTGCCGGGTCCGTTTGATCAGCCTAGATGAACTTCACGAAACGCCGCAATACGGACACCGCCTACGGGGCTACCCGTCCGTTTTTGTTGAAGGCGGCATGAGTGAGCGGCATCAGGCTCTGCCAGTGCTGTTCCATCTGTTCGCCGACCATTTCGATCTCGCGCTGCGGGAAGGACGGCACCTTGGCCAGCTCGTGCTGCGTGCGCAGGCCGAGGAAGTGCATCAGCGAGCGGGCGTTGCAGGTGGCGTACATCGTGGAGAACAGGCCGACGGGGAGCACCGCACGGGCGACCTCGCGGGCGACTCCGGCGGCGAGCATCTCCTGGTAGGCGTCGTAGGAGGCCCGGTAGGACTCCTCCATGGCGCGGGTCGTGAGGTCGTACTGCTCCTCGGTGCCCTCGACGAACTCGTACTTGCCCGGACGGCCCTGCTGGATGAGCTTGCGGGACTCGCCCGGGACGTAGAAGACCGGCTCGAGCTCCCTGTAGCGGCCCGATTCCTCGTTGTACGACCAGCCCACGCGGTGCCGCATGAACTCGCGGAAGACGAAGATCGGGGCGCTGATGAAGAAGGTCATCGAGTTGTGCTCGAACGGGCTGCCGTGCCGGTCCCGCATCAGGAAGTTGATGAGCCCCTTCGAGCGCTCGGGGTCCTTCGTCACCTCTTCCAGGGACTGCTCGCCGGCGGTGGAGACCCGCGCGGCGAAGAGCACGTCCGCGTCGCGCGCGTCGCTCTTCACGAGTTCGACGGTGACGTCACTGCGGAAGTGGGGCTTTGCGGGTTCGGGGGTGTCGGTCACCGACGGGGGTCCTTCCAAAGGTGTCGCTGGGCGGCGACCACTTTACGGGCCGGGCCGGCGCGGCATGCACCTGGCGGTCTCGGGCAGCCGTTCGTGGAGTTCCCTCAACAAGTACGGCGATTCGGGCACCGATCCGGCCCGTCGTACGTCTGACTCATTAGCAGCACCCGTCACAGAGTTCAAGGAGAGTTTCCTCATGTTCCGCCGGCGTGAATCCGTCCCGTTCTCGTTCGTTGCCGAGGCCGACCGGTTCCGCAGTAATGTCACTCCCCCTCCCCGTCGGCGCGCCACCCGCTCACAGCTGGCCGCCCACTCCCTCGTAGGGCTGACGCTGATCGCCGGCTTCGCCGGTTCGCTGCTCTTCGGCCTGCCCGCTCTCGACACCGACCGGACGCCGTCGCACGGTCAGACGTCCGAGGCGTCCCAGCACCGCTGACCCGTACGGGCCCCCTGGGGTGGTCGGCCGGGGGGCTGCTCGGTAGCCTCACCGGGCACAGCAATCGAGCGTGCTTGTGAGTGAGGATCAGTCGTGCCCCTGCCCTTTCTGACGGCCGACCGCGCATTCGACGCGGACGCGGAGGACATCGCACTGCCGTTCGACGACCATGACAGCTGGCGGCGGCCCTACCGCCCCGGCCCGTGGCGGGTCGCGGCGGCGGCCACCCTGCTGCTGCTCGCGTCCTTCGTGCTGCTCGCCGCGATGATCATCACGTTCGCCGGATCGCTGTCCGGTGCCACCGCGTGCTTCGTGATCGCCGGCGTGGTGATCGCCTGTGCGCTGCGGCTGCTGCGGGTCGGTGCCTGGGTGAGCCGGCACGGCGTACGCCGGGTGGGCTTCTTCCGCACGACCACCGTGCGGTGGGGCGACGCCGCGGCGGTCCGCACGGTGCAGCAGCCGGTGAAGTGGCTCGGTTTCCCGCGCACCGTCCAGGGACAGGCCCTGGTCGTGGTGCGCAAGGGCGGCGAGCCGCTGGCTCCGCTGGTCACCGACCACAACGCGGACTTCCTGGCCCGCGCCGAGGCGTTCGAGCGGGCCACGGACACGATCGAGGCCTGGGGCGACGAATACCGCACGGGCTGATCCCGGAGGCCCCCTGCGGGCCGCGGAGACACCTCACAGGCCGGTACGGCGCCACTCAGGCGCGTACCGGCTTGTTCATGTGGAGGGCGATGGCGCGCTGCATCGCCTTACGGGCGCGTGGGGTGTCCCTCGCGTCCTGGTAGGCGACCGCCAGCCGGAACCAGCAGCGCCAGTCCTCCGGGCTGTCCTCGGTCTCCTCCCGGCGCCGTGCGAACACGGCGTCGGCGGAGTCGCGGTCGATGCGCCCGGACGGGGTGCGCACCAGCTCGTCGACGGGGAGGCCGTCCTCCGCGTCCAGCTCGGCGGCCAGGGCGTTGGCCCTGCGGACGAACTGGGTGTTCTTCCAGAGGAACCAGACACCGATCACCGGCAGGATCAGCACGGCGACGCCGAAGGTGACCGTGAGCAGCGTCCCGTGCCGGATGAGCAGGACGCCCCGGCTGCCGGCCAGGACGAAGTAGAAGACCAGGACGGCAGCGGTGACGACGTAGGTGAGCTTTGCGCGCATGGGGTTGGGCCCAGTCAGTTCAGGTCGAGGAAGTGTTCCAGGCCGAAGGTGAGGCCGGGAGTGGTCACCACGCGGCGGGTGCCGAGCAGGATGCCCGGCATGAAGCTGCTGTGGTGCAGCGAGTCGTGGCGCAGGGTGAGGGTCTCGCCCTCGCCGCCCAGCAGGACCTCCTGGTGGGCGAGGAGGCCGCGGAGCCGGACCGAGTGGACCGGGACCCCGTCGACGTCGGCGCCGCGTGCTCCGTCCAACGCGGTGGCGGTGGCGTCGGGCTGCGGTGCCACCCCGGCCTTCTCACGGGCGGCGGCGATGAGCTGCGCGGTGCGGGTGGCCGTGCCGGAGGGGGCGTCGGCCTTGTTCGGGTGGTGGAGCTCGATGACCTCGACGGACTCGAAGTAGCGGGCGGCCTGCTCCGCGAACTTCATCGTGAGGACCGCGCCGATGGAGAAGTTCGGCGCGATGAGCACACCGGTCTCCGGGGAGCCGGAGAGCCAGGTGTTCAGCTGCGCGAGCCGTTCGTCGGTCCAGCCGGTGGTGCCGACGACGGCGTGGATCCCGTGGCGGACGCAGAAGTCGAGGTTGTCCATCACCGACGTGGGCGTGGTCAGCTCGACGACCGCCTGGGCGCCGCCCTCCGTAAGGGCCTCCAGGGAGTCGCCCCGGCCGAGCGCGGCCACCAGCTCCATGTCGTCGGCGGCCTCGACGGCTCGTACCGCCTCGGACCCGATGCGGCCCTTGGCACCGAGAACGGCCACGCGCAACTTGCTCATGTGCTCTTTTCCTTACGGGTGGTTAGGAGACCGCTGCCTGGAGGCGGTCCGCCTGCTTGTCCTTCAGCGGGCCGATGACCGAGAGCGAGGGCCGCTGTCCGAGGACATCGGCCGCGACGGCCCGGACCTCGTCGGGGGTGACCGCCGCGATCTTGGCCAGCATGTCATCCACGGACATCTGTTCGCCCCAGCAGAGCTCGCTCTTGCCGATGCGGTTCATGAGCGCGCCCGTGTCCTCCAGGCCGAGGACGGTGGAACCGGCGAGCTGGCCGACCGCTCGGCTGATCTCCTCGTCGCCGAGGCCGTCCGTCGCCGCACGGTCGAGCTCGTCACGGCAGATCTTCAGCACGTCGTGCACCTGGCTGGGACGGCAGCCCGCGTACACACCGAAGAGCCCGCAGTCCGCGAAGCCCGAGGTGTACGAGTACACGCTGTAGGCGAGGCCGCGCTTCTCCCGTACCTCCTGGAAGAGGCGGGAGCTCATGCCGCCGCCGAGGGCGGTGTTGAGTACGCCGAGTGCCCAGCGGCGCTCGTCGGTGCGGGCCAGCCCGGGCATACCGAGGACCACGTGCGCCTGTTCGGTCTTGCGGTTCAGCAGCTCGACCTTGCCGGCGGCGCGCAGCGTGCGGGAGCCCTCGCGGGGTGCCGTGGGGATGGCGTCGGTGCGGCCCAGGGCGCCGGCGCGCTCGAACGCCTTGCGGACCTGGCGTACGACCGTGGCGTGGTCGACGTTGCCCGCGGCGGCGACGACGAGGTGCGTGGGGTCGTAGTGCTTCTTGTAGAAGCGGGCGATCTGGCCGCGGTTCAACGCGTTGATCGTGTCGACGGTGCCGAGGACCGGGCGGCCCAGCGGGGTGTCGCCGAGCATCGTGTGCGCGAACAGGTCGTGCACGCAGTCGCCCGGGTCGTCCTCCGTCATCGCGATCTCCTCGAGGATGACGCCGCGCTCGGCGTCGACGTCCTCGGGGGCGATCAGGGAGCCGGTCAGCATGTCGCAGACGACGTCGATGGCCAGCGGAAGATCGGTGTCCAGGACCCGCGCGTAGTAGCAGGTGTACTCCTTCGCCGTGAAGGCGTTCATCTCGCCGCCGACCGCGTCGATCGCGGACGAGATATCGAGGGCGCTGCGCTTGGCGGTGCCCTTGAAGAGGAGGTGTTCGAGGTAGTGCGTCGCGCCGTTCAGGGTGGGCGTCTCGTCGCGTGATCCGACGTTGGCCCAGATCCCGAAGGTGGCGGAGCGTACGGAGGGCAGCGTCTCGGTGACGACCCGGAGACCGCCCGGGAGGACGGTGCGGCGGACGGTGCCGATGCCGTTGCTGCCCTTGAGAAGCGTTTGGGTACGGGCGACGGCCCGCCCCTCCGAGGAGGGGCGGGCCGTCGTCACGGAACTACGGGACGTCACTTGTCGGTGTCGTCCTTCTTCTCGTCCTCTTCACCCTCGATGACGGGGATGAGGGAGAGCTTGCCGCGGGAGTCGATCTCCGCGATCTCGACCTGGACCTTGGCGCCGACGCCGAGCACGTCCTCGACGTTCTCCACGCGCTTGCCACCGGCGAGCTTGCGGATCTGCGAGATGTGCAGCAGACCGTCCTTGCCGGGCATCAGGGAGACGAACGCACCGAAGGTGGTGGTCTTGACGACCGTACCCAGGTAGCGCTCGCCGACCTCCGGCATGGTCGGGTTGGCGATGGCGTTGATCGTGGCGCGGGCGGCCTCGGCCTGCGAGCCCTGCTGGGCACCGATGTAGATGGTGCCGTCGTCCTCGATCGTGATGTCGGCGCCGGTGTCCTCCTGGATCTGGTTGATCATCTTGCCCTTGGGGCCGATGACCTCACCGATCTTGTCCACCGGGATCTTGACGGTGATGATCCGCGGGGCGTTCGGGGACATCTCGTCCGGGACGTCGATGGCCTCGTTCATCACATCGAGGATGTGGAGGCGGGCGTCACGGGCCTGCTTCAGTGCGGCGGCCAGGACCGAGGCGGGGATGCCGTCGAGCTTGGTGTCGAGCTGGAGCGCGGTCACGAACTGCTTCGTACCGGCGACCTTGAAGTCCATGTCGCCGAACGCGTCCTCCGCACCGAGGATGTCGGTGAGGGCGACGTAGTGGGTCTTGCCGTCGATCTCCTGCGAGATCAGGCCCATGGCGATACCGGCGACGGCGGCCTTGAGGGGCACACCGGCGTTCAGCAGCGACATGGTGGAGGCGCAGACCGAGCCCATGGACGTCGAACCGTTGGAGCCCAGCGCCTCGGAGACCTGGCGGATCGCGTAGGGGAACTCCTCGCGCGACGGCAGCACCGGCACGATGGCGCGCTCGGCGAGCGCTCCGTGGCCGATCTCGCGGCGCTTGGGCGAGCCCACGCGGCCGGTCTCACCGACGGAGTACGGCGGGAAGTTGTAGTTGTGCATGTAGCGCTTGCGGGTCACCGGGGAAAGGGTGTCCAGCTGCTGCTCCATGCGGAGCATGTTGAGGGTGGTGACGCCCAGGATCTGGGTCTCGCCACGCTCGAACAGCGCCGAGCCGTGCACGCGCGGGATGGCCTCGACCTCGGCGGCGAGCGTACGGATGTCCGTGACGCCACGGCCGTCGATGCGGACCTTGTCCTTGATGACGCGCTCGCGGACCAGCTTCTTGGTCAGCGCGCGGTAGGCACCGGAGATCTCCTTCTCGCGGCCCTCGAAGGCCGGGAGGAGCTTCTCGCCCGCGATCTCCTTGATGCGGTCGAGCTCCGCCTCGCGCTCCTGCTTGCCGGCGATGGTGAGCGCCTTGGCGAGCTCGGTGCTGACGGCCTTGGAGAGCGCCTCCAGGACGTCGTCCTGGTAGTCGAGGAAGACCGGGAACTCACCGGTGGGCTTGGCGGCCTTGGCGGCGAGGTCGGACTGGGCCTTGCAGAGCGCCTTGATGAAGGGCTTCGCGGCTTCCAGACCGGCGGCGACGACCTCTTCGGTCGGGGCCTCGGCGCCGTCCTTGACGAGCTGGATGGTCTTCTCGGTGGCCTCGGCCTCGACCATCATGATCGCGACGTCGCCGTCCTCGAGGACGCGACCGGCGACGACCATGTCGAAGACGGCGTCCTCGAGCTCGGTGTGCGTCGGGAAGGCGACCCACTGGCCCTTGATCAGGGCGACGCGGGTGGCGCCGATCGGGCCGGAGAAGGGCAGGCCCGCCAGGATCGTGGAGGCGGAGGCGGCGTTGATCGCGACCACGTCGTACAGGTGGTCGGGGTTGAGCGCCATGATCGTCTCGACGATCTGGATCTCGTTACGCAGGCCCTTCTTGAACGAGGGGCGCAGCGGGCGGTCGATCAGGCGGCAGGTGAGGATCGCGTCCTCGGAGGGCCGGCCCTCACGGCGGAAGAAGGAGCCGGGGATCTTGCCGGCCGCGTACTGCCGCTCCTCGACGTCCACCGTGAGGGGGAAGAAGTCGAGCTGGTCCTTGGGCCGCTTGGAAGCGGTGGTGGCCGACAGCACCATGGTGTCGTCGTCCAGGTACGCGACGGCGGAGCCGGCGGCCTGCTTGGCCAGGCGGCCCGTCTCGAAGCGGATGGTGCGGGTGCCGAAGGTTCCGTTGTCGATAACGGCCTCGGCGTAGTGGGTCTCGTTCTCCACTAGTGATTTCTCCATACTCGTCGTCTTTCGTCCTGGCGCCCGTGTGGCGCAGGACGGTGCGGAGAAGCGCACCGTGTGTGCGGGGCCGGTCTTCGATCGAAGCTCCCGGGCGTTGTCCCGGGGGCCACTACCGAGGACCGGCGGCGGCCGTGGCGCGCCTCTCCTCGTCTGGTGTTGTACGTCCAGGTTACTGAGCTGAGGCCCGGTAGCGCACGTACGGCAAAGGGAGCGGTCCCCTGGAAGTGGGTACCGCTCCCTTCAACAGCGTCTTTACTTGGCGCCGCCGGCCGCGCCACGGCGGATGCCGAGGCGGTCGACGAGCGCACGGAAGCGCTGGATGTCCTTCTTGGCCAGGTACTGCAGGAGGCGGCGACGCTGGCCGACCAGGATCAGCAGACCACGACGGGAGTGGTGGTCGTGCTTGTGCGTCTTGAGGTGCTCCGTCAGGTCCGAGATCCGGCGGGAGAGCATGGCGACCTGGACCTCGGGGGATCCGGTGTCACCCTCCTTCTGGGCGAACTCGGACATGATCTGCTTCTTCGTAGCGGCGTCGAGCGGCACGCGTACTCCTCTTTGATGTTCGATGCGCCCACGAGTGCCCCTGGTCTTGATCTCAGGGGAGCTTCCATGACTCGGAGGCGAAGGTCCGATGAGCGCAGCCCCCAGGATGATCCGGGGACGCGTACACAAACGGCCACTGGTCAGAGTACCAGCCGTCCGGAGCGCCTCTGACGGGCGTCAGCTGGTGAGTGCCCGGATCGAGTGGTAGACGTCGAAGACGGCGAGGCACAGCGGCAGCAGCGTCAGGAGCACGCAGGCCTCGGCGACCTCCAGGAAGCGTCCCCAGAACGGGGTGACTCCCTTGCGCGGCACGATCAGCCCTATGGCGGTGATCAGCGCGGCGACGCCGGCGACCGCGGCGGTGAGCCAGATCGTACGGATGTCGAGTCCCCTGGTGTCGCCCTTGAACGCGTCCAGGAAGAGCTCGGTCGGCGGGTTGAGCGACAGCCCGAGGCCGAGGAGCACGAGTGCGGCCAGGCCCGCGCCCAGGGCGCAGCCGACCTGGGCGGTGTAGCGGAAGAGGTGGGCGCGCATGAGCATGGCTGCCCCGGTGGCGAGGGCCAGCAGCTGGCCCCAGACGCCGTCCGAGAAGCCGAGCACTGCCGCGGCACCCACGGCCACCAGCGCGCATCCGCCGACCAGGCCGAGGAGCAGTTCGTGGCCGCGCCGCGCCTGGGCGGCGATGCGGTCGGCGTCGACCGGGCCCTGCGGCGCCGGGTCGGACGTCCCGTAGTCACCGACGGTGGTGCGGGGCGGCTCGAAGCCGATCGGGAGGCGGGCGAAGCGGGTGGAGAGTCCGGGCAGGAAGCCGAGGAGCCCCACGGACAGGGGCGCGCACACGGCAGCGGTCTCGGCCGGCTCCATGCCGGTCATGATCGCGATGAAGGTCACGAGTACGCCGATGGCGGAGGCGAAGACGAACGCGACGAAGGTGCCGTCGCCCTCGGGGGCGGCGATCATGAGGATCACCGAGAAGACCAGTACGGCGGCGCAGGCGAGCAGGAACTGGAGCCTGCCGATGCCCTGGCCCGCGCTGAGCGGCAGCAGCCCGGCGCCGGCCACTGCGACGCTGGTGAGCGCGCCGATCCCCAGCGCGATGGACGAGCCGCGGTCCGCGTAGACACGCGCGCGTACGCACGCCAGCGCGAGCAGGAGCAGGGCGGAGACTGCGGCCAGGATGCCCGGGAGCCCGTGCATGTCGTGCCGGACGTCGGAGGTCCACAGCACGAAGCCGAGCAGGACCAGCAGGACCGACCCGCCGAAGAGTCCGGCCGAGCGCATGAGGGTGTCACCCCAGAGCGTGCGGTCCCGGGACACGGCCGTGGCGACGGCGTCGGAGACGTCGTCGAAGACCGCGGGCGGCAGCGACTCGGAGAAGGGGCGGAGGGACAGCAGCTCGCCGTCGAGGATCCGCTGGCCGGCCAGCGTGCGCCCGCTGTCGAGCACCGTGCCGTCCCGGCGCACCAGGTGGTAGCCGACGGGGGCTCCCTGGGCGGGGCTCTGCCCCGACAGCCGGAGGATCTCCGGGTAGAGGTCGGCGACGGGGATGTCCTCGGGCAGCGCCACATCGACGCGACTGTCGGGCGCGACGACCGTGACCCGGCAGAAGCCCGTTCCGTTGCCGGCCGGAACTCCGGGACCCGGCCGACCGGATCCGGTAGCCGCCGTTTGGGCCGTCATAGTCACGTGCTGCTCCCCCTCATGGTTCTCCTGGATCTCCCGTGGAACGCACCCCCTGGGTCATGGGCTCCAGCTGCGTCCCGAATGACCCATTTTTTTGCGGTAGTTAGCGGATGCGTACACGCGTCGCGTCACCCTACCGCCCTCGGGTCGCCGGGTACGCCAGTAGGATCCTCCCGCGGACGGAACCCGTCGCCACGGGGGCGCCGATAGGAACAGTTCCGTCCGGCAAGGGAATTGGTGAGCTGTGAGCCAGATTGTCGTCAAGCGCCCACCGCGGGCCCTCCCCTCCGAAGTTCCGGGCGAGCAGGTGCAGTTGCAACCTCCGCCCGAGCTGCCCCGCGGGCAGCAGGAGGGGGTGATGATGCAGCTGCTGCCGATGCTCGGCATGGGTGGTTCCGTCGTCTTCTTCTTCATGACGCCGAACCCGATCATGCGGATCATGGGCATGGTCATGATCGCGTCGACGGTCGCCATGGCCATCTCGATGATCATCCGCTTCCGGCGCGGCACCCAGGGCCAGCTCGCGGACATGCGGCGCGATTACCTGAAGTATCTGACCCAGACCCGCCGTGCCGTGCTGAGGACCGCCCGGCAGCAGCGTGACGCGCAGTTCTACCTCCACCCGTCCCCGGAGCAGCTGTGGGCGCTCGTCGCCGAGGGCAGCCGGGTGTGGGAGCGCCGTGTCGGGGACGCGGACTTCGCGCACGTACGCATCGGTCTGGGCAGCCAGGAGCTCGCGACCCCGCTCGTCGCACCGGACACCGCGCCCGTGGATGAGCTGGAGCCGCTGACCGCCGGGGCCATGCAGCAGTTCCTGACGACCCACAGCACGCTGGACGGGCTGCCGATGGCCGTCTCGCTCCGCGCCTTCTACCACCTGACGATCAGCGGTGAGGCGGAGTCCGCGCGTGCCACGGCCCGCGCGATGGTCGGGGCGCTCGCCTCGCTCCACTCCCCCGAGGACCTGATCATCGCCGTCGCGACCGGCCGCGACGCCGCCCCGCGCTGGGAATGGACGAAGTGGCTCCCGCACGTCCAGGTGCAGGGCTCCATCGACGGGGCCGGCAGCCGCCGTCTGATCAGCACGAGCGTCGCCGAGCTGGAGGAGATGCTCGCGGGCCGCCTCGACGGACGGCCGCGCTTCCAGCCCGGTGGGCAGCCGCTCCTGGACCAGCCGCACGTCGTCGTCGTGCTCGACGGCGAGTCCGTACCGGCGACGTCGGCGCTCGCCTCGGCGGAGGGCCTCCAAGGCGTGTCGGTCGTCGAGATCGTCACGGGCCAGGTCAACGGGGCGCGCGGCGGCCTCTCCATCGTGGTGGACCCGCACTCCCTGCAGCTGGAGTCGGGGAACGGCCTCGTGTACGACGGCCTCCCCGACCTGCTGAGCCACGAGGCCGCGGAGGCACTGGCACGCCAGCTGGCCCCCCTCCACGTGGCCTCGGGCGGCGACGACGACGAACCGCTGCTGGCCAACCTGGAGTTCACCGATCTGCTGAATCTCGGCGACGCCGCCTCGGTCGACGTCAGCCGCACCTGGCGGGCCCGCTCGCAGGCCGAGCGGCTCCGGGTGCCGATCGGTGTGGGCGAGGACGGCGCCCCCGTGATGCTGGACCTCAAGGAGGCGGCGCAGGAAGGCATGGGGCCGCACGGCCTGTGCGTCGGCGCCACCGGTTCCGGCAAGTCCGAACTGCTCCGCACGCTCGTGCTGGGTCTCGCCGTCACCCACACCTCGGAGACGCTGAACTTCGTCCTCGCGGACTTCAAGGGTGGCGCCACCTTCGCCGGCATGGCGCAGATGCCGCACGTCGCGGCGGTGATCACCAACCTCGCGGACGACCTGACGCTGGTGGACCGCATGGGCGACTCCATCAGCGGTGAGCTCAACCGCCGCCAGGAGATGCTGCGCGACGCGGGCAACTACGCCAACATCCACGACTACGAGAAGGCGCGGGCCGCGGGCGCACCCCTGCAGCCCATCCCCTCGCTCGTCCTGGTCATCGACGAGTTCAGCGAGCTGCTCACCGCCAAGCCGGACTTCATCGAGATGTTCGTGCAGATCGGGCGCATCGGCCGTTCGCTGGGCGTCCATCTGCTGCTGGCCTCGCAGCGCCTCGAGGAGGGGCGTCTGCGCGGGCTGGAGACGTACCTGTCGTACCGGATCGGTCTGCGTACGTTCTCCGCGGGCGAGTCCCGGGCCGCGCTGGGCGTGCCCGACGCGTACCACCTGCCCAACGTGCCCGGTTCGGGTTATCTGAAGTACGGCACGGACGAGATGGTGCGCTTCAAGGCGGCGTACGTCTCCGGGGTGTACCGCTCCGGCGCCCAGCCGGCGGTGTCCTCCGGTCCGCTGCCGGTGGACCGCAGGCCCGTGGTGTTCACCGCGGCCCCGGTGCCCGTCCGTTACGTACAGCCGACGGCGCAGCCCGGCGTGCCCGAGGCCCGTAAGGCCGAGGACGACGCCCTGGCCGACACGGTGCTCGACGTGATCGTGCGCCGGCTGGAGGGCCGGGGGGCCTCCGCGCACCAGGTGTGGCTGCCTCCGCTGGACAACCCGCCGTCGCTGGACGAGCTCCTTCCGGGGCTGTCCGCGGTCGAGGGCCGTGGGCTGACCCAGCCCGGGTTCGAGGGCTCGGGGCGTCTCGTCGTACCGCTGGGGGTGGTCGACAAGCCGTACGAGCAGCGCCGCGACACGCTCTACCGGGACTTCTCCGGCGCGGCGGGCCACATGCAGATCACGGGCGGCCCGCAGTCGGGCAAGTCCACGCTGCTGCGCACGCTCATCGCGGGCTTCGCCCTCACGCACACGCCCCAGGAGGTCCAGTTCTACGGGCTCGACTTCGGTGGCGGCGGCATGGCCTCGGTCTCCGGTCTGCCGCACGTCGGCGGGGTCGCGTCCCGGCTCGACCCCGAGCGGGTGCGCCGTACGGTCTCCGAGGTGTACGGGATCATGGCGCGCCGCGAGGAGTACTTCCGCAGCGCCGGCATCGACTCCATCGCCACGTTCCGCAGGCTGCGGGCGCGCGGTGACATCTCGGTGACGGACCAGCCGTGGGGCGACGTCTTCCTGCTCATCGACGGCTGGGGCAACTTCCGCACGGACTACGAGGCCCTGGAAGCCGCGGCCATCGACATCGCTCAGCGCGGTCTCGGTTACGGCATCCACCTGATCGTCACGGCGTCGCGCTCGATGGAGGTCCGGGCCAACCTCAAGGACCACCTGATGAACCGGCTGGAGCTGCGGCTCGGTGACGTCATGGACTCGGAGCTGGACCGCAAGGCCGCGGTCAACGTGCCGCCCGGGGTGCCCGGACGCGGTCTGACCCCGGAGAAGCTGCACTTCATGGCCGCGGTGCCGCGGATCGACGGCATCAACTCCGACAGCGACCTCTCCGAGGCCACGGCCGCGATGAACCAGGAGGTCGCCCGGCACTGGACCGCGGCGCCCGCCCCGGCGGTCCGGCTGCTGCCCCGCGAACTCCCGGTCCACGACCTGCCCGCGGGCTACGCGCGGCCGGAGCGGGGCATCGCGTTCGGCATCGACGAGAACAACCTGGAGCCGGTCTTCCTCGACTTCGAGCGGGACCCGTTCTTCCTGGTGTTCGGCGAGAGCGAGTCCGGCAAGTCCAACCTGCTGCGCCTGCTCATCAAGCAGCTGACGGAGAGGTACGAGGGGAACGCCGCCAAGTTCTTCGTCATCGACAACCGGCGAGCGCTGCTGGACGTCACCCCTGCGACGCACCTGGCCGAGTACGTGCCCATGTCCAACAACATGGAGCACCACATGGACGCGCTGTACGACCTGATGAAGCGCCGTACGCCCTCTCCGGACGTCACGGCCCAGGAGCTGCGCGACCGCAGCTGGTGGAGCGGCCCGGACGTGTTCGTGGTCGTCGACGACTACGACCTGGTCTCGACGTCCAGCGGCAACCCGCTGGCGAAGCTCACGGAGATGCTGCCGTTCTCCCGGGACGTCGGCGTGCGGTTCATCATCGCCCGCAGCACGGCGGGCGCTGGGCGCGCCCTGTACGAGCCGTTCCTGCAGCGCATCCTGGAGCTGGGTGCGCAGGGCCTGATGCTGTCGGGCGACCCCATCGAGGGGGACATCCTCGGCAACGTACGCCCGCGCCCGATGCCCCCGGGGCGGGGCGTCTTCGTCACCCGGCGCCGCGGGAACCCGCTGGTGCAGTCGGGGCTCATGGACGGCGACCGGTAGGGCTTGTGGCGGGACCGGGGCGGGCGGTGGACGGCAGGCTTTACGCCGCTGTTGCCGCCCGCTCCGGCGTTCGGGGCGGGCGGCGGAGCAGTTGAGATTCCGGCACGACGACATTCCGAGTACGGACCTAGGGGGACTCCACGCATGGCATGGGCCGAGTGGGAACAGTTGAAGACGGATGCGGCCGGCGAGGGCGGGACGCAGATGCGTCTCAACAAGGCCGCGCCTGGGGGCGGTGGAGGCAAGAAGGGAGACCTCGCCGTCAACCAGACCGACCTGTCGGGCGTCCGTAACGAGGCCTCCAAGCTGAATACGCGCTTGTGGAAAGAGGCCCGCGTAGCAGTCCCGACCAGCGAATCAGCGGCGGGCGATCTCACCACGCAGGGTTTCGAACTCGGTGGCGCTCTCAGGCACGTGGCGAGCAAATGGGACGTCCAGCTCAAGTCCCTTCTGGATGCGTGTGGTCACATCGCGAACCACATGGACTTCACGAAGTACGTGCACGACGGAGACGACCAGTACGTTCGGAGCAGGGTCAGCAGTATCGCCGTGCTCGATGAGGCCTTCGACGACGACAACGCGCCCAAGGGTGAGAAGAACAAGGCGGACAACTGATGGATCTGGAAACCCTGCGCTTCGCCACATTCGGGCAGCTGGACCAGGCCGTCACCGACTGGTCGACCATGGTGAGCAACCTAGCCGTCCTGCAGGTGGACGCCCGGGACGATCTCAAGGCAAAGGCCGACAAGGCCGATTGGTCAGGCGACAACGCCAATGTCACCAAAGGGTTCGTCGACAAGACGGTGCGCGAGTTCGACGACGCGCACCAGCAGGCCAAGTCTCTGTGGAACATCCTCAAGGACACGCGCAACGAGCTGAAGGCCTGCCAGGGCCAGCTGAACGAGGCCTTGGAACGCGGGGCGGCGAAGAACCTCAGGGTCGCCACGACCAGCGGGGGCGGGTTCACGGTCACGGCTGGTATCGCCTATACCGACCCGCCCCTGGGGCCGACCGTCCCCGCCTCCAGCGAGGCCGAGCGCGATGTCAACGCGCTCCGCGGCGAACTGCAGAGGATCCTCGACAAGGCGACCGAAATCGACCACACGGGCTCCGTCGCGCTTAGAGCTCTTGCGGACCAGGCAGCTCTGGGATTCGCAGGTGCCGAGTACAAGGACCGGGACTCCGCGGCCCACGCGATCAAGGAAGCCGATGAACTGGCGGCTATCGCGAAGAAGGACCCGGAGGACCTCACGGTCAGGGAGTTCGACAAGCTGAACGCCGGGCTCAAGAAGATGTCGGGTGACGAGCTGTTCAGCGCCCGCTTCGCGGAAAAGCTGAAGGCGCAGGGGACGCTGGACTTCTGGGCAGGGCTGAACACTCCTGGAGGACCCCATGAGCTGAGGGAGGCGCGAGGCGACCAGTACGACGACCTGCAGAAGAACCTGAGTCTCACCTTGGCCACTGCCAGTCATAGTGACTCTTCCGGGATGACGCAGTGGAAGCACGAGATGGTGGAGCTCGGCAGTCAGCCCATCTCGAAGAATTCAGGAACCGTCGGCTTCCAGGTGATGAGCAATCTCATGCGCTGGGGGAACTACGACAACAGCTTCCTCAACGACTACGGGAACGAGCTGATCAAGACCGAGAAGGAACGCACTGACAACGGGAGGCACGGAACCTGGAACACCCCGGCCCCCATGGACCCGACCCTCAACCGCACCGGATCGGATTCCGGCATGGACCCGATGACGGGCTTCATGAAGGCGCTTTCGAGCAGCCCTGACGCTGCGACGGAGTTTTTCAATGACACGTTCCTGACGAAGGACGAGGATCACGAATTCAAGGAAGGTACTGACAGCGACAAAAAGATGGGGAGGAGGGAGCTCAGCAACTTCGACTATCTCTTCGAGGAGCGGGACTGGCCGAAGGACTATACGGACAAGGGCGAGGATAGCATCTCCGGCCGGAACGCCATGGCGTTGGCTCTGGAGGCGGCGACGACCGGGCACCTGGCGGGTGAAATCCCGGCGGCTGACCTACCGGCCCATAATGCGAATCAGGCGAGGCTCATGGAGAGTCTCACTGCCTCCATTTCAGATGACCCAGAGCGCTTGACCGGGCATGGATACATGTCAGACAGCATCGGCCAGATTGCATCCGAATATCTACCTGACATCCATCGGGCAACCACCGAAGCCAGCGAGAACAACACGAGTGTTCCGAAGCTCTTCCCGATCTCTGGGCACATCGCCAATCTGGAGCACACGGATGTGACTCGCCTGCTGGTGAGCCTGGGCCAGAATCCGGAGGGGTACGCTGCTGTCGAAGTAGGCCAGAAATCCTACATGGCCAGCCTCATGGATTACCACCTGAATCCCAACCTACCCGATGATCAAAAGTACCCTCACTCCACCGAAGAAACGATCAAAGAAATTTCCCGAAGGTCCGGTGAGGTCGGAGGAACCCTAGCCATCGGGCGCCAAGAGGCGGTGCTGGGGGAAGCGAACGAAGCTGACAGCGACTTCGAACATGCGGTGAACCAGAAGAAGGGCATCGCCTCAGGAGTGATTGGCACAGGTATAGGAATTGGCACAAGCTTTATCGCGAGCCCGGCCGTAGGAGCTGCAACGGGCGGAGTGGCAGGGACTGTGACCGGAGCTGTACTGGAACAGCTTTTCAAGGATAGCGAGCCCGAGAACTTGAAGGAGGCAGGGAAGACCGTGGGAGAGCTTTGGGAAGATAGCACGGAAAAGAATACCGAACTTGCCAGGATCGCAGCAGACGGCGCTGGCAGGACACACAAAAACCCTGAGATAGAACAGTTCGCGGAGTGGACGCGAGCGGGAACCCGGGACGGATTTAACGATGCCTCCACAGCGGGTCAGAAAATGGCTAATGACCTCGAGACCGACATTCCCACATAGCCACAGAGGGAAAGTCGGAAAAACGACGATCCTTCAGAACAACCACACCGTCACCGCAGCATTCCAGTAGAAGGGAAACATTATGGAGGGATCCGGCCTGAGCCGTCGCGCCAAACTGAGACTCCCAGCCTCAATTGCGGGGGTGATCATCTTGGCGAGCTTGAACTCGGCCTGCTCCGCTCCCGAGAAATCCTACGCGACCCCCGGCTCGCTCTGTGGAAAATCCATCTCGTCAAAGTTCCTCGACCCTTTCATGCCACCGGGAAAGAAGGTGTCCGTAGTATCCCGTCACGAAGCGGAAGGCATCAGAAGGTGCCGCATATACGTTGACGGCAAAGAAGTACTGTCAGCCAGCTCCGAGTGGCTACGCAAGGATGCATCACTACTAAAGGTCGCCGCCATGCCGTTCAACAACGTCGACCCGGGCGACACAGTAACAAGAGACGGAAAGTACATATACTCAAAAACGGGAGCAATCGGGGAAGTGACCTGCCTCGTGCCCCCGACGAGCAGCGAGAGAGTATTTGCAAGCATTCGGATTTCAGGGGGGAAGCCCGACGCAGAGGCACTCAAGAACCTTATTCGCGAATATTCGAAGAAACTCGACAATTCAGATCACTGCTCATAGCGAATATTGGCCTCACGGCTGCAAAATGTGCCTGCTTCTTTGACTACCTGTCCGAAAAATGGAACAGTAAAGGCTTTGTTGATGGTCGTCCTGATTTTCGTGTTGGCTGCCGGGCTCGTGGCCATGGGCTGCGTCAAGGCGGATCGGGTCCGCCGGTGGCGTGAGTCGTTCAATCCTTCGGCGCCCGAACTTCCCGACTCCGCCTTTGTCGCCGCGCGAGTCGTCCTCTTCGGGATGGCGGGGATCGGTATCTATTCGGCGTTCCAGTTCATGGCCGTGGTCGCCGACGCGGAGTGGAGCGACGACGAACTGTCCAGTGCGGTCAGCCAGGCCGCGGCGGAGTTGGACGGCACTTCGCGCTTCGGCGACATCTTCGGTGATGACAGCGGCTTCGATCAGGAATTCGCGAAGATGATCGAGGAAGAGGTCGTCGAGAACGGTGGCGGGGGCGCGCCGCAGAGCGGTGTGGACGCCGGCGCCGCAGCCTCGAACAAGCCCTCCGACGCCGACTACACGGTCCAGGCCGCAGGCGCGGACGCAGCCTTCTGCGTACACGTCGTGCGCACGCCGTCGAAGGACGGGGACTACAAACCCCCGGGGATCGCGGGCAACCCCGGCACCGTGACCGTCCCGAACTACGACTTCGCTGTGACGAGCCGCAAGGGCGAGTGTTGAAGCCGCCTGGTCGCGCCGATGCTCCCTCGTGGTCCGCCTGCGGCGGAGTGCCGCGCCGAGCGGGGTAAGCGCAGCCCTTGCGACGGGCCGGCGGGGGCAGAACCTCCGTGCCGCAGGCTTGGGTCGGTGAATCATGAACTATCAAGAGGCACTTTCGGGCCAACTGCGCTCCGAGGCCGATCAACCGTAAACGATGCGTGATCAACCGCTTTCGCACCTCCCACAGGCCGCTGAGACGTGACCAGGCGCCTGCCCCCGGGCCGAAAGGGACAGCCGTACACCGGCCAAGCAGGCTGGAAACGGCTGTACCCGTTCCCCGTACACCTTGCTAACTTCCGGGTCTCAGAGGCATTGAAAAGAACATGCGAAAGGGCGGTACATGACCTCCCCAGCTCCAGCGCCGAAGATCCCTCAGCTGTGGGTTCCGCTCCCCTCCGGAATCCACCCGAGTTGGCGTGAGATCGACGAACGCTCGGCCGCCTGGCTCGATCGATTCGGCCTCTACTCCGACCGAGCGCAACGCGAGCGGCTGACGCGGATCTCCGTGGGTGAGATAACCAGCCGTGGCGCGCCCGCGGGACGTCTCGGGGCGCTGCAGTGGACCTCGGACTTCCTCATGTGGCTCTTCGCGTTCGACGACGAGTTCTGCGACGAGGGGCCGGTCGCTGCATCCCCTGACGCGACCTTGCTCATCATCACCAAGCTCCAGCGCGTCGTCGACGTCCCCTGGGCGGCACGCGCCGACGACAACTACAGCGCCGCATTACGTGAGTTGCGGCTGCGGCTAGACGGCCTGACCACACCCGTGCAGACCGCACGCTGGGCCGCCAGCTTCCGCGCCTACCTCCAGGGCCAGATCTGGATGGCCGCCAACAGCGCCGCAGGACGGATCCCCACCCTCTCCGACCACCTGGCGGTCCGGCTCGACTCCTCCGGGGTCAAGATCTTCTCGACCCTCAGCGAGATCATCCACGGGTACGACCTCCCCGCGGCCGACTACGAGCGTCACGACGTCCGTGGGTTCGTCGAGATCTTCGCCTCGATCATCGGCTGGTCCAACGACCTGGTCTCGTACCACAAGGAGCGGGAACGCAGCCAAGAGGGATACGGCAACATCGTCGACCTGATCGCGTACGAGCGGAAATGCACCCTCGACGAAGCGGTGAGCGAGACCGCCGTGATGCACACCCGCGCCATGGCCCTCTACCTGCGCCTCCGCGACCAGATCCTTCTCGACGCCGGCCCTGAACTCCGCCGTTGGATCACGGACTGCGACTCCTGGATCCGCGCCGACTACGACTGGTCCCTGACCACCAATCGCTACGTCAATCCGGAGAACCCCGCTGACCTGCCCGCCGGCAGCGCGGCCTCCCCGTTCCAGGAACGGGAGGCGGATCAGCCTCTGCCGATCGCCAGCATCGGCTGGTGGTGGACCCTGTTGAAGGACCAGTGATCTCGATGGGGGACGTGCGTCCGGCGGCAGGCTGAGGACGGGGGACCGCAGATCGTGCTGGTAGGCGCCGAGGGTGCACCCGTCCCGGCCCCTCGGCTACCCGGCGCTGGGCAGGTGTTCAGGTGGTGCGACGTTGGCGGACAAGGGCGAAGGCTGCGGCGCCGAGCACGAGTACAGCGGCTACTCCGCCGAGGATCATGACCAGTTGGTCGTCGTCGTTCTTCTCGGTGCTGGCGTCTGCCATGGCAGCGTCGTCCGCCTTCCTGTCCGTCTCAGGCTCGGCCGAGGTGGGTGCGGACGGGGCGGCGGAGCCTGTGGAATCGGACGTCTTCTCCTGCGTGAGAGGGCTGATGTCCGGGGCGCCGGGGTCACCCTTGCCCTTCAGGATGTTCATGGAGGGGCGAATCAGGCCGTGGCCGACGTAATTGCTGAGCTCGCCCTTTTCCATGTCGCCTCGCCCAGCCGTGTCGAGGAGGACATTGAGGACCTGGTTCGCGGTCCAGTCCGGGTGGGCGGACCAGATCAGGGCGGCGGCGGCTGATGTGATGGCAGTCGCCTGGCTGGTTCCACCTTCGGAGTCGCAGTAGTTCTTGAAATTCGAGTCACACCACGTTGGAATGCCATCCCCAGGAGCAGCGATGTCTACGACTTTCCCGTGCTGAGAGTATGTTGATGCCCGACCACTACTATCAGTGGCCGCAACACCGACAACTTGCAGGTACGCAGCAGGGTACTGCTCCTTGTTGTCCTCTTGCGCGTTGTTTCCTACTCCCGCGAAGAACAACTTCCCCTTACTCTCCGCGTATTCGACTGCTTCCCGCTCTTCCCCTCGGGCGAAATCACTGGCAAATGACATACTGATAATCTGCGCATCACTGTCCGCTGCAGCTCTGATAGCATCCGCGTCGTCATGCGCATTCACAGAATGTGTGCTTTGCAGCTCCGTATCGGTGATTCGCACCGGGATGACCTTGGCGCCTGGCGCAAGGCCTTGCAGCCCTCCACGCTTGCCAGTTCCAGCAATCAGCTCAGCCATGGTGGTGCCGTGGCCGCGATAATCGTTGTGCTCATCGCCTTCGACGCCCGTCGCATCAAACCCCTTGAGGACCTGACCCTTCAGTGAGGGTGTCGACGGGTTGACGCCGGTGTCGATGACAGCAATTTTAATGCCCTCACCCGTTGCAATTTTCCACATTTCCTCAGCCTGCATCGCACTGAGGTACCACTGCTTCGATTGCACATCCTGAGCCATCGCCGAGGGGGCAGCCCCCGCGAATCCCACAGACCAGGCAGTGGCTACGATCATCGTTCCGAACAGGCGCCCTCTCAATCCGAGAGATACACGGCGCTTTCGGGTCTGGCTCATTCCTGCTGTCATCCTGACTTCCGAACCTTCCGTGTACCTACTCGATCACCGACTGTGTGGGTCCCACGACAAAGGTCAGGGTGGGCACCTCCCGTGCGTGCCCACCCTGACCTTTGTTGTGTTGCCTGGCGAGACCTACTCGAAGTTGGCCCGCGCCCGCTTGTCACCCGCGTGGTACGCGGTACCGGCGTCGCGCACCTTGCGAGAGATCTCAGACAGAGCGGTGTGGATCCCCGTGGCGTCGCGGTCCCAGCCGGTCTGCGCGGCGTCGTAGGCCGACTTGGCCTCGCCCACCCAGAGCTCGGACACACTGGCGACCATGCGCTTGATCGCCGCAAGGTCCTCCTGAAGCTGCCTGCTCTGCCGGTCGATGTCCCCGGCGGCCTGCTCCAGGCTCGAGTAAGTGACAACCATCGTGCCGTCGTTGGTCGGCATACGGTCCTCCAGTTCAATCTAGTGCGGTGTGATGGCCCGTACGTCGTACGGGTACGGCAAGGTTCAGAGGGCGTTGATAGCTGACGTCTTGACCTCGGAGCCACCCGAGTGGCCGGGGACGACGTCGACGCCCTGGAGGGCCTGCCTGATCTCGTCTTCGGTGTTACCGGAGATGGTCCGGGCCGCCTTGATGGCTTCCTGGAAGTTGACCAGCCGGGTGGCGATGTTGCCCATCTTCAGGTTGATGTCAGCCTGCTTGACGTTGAAGGCGCTGGCGCCGATGCCCTTCCAGGCGCCTTCCAGGCTGTCGATCGTCGCCTGCAGCGTCTTCAGCTGGCCCCTCACGGAGTCGAATCGCTTGGTGAGCTCGCCCTCGAGCTTGAGGAGCATCTCATCTGAAAGCTTCTGATCCGCCATAGTTCTGGCTTCCTTCCTGGTGCTCTTGTTCGGTCCGGCATGCACGCCGGGGGTGTGTATGAGGAACTACGGTCAGTCAGGCGGTACGGCGCTTGCGAGCGAGCGCGAAAGCGCCGCCGCCGAGGACGAGTACCACTGCCACTCCGCCGAGGATCAGGCCCAGTTGGCTACCGTCATCCTTCTCCGTGCTGGAGCCTGCCATAGCGGCGTCCTCCGCCTTCTCCTTCTTCTCAGGCTGTGACGAACCTGATGCGGATGCGGCGGGTGAGGCTGGGGAGCCGGCAGTCTTCTCATTGGTGAGAGGACTGATGTCCGGGGCGCCGGGGTCCCCCTTGCCCTTCAGAAGGATCATGGAGGGCCGAATCAGGCCGTGGCCTAGATACTTGCTGAGCGTGCCCTTTTCCCAGTCCCGGCTAGCGGTGTCAAACAGTACGTTGAGGACTTGGTTCGCGGTCCAGTCCGGGTGAGCGGACCACACGAGGGCTGCCGAGGCAGAAGCAATGGCGGTTGCCTGGCTCGTGCCGTTGCCGTCACAGTACTTTTGGAAGGTTTCGTCACACCAGTACGGCACATCGCTGCCGGGAGCCGCAATGTCGGTGATTTGGCCATGTTGAGAGAATTCGCCCACTTTTCCGCCGCTGTCCGCTGCGGAAACTCCAACAACTTGGGGGTACGCCGCCGGGTACTCTTCCTTATTCCCTTCCTTCCCGCTGTTTCCAACAGGAGCAAAGAATAGTTTTCCCTTGTCTTGCGCGTACTCGACAGCTGCTCGCTCCTCAGCAGTTGGGAACTCACTGCCGAACGACATGCTGATGATCTGCGCCTCACTGTCGGCTGCAGCCCTGATTGCGTCTCGCGTGTCATACGCATTCACCGAATGCTTGTTTTGGAATTCCGTATCGGTGATCCGCATGGGAATGATTTTTGCCCCCGGTGCCAGGCCCTTCAGCCCTCCACCGTTCCCCGTTCCGGCGATCAACTCAGCCATGGTAGTTCCATGTCCGGCATAATCGTCGTACTCGTCACCTTCAGCCCCGGTGGCGTCGAACCCCTTCAGCACCTTCCCCTTCAAGGAGGGCGTCGAGGAATTAACACCACTATCGATGACAGCAATTTTAATGCCCTCACCCGTTGCAATTTTCCACATTTCCTCAGCCTGCATCGCACTGAGGTACCACTGCTTCGATTGCACATCCTCAGCCATCGCCGAGGGGGCAGCCCCCGCGAATCCCACAGACCAGGCAGTGGCTACGACCATCGTGCCGAACAGGCGCCCTCTCAATCCGAGAGATACACGGCGCTTTCGGGTCTGGCTCATTCCTGCTGTCATCCTGACTTCCGAACCTTCCGTGTACCTACTCGATCACCGGCGGTGCGGCTCCGCGCCGGCCGGCCTCCCACGTTTCTCTGTCCTCTGTCAGGTAGTCCGGGCGCGGCGTGCCGTCGTCCTGGTCCTCGTCCCCGGAGTCCTTCCGGCCCGCCGGGCCACGCACGAGACCAGCACCGCCTGCGCTGAAGCCCTTCGCGCCCGCCCCGGGCCGTGCGGGGCCACCACGGGGCGTGCCGACAACCCCGTTGGCACTGGGGGTACCCCGCCCCGCAGGACGAGGGGCGTTACCGCTTCCATTGCCGACGACGCCGCGTTGTCCGACCCCGCTGACTGGACCTCCCGGCCGTGCCGCTCCGCCAGCTCCGATGACGGTGCCGCGTGGGGCACCACGCGTGCCTCCGGACGCCCCGGGCGCCGAACGCTGGGGTGTACCCCCGACGATGCCGCCTCGGCCCGCACGCGGGGCGGCAGCTCCGGACGTACCCGCATGACCGACAGATGTCGGCCTGCCGCCCGTGACACCGGATCGACCGGCAGTCGGGGACTGCGGACCGGTAACCCCACGTGCGGAGGGTGTTCCTCCGTTCATGGGCGAGGGGCGCCCCACTTGAGGTCCGGTAGTGCGGCTGTTGGACGCCGGGCCGCTACCTGTCCGAGCACCATTACCGCCCGCTTGGCCAACAGCCCTGGGTGCGCCTGTTGGTGACTGGGGCCCCCGTGAGCCAGTTGTCACGGGGTTCACAAAGCCGGTTGCCATGGGAGGAGTCGGACCTCCCCCGGATACCGCAGGGCTCGTAGTCGGTGCTGGTGTAGGCGTGCCTGAAGAGGTCACCGGCGCCGGAGGAGTGGCGACACTGTTGATTTCTGTCGATGTGCTCTGGTCCAGGACGGGCGCTACGGTCGGCGGCGTCTCATAGCCATGGCCGTTTGTTGCAGAGCCCGGGCTGCCGATCACCGAATGCGCCGCTACGTCTCCCGAGTCCACGCTGCCTGATGAGCCGGAGCCCGTAGACGATGTCCCTGGTCCGTCGCCAACCCGAAGCCCTCCCGGCTTAGGCATCGCAACATCAAGCTTCTTCTCGAACCGCGGCGGCTCCTGCGCCGCCAGCGTCTCCTCCGAGACCGCGTAGTACGAAGCCAGCCGGTTCGCCTGGTTGATGGCCTCCTGGCGGTCCTTCTCGACCTTCACCGCCGCCGCGTACTCCGGGTTTGCCTCGATCCGCGCCGGACTCTCGATCTGTTCCGGGGACTTGCGGATGAGGCGGCTGTCGCGGGGCGGGAGGGAGCTGCGTACCGAGGCAAGTCCGGTGCCCGCGACCGTGATCTGGTCGCCGGCCGTCTGCGCGTATTCGCCCAGCTTCTCGGCATGGGCGACCAGACCGTTGCCCCAGTCGCGGAAGGCGATTCCGGACTCGCCCTCCCAGTCGACCGCCTTGATGAAGTCGCCCAGTTCCTTCGCCGCGTCGTTGATCGCGGTACGCGCCTTCAGCAGCGCCTGGCCTGCGTCCTCGAGGTCCGCCGGATTGGAGTTCTCGATCAGGTCGATCATCGCGTTGAGCTCATGGCCCTCGAAGGACGTCCGCCCCGAGGTGCTCGGGCCACCGAAGCCGAACACCTCCATCACGCCCTGCATCTGGCGCGTCACGTCCGTGACGATCAGCTGCCCCTGGACGCGCTCCGTGTCCTGCTGCTTCTGTTCCGCGGGAGTCAGTTCCGGCTGTTCCTCGGAACCCGGCTTCTTCGGTTCACTCATTCGGCTGCCCACCCCGCGTCGCTCTGCTTGTCGGCGTTCTGCTCAGGCTTGGCGTGCCTCTCCGCCTGTGCCTTCTCGCGCTCGGCGTCCATGTGCGCCTGGATCTCGTAGAACCGACGCCGCGTGTCGTCGTCCACGTTGTCGAAGCCGACAGCCGCCGCGTGCACACCGAGGCTCAGGTATTCGATCTGCTCGCCCAGCGACTTCGACAGCGTGACGAGCGACTCGTGGACGCGGTTGTACTGGGTGTAGAGGCCGTCCGCCTCCGCGAAGCCCGTGTTCCCGCCGCTGAAGGCATTGCGCGACACCCTCTGTGCCGCGACCTTCGACTTCCCGGCCGGCGAACTCTCGAGTTCGGCCAGCAACGCGTTCACGCTCTTCTGGAACTTCTCCAGGGCGCCTACCCCGCGCCGGAGATCCCCTTTGCCCTCGGTCACGTTGCTGTCCTTCCCCGTTTCCCCGTTTGCTCAGGCCGTTTTGCGTTGCTTTCGCACCCACGTGAACAGCACTGGCCCCATAGCATCACTCTAGCCAATGGCACTGACAGGACCAACTGTCTTCTCCATCACGTGACTTCCACGACGTCACATTCCGCCGGGTCGTCCCTGCCTCCGCTGCCTGTCGCGTACGGTCACTGCCGCACCCGCGATGGCGGCGACCAGGACTGCCCCACCCACCACGACGTACGTGGCGAGCCTGGCGTTACGCTCGTCCGCGGTTTCGCCCAGATGGATGGCGGCCGGAACCGGCGCCTTGCCCTTGCTCACACCTTCGTGTGCCACCGGTTTCTCGATGGGCTTGTCATCCTCGGTCAGCGCGCGCACCGGGTCGACGACGCCCCAGCCGACCAGGTGGTCGTGGCCCGCGATCGAGCGTTCCGCCGTCTGCTCGATCTGGGCGACGATTTGCTCCTGCGTCCAGTCCTTGTGCTTGGCCTTGATCAGGGCCGCGACGCCGGCGACGTACGGGGCCGAGAAGCTGGTGCCGTTGTCTGAGCAGTGCCCCCCGCCGGGGACCGTCGAGACCATGTCCACGCCGGGGGCCGCGACGCCCACGAAGTCGCCGGACTGGGAGAAGGCCGCGCGTTCGTTGTTGCGGTCCGAGGAGGCGACGGCCAGGACACCGTCGTACGACGCCGGGTAGGTCTTCTTCACGTTTCCGCCCAGCCCGTCGTTGCCGGCCGAGGCGACGATCACGATCTCCTTGGCGAGGGCTGCGTTCACCGCCTGCTCCAGGAGGGGCGTGGGCTTCACCGCGTTGGCCGTGTCCTGGGAGATGTTGATGACGTCGGCCCTCCCCTGCCCGGCCGCGTAGTTGATGGCGGTTGCCAGGGTCTCCGCCGTTCCATGGCCCTCGGCGTCGTTCTGCTGGATGGGGATGATCGTCGCGTCGGGAGCGAGGCCGGTGAAGCCGGTGCCCTTCGCCTCTCGCGCGGCGATGATGCCGGCGACCTTGGTGCCGTGGCCGACCACGTCGGTGGTGCCGTTCTCCTTGCCGCGCTCGATCTTGTTGCCGTTGTCGTCCTTGATGTTCTTGTCCAGGAGGTTCTTGCCGCTCCCGGTGTCCACGGCCTTCGTGAGCTGGGGGTTCTTGACGTCGACGCCGGTGTCGATGACGGCCACCCTCACGCCCTTGCCCGTGGACTGCTCCCACAGTTCGTCCATCAGCACGCGTTGCAGCGCCCATGGGCGGCCGGCGTACTTCTTCGAGGGGAAGGTGCACTGGGTGGAGTCGTCCGCGGCTGCGGGCAGCACCGGCAGCGAGACGACGAGTACGGCGGTGGCGGCCGCGGCTGTCAGCAGCCGTCGCGAACAAGCCCGGGAGGAAGAGGAGTCCGTGGTCACGCGGTCGCTCCTCACGAACCCTGCGGCTGGCGGGCCGCGCCGGTCGACAGTCGGGGGCCGGTCGGCAGGAAGGCGGACCAGGCGGCGGGTACGGGCGCGGGATCGACGTCCTTGTACCCGAGATGGTTCTGCGCCTGCTGGGCTTCCTGCTGGCTCTGCGCCTTCCCCTCCTTCGTGCCGGACTCACCGATTCCGGAGTCGTCCTCGACACTGTCGCCGTTGGACTGCATCGCGTAGCGCAGTCCGGTGTCGGTCACCAGGAAGAGCGGGCCCGACTCGGGGCTGGATCCCTTGAACTGCCGGAAGAGCTGCCCGGATCCGGGGGTGACGTACGCGCTGCTGGAGCCGGTGGGGAGGGTGGCGGGGAAGCCCGTGCCGGCCCAGGTGCTGAGGGTGCTGGTGCCGTTCTTGTCCGAGACGCTGCGCAGGACGTTGCAGACGGTGTTACGGCTTCCGCTCGCCGTGCTCGCGGAGTTGACGGCGGTCGACTCGTCCTTGGGCCACTTCATCTCCTGGCCGAAGGCCGCACCGGGCTCGAACGCTCCGGCGCTGACGTGCTGCGCCTTGCCGTCCTGGTCGAGGCCGACCAGGGCGCGACTGCTGAGCAGGAGTTTGGCGACGAAGTCGGACACCGGGGCGACCCTGCCCGGCAGGACCACGTACTGCTGGGTGCCGGCGCCGGAGATCGCGGCGAGGACCATGCCCACCCGGTTGTCCCCGTCCTGCAGCTCACCCGGAACTCCCGCCGGAGCACCGGGAGTTCCCTCGATGGCGGGGAAGGTCACCGCGTCCCCCTTGTGCAGCGTCGCCAGCCAGTCGTCGGACACCCGCTGGGGCTTGCTGCCCTGCCCGAACAGGGCGCGCAGCAGCACTTCGTCCTTCTCCACCGCGTAGGCCGTGCCCGTGGTGTCCACGATGTAGCGGGTCCTGTCCGGTCCGGGGCCCTCGACGTACATCACCTCGCCGCCCTGCAGCTTGCTCGTGCCCTCGGTCTTCTGCTGCTCGCGCTCCGCGAAGACGAACGCCGCCTTCTGGATGGCCCGGCCGCCCTCGCCGGGCCGCTCGCAGACCGCCCAGCGCTTCGCGGCACCGGCTTCGGTCTTGCCGGGCAGGCGGTCCGGGGCGTACGGGATGCCGAGGGTCGCCCCGTGCGGGATCTTGCCGCTGTCGAGGACCGATTCCCCGACGTTGACGACCTTGCCCTTGTCCGGGGCCAGGAGCAGCTTGGCGCTGGACATGTTCAGAACGGGGTGGAGCTGCGTCTTGCCGTCGGTCACCAACACCACGTAGCGGGTGGTGGAATCGCTGGCGATGATGACGTTCTCGTAGGGGGTGTCCCACTTCTGGGGTGCCACGGGTTTGAACATTCCCCAGGCTCCGAACACCGCCAGGACGACCACGCCGACGATCGCTCCGGGCACCACCGCGCGAAGGGGGCGCGGTGCGCCCTCCTCCGAGCCGGACGGGTGGGGCTGCAGGAACTGTGCGACCAACCTCCGCTTCGCGAAGGTGTAGGCATTGAGTTCGTCCCGCCGTGATGCCATGTGCGCGCTGCCCCTTCTCCCCAGTGGGCGACCAGGTTCCCACACCCGCCGTGGACCGCTGCCGCCGACCGGGACCCCTACTATGCCTGTTGGCACTTGGCTCTCACCGCTCAGGTAGGGTGATCGCCCGATCAACGCCCGTGTAAAAAACGGTGAATACGGACACGAGGGGGCAACGCGGCGATGGCTGCAGCGACGGGCGAGCGCACGAGGCGGTCCACCCAGCGAACGCCCGGCCCTTCCCGGCGGCAACGCAGCAACGGGCCTGACGGCGCGGCCTCCCGTCAGTCGGCGGACGCCCCCGCCGCGACCACGCTCCATTCGATCTCCAGGACCGGCCGTGTCGGGCCCGCGCTGCGGCAGCTGGTGCTCGTCGAAGCGGCCCTGGCAGTCGCGGTGGTGGGCGCCGCGCTCGGTGGTGCCTGGCTGATCCCCGCCGGTGTGATCGCGTGTCTGTTGATCCTCCTCGCGGTGGTACGCCGCAGGGGCCGCGCCGTCCAGGACTGGCTGTCGACCGTGTCCTCCCTCCGCCGTCGCAGGCGGACCGCCACGGCCTCCCCGGCCGAGACGGAGCCGCAGCTGGCCCCGGTCGCGGAGAACGTGCCGGGGTTCGCTCCGTACATCTACGTCGACGGCGCGCGCCGCACGGTCGGCATGATCGGGGACGGCACCTTCCTGACCGCGGTCGTACGGGTCGAGGCGAGCGGCGAGTCGCTCCGTCAGGCCATGGGGGCGCGGGCGCTTCCGCTGTCCCTCCTCGGTGACGCGCTCGCGGTGGACGACATCGTGCTGGAGTCCGCGCAGCTCGTGCAGCAGGTACGTCCCGCTCCGGCGCCGCACCTTCCGGAGCGGTCGGTGGCCCGGCTCTCGTACGCCCCTCTCCAGGACCGGACGGGGGCGCCCGCGCTGCGGATGACCTGGGTGGCGGTCAAGCTGGATCCGGAGCTGTGCCGGGAGGCCGTGGAGGCCCGCGGCGGCGGTATGGGCGGGGCTCAACGCTGTCTGGTGCGGGTCGCGGACCATGTGGCGAGCCGCATCACCGGTGCGGGGTTCCGGGCCTCGGTGCTGGACCAGGAGGAGCTCAACTCCGCCGTGGCGACGTCCGCGTGCGCCAACCCCATCCTGTCGGCGCGTGCGGGGCGCCCGGACGCCGCGCCTCAGCGGCGGACGACGGAGACGACGCGGGTCTGGCGCTGCGACGACCGCTGGCACACCACCTACGCCGTGGACCGCTGGCCCGAGCTCGGCCGGGGTGCGACTCCGCTGCCGCGGCTCGTCGCGCTGCTGACCTCGGTGCCCGCGTATGCGACGACGTTCAGCCTGACGGTGCGCCGCGGGGCGCACCAGGGCCACATGTCCGTACGGGGCCACGTGCGGATCACCGGCGGATCGGACACCGAACTCGTCGGCGTACGAAGGATATTGGAGCAGGCGGCCCGGCACGCGGAGGTCGGTCTCGTACGGCTGGACCGTGAGCAGCTGCCGGGCGTCCTGGCCACGCTCCCGCTGGGAGGCGCGCAGTGACGAAGAACATCGCTCCGAGGCGGGGGCTGCTCGGGCCGCGCCATGCAGGGCACACCCTGGCGGCGGACCATCTGGGCGCGCTGTCGTTGCCGGTGGGTGACGACGGCGTGATCATCGGAGACGACGCCGAGGGCCGCCCGCAGATGATCGGGTTCCACCGGCCGGCGCCGTACGACGTCCTGTTGATCGGTGGTCTGTGGACCGCGCAGGTGCTGGCGCTGCGCGCGGCCGGTACGGGTGCGCGGGTGGCGGTCGAGACGGGCCGCACCCAGGCGTGGACCACGCTGGCCCAGGCGGCGGGCGCCGGTCTCGAGTGCATCTCGCTCCATGACGTGGGCCGGGTACCGCCGACCGGTGCGACCGTCGGCAGTCCGGTCGTGGTGGTGCGGGACTGCGGTATGCGTCCGCCCCGTGGCCGGGTGGTGTCCTCGCCGTGGCAGTCGGTGCTGACGCTGCTGCCCTATCTGAGCCCTGTGGCGCCCCGGTTGATGCGGGCGGCGACGCTGGTGGGCGTGCAGCGGGTGTCCCCGGCCGAGGCGGAGCAGATCGGCCGGATATTGGGGCTCGCACGCACCGAGAGCGAGGCCCTGCCCACTCTGGCCGACGGTGTCACCCTCTGGGTGGCGGGCCGCGAGCGCCACTGGGTGATGACCAGTGCGACGGATGTGGAGACCGGATTGCTGGGCACTGCCCGCAGGATGGACTGAACCTCTCCCGTTCGGCCCCCGGACCGGCCGCTTTTCAGGATCATGGCGGGGGAACGGCACATTCGACGGAACGGAAGGGACGGGCGCATGGGCACCCAGCAGGAAAAGGACGAGCTCTACGCTCTCGACATCTCGGATGTGGAGTGGCTGAGCGCACCCGGTACCGAGAACGTCGAGGAGCGGGTCGAGATCGCCCACCTCCCGGGAGGTGCGGTCGCCATGCGCTCGTCGCTGGATCCGGAGACCGTGCTGCGCTACACGGAGGCCGAGTGGCGCGCGTTCGTACTGGGCGCACGGGACGGGGAGTTCGACCTCAAGTAGCGCGACTGCACGGTGCGGGGGCGGCTGTCCGGTACTGCCGCCCTCTCGCTGTGTCCGGGACCGGTGGCCCTCTCGCTGCCCGGGCCGGGCACCCTCTCGCTCTGTCCGGCCACGTCCCGATGCGCGACAAATGGCCCGTTCCTTCACCTTCTGACGCACTCACCGCGTGGGAGAGCCGTGCGTGACCTACGGGACAGTTACCGCGGGCGATACGGCCTGCCGTAGTGCGCCCCATGGCGATTAGGGTGGGTGGGGGCGCGGCAGAGGAACCTGCGGGCAGGCACTGCGCGTCGCAAGGGGGAGAGCCGGGCGGACCGGCCAGAACGGGAACGGTCGCCCCCACCCACCACGGCACAAGGGTGCTCGACCACACCAGGAGGCAAAGTGAACGGCGATCGGGACGAGATCAGCGGGGGATGGAACACGCCCGTCGACGAGTCGTCCGACGCGGATCCCGCCGAGATGACGGGTGAGTTCACCATCGACTACACCCCGCCCGCCTGGTACACGCAGAACGCGCCGGGCGACTCCTCGGGCGGAGCGGGTTCGCACCTGGCGCCGCCTCCGCCGCCGCAGGGGGCGCCGGTGTCCGTACCGGGGCTGCCGTCGGCCGGCGGATTCGAGCCCGGCTGGTCGCCGGCTCCGGCCGCGCCGTCCGAGGCGGCGTCGGCGGCCTCGTCCGAGCCGCCCTCGCCGTCCTACGAGCCCACTCCCCCGGCACCGGCTTCGCCCGCGCCGGGCTCCGAGGAGTCCGACGCCGCGAGCGGCGCGTCCGGCCCGTTCGGCGGCGGTGATGTGGAGAGCGGCGCCACCATGCGGTTCTCACCCGCCGCGCTGAAGCAGGAGATCGCCGAGCGCGAGGCGGCCAAGGCCGAGGCGGAGGCGGAGCCCGCGGCGTCCGTTCCCGCCGGTTCCGCCGAACCCTCGCCTCCCGCCACCCCGTCCGAGGCCGACGGCACGGACCCGGCCGGACCGGTGGGCGAGAAGGATTCCGAGGTACCCGGAGAAGCAGGCGAATCCGGAGAAGCCGAAAAGGGTACGGCCGGAACCGCCGCCCCGGAGGCGGATGCGGCTCCGACCCCGGCGCAGGACGTCGACGACTGGCCGGACACGGACGACAAGCGGGCGGACGGGCGCGCGGACGGGCAGGCCGACGCGGCCGCGGACTCCGTGACCGACGCCGCCCCCCGGGACACACCGCCGGCCGGTACGCCCACGGACGCGCCGCCGCCCACCACAGCACCGGCCGCCGACGCTCCTCAGGGCGCCGTGCCGTCGAACGTGCCGGCCCCCTGGTCGCCGGCGCCGCCCCCGCAGGGCGCCCTCCCGCCGCTGCCGCCCGCCTTCCAGCCCGCCGCACCGCAGCCGAGCGCGCCGCAGTCCGCGCCGCAGTGGCCCGCACAGCAGCCCGCTCCGGCCGCCGACGCCTCGGGCGGCTACGGCTTCCCGCAGCCGCCCGCGCCGTCGGTGCCCGCGCAGCCGTCCCCGCCTGCGCCCCAGCAGCCGGTACAGCCCAACGCGCCCGCGCCACAGGGGGGTTACGGCTTCCCGCAGGCACCGCAGCAGGGCGGTTACGGCTTCCCGCAGGCGGGCCAGCCGCCGCAGCTCCCCGCGCAGGGCGCACCCCAGCTGCCTCCGGCCGCGCAGCCCCAGGGCGGTTACGGCTTCCCCCAGGCCGCTCAGCCGCCGCAGTTCCCCGCGCAGGGCGCCCCGCTCCCCCCGCAGGCGCCCCAGGGCACACCGAACCTGCCCGCTCCGCAGCAGCAGCAGCAGCAGCAGCAGCAGCCCGAGGCCTACCAGCCCCAGCCGCCCGCACCCCAGGCCCCGCCCGTCGACCCGCGCACCGGGACCGCCTGGCCGACGCCGGTCACCCATGACCAGCGCGAGCGCTCCGTGCCTGGCGCGCCGCTCGGCTACACGGCCGCGGTGGAGCTGTCGTCGGACCGGCTGGTCCGGGGCAAGCAGAAGGCCAAGAGCAGCCGCACACCGTCCGCCGCCTCCCGCTTCAAGTTGGGCGGGAAGAAGGAGGAGGTCGAGCGGCAGCGCAAGCTGGACCTGATCCGTACGCCGGTGCTGTCGTGCTACCGGATCGCGGTCATCAGCCTCAAGGGCGGTGTCGGCAAGACGACGACCACCACCGCGCTCGGCTCGACCCTGGCCACCGAGCGGCAGGACAAGATCCTCGCCATCGACGCCAACCCCGACGCGGGCACGCTCGGCCGGCGGGTGCGCCGCGAGACCGGGGCCACCATCCGCGACCTGGTCCAGGCGATCCCGTACCTCAACTCGTACATGGACATCCGCCGTTTCACCTCGCAGGCCCCCTCGGGCCTGGAGATCCTCGCCAACGACGTGGACCCGGCGGTCTCCACGACCTTCAACGACGAGGACTACCGGCGGGCGATCGACGTCCTGGGCAAGCAGTACCCGATCATCCTCACCGACTCGGGCACCGGCCTGCTCTACAGCGCGATGCGCGGGGTGCTTGACCTCGCCGACCAGCTGATCATCATCTCGACGCCGTCCGTCGACGGCGCCTCCAGCGCGTCCACCACGCTGGACTGGCTCTCGGCGCACGGGTACGCGGAACTGGTGCAGCGCTCCCTGACCGTCATCTCCGGTGTCCGTGAGACCGGAAAGATGATCAAGGTCGACGACATCGTGCAGCACTTCGAGACCCGCTGCCGCGGCGTCGTCGTCGTGCCGTTCGACGAGCACCTGTCGGCGGGCGCCGAGGTGGACCTCGACATGATGCGGCCGAAGACCCGCGAGGCCTACTTCAACCTCTCCGCGCTCGTCGCGGAGGACTTCCAGCGGGCCCAGCAGCAGCAGGGGCTGTGGACGGCGGACGGCAGCAACCCGCCGCCGCAGTTCGCCCCGCCCATGCCCGGACAGCAGACGCCCGGTCAGCAGACGCCGGGTCAGCAGGTGCCCGGCCAGCAGCCGTACGCACCCCAGCCGCAGCCCGGTCAGCCCTACCCCGGACAGCCCCATCCGGGTCAGCAGCCGTACCCCGGACAGCCGTATCCGGGTCAGCCGCAGCAGCCGTATCCACCCCAGCAGCCGTACGGCGGTCAGCAGCCCTACGGGGGCCAGCAGCAGGCCGCCGCGCCTCAGCAGGCGTACCCGCCGCACCCCGGCCAGGGTGCGCAGAGCAACGCCTGGCAGCAGTCGCCGCCCGCCCAGGCGCAGCCCGGCGGTGCCCCGGCCGGGCCGCCTCCGCCGCCCGCGCACCACGATGGCCAGGCACATCAGCCGGGACAGCCCGAACTGCAAGGCCCCGTTCCGCCCGCGGGCTGGCAGCAGCACCCTCCGCAGCCGCCGCCGGCGCCTCAGCAGTGAGGCAGTAGAGGTCTAAACCAATGAGGGCTCGCACCGTTCACCCGGTGCGGGCCCTCATCGCATTCCCGCAGACCACACGCGGTTTGGCGGACCGTTGACGCGACTCGACCGCCGCTGATAAACCTTCGCTTCACCAGCTGGCGAACCAGAGATCTGCCCGCCTTCACCGTGCGAGTCATGACGCGAGGTCCACGTCCATGGTCACAAGATTCCCTCCACGCTCCCCCCGCCCACGCGGTCGTCTGCGTATCCTTCTCGCCGCCGGAGCCGCCGCCTTGGCGCTGGCCGCCGGATCGGTCGTCCCCGGCAACCCGCTCAGCCCCGCCCCGCAGGAGGCACAGGCGGCCGACGGCAAGTCGACGCTCACGGTCGCGGTCGCGCAGAGCGTCGACTCCCTGAGCCCGTTCCTCGCCCAGCGGCTGGTCTCCACGAGCATCAGCCGGCTGATGTACGACTTCCTGACCAACTACGACGCCAAGGACAGCAGCACGATCCCCGGGCTCGCCACCAAGTGGGAGACCTCGGCGGACAAGCTGACGTGGACGTACACCATCCGGGACGACTCGAAGTGGTCGGACGGGGAGAAGGCCACCGCCGAGGACGCGGCGTGGACGTTCAACAAGATGATGACCGACGAGGGCGCCGCGACCTCGAACGGCAGCTTCGTCTCCAACTTCAAGAAGGTGACGGCACCCAGCCCGGACAAGCTGGTCATAGAGCTGAAGCAGCCTCAGGCCACGATGACGGCGCTGGACGTGCCCATCGTCCCCAAGCACGTCTGGGAGGAGGTCGGCGACTTCTCGAAGTTCAACAACGACACGAAGTTCCCGATCGTGGGCAACGGGCCGTTCATCCTGACGGACTACAAGGTCGACAGCTATGTGAAGCTGAAGGCCAACAAGGACTTCTGGCGGGGCTCGCCCAAGTTCGACGAGCTCGTCTTCCGGTACTACAAGGACCAGGACGCAGCGGTCGCCGCCCTCCGAAAGGGTGAAGTCTCCTTCGTCGCCGGAAGCCCGAGTCTGACCCCCGCGCAGGCCGCGTCGCTGAAGACCACCGAGAACATCAAGGTGAACGACGCCCCCGGCCGGCGCTTCTACGCACTGGCCGTCAACCCCGGCGCGCAGACCAAGGACGGCAAGAAGTTCGGCGACGGGCACCCGGCGCTCCAGGACCAGAAGGTCCGCCAGGCGCTGTTCATGGCCGTGGACCGCCCGACCATCATCGACAAGGTCTTCCAGGGCTACGCCGTGGAGGGCGAGGGCTACATCCCGCCCCGCTACGGCTCGTACTTCTGGAAGCCGTCCGCCGAGCAGAAGCACGCCTACGATCCGGCGAAGGCAGGCGCCCTCCTCGACGAGGCGGGCTACAAGAAGAACAGCGCGGGCAAGCGGACCGGCAAGGACGGCAAGCCGCTCGACTTCCGCATCCTGTGCCACGCCACGGACCCCAACGACAAGGCGATCGGCAAGTACCTCCAGGAGTGGTGGGGCGAGCTCGGCGTCGGCCTGAAGGTCGACTGCATGGACAACGTCTCGGACCCCTGGTACGCCGGTGAGTACGACCTCGCCTTCGACGGCTGGTCCGTCAACCCGGACCCCGACTTCGTCATGTCGATCCACACCTGCGCCGCGCTCCCGGCCAAGGCCAAGCAGACGGCGGCGACGGACAACTTCATCTGCGACAAGCAGTACGACGAGCTCTACGCGAAGCAGCTGGCCGAATACGACCCCGCCAAACGGGCCGACCTCGTCAAGCAGATGGAGTCGCGGCTGTACGACACGGGGTACATGAATGTCATGGCGTACCCGAATGCCGTCGAGGCCTACCGCACCGACCAGATCGAGTCCCTCACGACCATGCCCTCGGACGCGGGCAACATCTACGGTCAGGACGGTTACTGGAGCTGGTGGTCGGCGGTCCCGGCCGCCGGTGCGTCGGGCGATTCGTCCGGCGACAGCGGCAGCTCGACCGGAGTCCTCATCGGTGTCGGTGTCGCTGTAGTCGTCCTCGCCGGTGGCGGGCTGCTGTTCGCCATGCGTCGTCGTTCCACCGCGGAAGACCGTGAATAGTCCATGAGCACAGAAAGCACTCCCGCGCTCGTGAAGGGCGCGGCGGGCGTGGACGCTGTGCAGACCGACGGCCCGGCTCCGGCCGGGCCGTCGGCCCGCAGTCCACGCTCCCGCAGCACGACCGCGTATCTCCGCTATGCGGCGGGCAAGCTGGCCGGTGCGGCCGTCTCGCTGTTCGCCGTGCTCGTCACCAGCTTCTTCCTGTTCCGTCTGATCCCCGGTGACCCGGTCAAGCACATGACCGGCGGCCGGCAGGTGTCGACCGAGCAGATCGCCGCGATGCGCAAGGAATTCGGCCTGGACCTGCCGCTCTGGCAGCAGTTCACCGAGTACTGCGGCAAGGCCCTGACCGGGGACTTCGGTACGTCGTACCAGTTCCGCGCCCCCGTCATGGACAAGATCACCGAGGCGCTGCCCGCGACGCTGCTGCTCACCGGCACCGCGTTCGTGATCTACACGGCGATCGGCATCTGGCTGGGCGCCAGGTCCGCCTGGCGCAACGGCTCGGCGGGCGACCGCTTCCACACGGCCTTCGCGCTGACGCTGTACTCGGTGCCCTCGTTCTGGCTCGGGCTGCTCCTGATCGTCACCCTCTCGGTCGGCATCGGGCCCATCCCCGGTCTCTTCCCGACCGGCGGCATGGAGTCAGGCAGCGAGAGCGGTTTCTCGTACGTCCTCGATGTGGCGCACCACCTCGTGCTGCCGGTCATCACGCTCGTCGCCGTCGAGTACGCGCGCACCCTGCTGGTGATGCGCTCCTCGCTGCTCGACGAGATGGGCAGCGACTATCTGACGACGGCACGGGCGAAGGGGCTGCGCGACGATCTCGTACGCCGCCGGCATGCCGTCCCGAACGCGATGCTGCCGACGGTGACGCTCCTCTTCGTCAACCTGGGCAACACGGTGGCGGGCGCCATCCTGGTGGAGACGGTGTTCTCCTGGCCCGGTCTGGGCGGACTGTTCTACCAGGCGCTGAGCGTGCCCGATCTGCCCCTGGTGCAGGCGCTGTTCTTCGTCTTCGCCGCCGCGGTGATCCTGATGAACACGCTCGCCGATGTGATCTATCCGCTCCTCGATCCCCGGGTGGGCCGATGACGACCACGACCGACGCCGCGCCGGCCACCGGCCCGCGCGCACTGACCTGGGCACGCCGGCGCCAGGCGGCGGCCCGCTTCTGGCGGCAGTACCGCGCCCACCGGGCGGGCCTGGCCGGACTCGCCGTGCTGGCGCTGATCGCCCTGACGGCGCTGGCGGCCCCGCTGCTGGTCGGCGCGGACTCGCAGAGCGTCACGGCCGCGCCGGGCGGCCCGCTGGAGTCGCCGAGCGCCGAGTTCCCCCTCGGCACCGACCAGTTCGGCCGCAGCCTGCTCGCCCTCCTGGTGTGGGGGACGCGGGTCTCCCTGACCGTGGGCCTGCTCGCCGCGTTCCTCTCGGTGGCCATCGGGACCCTGGTGGGCATCACCGCCGGGCACTTCAAGGGCTGGTACGGCAACGTCGTCATGCGGATCACGGACTGGTTCCTGGTGATGCCGACGCTGGTGCTGGCCATCGCGCTGGCCACCGTGCTCTCGCGATCCCTGTGGACGACGGTCCTCGCTATCGGCGTGACGACCTGGCCGACGACCGCACGGCTCGTACGGGCGCAGACGCTGTCCGTGGAGTCCCGTCCGTACATCGAGCGCTCCAAGGCGCTCGGGGGCGGGCACGGCCACATCATGTCCCGCCACGTACTGCCCAATGTGATGCCGCTGGTGCTCGCGCAGACCACGCTGGTGATCTCCACCGCCATCCTCACCGAGGCGACCCTCGCCTTCCTCGGGCTCGGCGATCCCACGATCGTCTCCTGGGGCGGGCTGCTCCAGGACGCCCGTGAGGCCGGGGCGGTCAGCTCCGGCAACTGGTGGTACCTCGCTCCGCCCGGACTCGCCATCGCGGTCGTCGCCCTCGCGTTCACGCTGTGCGGCCGCACCATCGAATCCGTGCTCAACCCCAAGCTGGGGGTGTCCCGTTGACCGCCGTGAAGACCGAGAGCGTTCCGAAGCCGGAGACCGGGCGGCCGTTGCTCGACGTCCGGAATCTGCATGTCACCTACGGGTCGGGGGCCTCGGCCGTCCCCGCCGTACGGGGGATCGACCTGCGGGTCGAGGCCGGGCAGAAGCTCGGCATCGCCGGGGAGTCCGGCTGCGGGAAGTCGACGCTGGCACTGGCCCTGCTGCGGCTGCTGCCCCCTTCGGCGACCCTGAGCGGCGAGATCCTGCTGGACGGCGAGGACATCCTCACCATGAAGTGGGGGCGGCTTCGCGCCGTGCGCTGGGCGGGGGCGTCGATCGTCTTCCAGGGCGCGATGCACTCGCTGAACGCCGTGCACCGCATCGGGGACCAGATCGCCGAACCGATCCTGCTGCACGGCAAGGGGACCCCGGCGGCCGCCCGCAGGCGCGCCGGTGAGCTGCTGGAGCAGGTGGGGCTTCCGGCCGCGCGGGCGGATGCCTATCCGCACGAGCTGTCCGGCGGTCAGCGCCAGCGCGTGATGATCGCGATGGCGCTGGCCTGCGACCCGCGGCTGATCATCGCGGACGAGCCCACCACGGCTCTCGACGTGATGATCCAGGCGCAGATCCTGCGGCTGATCGAACAGCTCGTCAGCGACCAGGACCTCGGTCTGATCATGATCAGCCACGATCTGGCGGTGCTCTCCGACACCTGCGACCGGCTGTCGGTGATGTACGCGGGCCGGGTCGTCGAGGAGGGCCCAGCCAAGCAGGTCTACGAGCATGCCCGTCACCCCTACAGCAGCGCCCTGTCGGCCGCGTTCCCCCGCATCGGCGACCTCGCGTCGCGGCACGCGCCGCGCGGCCTGCCGGGCGACCCCCCGGACCCGTCGGCGCTGCCCTCCGGCTGTACGTTCCATCCGCGCTGCGCGGCGGCGCTGGAGTCCTGCGCCACCGAGGACCAGGAGCTGCGGCCCGCCGGCCCGTCCCGGCGGGCGGCCTGTGTGCTGGTGGAAGCGGAAGCCACCGCGACGCCCGGTCCGCACGGCGGTACCGAGGAAGCAAGGAGCACCACATGACGACCACTCCCCCGGCTCCCCTGCTCAGCGCGCAGGCGCTGGAGGTCGCGTTCCCCGGCCGGCGCGGGGCGGCGACGGCGCGAGCGGTCGACGGGGTCGACCTCGACATCCGTCCCGGTGAGATCGTCGCCCTGGTCGGCGAGTCGGGCTGCGGGAAGACGACACTGGCCCGGTCCCTGCTGGGCCTGGTACCGCCCACGGCCGGCCGTGTCACCTTCGGCGGTGAGCCCCTCAACTACGCGGGCCGGGCACTGAAGGCGTACCGGAAGCGGGTCCAGCTGGTCCTCCAGGACCCCAGTGGCTCCCTCAACCCCCGCCACACGGTGTACGACGCGGTGGCGGAGGGCCTGCGCATCCACGGTTACGCGGGCGACGAGCGGGAGGCCGTGTCCGGGGCGCTGTCGCGGGCCGGGCTGCGGCCTCCGGAGCGGTTCTTCCTGCGGTATCCGCACGAGCTGTCCGGCGGTCAGCGTCAGCGCGTCGTCATCGCGGGGGCGCTGGTCCTGGAGCCGGAGCTGATCGTCGCGGACGAGCCCGTGGCCTCGCTGGACGCCTCGGTGCGCGGCGAGATCCTGGCGCTGCTGCTGCGGCTGCGTGCCGAACTGGGCCTGTCGGCACTGGTGGTGACGCACGATCTGGGGCTGGCGTGGAACATCGCGGACCGGGTGGCGGTGATGTATCTCGGCCGGATCGTGGAGACCGGTGACGTCGAGCAGATCCTCACGGCTCCCCGGCACCCGTACACCCAGGCGCTGCTGTCCGTGCTGCCGGAGGCGGACGGCGAGCCGGTGCTGCTGACGGGCGAGCCGCCGGACCCCTCGAAGGTCCCTTCCGGCTGCCGCTTCCATGCCCGGTGCCAGGTCCTCGCCTCGGGCGAGGCCGAGCGCGCGGGCGTCGCGGACGCGTGCCGCACGAAGGATCTGCCGGTGCTGGAGGGGGGCGGCCTGACCCAGGTCGCCTGCCACTGGGCGGCGGCGGAGCAGGCCGTCTCCCAGGGCTCCTGAGGGCCTGGGCCTCCTAGGTTTCGGGCTCCCGGGCGTGGTGGATGGCGCCCGCCAGCTCGCCCAGGGGGCGTCCCGTGCCGCCCCAGCGGTGCTGGACGATCTCCGCGGCGATGGAGACGGCCGTCTCCTCCGGCGTACGGGCTCCGAGGTCGAGGCCCACGGGTGAGGCGAGGCGGGCCAGTTCCGCCTCGCCCACACCCGCCTCCCGCAGCCGCGCGGCCCGGTCGGCGTGGGTGCGTCTGCTGCCCATCACCCCGATGTACGCGGCGGGTGTGCGCAGTGCGGCGGCGAGCAGCGGCACGTCGAACTTCGGGTCGTGGGTGAGGACGCAGATGACGGTGCGTCCGTCCACCTGGGTCGACTCCAGGTAGGTGTGCGGCCAGGCGCAGACGACCTCGTCGGCCGTGGGGAAGCGCTCCCGGGTGGCGAAGGCGGGGCGGGCGTCGCAGACCGTCACCCGGTAGCCGAGGAAGGACCCGATCCGCGCGGTGGCCGCCGCGTGGTCGATGGCCCCGAAGACGAGCATGCGGGGCGCGGGGGCGTACGTCTGGACGAAGACGGTGACGTCCTGCATCCGACGCTCGCCGTGCGTGCCGTAGCCGGTGCTGCCGGTGGCCCCCTGGGCGAGCAGCCCGCGCGCGTCGTCGGTGACGGCCGCGTCGAGCCCCTCGTCGCCGAGCGAACCGCTGACCCGGCCGGCCAGGACCATTCTGTGGGCGCCGGGCGGCGCCGCTCCGGACACCACGGTGGCGAGCGCGACGGGCTCCCCGGCGGCGATGGTGCCGACGAGCTCCCGCAGTGCGGCCCGGTCGCCCTCCTCGACGTACGGCCGCACGAGGACGTCGATCGTGCCGCCGCAGGTCAGCCCGACACCGAAGGCCTCGTCGTCGCTGATGCCGTAGGTCCGCACCTGTGTCCGGCCGGCGGTGAGCGTCTCCGTGGCGACCTCGTACACATCGCTCTCCACGCACCCCCCGGAGACGCTGCCCGCGACCGCTCCCGTGGCGCTGACCGCCATCACGGCGCCGGGCGCCCGGGGCGCGCTGCCGCGCACCGCGACGACCGTGGCCAGGGCGAAGGGCGTACCGGCGGTGTGCCAGTCGCGCAGTTCCGACAGCAGTTCACGCATGCGGGGGCGTCCTCCCGGCTCGACGGCTCCTGCCCCCGACCATGCCCCGGTGCCGCAGTGCGCACCACAGGAAGGCGTCAGGCCCGTTCGTACGCCGCGATCAGCTCGGTGGACCGCTTCACGTCGGCGGCCATCGCCACGAGCAGGTCGTCGATCGACTCGAACTTCAGCATGCCGCGTACGTACGCCAGGAAGTCGACCGCCACGTGCAGCCCGTACAGGTCGAGGCCGACGCGGTCGATCGCGTACGCCTCGACGGTCCGCTCCGTGCCGTCGAACTGCGGGTTCGTGCCCACGGAGATCGCGGCGGGCATCGCCTCGCCGTTCACGGTGAGCCAGCCGGCGTAGACGCCGTCGGCGGGGATCGCGGTGTGCGGCAGGGTCTCCACGTTCGCCGTGGGGAAGCCGAGCTCGCGGCCGCGCTGGGCGCCACGCACGACGACGCCCTCGACGCGGTGCGGGCGGCCGAGGATCTCCGCGGCGCCTTCGACGTCGCCCTCGGCGACCAGGCGGCGGGTGAGCGTGGAGGAGAACGGCTCGCCGCCGCCCGCGTCACCGCTCACATAGAGGTCGATGACCTCGACCTGGAAGTCGTACGTCGGGCCGAGCTCGGCGAGGAAGGTGACGTTGCCCGCCGCACGGTGTCCGAACCGGAAGTTCGGGCCCTCGATGACCAGCTTCGCGTGCAGCTTGTCGACGAGCACCTTCGCGACGAAGTCCGCGGGCGAGAGCTTCGAGAACTCGGCGGTGAACGGCAGGATCAGCACCGCGTCCACACCCAGGCCCGCCATGAGCTCGGCCCGCCTCTGGTGCGGTGCGAGCAGCGGCGGGTGCGTGCCGGGGCGGACGACCTCGCTGGGGTGCGGATCGAACGTGACGACGACGGAGGGCACACCGAGCTCGCGCGCCCGCTCCACCGCGCTGCCGATGATCAGCTGGTGTCCACGGTGCACCCCGTCGTAGGAGCCGATGGTGACGACACTGCGTCCCCAGCCCTCAGGGATGTCCTCCAAGCCACGCCAGCAGTGCACTGTGACCGCTCCTCGCCCGAACCTGTGTACGTGTGTATGTCCATTACGCAGGTCTAAGACTGCCATGCTCACGTCCCGCGGCCTGCATCGGCATAGGGATCGCGGGCCGCGAACCGTCCAGTGCCTCCATCGTCCGCCGGGCGCCGGGGCTCACGACCGCGGCCCACTCCTGCGGGGCGTCCGCCAGCCACCGGGTGACGAGGGCCGCGAATCCGGGCACGTCCCTGGCGAGTTCGACCAGGCCCCGGTCGAAGCGGGCCGCGCCCTCGGGCGTCCGTACGAGCAGCATCCCCGTGCGGTGCACCAGGGCGCGGGTGCGGGCCTCGGGGCGGCGGCCGGAACCTGTCGCGGCCGCCCGCAGCAGGGCGTCGAGGACCTCCGGGTCCCTTCCGGTCTCCTGCTCGAACTCCAGCAGGACCTCCAGCAGCTCGGCCCGCAGCGGCCTCGAAGCGGCGCTTCCCGGGCCGGCGAGCACCTGGACCAGCGCCGCGCGCACCGGCGGCGGCACGGGCCGGCCCCGCAGCAGCCCGGTCAGCAGGGGCAGCAGGAGCGCCCGGGCGGCGGGGCTGTGCTCCAGCCGGATGTCCACGTAGGCGGCGGTCCGGGCGCCGGCGTCCTCACCGGGACGGCTGTGGCTCTCGACGTAACCGCGTACGAGACCGGGGGCGTGCAGCGCCAGGGCGGGGGTGTCCAGGGAGGCCAGGTCCCGCAGGACGGCGTCGGCGGCCTCGCCGGGCAGCGACAGACGGGCGCGCAGCGCTGCGAGCACCGGCTCGGGGTGCTCGGGGAACACCTCCGTGAGCAGCGCCAGCGGCAGCCGGGGGTCTCCGGCGGCGAAGACCCGCAGGGCCTGCGGCAGATAGCGGCCCCCGGTCCCCGGGTCCCGTACGAGGACGGTGAGCGCCTGGGCGTGCAGGGCCGTGTCGTCGGGCCGGGCCAGCAGGGTGAGCGCCGCGCTCCGCAGCACGGCACGGTCGGCGGCGCAGAGGGTGCGGGCGGCGGTGAGTGAGGCGTGGACGGCCGCGGCGGCGCGCCGCTCGGGCCGCTCGTCGTCGCGCGCCCAGCGGTCGACGGCACGGCAGAGGGCGGCCGGCTCGTCCTCGGCGAGGGTGGTGAGCAGTTCGGCGGCGCGTGGGTGGACGGTGTCGACGAGCGCCTCGGTCAGGTCGTCGAGGGCGAGGTCCCTGCGGGCGTACAGGAGTGCCTGCGCGGCGGCGGCGACGGTGAGCCGCATCGGCAGGCCCTCCTCGGCGGGCAGCGGGCTCTCGTCGGTGAACCAGCGGCACAGGAGTGCCTGGACGGCCCTGGGGTGGGCGGCCAGGCGGCGGGAGACGGCGTCCAGGTAGCGTTCGCCGCCGTCCGTGCGGGGGGCGCCGTCGGCGGGCAGGAGGCGGCGCAGGAGGTCGATCCGGTCGTCCTCGGGCAGCCGGATCCGGCGCCAGAACCACGGGCCGAACTCGGCGTAGGGCCCGAGCACGGCCGGCCCGCCGCCCGACAGGGAACGCCGGGTGATCCGTCCGGCGAGCACCCGCAGCACCCCGAGGCAGGGCCGGGCGTCGGCCACCCTGAGCAGGCTCTCCCGGAGCAGGTGCGCCGCCCACCAGGCGGCGTCGGGCAGTCGGTCCTCGGTGCCGGGGCCGGACGACAGGCGGTCCATCGCCTCGATGAGGTCCGCCATCCGGTGGGCCAGCGCGGCGTGCCCCTGCCGCCGCTCCAGCAGGAGCATCGCCTGGAGCACGGGGCCGATGCGATGGCGCGGCACCGGCAGGTTGCGGGGCTCCGCCAGGTCCTGCGGGGCGGGCGCAGGGCCCTGCGGGGCGGGTACGGGGCCCTGCGGGGCGGGTACAGGGTCCTCGGAGGCCCCGTCCGCGTGCCAGCGGTGGACCAGTGAGTGCAGCGCCGCGTCCAGGTCGAGGTGCGCGCCCTGCACCCAGTCGCCCAGCTCCTCGTGGCCGAAGCGGTATCCCGCGCCCGCCGGGACCAGCAGTCCTTCGGTGAGTACGGCCGAGGCCCAGCCCGTGCGCCAGGGGAAGAGCTCCTCGAAGGCGGCCCGGTCCAGCTCGCCCTGCCCCGGCCCGAGGCAGCGCCTGGCCGCCTCGTGGACCTGGCCGGCCACCTTCGCCGCCAGCCGGCGGACCGCCGTGCCCCGGAGCCCGGGTTCGGCCTGGGCCCCGATCCGGACGGCGATCCGGACACAGGTGAGGTCCAGGTGGGCGGCGAAGACCTCCTCCGTACCGGGCCTGCCGGGTACGTCGGGGGGCAGGGCCGCCCGCACCTCGGCGAGCAGGCGCAGTGTGAGGGGGTGCCGGTCGTGGCCCGGCGCGATGGTGCCGGGCGGGATGGCGTACCGCTCCGCCGCCCGCTCGGCCTGTTCCGCCGTGAGGTCGCCGAGCCGGACGGCGGGCGGCAGGCCCCCGGCGGGCCGCTCCGGGCGGTGGAGGGCGCCCGGCGGGTACAGCGCGCCGGCGGTCTCCCAGTGCTCGGGGCGGCAGGCGACGATCATCCGCACCTCGTGGGCCGGCAGCCACTCGGCCGTGGCCCCGGTCCATCCGGCGAGCCGGTGCGCCAGCAGGGGCGGCATCTCCTCCGGGCCGTCCACGACGACGAGGAGCGGGTTCCCGGAGGCCGCGGCGAGGGCGGCCACCCGCTCGGGGGTGGCGGCCTCCATGTCGCCCCGGGCCCCGGCGGCGGTGATGATCCTCCCGGAGCGCTGCAGCGCCCTGGTCATCGCGTCGGTGACCGAGGTGTCGTCGGCCAGCAGGTCGGCTCCGCGCAGCCAGAGCGTCAGGGCGGGCACGGGCCCGCGGGCCCGGCGGGCCGCCAGGGCGGCGAGCTCGGTGGTACGGCCGGTGCCCGGGGCTCCGACCAGGCCGAGCACGGGCCCCGTGCCGGTCTCGAAAGCGGTGAACTCCGCGCTGATGTCGGGGCGTTCGACGGCCTCGGTGCCGCAGGGCCGACCGTCGGCCTGCCCGAGCGAGGTGGCGGTCAGCTGGAGCGCCCCGGCGAGGTTGAGGTCGCGGCCGTAGCCGGGGACGGTGCTCGCGTTGCGCCGGAGCACCTCGGCCAGCGGCCCCGGGGCGTCCTTGCGGGCCAGTTGCACCGCGAGCCCGGCGGTCTCGCGCCCGGCGCTCAGCGCGGTCGAGAGCACGCCCAGGACGGCCCCGGTGCGCGGGTCCGTCACGGGCCCGCCGACGGCGGCGCCGCCGGAGCGCAGCGCGTCGCGCCCGTCCGTGCCGAGGGCGAGCTCCAGCGCGTCGCTCAGGGGGTGGTCGCGTCCGCCCTCGGAGTACGTCGCGGGGGTGGTCCCGAGCACCCGTGCCTCGCGCCAGCCGTGGGCGGCGATCCGCACGTAGGTGCCCGTGCCGATCTCCTCGCGTACGGCGACGGGGAGCGGCTCCACCCCGAGGGTGCCGGCGCCGCCCGTGCGCAGCAGGGCGAGGCCCAGAGCGGGCAGCGCGGTGATGTCGTCGGAGCCGACGGAACAGCTGCGGCCGTCGGCGGAGTGCAGCGTCAGGGGGCCCGGGCGTGCGACGGCCTGGTGGCTGGTGACGACCGTGCCCCGGTCGTCCGCGACGAACCCGGTTCCCCGCGGCCGGCCGGCCTGATCGCAGATTCTCACAAGTTTCGACCGGTCCCCGCTGCCCATGGTCCGACGGTAGGTCCCCGGTGATCGGCACCGGAAATGCGCGGGGCGAAAGCGCCCCCCTCACACCCCCCGATCACTCCGAGCGCCCGTCCATTGGGGTGAATCGGCGGGTCCGCGTGGACAGGGATGGTCGCGGGAGGGGGATCGTGGAGCGGGCACGCACCGGGGGGCTGCCCGCTCCACGACGGGCCGGACTCGTCCGGACCCGGGAGCCTTCGTCAGGCGAAGACGGCGAGGCTCTTGGCCTTGCCCTTCTGCTCCTCGACGAGCACGAGGAAGGTGCCGTCGGGACCGAAGACCCCGACCGGCCCCGGCGGATAGGCCGGCATGTCCAGCCGTACGCCGTTGAGCAGCAGCTTGGCGCGCTTCTCGTCCACGTCCCAGCGCGGGAAGGCCGAGGCGGCCGCCTCGGCGACCGGCATCACGGTCAGCTCCTGCTGGTGCTGGTCGAGGGTCCGCGCCGCGTCGAGCCCGTACGGTCCGACGCGGGTGCGCCGCAGCGCGGTCAGGTGCCCGCCGACGCCGAGCCCGGCGCCGAGGTCGCGGGCCAGGGCGCGGATGTACGTACCGGAAGAGCACACAACGGAGACGACCAGGTCGACGACCGGGGTGCCGTCCTCAGCGACCGCCTCGCGGACGTCGTAGACCCGGAAGGACGAGATGGTCACCGGGCGGGCCGGGATCTCGAACTCCTCGCCGCCGCGCACCCGTGCGTAGGACCGCTTGCCGTCGATCTTGATGGCGCTGACCTTCGACGGCACCTGCATGATCGGACCGGACAGCGCGGCCACGCCTGCGTCGATGCCCTCACGGGTGACGCCCGAGGCGTCGGTGGACGAGGTGATCTCGCCCTCCGCGTCGTCGGTGACCGTGTCCTGGCCGAGCCGGATGGTCCCCAGGTACTCCTTCTCGGTCAGCGCGAGATGACCGAGCAGCTTGGTCGCCCTCTCGACGCCGAGCACGAGGACTCCGGTCGCCATCGGGTCCAGCGTGCCGGCGTGGCCGACCCGCCGGGTGCGGGCGATGCCGCGCATCTTCGCCACGACGTCGTGCGAAGTGAAGCCGGACGGCTTGTCGACGATGACAAGGCCGTCCGGCGTTTTGTCCTGCTTGTTCTGCGTCATGCGGAAGGCGAGTCCCCGTCGTTCTCGTCGGACTCGTCCTCCGGCTTGCGGTACGGGTCCGCACCGCCGGCGTACGTGGCACCCGAGGACGCCTCGCGGACCTTGGCGTCCGAGGCACGTGCCCGGTCGAGCAGGTCCTCGATCGCCTTGGCGTTGTCCGGCAGGGCGTCCGCCACGAAGGCCAGCGTGGGGGTGAACTTCGTCCCCGCCGCCGCGCCGACCGCCGAGCGCAGGATGCCCTTGGCGCTCTCCAGGCCCGCGGCGGCGCTGGCCCGCTCCTCGTCGTCCCCGTAGACCGTGTAGAAGACCGTGGCCTCCCGCAGGTCGCCGGTGACACGGGTGTCCGTGATGGTCACGTGCGTGCCCAGACGCGGGTCCTTGATACCGCGCTGCAGTTTCTCGGCGACCACCACCTGGATGAGGTCTGCCAGCTTCTTCGCCCGCGCGTTGTCGGCCACTGGTCCGTCTCCTTCTTGAACGTGCTCAATCGTCTTCGTCGTTGTGCAGCCGCCGCCGTACGGACAGCAGCTCCACTTCCGGCCGGCCCGCGATCATCCGCTCGCACCGGTCGAGTACGTCTGTGAGGTGTCCGGTGTCCCCGGAGACCACGGCAAGACCGATCTCGGCCCTGCGGTAGAGGTCCTGGTCCCCCGTCTCCGCGACGCTCACCGCGAACTTGCGGTGGATCTCGGCGACGATCGGGCGGACGATGGAGCGTTTCTCCTTCAACGACCGTACGTCGCCGAGGAGGAGATCGAAGGACAGCGTCCCCACATACATGTATGTCCGGATGTCCCGCCGGTTCGGGTTCGGGGGCCCGGAGGTCGCCCTCCGGGCTGGCACAGCCACGTCCCGCCGTCACTCGGCGGAGACACCCGAACCGTACACGGAACGGCCGGGGCCGATCGACGGAAATACGACCCGTCGACCGGCCCCGACCGTGGGAGAGAGCCCGGGGGTCACCCCCCGGGATTCCCCGTTGATCAGCCTCGCGGCTTCTCGCGCATCTCGTACGTCGCGATGACGTCGTCGATCTTGATGTCGTTGAAGTTTCCGAGGTTGATACCGCCCTCGAAGCCTTCGCGGATCTCGGTGACGTCGTCCTTGAAGCGACGCAGACCGGAGATGTTGAGGTTCTCCGCGATGACCTTGCCATCGCGCAGCAGGCGCGCCTTGGTGTTTCGCTTGACCTCGCCGGAGCGGACCAGCACACCGGCGATGTTGCCCAGCTTGGACGAGCGGAAGATCTCGCGGATCTCCGCCGTGCCGAGCTCGACCTCTTCGTACTCCGGCTTGAGCATGCCCTTGAGGGCCGCTTCGATCTCTTCGATCGCCTGGTAGATGACCGAGTAGTACCGGACGTCCACGCCTTCGCGCTCGGCCATCTGCTCGGCGCGCCCTGCGGCGCGCACGTTGAAGCCGATCACGATGGCGTCGGAGCCGGTCGCCAGGTTGATGTCCGACTCGGTGACCGCACCCACACCGCGGTGCAGGACCCGGATGTCGACCTCTTCACCGACGTCGAGCTGGAGCAGCGAGGACTCGAGAGCCTCCACCGAACCGGACGCGTCGCCCTTGATGATGAGGTTGAGCTCCTGGACAAGACCGGCCTTGAGCGCCTCGTCCAGGTTCTCCAGGGAGAACCGGACACCCTTGCGGGCGAAGTTGGCGTTGCGCTCACGGGCGGCACGCTTCTCGGCGATCTGACGGGCCGTACGGTCCTCGTCGACCACCAGGAAGTTGTCGCCGGCACCCGGGACGTTGGTGAGACCCAGGACCAGGACGGGGGTCGAGGGACCCGCTTCCTGGACGTTGTTGCCGTTGTCGTCGAGCATCGCCCGGACACGGCCGTACGCGTCGCCGACGACCATCGTGTCGCCGATGCGCAGCGTTCCGCGCTGGACGAGGACGGTCGAGACGGCACCGCGGCCGCGGTCGAGGTGGGACTCGATCGCAATACCCTGCGCGTCCTGCTCCGGGTTGGCCCGCAGGTCGAGCGAGGCGTCGGCGGTGAGGACGACGGCCTCCAGCAGTGCCTCGATGTTGAGGCCCTGCTTGGCGGAGATGTCGACGAACATCGTGTCGCCGCCGTACTCCTCGGCCACCAGACCGAACTCGGTGAGCTGACCGCGCACCTTGGTCGGGTCGGCACCCTCGACGTCGATCTTGTTGACCGCGACCACGATCGGCACCTCGGCCGCCTTGGCGTGGTTCAGCGCCTCGATCGTCTGGGGCATCACACCGTCGTTCGCCGCCACCACGAGGATCGCGATGTCGGTGGACTTCGCACCACGTGCACGCATGGCGGTGAACGCCTCGTGACCCGGGGTGTCGATGAAGGTGATGCGGCGGTCCTCGCCGTTGACCTCGGAGGAGACCTGGTACGCACCGATGTGCTGCGTGATACCGCCGGCCTCGCCCGCGACGACGTTCGTCTTGCGGATCGCGTCCAGCAGCCGGGTCTTACCGTGGTCGACGTGACCCATGACGGTCACCACCGGCGGACGGGAGACCAGCGACTCCTCGCCGCCCTCGTCCTCGCCGAACTCGATGTCGAAGGACTCGAGCAGCTCGCGGTCCTCCTCCTCCGGGCTGACGATCTCGAGGACGTAGTTCATCTCGTCCGCGAGCAGCTTCAGCGTCTCGTCGGAGACGGACTGCGTGGCGGTGACCATCTCGCCGAGGTTCATCATCACGGCGACGAGCGACGCCGGGTTGGCGTTGATCTTCTCCGCGAAGTCGGTCAGGGACGCACCGCGCGACAGCCGGACAGCCTGCCCGTTGCCGCGAGGCAGCATGACGCCGCCCACCGACGGGGCCTGCATGGCCTCGTACTCCTGGCGCCTCTGACGCTTCGACTTGCGACCACGACGCGCGGGACCGCCGGGACGGCCGAACGCACCCTGTGTGCCACCACGGGCACCCGGGCCGCCGGGACGTCCACCGAAGCCGGGACGACCGCCGAAGCCGCCGCCACCACCGGGACGGCCTGCGCCGCCACCGCCACCGGGACCACCGGGACGGCCGGCGAAACCGCCGCCGCCACCACCGGGACCGGCCGGACGGCCCGCGAAGCCGCCGCCACCGGGACGACCGCCACCGGCACCACCGGGACGGCCACCGCCGCCGCCGGGACCACGGCCGCCGCCGGGGCCACCGCCGGGACGCGGACCCGCAGCGGGACGCTGCGGCATCATGCCCGGGTTCGGACGGTTACCGCCGGCGCCGGGGGCGCCGCCGGGACGAGGAGCCTGCGGACGCGGCATGCCGCCCGGGCTCGGACGTGCGCCGCCCTGACCCTGCGGGCGCGGGGCGCCGCCGGGGCCGCCCTGCGGACGCGGGGCGCCGGGGCGCTCCTGACCGCCACCGGGACGCGGGGCGCCGCCGGGACGGGGCGACTGCGGACGGGCCATGCCCGTCGAGCCACCGGAGGTGAAGGGGTTGTTGCCCGGACGGGGACCGGCCGGACGTGCGCCGGGGCGCGGGGCGCCCTGGCCTGCGGGACGTGCGGGGCGGTCTCCGCCACGCTCGCCGCCACGGCCGCCGTCACGCTGACCACCGTCACGCTGACCGCCGGCCGGAGCCGGACGGGCCGGGCCGGCGGGACGCGGGCCGGGGGTGGCACCCGCGGGACGCGGGGCCTGCTGCGGCGCGGCCGGCTGCTGGGCCGGGGCCGGAGCCGAGAACTCCGCGGCGGGCACCGGGGTGACCGGGGCGGGCTTCGGCGCGGGCTTGGGACCCGGACGCGGCCCTCCCGACGGCGCGGACTGCGCGGCCGGCGCGGACGGCGCCGCGGGGGTGCTGCTCGCCGGGGTCTCCGCGGCGGCCGGCTTGGGAGCCGGGGCGCCGGGCTTCGGGGCAGCGGGACGTGCCGCGGCGGCCGGAGAAGGCGCCGCGGGCTTTGCGGGGGCGGCCTTGCGAGGCGCGCCAGGCTTTGCAGCGGACTTGCCGGCGTTGCCGCCGGGCCCCTGCAGTGCGTCAGTCAACTTGCGTACAACCGGCGCCTCGATCGTCGAGGACGCCGAACGTACGAATTCACCGAGTTCTTGGAGCTTGGCCATGACGACCTTGCTCTCCACGCCGAACTCCTTGGCGAGTTCGTATACCCGGACCTTAGCCACTTCGCTCCTTTTAGGTCCGGGTTACCGCCGGACCGTCGCTACTTCATGGGCGTACTCATCGCGTACTCATCGAGTGCTCATCGCAATCTCGACCTACTTCCAACTCGCGAGGTACCTGACCGCACGGGGACCCGTGCCGTTCACTTTCTTACGGTGTCACCCGCTCGACGAACCGCTGCAGTGCCGCGGAGTCGAACGGCCCCTTGGCCTTGAAGGCCCGGGGGAATGCCCGGCGGCGGACCGCCAGGTCGAGACAGACAGAGACGGGGTGTACGTACGCACCCCGGCCGGGCAGCGTACCGCGTGGATCAGGGACGACTTCTCCCTCGTCCACCACGATGCGCAGCAGCTCGCTCTTGGCCGCTCGCTCCCGGCATCCCACACAGGTTCGCTCGGGGCAAGCGCGGGCTTGCGTCCGGCCAGACACGGCTAAGTCTACCTCCCCGCACCGACCTCACCCCTTGGGGGCAAAAATCGAACGGATGTTGTCGTGATCTCAGCGGCACAGCGCCTCGATCTATTCCCTCGGAGCCCGTCCGGATCCGCTCCGGAGCCGGTCCGTGGCCCGCGCGGGGCGGGCCTCGGACACGGATCCGGGATCAGCGGCGCTCGGAACGCTCCCGGGCGCGCTCGGCGCGCTCGCGGTCGGCGACGTCCCGCTCCTCGTCGGTCTCCGTGTCCGGGCGGATGTCGATGCGCCAGCCGGTGAGACGGGCGGCCAGGCGGGCGTTCTGCCCCTCCTTGCCGATCGCCAGCGACAGCTGGTAGTCGGGCACGGTCACGCGGGCGGAGCGCGTGCCGAGGTCCACGACCTCGACCTTGCTCACCCGTGCGGGTGACAGCGCGTTGGCGACCATCTCGGCGGGGTCGTCCGACCAGTCCACGATGTCGATCTTCTCGCCGTGCAGCTCGGCCATGACATTGCGCACACGGCTGCCCATCGGGCCGATGCAGGCGCCCTTCGGGTTGAGGCCGGCCCGGGTGGAACGTACGGCGATCTTGGTGCGGTGGCCCGCCTCGCGGGCGATGGCCTCGATGACGACCGACCCGTCCGCGATCTCCGGAACCTCCAGCGCGAAGAGCTTCTTCACGAGGTTCGGGTGGGTGCGCGAGAGCGTCACGGAGGGACCGCGCACGCCCTTGGCCACGCGCACGACGTACGTGCGCAGCCGCAGGCCGTGGGTGTACTCCTCGCCCGGCACCTGCTCCTGCACCGGCAGGATGGCTTCCAGCTTGCCGATGTCGACCAGGACGTTCTTCGGGTCCTTGCCCTGCTGGACCAGGCCCGTGACGACGTCGCCCTCATGGCCCGCGTACTCGCCGAACGTCCTGTCGTCCTCGGCGTCGCGCAGCCGCTGCAGGATGACCTGCTTGGCGGTGGTCGCGGCAATACGGCCGAAGCCGGACGGTGTGTCGTCGAACTCCTTGGGCTCCTGGCCCTCCTCGAGCTCGGCCGGGTCGTCCTTCGCCCACACCGTGACGTGGCCGCCGGCGTCCAGCTCGACGCGTGCGCGGCGGTGGCTGCCCTCGGTGCGGTGGTACGCGATGAGGAGGGCCGACTCGATCGCCCCGACGAGCACGTCGAAGGGGATCTCCTTGTCCTGCGCCAAGCCCTTCAGAAGCTTCACATCGATGTCCACGGCTACGCCTCCTCTTCCTTCTTGTCCTTGCGGTTGAATTCGATCTCCACGCGTGCCTTGACGATCTCGTCGAAGGCGACACGGCGCGGCGTGGGCTTGCGGCCCTTGACGCCCGGCACTTCCAGATCGAGTCCCTCGTCGTCCACCCCGAGGATGCGGGCCACCAGCTCGCCGCCCTCGCCCAGGGTGAGCCTGGCCAGCCGGCCGGTGGCCCGTACGTAGTGGCGGTGCTCGGTCAACGGGCGGTCTGCGCCCGGAGAGCTCACTTCGAGGACGTACTCGCCCTCACCCATGGCGTCGGTCTCGTCCAGCACCTCGGAGAGGGAGCGGCTGAGTTCCGCGCAGGTGTCGAGCTCCACGCCGTCCTCGGAATCCACGATGACCCTCAGCACCCGGCGGCGGCCCGCCCGTGACACCTCGATCTCCTCGAGGTCCAGGCTCTTGGCGCTGACGAGCGGCTCCAGCAGTTCGCGCAGCCTGTCGCTCTGGGTGGTGCTCATCCGGGTGACTCCTCGGCCGCGTGTGCTGTTGTGGGGATCGTCGCGTGTCAGGTCAAAGGGTATCCGGTCCGCAGGGGTGTTGCCGTCCGCCTCCCGCCCCGCCGCAGGTACTCTCACATCCGGTGATCACTTCAGGTCAGAAACTGTCAAAAACCAGGCTGAAGGAGACAAGTGCGCCGCACGGGGACGACGCGCAGGAGTGCGCTCACCGCTACGGGAGCCTTCGCCCTGGGTGCGGTACTGACCGGCTGCGGGGACGGGCCGGGAGCGGCGACACCCCCCGGGGGCACGACGGACGCCGGGGCCGCCTCGCTCCGAGCGCGGACGGCGCTGCGGGCGGCGGCCGCCCGTGACAGCGCCTCGCTGCTCTCCCGCTACGAACAGGTCGCGACGGCCCACCCGGTGACGGAGGCGGGGCTCGCGCCGATGGGTGCCGCCGTGCGGGAGCACCTCGCGGCACTGGGCGGCCCCGCGAAGGCCGCGAGCGGCTCCCCCTCCCCGACGCCCCCGGCCGCCGCCTCGGACGCGCGTGCGGCCTTGAAGGAGCTGGCTGCCGAGGAGCGCCGGGTGGCGGACGGCCGCGCCACGGCCCTGCTGACCGCCGAACCGGAACTGGCCAGGCTGCTGGCCTCGATCGCCGCGGCCGGAGCGGCCCACGCCTATCTGCTGACCGAACTGGCCAAGGAGACCCCGGCATGACCCAGGAGGCCGGAAAGAGCGACACGGCACAGGCGCTGCGGGCCGCGCAGGCCGCACTCGCCGCCGAGCACGCAGCCGTGTACGGGTACGGGGCGCTGGGCGGCCGGCTGGCGGGCGGCCGCAGGAGCGACGCGACGGCCGCCTGCGACGCCCACCGGGCCCGGCGGGACGCCCTCGCCCGTACGGTGCGCGACCTCGGCGGTACGCCCGTGGCGGCGCACGCCGCGTACGCCCTGCCGTTCGCGGTGCGGGACCCGGCGACCGCGATGCGGCTCGCCACCGTGCTGGAGGACCGGGTCGCGGGCGTGTACTCCGACCTCGTACGGGCCGCGCGGGGTCCGCTGCGGCAGTACGCCGCGGGTGCGCTCCGGGAGGCCGCGGTGCGTGCGGTGCGCTGGCGTGGCACCGGCGTAGCCTTTCCTGGGCTCACCGAGAAGGCCGCCCCGCCGGAGAACACGGCGGAGGCAGGCGCCACGGGTGTCACGCACTGAGCACGTGAGCACTGAGCACTGAGCACGTGGGCACGCTCCGAAAGGGAACAAGGCACGTATGGGTTTCGAACCGCCGCAGCGTCTGGTGCGAGCGCTCGGCGAGACGTACGGGGACACGGCCGCCGCCGAGTGGCTCGGACGGCTCCCCGCACTCACCGACGACGCGCTGTCCGCCCACTCGGTCGCCCTGGACCGGGTGTGCGCCCCCGGCGGGCGCACCGGCCTCGTCCTCCTGGTGCACCGGGCGGACGGCACGCCCGCCGTGCTGAAGATCGCGCCTCCCGGGGCCGCCCCCGCGCTGGAGAGGGCCGCCCTCGCGCACTGGAAGGGCTGGGGGGCCGTCGAGCTCCTGGCCGCTCCGGACGGCGCGGTGCCCGAGGAGTCCCTCCTGCTGGAGCGGCTGCACCACGAGGTGTCCCTGCGCTCCCTGCCCGAGGCGAAGGCCCTGCTGGAGGCCGCGGGCACGGTGCGGCGGCTGTGGGTCGAGCCGCCGGCCGGCCACGCCTTCGAGACGGTCGAGGAGCGCACCGCCCGGCAGGTGGAGCCGATGCGGGCCGCCGCCGCCGAGGACCCCGCGCTCGAACCGCTCGTCTCGGAGGCGCTCGCGGCCCGCGACGAGCTGGTCCAGGACTCCCCCGAACTCTTCCTGCTGCACGGCAACTTCCGGCAGAGCAAGGTCCTGGCGGGTGAGCGCGCCCCGTGGCTGGCGGTCGGCCCCGAGCCGCTGACCGGCGAGCGGGCGTACGACCTGGCGCGGCTGGTGCGTGACCGGGTCGAGGACCTGATCGCCTCGCCCGGAGGTGCCGTGACGGCCCGTCGCCGGGTCAAGAAGCTCGCCGAGTCGCTGGAGGTCGACCAGGCGCGGCTGCGCGGCTGGACGCTGTTCCGGGCCGTCGAGTCCGGCACACGGGCGCTGACGGTGGGGCGCACGCAGGACGGCGAGCTGTCGCTGGAGTTCGCGGGCTGGCTGTAGCCACCGCGCGCACGAGGCCCCGCGCACCGCGCGGGGCCCCTCGTCGCTGTCCGGCCGGAGATCAGCCCTGGTCGGTCAGGCGGGCGATCGCCTCGTCGACGGTGAGCTCCTCGCGCTCGCCGGTACGACGGTCCTTCAGCTCCAGGACGCCCTCGGCCGAACGGCGGCCGGCGACAAGGATCTTGGGGACGCCGATGAGCTCGGAGTCGGTGAACTTCACGCCCGGCGAGATGCCCGGGCGGTCGTCGACCAGGACGCGCAGCCCCGCGGCGTTGAGCTTTTCGGACACGTCCAGGGCCAGCTCGGTCTGGAGCGCCTTGCCGGCGGCGACGACGTGCACGTCGGCCGGGGCGATCTCGCGGGGCCAGCACAGGCCCTTGTCGTCGGCGGTCTGCTCGGCGAGGGCGGCCACCGCGCGGGAGACGCCGATGCCGTACGAGCCCATCGTGACGCGGACGGGCTTGCCCTGCTGGCCGAGGACGTCGAGGGAGAAGATGTCGGCGTACTTGCGGCCGAGCTGGAAGATGTGGCCGATCTCGATCGCGCGGTCCACCTGGAGGCCGGCCCCGCAGTTGGGGCAGGGGTCGCCCGCCTCGACGACGACCACGTCGAGGTGCTCGTCGACCTCGAAGTCGCGGCCCGCGACGACGTTCTTCGCGTGCTTGCCCTCCTTGTTGGCACCCGTGATCCAGGCGGTGCCGGCGGCGACACGGGGGTCGGCGATGTAGCGGACCTTCTCCAGGCCCTGCGGGCCGACGTAGCCGCGCACCAGGTCGGGGCGGCCCACGAAGTCCTCGGCGGTGACCAGCTCGACGACGGCGGGGGCGAGGTGCTCGCCCAGCTTGCCGAGGTCGACCTCGCGGTCGCCGGGCACGCCCACGGCCACGATCTCGCCGTCGACCTTGACCAGGAGGTTCTTCAGGGTGGCCGAGGCCTCGACGCCGAGGTGGGCGGCGAGGGTCTCGATGGTCGGGGTGTCGGGGGTGTCCAGCTCCTCGACGGGGCCGGTCGCCGAGGCGTCGGCGACGGCCGTGACCTTGTACGTCACCGCCTCGGTGTTGGCCGCGTAGTCGCAGTTCGGACAGTCGACGAAGGTGTCCTCCCCGGCGGGCGCGGGGGCGAGGAACTCCTCGGAGGCGGAGCCGCCCATGGCGCCGGAGACGGCGGAGACGATGCGGTGGTCGAGGCCGAGGCGCTCGAAGATCCGGATGTACGCGGCGCGGTGCAGCTGGTACGCCTCGGCCAGGCCCTCGTCGGTGGTGTCGAAGGAGTACGAGTCCTTCATCTGGAACTCGCGGCCGCGCAGCACACCGGCGCGGGGGCGGGCCTCGTCGCGGTACTTGGTCTGGATCTGGTAGAGGATCACGGGCAGGTCCTTGTAGGACGAGCACATGTCCTTGACGATCTGGGTGAAGACCTCTTCGTGGGTCGGGCCGAGGAGGTAGTCGCCGCCCTTGCGGTCCTTGAGCCGGAACAGCAGGTCGCCGTACTCGTCGTACCGGCCGCTCGCCTCGTACGCCTCCTTGGGCAGCAGCGCGGGGAGCAGGACCTCCTGGCCGCCGATGGCGTCCATCTCCTCGCGGACGACGCGGGTGATGTTCTCCAGCACCTTCTTGCCGAGGGGCAGCCAGGACCAGATGCCGGCCGCGGTGCGGCGTACGTATCCGGCGCGGACGAGGAGCTTGTGGTTGAGCGTCTCGGCGTCCGCCGGGTCGTCGCGCAGTGTCTTGATCATCAATCGGGACATGCGCTGGACCTGGGCCATGATGAACTCCTGCTCGGAAGGGTGGTGAGCCCGAGGTTAGCCGGGGGGCCCGCGCGGGCGGAAATCGATTCGTGGGCGGGCCGGTCTCAGCCGCGGCGCAGCGGGAGGGGCGCGCCCATCACCGCGTACGGCTTGGGCGCGCTCGGGAAGAGCACCTGCCGGGCCAGGTCCTGGTATCCGAGCGAGCGGTAGAGGCCGCGGGCGGGGCTCTCGGTGTCGATCGCGGAGAGGATGGAACGGGGCAGGCCGACGGAGTCCGTGATGGTGGTGATCAGGCTGCGGCCGATGCCGCGCTGCTGGAACTCCGGGTGGACGTGGAGTTCGGTGATCACGAACGAGTCGTCGAGCCAGCCGTCGGAGCCGTTGGTGCGCAGGTAGGGCTCGACGACGGTGGACCACCAGTGGGTCCGGCTGTTCGGCAGCCCGTAGACGAATCCGACGAGCCGTCCGTCGGCGGCGGTGGCGCCGAGGGCGCGGGCCCGGGGGTCGTCGAGGTGCCGCAGGACGATATGGCGGCGCACGTCGATCTCGTCCTGGGTGAGGCCGAAGGCGAGGGCCTGCACGGCGAGGGCCTCGTCGACGCGGTCGGTGAGGTCGAGCGGTCCGACCACGATGTCGGGGGTCCCGGAGCCCCGGGGGGACGCGGGGATTGCTGCTGCCATGCGGGAACCCTACTGGCCGTACCGTCCGGCCAGAACAGGATGCTTCAGAAGAGCACGCTCATGAAGGCGCCCGTCTCGCGGAAGCCGACCCGGCTGTATGCCCTGCGCGCGGCGGTGTTGTAGTCGTTCACGTACAGGCTGACGACGGGTGCCACATCGCTGAGGGCGTGGCGCAGGACGGCTGCCATGCCCGTCTCGGAGAGCCCGCGGCCCCGGGCCTCGGGGGCGACCCAGACACCCTGGATCTGGCAGGCGTGGGAGGTGGCCGCGCCGATCTCGGCCTTGAAGAGGACCTTGCCGTCCTCGATACGGGCGAAGGACCGGCCGGTGGTGATCAGCTCGGCGACGCGCGCCTGGTAGAGCAGCCCGCCGTCGCCGGCCAGCGGGGAGACGCCGACCTCCTCGGTGAACATGGCCACGCAGGCCGGCATGAGGACGTCCATCTCCTCCTTGCGGACCCGGCGCACGAGCGGGTCGGCCGTCACCTCGGCCGAGGGCCGGTCGGTCACCATCAGCGGCTGGTTGGGGCGGACCTCACGGGCGGGGCCCCAGCTCGGTTCGAGGAGCCGCCAGAGCTGGGCCGTGGGGCCGGCCGGGCCGACGATGGAGGAGCAGCGGCGGCCGGCCCGCCGGGCGCGGTCGGCGAAGGCCCTGATGGCCTCGGGGGTGGCGCAGATGGGCACGAGGTTGGCCCCGGAGTAGCAGAGCGAGCGCAGCCGGCCGTCGGCGTACCAGCCCCACATCTCGCCGCCGAGACGCCACGGATCGAGCCCGGCCACCTGGACGCGGGACGTCACGAAGGCGTTCTCGACGGGGTCGCTCTCAAGGACGGCGAGCGCTGCGGGGAGCTCGCCGGGGTCGAGGACCCGGGTAGTGGTCTGCGTCAACACTGGGGCCTCACCAAACGGTCTACTCGATGTCCGCACTGTAACCGACAAGCCTGTGGGGTGCCGCCCCAGGCGGGAAGCCCTGCGGGGCCGGGAAACGCGGCTGTGCCCCGCAGGACGCGGCCTGCGGGGCACAGAGACGGCGTGAGGTCAGCCGGCGATGGAGACCTGGGGTTCGCCGGAGGCGATCCCGTCCTTCTCCATCTGCTCGGCGATCTTCATGGCTTCCTCGATGAGGGTCTCCACGATCTTCGACTCCGGGACGGTCTTGATGACCTCGCCCTTCACGAAGATCTGGCCCTTGCCGTTGCCGGACGCGACACCGAGGTCCGCCTCGCGTGCCTCACCCGGGCCGTTCACCACACAGCCCATGACGGCGACCCGCAGCGGGACCTCCATGCCCTCGAGACCGGCGCTCACCTGGTCCGCCAGCTTGTAGACATCGACCTGCGCGCGCCCGCACGACGGGCACGAGACGATCTCCAGACGGCGCTGCTTGAGGTTCAGCGCCTCCAGGATCTGCAGGCCGACCTTGACCTCCTCGGCCGGCGGGGCCGACAGCGAGACCCGGATCGTGTCCCCGATCCCCTCGGAGAGCAGCGCGCCGAACGCGACCGCGGACTTGATCGTCCCCTGGAACGCGGGGCCGGCCTCGGTCACACCCAGGTGCAGCGGGTAGTCCGACTGCGCGGCCAGCTGACGGTAGGCGTTCACCATCACGACCGGGTCGTTGTGCTTCACCGAGATCTTGATGTCCCGGAAGCCGTGCTCCTCGAAGAGCGACGCCTCCCACAGCGCGGACTCGACCAGCGCCTCCGGCGTCGCCTTGCCGTACTTCTTCAGCAGCCGCGCGTCCAGCGAGCCCGCGTTCACCCCGATACGGATCGGGGTGCCGGCGTCCCCCGCCGCCTTCGCGATCTCCTTGACCTTGTCGTCGAACTGCTTGATGTTGCCCGGGTTCACCCGCACCGCGGCGCAGCCCGCGTCGATCGCCGCGAAGACGTACTTCGGCTGGAAGTGGATGTCCGCGATCACCGGGATCTGGGACTTCCTGGCGATCGTCGCCAGCGCGTCGGCGTCGTCCTGCGTCGGACACGCCACCCGTACGATCTGGCAGCCTGACGCCGTCAGCTCCGCGATCTGCTGCAGCGTCGCACCGATGTCCGACGTACGCGTCGTGGTCATCGACTGCACCGACACGGGCGCGTCCCCGCCGACCGCCACGGTGCCGACCTGGATCTGACGGCTGACCCGTCGTTCGGCGAGCTTGGTCGGAACGGCGGGCATTCCGAGAGAAATCGCAGTCATGCGCTGAGCATCCCCAAGGTGTGGATCAGTGTGGATCGAGGTACCGAGAACGGCGGACTCCAGGATTCGAGGTTACGGCACCGGAGGCGAACGGAGCGCACCCGTGCCGCCGAACCTCTCGATGGGTGGCGGCCGTACACCACCTGTGTGACCGGCCGCCACCTGTGAGACGTGTGAGGCGTCAGGTGATCTTCACCGGGTTCACGATGTCGGCGACCAGCACCAGCAGCGTGAAGCAGATGAAGATCCCGGCGACCACGTAGGCGACGGGCATGAGCTTCGCCACGTCGAACGGGCCGGGGTCGGGCCGCTTGAAGACCTTGGCCAGATTGCGGCGCAGGGCCTCCCAGAGCGCACCCGCGATGTGCCCGCCGTCGAGCGGGAGCAGGGGCAGCATGTTGAACAGGAACAGCGAGAGGTTGAACCCGGCCAGCAGGAACAGCATCATCGCGATCTGGTTCTGGGCCGGGACGTCGAGGTTCATCACCTCGCCGCCGATCCGGGCCGCGCCGACCACGCCGACCGGCGAGTCGTCGGCGCGCTCGCCGTCGCTGAACGCCGCGTTCCACAGGTCGGGGATCTTGGAGGGCAGCGCGATGATCGAATCGACGCCGTTCTCGATCATGTCGCCCATGCGGACGACCGAGTCGCCGAAGGAGAGCGGCAGGATCTCCGTCTTCGCGGCGAAGCCGAGGTAGCCGGCGCTGACGTACTGGTCGGGGACGACCTCGCCGTGGGAGTCCTTCTTGGCCACGGCGTTCTTCTTCAGCACGGCGTTCAGGGTCTGTTCCTGGCCGTCGCGCTGCACGGTGATGGTGGCGGGGCCGATGGTCTGCCGGATCTTGTCCGAGAGCGTGGCCCAGTCGTCGATCTTCCGGCCGTTGAAGGCGACGATCCTGTCGCCCTCCTCCAGGCCCGCGGCCTTGGCCGGTGAGACCGGGTCGGACGACTTGCAGGTGTCGCGGTTCTCACTCTGCGCGATCACGCACTGCTGGACGCCGGCGACCTCGGTGGTCTGGGTCTGGAAGCCGAAGGTCATGGCCACGCCCATGAAGATCGCGACGGCCAGGACCAGGTTCATGAAGGGTCCGGCGAACATCACGATGACGCGCTTCCACGGCTTGCGCGTGTAGAAGAGGCGCGTCTCGTCGCCCGGCTCCAGCTCCTCGAAGGCGGCCGACCTGGCGTCCTCGATCATTCCGCGCCACGGCGAGGTGGAGCGCGCCTCGATCCGGCCGTCGGGCCCCGGGGGGAACATGCCGATCATGCGGATGTAGCCACCCGCGGGAATGGCCTTGATGCCGTACTCGGTGTCGCCCTTCTTGCGCGACCAGATGGTCGGCCCGAAGCCGACCATGTACTGCGGCACCCTGATGCCGAAGAGCTTGGCCGTCGACAGGTGGCCCAGCTCGTGCCAGGCGATCGAGAACAGCAGTCCCACGGCGAAGACGGCGATCCCGAGGATCGTCATCAGGATCGTCGTCATGCTCATACGTGCGCCTCCGCTGTCGCTGCCGCCGAGAGTTCGCGGGCCCTGGACCGGGCCCAGGCCTCCGCTTCCAGGACGTCCGCGACCGTCAGTGAAGTTCCCGTGGCGGGGGTGCCGTGTTCGGCCACCACGGCTGTGACCGTGTCCATGATTCCGTTGAAGGGCAGCCGTCCCGCGAGGAAGGCGTCCACGCACTCCTCGTTGGCCGCGTTGAAGACCGCGGGGGCGGTGCCGCCCAGGGTGCCCACGTGCCGGGCGAGCCCGACGGACGGGAACGCCTCGGTGTCGAGCGGGTAGAACTCCCAGCTGGAGGCCGTCGTCCAGTCGAAGGCGGGGGCCGCGTCCGGGACCCGCTCGGGCCAGCCGAGACCGATGGCGATGGGGCCCCGCATGTCGGGCGGGGTCGCCTGCGCGAGGGTGGAGCCGTCGGTGAACTCCACCATCGAATGAACGAACGACTGCGGGTGGACCACGACCTCGATCCGGTCGAACGGGATGTCGTAGAGCAGATGCGCCTCGATGACCTCCAGGCCCTTGTTGACCAGGGTCGCGGAGTTGACCGTGATGACCGGGCCCATGGCCCAGGTCGGGTGGGCCAGGGCCTGCTCCCGTGTGACATCGGCCAGCTCGGCGCGGGTACGCCCGCGGAACGGGCCGCCGGACGCGGTCACGACGAGCTTGCGGACGTCGGCGCGCTTGCCCGCGGCGAGGGCCTGGAAGAGCGCGGCGTGCTCGGAGTCGACCGGGATGATCTGGCCGGGGGCCGCCAGGGCCTTCACCAGCGGGCCGCCGACGATCAGCGACTCCTTGTTCGCCAGGGCGAGCGTGCGGCCCGCCTTCAGCGCCGCGAGCGTGGGGGCGAGGCCGATCGAGCCGGTGATCCCGTTCAGCACGGTGTGGCAGTCGCTCGCCGCGAGGTCCGTGGCGGCGTCGGGACCGGCCAGGATCTCCGGGAGCGGCTCCCCCGCCCCGTAGACCTTCCGCAGGGCCTCGGTGAGCGCCGGCACCTTGTCCCCGTCGGCCACCGCGACCGTGCGCACGCGCAGCTGCCGCGCCTGCTCGGCGAGGAGCTCGACCCTGCCGCCCGCGGCGGAGAGCGCGGTGACGCGGAAACGGCCGGGGTTGCGCAGGACCAGGTCGATGGCCTGGGTACCGATGGACCCGGTGGAGCCGAGGATCACCAGATCCCGGCGGCCGTCCGTCGCGTCGAAGACGAGATGCGGATCGGCGAGGGGTGCGGGGCTGTCGCTCATGGCCCCCATTGTTGCCGTATCCGCTGTGTGCCGTGACAGCGCGCCCCCGTCGGCGCGCGCCTCAGGCCCGCGCGGCACGGAATTTCTTCCACTGGGCGGCCATGACGTCCTCCGGGACACCGCCGATGTCCTGGGTGCCGAGGATCTCACCGCGGAAGGCGAGTGTGGTGGAACCGGAGCGCAGGACGGTGAGGTACTCGTACAGCTTCAGCTTCCCCTTCACGTCGAGGACGGTGAAGCGGTAGGCCCTCGCCTCGTCGGCCTCGTCCGCGAAGGCGGGCAGCGCCGCCGGTTCCACCTTCTCGTACGTGGCTCGGGCGACGGCCCGTTCCTCGGTGAGGCCGCCGGCGCACTCCCGGCCGGCCCGCTCCAGCGATGCCATGACCTTCGCGGCCTCGTCCCCTGCGTACGAGCGCAGGGTGATGTCGACGGTGACCCCGAGCATCTCCTCGGGCTTGTCGGCCTTGCGCTGCACCTGGGCGACGGGCTCGTGGTCGCTGACGTCACCGGCGAGGCTGACGAGCGGCTGGCAGACGGCCGGGTCGGCGGTGTAGGCGTCCCCGAGCGGCCCGTCCAGGGTGTACTCGGAGGCGGTGAGGTCGCCGGCCCGCTCCCCTTCGGCGAGGGCGGCGGCGGTGAGCTGCGCCTCGGTGAGTGCCTCGGACGCCGCTGCCGGGCGCGAGGCGGCCGGACTCTTCACGGCCTCACCCTTGCCGCTGTCCCCGTCGCCACCGCATCCGGTGAGGCCCACGAGGGCCGCCACCGCGCATCCCGCCGCCGCGGCGCCCCGCCGGCCGCCCGCCCCGTACACCCCGAACATCCCTGCCCCTGTCTCGTGTTGACACGCCGGGACCCGTGTCCCGATCGTGGCCGAGGCTCGATTGTGCGGCATGCGGCGGTCAGAAAGCCGTCTCGATGCCGAACTGCTCCCTCAGCCGGCGCATGTCCGCCACATCGCGCTCGGCCGGTTCGTACCCCTGGTGGAACAGCGCCTGCCGCTCGGCGGAGATGCAGCGCACCGTGGTGGTCCCGATGGTGCCCGTGACGAAGCAGGCGGCCGGGTAGCGGAAGGGCTCCGCAGGGTCGAGCGAGGACTGCACGGCGGACCCGTCGGCGTCGAACTCCAGCGGGTGCAGGTCGATCTCGGGCCCGGCCGGGTGGCTGAGCACGAAGCGGACGGGGCGCCGGTCGAGCGTCTCGGTGTATCCGGCGGACTCCAGGGCGGCCACGACGTCGGGTTCCTGCTCACGCCGGTGCAGGAGGTCGAGATCGCGGTGGGGACGGGTCTCCTCGCCGAGCAGGGCGTCGACGCCCCAGCCCCCGGCGATCACCACGTCGGCACCGGCCTCGCGCAGCAGGGTGAGGACGGACAGGACATCGTTCCGGGACATCATGCGGGCGACCGTAGTGCGGCCCGCGCCGGGCCGCACCACGGTTTACGGCTGCGCGGTCCTGGCCACGAACGCGGCGAACTCCTCGTGGAACCGGGGGAACGTCTTCCGTACGCAGCCGGGGTCGTCGTAGCTCATGCCGGGCGTACGCAGCCCCGCCACGGCGAACGACATCACGATGCGGTGGTCGCCGTGGGTGACGATCTCGGTGGGGTGCGGGGTGCCGGGGTGGATCTCGATCCAGTCGGGCCCGGTGTGCACGGTGATCCCCATGCTCCGGAGGTTCTCCGCGCAGGCCTCCAGCCGGTCGCACTCCTTCACCCGGGTGTTGGCGACGTCCTCGATGCGGACCGGGGAGGTGGCGTACGGCGCGATGGCCGCGAGGGTCGGCATCGTGTCGGAGATGTCACGCATGTTGACCGTCAGACCGGAGAGCCGGCCGTCGGAGCGGACGGTGGTGGAGTCCGCCGTGGTGCTGACCTCGGCGCCCATGCGGCGCAGCACCTCGGTGAAGCGCAGGTCGCCCTGGAGCGCGCCGGTCCCGAGACCGGGCACGGTGACCTCGCGGCCGGTGAGGGCCGCCGCGGCGAAGAAGTACGAGGCCGTGGACGCGTCGGGCTCGACGGCGTACGTGGTGGCGCGGTAGCCGCCGGGAGGGACGGTGAAGGTGTTCCCCTCGCGGACGACCTCGACACCGAAGCTGCGCATCATCGCGAGGGTGATCTCGATGTACGGCGCCGAGACGAGCTCCGTGACGTCGATCCGCAGGCCTTCGGCGGTGAGCGGTCCGAGCATCAGCAGGGCGGTGAGGTACTGGGACGACTCCCCCGCGTCGAGGGTCAGTTCGCCACCCTTGACGCCGGATGCCTCGACGGTGAGCGGGTGGTGGCCCTCCGCTCCCTCGTGGCGCAGGTCGACGCCGAGGGCGCGGAGTGCCTCGGTGAGGGGCGCCAGGGGACGCCGGCGCATCTGCGCGGAGGCGTCGAAGCGGTACGTGCCGGAGGCCGCGGCGGCGGCGAGCGTGGGCAGGAACCGCGCGGTGGTGGCCCCGTCGCGGCAGTGCACGTCGGCGTCCTGCGTGGCGGGTCCCGAGGGGCGGCCCTCGATGTGCCACCGGTCCGGCTCGCGGCTCACCCCGTAGCCGAGGCGGGCCAGCCCCTCGGTGAACCCCTCGGTGTCGTCCGAGTGCAGGGGCCTCAGGAGGGTGGTGGTGCCGTCCGCGGCGGCGGCCAGGAACAGCGCGCGGGCGGTGACGGACTTGGAGCCGGGGATGTCGATGACGGTCACGGGCGTCCATTTTGCCCTGCGGCGGGCGTGCCCGCGGGGCGCGTCCAGGCAGTGGACGCGCCCCGCGGGGGTGCCGGGGTCAGCGGATGGGGCGGTGGACGTTCTCCCCGATGGCCGGGCCGGGGGTGGCGTCGGCGATCCACGGGCCGTCGCCGCTGGGGTCGATGACCCCCTCCTCCAGCCAGGTGTAGGTCCCGGAGAGGACTCCGTCGACGACGCGCCGGTCGATGTCGTCGGTGTTGGACCACAGCCGGTTGAAGAGCTCCTCCACCCGGATGCGGGACTGCCGGCAGAACACGTCGGCGAGCTGGTACGCCTCGCGGCCGTGGTCGTCGTCGGCCCGCAGGTGCTCGGCCCGGACGCACGCGGCGCTCATCGCGAAGAGTTCGGCGCCGATGTCGACGATCCGGCCGAGGAAGCCCTGCTTGGTCTCCATGCGGCCCTGCCAGCGGGACATCGCGTAGAAGGTGGAGCGGGCCAGCTTGCGGGACGCGCGCTCGACGTACCGCAGGTGGGCGGAGAGGTCGGGGTGCCCTGGGACACGGAACTCTCGGTAGGAGTTGGGCAGTTGCCCGGGTCCGCTGACCAGCTTGGGGAGCCAGCGCGCGTAGAACCCGGCGGCGTTGGCGCCCGCCCTCGCCTTGTCGCCGAGCGGCTTGTCGGGGTCGATGATGTCGCCGGCGACCTTGAGGTGGGCGTCGACGGCCTCGCGGGCGATGAGCAGGTGCATGATCTCCGTGGAGCCCTCGAAGATCCGGTTGATCCGCATGTCGCGGAGCATCTGCTCGGCGGGGACGGCGCGTTCGCCGCGGGCCGCGAGCGAGGCCGCGGTCTCGAAGCCGCGTCCGCCGCGGATCTGGACGAGCTCGTCGGAGATCAGCCAGCCCATCTCGGAGCCGTACAGCTTGGCGAGCGCGGCCTCGATGCGGATGTCGTTGCGGCTCTCGTCGGCCATCTGCGAGGAGAGGTCCACGACCGCTTCCAGGGCGAAGGTGGTGGCGGCGATGAAGGAGATCTTCGCGCCCACCGCCTCGTGCCGGGCGACGGGCCTGCCCCACTGCTCGCGGACAGCCGACCACTCGCGGGCGATCTTCAGGGACCACTTCCCGACGCCGACGCACATGGCGGGCAGCGAGAGGCGGCCGGTGTTGAGCGTGGTGAGGGCGATCTTGAGGCCTGCGCCCTCGGGACCGATGCGGTTGGCCGCCGGCACCCGGACCTCGTGGAAGCGGGTGACGCCGTTCTCGATGCCGCGCAGCCCCATGAAGGAGTTGCGGTGCTCCACGGTGATGCCCGGGGAGTCGGCCTCGACGACGAAGGCGGTGATGCCGCCCCTGTGGCCCTCGGACTCGGGGACCCGGGCCATGACGACGAGCAGGTCGGCGACGACACCGTTGGTCGTCCAGAGCTTCACACCGTCCAGGACGTAGTGGTCGCCGTCGGGCACGGCCGCGGTCGCGAGCCTGGCCGGGTCGGAGCCGACGTCGGGTTCGGTGAGGAGGAAGGCGGAGATGTCCGTCCGCGCGAGGCGGGGCAGGAAGGCGTCCTTCTGCTCCTGCGTGCCGAACATCTTCAGCGGCTGCGGTACGCCGATCGACTGGTGCGCGGAGAGCAGCGCGCCGATCGAGGGGCTCGCCGAACCGGCCAGCGCGAGCGCCTTGTTGTAGTAGACCTGGGTCAGTCCGAGACCGCCGTACTTGGTCTCGATCTTCATGCCGAGGGCGCCGAGCTCCTTGAGGCCGTTGATGACCTCGTCGGGGATCCGGGCCTCGCGCTCGATGAGGGCGCCGTCGACGTGCGTCTCGCAGAACTCGCGCAGCCGGGCGAGGAAGGCCTCGCCCCGCCGTACGTCGTCGGGGGCCGGCAGGGGGTGGGGGTGGATCAGGTCCAGCCGGAAGCGTCCGAGGAAGAGTTCCTTGGCGAAGCTCGGCTTGCGCCAGTCCTGTTCACGGGCGGCCTCGGCCACCTGCCGTGCTTCGCGCTCGGTGACTTTGGGGGCCTGGGGGATGTCGGATGGGGCGGACATGAGGAGCTCACCTCGCCGCGAGTCGGGATATGGGTCGGGCCGTACGCGTGCCGATCGGTACCACTCGTCCGTATCTACCCGATCTGCGTCGGCCCCACCACCCTGCGCGAGGCTCCAGGCGGGTACGGAAACGGCCGGAGCCCCCGCACAGCGGGCTCCGGCCGGTCCGTCGCGGGTGTCCGGGCTACAGGGCCAGGCCGGTGAGGACCAGCACCCGCTCGTAGGTGTAGTCGTCCATGGCGTAGCGCACGCCCTCGCGGCCCACTCCGGACTGCTTGGCGCCGCCGTACGGCATCTGGTCGGCGCGGTAGGAGGGCACGTCGCCGATGACCACGCCGCCCACCTCCAGGGCGCGGTGCGCACGGAAGGCGGTCTGCAGGTCGTGGGTGAAGACGCCCGCCTGCAGCCCGTACTTGGAGTCGTTGGCGGCGGCGAAGGCCTCGGCCTCACCCTGCGCCTTCTGGACGTACAGCACCGGGCCGAAGACCTCCTCGCAGGCGATCGTCGTGGTGCCGGGGAGGTCGGTGAGGACCGTCGGGGCGTACGTGGCGCCGTCGCGCTTGCCGCCGGTCAGCAGGGTGGCGCCGGCACCGACGGCCTCGTCGACCCAGGACTCGACCCGGCGGGCGGCGTCCTCGCTGACCAGCGGGCCGACGTCGGTGGCCGCGTCGGAGGGGTCGCCGGTCACCAGTGCCTCGACGGCCGCGACGATCTTCGGGACGAGCCGGTCGTACACGGAGGCGTCGGCGATGACGCGCTGTACCGAGATGCAGGACTGGCCGCCCTGGTAGTTGGAGAAGGTCGCGATGCGGGTCGCGGCCCAGTCCAGGTCCTCCTCGGACGACCAGTCGGCGAGCACGACCGCCGCGCCGTTGCCGCCCAGCTCCAGGGTGCAGTGCTTGCGCGGCACCGACTCCATGATCGCGTAGCCGACGGGGCCGGAGCCGGTGAAGGAGATCACCGGCAGCCGCTCGTCCTGGACCAGGGCGGGCATCTTGTCGTTGGGCACGGTCAGCACGGACCAGGAGCCGGCCGGGAGGTCCGTCTCGGCCAGCAGCTCGCCCAGGATCAGGGACGAGATCGGGGTGGCCGGAGCCGGCTTCAGGATGATCGGCGCGCCGACGGCGATGGCCGGGGCGACCTTGTGGGCGCTCAGGTTGAGCGGGAAGTTGAAGGGCGCGATACCGAGGACGGGGCCGCGCGGGAAGCGCCGGGTCAGTCCGAGACGGCCCGTTCCGCCGGCGTCGGTGTCCAGCCGCTGGGCGTCACCGCCGTTGAAGCGGCGGGCCTCCTCGGCGGCGAACCGGAAGACGGAGACGGCGCGGCCGACCTCGCCGCGGGCCCACTTGATCGGCTTGCCGTTCTCGGCGGAGATCAGCTGGGCGATCTCCTCGGTGCGCTCGGTGAGGCGGCGTACGACGTGGTCGAGGGCGGCGGCCCGTACGTGCGCCGGGGTCGCGGCGAACTCCTCGCGCACGGCGTACGCGGCGGCCACGGCCTCCTCGACCTGGGCGTCGGTCGGTACGGCGACCGTGCCGACCGTACGGCCGTCCCAGGGGTTGGTGACGTCGAAGCTGTCCTCGCCGGTGGCCTGGCGGCCGGCCAGCCAGAAGGCGTGGGTGGAAGTCATGGCGGTTCCGGCCCTTCGGGGGTGGTGTACGACGGTCGCCGGGCGCCGCGAGGGCGCCCGTCGGCCCCACCGTAGGGCGATCCGGCACGGATGAGGCTTGTCCACCGTGGAGTGGAGCGGAGGCCCGGTGCACCGGATTGTCGGAGCCGGACGGGCTACTGCGTCCCCGAGGACGCGGCCGTCGCCTTGAGGGCCAGCCAGAGCTCCATCCGGACGTCCGGGTCGTCCAGGGAGCGGCCCAGGATCTCCTCGACCCGGCGCATCCGGTAGCGCAGGGTGTGGCGGTGGACGCCCAGGTCGGCGGCGGCGGCGTCCCACTGGCCGTGCCGGGAGAGCCAGGCCCGCAGGGAGGCGACCAGATCGCCGCGCCCCTTCGCGTCGTGCTCCTGGAGCGGCCGAAGCATCCCGTCGGCGAAGGCCCGTACGGCGTCGTCGGCAAGCAGCGGCAGGACGGAGCCGGCCGCGAGCTCCTCGTGCTCGACCATGGTCCTGCCCCGGCGGCGCGCGACGGAGAGGGCCTGTTCGGCCTGTTTGTACGCGGCGGAGACGGCGATCGGGCCGGAGGGCGCGGACATGCCGACCACCACGTCGGCGTCGCCCTCACCCCCTTCGCGCACCGGCCGGTCGTCCGCGGCCCTGGCGTGGGCGGCGCCCGCCGCGACCGCCTCGCCGCCGTCCGCGGCCAGCACCACGAGGCGTTCGCCCTCGGGCACCATCAGGAGGCTCTCGCCGGACCGGGAGGCGGCGGCCTCCATCGCCTCGGCGAGCCCCTCCGTCCCGGAGGGGACCGGAGACTCGGCGATCAGGAGCCGGAAGGGGGCGTCGAGCAGCCCGCCGTACAGGTCTCCGGCGACGGCCCGCGCGTGGTCGGACTCGCCCGCCAGCAGCATGCGCAGGACGGCGGCGCCGAGGCGCTGCTCCGCGCCCTGGAGCGCGCGGGAGCGGGCCGTGGTGAGGGTCAGCAGGGCGACCGCGGAGTGCACCGCGTAGCGCTCGGCCGTGCCGAGCGCCGCCCCCGTGCCGACGGCGAGCGCGCCGCGGCTGCGGCGGCCGGTGCCCAGCGACTGGAGCTCGACCCGGTCGTCGCCCTCGCTGTCGCCGACGACCGCGCTGGCCGGGGCGGAGCGGTCCCTCAGCCGCTCCACCTCCGGGGTGAGCCGGGCGGCGCGGCGTGCGGCCCAGTCGGGCGCGGCGGCGACGACGGCGCCCGAGGAGTCGTACAGCGCGGCCCATCCGTCGACGTGGGCGGCGAGGCGGGTGAGCAGCTCGACGGGGCCGTCCCCGGCGACCGCGGCGCGGGTCAGCTCCCGCTGGGCCTCGAAGCCGGCCGTGACCGAGCGGTACTGGTCGGCGGCGATCGCCGCGGACACCGCCTTGCTGATGGCGAGGAACGGGGTGCGTCTGGGCACCTCCAGGAGCGGCAGCCCTGCCTCCTCGGCCGCGTCCACGAGCGCCGGCGGGATCTCCTCGTACGTGACGCCCACGGCGAAGCCGAGCCCCGCGACCCCGGCACCGGCCAGCCGCTGTACGTACCGCCGCATCGTCCCCGGGTCCCGGGCGTCGAGGTTGGTCGCGGTGACGAGGAGCAGTTCGCCGCCGTCCATGTACGGGACGGGGTCGGCCAGCTCGCTGGCGTGTGCCCAGCGCACGGGCGTGCCGAGCCGGTCGGCGCCGGCCCGGACGGTGAGCTTGAGCGCCGAGTGCTGGACGAGCGAGGCGAGAGTGGGTGGCATGGGACCGCCGGACCTCTGGGAGTCGATGGCGCCGCCCTGTACAGACGGCCGGCTTCGATTCTGCCAGGACGGCGCAATCCGCGTTACCGCTGCACGGGCAGCGGGGCTGGGCCTAGTTTCCCAACTCGACCAGAAGAGGAGGCGCATGGGTGCCCTGCACGCTGGTCAATGAGAGGACCGCGTGTCCGGAGGGCACGGTGTAGGCGAGTTCCGAGGGCGACCAACGCTCTCTTTCCACCCGCCGCACGGTCACGGCCGCCGTGGTCTTGTCCTTGCCGGTGACCAGCCTGCGCAGCCCGTGCAGGGCCCGGGTGAAGGGCTGGTCGGCGAACACGGTGTGCTGGGCCACCTCGCGCGTCTCGATCCACTCCTTGCCCCACACCTCCACGAAGCGCTTACCGTCCCATGTGGTGACCCCCGAGAAGACCATGCAGCATCCGACAGCCCCGAGAAGGGCCGTGTCCAGCCTGTCCGGGACGTCGTCCACGGTCCGCAGGGAGAGGACCACCCCCGCGTTGAGCGAACGCAGCCGCCGGATCCCACGGATCGTTTCCTCGGTCAAGGTGTGCGTCGCGTCGTCCAGGACCAGGCAGACGAAGAGCGTCCGGTCGGCACGGGCGGCGGCAACGGCGTTGAACTGGGCCAGGAGGAGCCTGGCGAGGAGCCTGGAGGCCTCCGCGTGCGCGCGTTCCGGCAGATCGACGCGGACGCGCAGCGGAAGCTGTCCCAGCGACCGCAGGGAGAACGGACGGCTGTCGCTTCCCGTCGCGAAGAATCCGGCGAAGACCGGCCGGTCGAGCAGGGCGATCCGGTCCGCGAGCACGGGCCCGGGGTCGCCGGCGCCACCCGCCTGGCGTTCGCGGGCATCGAGCTCGCGGAGCATGGCCGAGTGGTTGCCCGCTTCGAGTCCGGCTCGGAGAGCGGCGAGCACGGCCGGTGCGCCTTCGAGCAGTTCACGGAGCACCGGCACCTCGGGGAACCGGCCGTGCACCGCACGATAGGGGCCCAGCAGTTGGGCGAGCGCGGTGGCTGCCCGACGGCTGTCCACCGCCTCGACATCGCCGACCAGCCCCTCGGCGAGCACGGACCCGGCCTCGTCGGCGTCGACGGTGCCGCCGTAGAGGTCGAGATCGTGCACGGAGGTGGGGTCGCCCGGCTTCACGACGATGTCGTACGCCTCGTCCGGTCCGAGGGGGGCGTCGGCCCGGCCGACCGCGACCACCGCCGCCGTCCCGGCGAGAGCCTGGAGCGCCAGCGACTCCACGACCGGAGCCACGAGCCGTGCGGTCTTCCCCGCGCCGGACGGCCCGACCGCCAGCAAGGAGGTGCCGAGCAGGCCGGGGTCCAAGGCCATGCCCGAGCCTCGCCGCTCGTAGGGGTTGTGTTCGTCGTCGGCGCAGAAGCCGATGCGGACCTGCTGGGCGAGCAGGTCGTGGGTGAACCGCCGCAGGGGCAGGTCGCGGTGTCCCGAAGGGTGCAGCGCCGCCCCCGCGCCGTCCCGCCGGACCGCCTGCGCGAAGGAGGCCGCCCCGTCGGGCCGGGCCCCTGCTGCGGCCCAGGCGTGCTGGATACGTGCGCAGTCCACGTCGTTCATCAGGCCGTCCCGCACGGCCGCGGCGAGGACGTCGGCGGCCTCGCCCTGCCCACCGGCCCGCAGCTGAGGCCAGTGGGCCGGGGACTCGTGGGGTGCCTGCGCCGGGAGGGGAGCGGCGGGCGGCGTGTGCCGGGCGACGACCGCGACCGGTTCTCCGGCCAGGCCACGGCGGCGGCGGATGTAAGAGGCGGCGAGCTCCCGCCAGCGCCCCAGCCTCGCGAAGGGCCACAGGGCGCCCGCGGCGATGACCGCGTAGATCATGTTCACCAAGGCCTGGCTCTGGAAGATCTCGCCGCCCGCGACAGAGAAGATCAGGGCCAGGACCGGTTCGACCACCGGCAGCGGGCTTTTCCAGACCAGCAGCTGCGCCAGAACGGCCGCTGCGAACATGACGAGCCCGAGGAAGGGCTGGCCACGGCTCGCGACACGCCGCCGGAACAACTCCGCCCAGTTGCCGAGCCGACCGCAGGCGTAGGCGAGGGCCCAGAACAGAACCCCTTGGTAGATGGTGCTCGCATGGGCACCCTCCACCGTCCGGGGTCCGCCGGAGATTCCGATGTTCCACCAGTCGCTGGGGGTGAAGAGCTTCACCGGGACCAGCCGGTACGGGTTGTAGACGCTGTACCAGACGAAGACGACGAGCACCCCGGACACGACGGAGATCAGCAGACCGAGCAGCAGATGGTGGTCGGGGACGCCCTCGGGCTCCCTGGGCGGACGCGGCGTGTACCCGTACCGCCACACCCCCGGCTCCTGGGGCGGCCTCGGGGTGCGCAGCCACTCGCCCAGCGGGGGGCCGGCAGCCGGCGCGTACCGGGGGCGAGGCGGGCGTGATCCGTCACCAGGTCCTGGCACCCACGCCGCACCGCTCGTGTCCCGCACACGGTGCGCGCGTTCGTCGTTCATGAAGCATTGCCCCCTGACCAGCCAGGTCCCGTCCACTGCCCCCGTCAATGTAGTGCGCGGGTACGGCCCGGTGCAGCCAGGCGGCCCAACTGCCCCGGTGACGGCGTCGTCGCCACTCCACACGCACATCTGTCCGTCACGGACAAGGACACGCCCCCATCACTCCCGATCGGAGCATGACCGCTGCCCGCACCCGCCCCTAGCCTGCAGAAACAGAAGCGTCCGAAACACCCCCAGGAGCCCCGCATGTCCGACATCCCGCAGGAGCGCCGCCTCGTCACCGCCATCCCCGGCCCGAAGTCGGCGGAGCTGCAGGCCCGCCGTGTCGCGGCGGTCGCCGCAGGTGTGGGTTCCACGCTGCCGGTCTTCACCGCCCGGGCGGGCGGCGGAATCATCGAGGACGTGGACGGCAACCGGCTGATCGACTTCGGTTCCGGCATCGCCGTGACCTCGGTGGGCGCCTCCGCCGAGGCGGTCGTACGCCGCGCCTCGGCGCAGCTCGCCGACTTCACCCACACCTGTTTCATGGTCACGCCGTACGAGGGGTACGTCGAGGTCTGTGAGCAGCTCGCCGAGCTGACGCCGGGCGACCACGCCAAGAAGTCGGCGCTGTTCAACTCGGGCGCCGAGGCCGTCGAGAACGCCGTCAAGATCGCCCGTGCGTACACGAAGCGCACCGCTGTCGTCGTCTTCGACCACGGCTACCACGGCCGCACCAACCTCACCATGGGCATGACGGCGAAGAACATGCCGTACAAGCAGGGCTTCGGCCCGTTCGCGCCCGAGGTGTACCGCGTGCCGGTGGCGTACGGCTACCGCTGGCCGACCGGCGCCGAGAACGCCGGCGCGGAGGCGTCCGCGCAGGCCATCGACGAGATCACCAAGCAGATCGGCGCGGACAACGTCGCCGCGATCATCATCGAGCCGGTCCTCGGCGAGGGCGGTTTCATCGAGCCGGCGAAGGGCTTCCTCCCGGCGATCGCGCAGTTCGCCAAGGACAACGGCATCGTCTTCGTCGCGGACGAGATCCAGTCGGGCTTCTGCCGCACCGGCCAGTGGTTCGCCTGTGAGGACGAGGGCATCGTGCCCGACCTGATCACCACGGCCAAGGGCATCGCGGGCGGCCTCCCGCTCTCCGCGGTGACCGGCCGCGCCGAGATCATGGACGCCGCCCACGCCGGCGGCCTCGGCGGGACGTACGGCGGCAACCCGGTGGCCTGCGCGGGTGCGCTCGGCGCCATCGAGACGATGCGCGAGCTGGACCTGAACGGGAAGGCCAGGCGCATCGAGGAGGTCATGAAGGGCCGCCTCGCCGAGATGCAGTCCAAGCTGCCGAACGGTGACGCCATCGGGGACATCCGCGGGCGCGGCGCGATGATCGCGATCGAGCTGGTGAAGCCGGGCACGAAGGAGCCCGACGCGGCCGCCGCGGGGGCACTGGCCAAGGCCTGCCACGCGGAGGGTCTGCTGGTGCTGACCTGTGGCACGTACGGCAACGTCCTGCGCTTCCTGCCGCCGCTCGTCATCGGCGAGGACCTGCTGAACGAGGGCCTGGACATCATCGAGCAGGCGTTCGCGCAGCTCTGACACGTGCGAATCATCCGGGCGCCGGGAGCCCTCCCAGGGGGCGGGAACCGGCTCCCGGGTGAGGGCGTGTGAAGAAGGTGTGCGGGGGCGATGGCGGGATACCGTTGTCACTTCCGGTGCCTCCTTCCTCTGACGTACGGTTTTCCCAGATGAGAGAAACACCCCGCCCGCAGGGGACTGCGGGTGATGCCGGGCCGGCGCTCCCCCAGCGTCGTACCGGCCGTGCCATCGCGCACACCGCTGGAGCTTCGGGCTCCGGGACTCCTCACCGATCGGATGGCCGCTCGCCCCACACCCCCCGGGGCGCGCGGCAAACCGATCCGACCGGCCACCTCGGAACAATCCCCCCTGTTCCCCGGTGGCCGGTTCTTCTCGTTCCCGTGGCCGGTGCGCTGCTGGCGCTCTTCCTCGTGATCACCTGGCAGGTGCTGGCCGACGGCCCGCTGCTGGATCCCGACGAGCGGCTCGGCCTGGAGCTGGCGGGGCGGGGCCCCGCGCCGCTCTCGGATCTCTTCGCCGATCTCGGCAACATGCAGGTGGCCGTTCCCGTGCTGGCGTGCGCGGTCCTCGTCGCGTGGTTCCGCGGGGCCCGGCGAGCGGCGGTGTGCGCCGTGCTGACCATGGCCGCCGTTCCGGCGCTCGTCGTCCCGCTCAAGCTGTGGACGGACCGTCAGGGTCCGCTGACGGAGGCGACGGGCTACTACCCGTCGGGGCACACGACGACGGCGATGGTGGCGTACGGGGCCGCGGCCCTGCTGCTGGCCCCATATCTCAGGCGGTCATGGGTGACGCTCGCCGCCGCCGTTCTGCTCACGGCGGCGACGAGCGTCGGTCTGGTGCTGCGCGGCTACCACTGGCCACTGGACGTGGTGGCCGGCTGGTGCCTCAGCGGGGTGCTGCTGCTCGCCCTGCGGGCGGGCACGCGGAGCGGTCAGCCGCCGAAGTAGGCGTCGAAGTTCTTCGAGAACTCCCAGTTGTTGAAGCGGTCCCAGTTGATGGACCAGGTCATCAGCCCGCGTAGCCCGGACCAGGCGCCGTGCGTCTGGTACGAGCCGCAGTCCGTCTTCTTGGTCAGGCAGTTCAGCGCCTTGGTGACCTCGGCCGGTGACGTGTGGCCGTTGCCCGCCTGGGTGGACGCGGGGAGGCCGAAGGCGACCTGCTCGGGGCGGAGCGCGGGGAAGACCTTGGTCTGGTCACCCGCGACGGGGAACCCGGTGAGCAGCATGTCGGTCATGGCGATGTGGAAGTCGGCGCCGCCCATGGAGTGGTACTGGTTGTCCAGCCCCATGATCGAGCCCGAGTTGTAGTCCTGGACGTGCAGCAGGGTGAGGTCGTCGCGCAGCGCGTGGATGACGGGCAGGTAGGCACCGGCGCGCGGGTCCTGTCCGCCCCAGGGGCCGGAGCCGTAGTACTGGTAGCCGAGCTGCACGAAGAAGGTCTCGGGGGCCATGGTGAGGACGAAGTCGTCGCCGTACTTGGCCTTGAGGGTCTTCACCGCGGAGATCAGGTTGACGATGACCGGGGTCGTGGGGCTGCGGAAGTCGGTGTCGCCGGTGTTCAGCGAGAGCGAGTGGCCCTCGAAGTCGATGTCCAGGCCGTCCAGCCCGTAGGTGTCGATGATCTTGCTGACGGAGGAGACGAAGGTGTCGCGGGCGGCGGTCGAGGCGAGCTGCACCTGACCGTTCTGGCCGCCGATGGAGATCAGCACCTTCTTGCCCGCGGCCTGCTTGGCCTTGATGGCGGCCTTGAACTCCGCCTCGGTCTCCACGCCCGGGCACTCCGCGACGGGGCAGAGCGAAAAGCGGATGTCGCCGGAGGTCACGGATGTCGGCTCACCGAAGGCGAGGTTGATGACGTCCCACGAGTCGGGGACGTCGGCCATGCGCGTGTAGCCGGAGCCGTTGGCGAAGCTGGAGTGCAGATAGCCGACCAGGGCGTGGGCCGGGAGGCCGGCGTCACCACCTCCGCCACCGCCCGTGGCCGCCGTGGTGGCGCTCACGGCCGCCGACTTCGCCGACTCACCGGCGGCGTTGACTGCGCTGACCTGGAAGCTGTACGCGGACGACGCCGAGAGCCCCGTCACGGTGGCCGAGGTGCCGGTGGTGTCCAGGACCTTCGTACCGCCGCGGTAGACGCGGTAGCCGGTGGCTCCGGCGGACGCGGTCCACGACAGCGGGACGGAGGACGCGGTGGCCGTGCCGGCCCGGAGTCCGGCGGGGGTGGCGGGCACGGCGACCGGGTCGCCGCCGGGGCCGGTCAGGGTGAGGTCGTCGGCGTAGTAGGCCGGAGTGCCGTACCAGCCGTGTGTGTAGACCGTCACCGACGTGGTCGAGGGGCCGGTCCTGAAGCTGGTGGTGAGCTGCTTGTACGCCCCGGCGGACTGGGTCCAGGTGGAGACGTCGGTGGTCCCGGTGCCGGACGCCCCGAGGTAGACGTAGTCGCCCTGGACCCAGGCGCCCAGCGTGTAGGCGGAGTCGGGCTTCACCGTCACCGTCTGGGAGCACCGGGCGTTGTCGCTGCCCGCCGGTGTCGCCTTCAGCGCCGAGGTCCCGCTGTGCACGGGCGTGCTGACGGCCGTGCCGCTGCCGCCGGTACAGCTCCACCCGTCCAGTCCCGCCTCGAAGCCGCCGTTGCGGGCCAGATCGGCGTCGGCGGCCCCGGCGGCCGGTGCCGTGGCGACCAGGGCACCGGCGGCGAGCAGAGCGGCCGAGAAGACCGCCATGGGTCCGGAGAGGCGGACGGATGGTCTGGATCCGGTGCGTTCCACAACAGCCTCCGTGCAGGGGGGAATTGAGTGGTGCACAACATGGTCCAGACCAATCGGGTTGTCAAGACCTCTGGCGGCGCCTCACCTCCCGCCCTCGCGCGCGCCCCTGGCCGCCGCGGCCTCGTGCAGGGCGAGCTCCAGGAGGGTCGCGTCGGTGAGCGTGCCCGATCCGTCCGGCGGGATCAGCCACCGCACGCCGCCCACGGTGCCGCCGGGCCGGGGAACGACGATCCACGCCCCGGCACCGACCCCTCGGATCCCCGTCCCGACCCAGCGGGCCGCCGTCCCCGGGGGCACGAAGAAGCCCATCCGGGACTCGCCGAAGTCCGCGAGGACGGGGCCCGGCCTGTCGAGGAGCCGGGTCAGCACATCGAGCGTGGGATAGCCCAGCTCGCCCGGGACGATCAGCACGTCCCAGCGTTTTCCGGCGGGGAGGAGCGCCATCCCCTGGGGATCGCGCCCCCACTCCCTCCGGCAGGCCCTCGGATCCGGTGCCACCGATGCGAGCCAAGCGACCGCGGCTTCCGCCCCCGTGCGGGTCATGGACTGCCTCCCTCTCCCCGTGGGCACCGGCAGGGTCCTGCCGGTGCGTGTACGGAGGAGAGGGCGCGGGACCCGGATCATGACGCGGGTTCGGCCATCGAGCGGCAGTGATCTGGGTCACCCTGCCGTGCTCAGCTGTCGAAGCCGAGCCCCAGCCGGTCCATGGTCCGCAGCCACAGATTGCGGTGTCCGCCATGGCTGTCCGCCCGGGCGAGCGACCTCTTGGTGAGCTCGATCCCCGTCCAGGCGAACGGCTCGGGCGGGAAGGGCATCGGCTTGGTGCGGACCATGCCGAGCGCGGTCCGCTCCGTCTCCCGGCCCCCGAGCAGGTCGAGCATGACCTCCGCGCCGAAGCGCGTGGCCCCGACGCCGAGACCGGTGTATCCGGCGGCGTACGCGACCCGGCCGCGGTGGGCCGTACCGAAGAAGGCGGAGAACCGGGAACACGTGTCGATCGCACCGCCCCAGGCGTGACTGAAACGCACACCGGAGAGCTGGGGAAAGCATTCGAAGAACTGCCCGGCGAGTTTGAGGAACGTCTCCGGCCGCTGGTCCAGCGCGGAATTCAGCCGGCCTCCGTACGGATATACGGCGTCGTATCCGCCCCACAGGATCCGGTTGTCAGCGGAGAGCCGGAAATAGTGGAACTGATTGGCACTGTCCCCCAGTCCCTGGCGGTTCTTCCAGCCGACCGAGGCGAGCTGGTCCGCGCTCAGGGGCTCCGTCATCAGCGCGTAGTCGTACACCGGGACCGTGTACGGGCGCACCCGCCTCACCAGCGACGGGAAGATGTTCGTGCCGAGGGCGACGTCACGGGCGAACACCCTGCCGTACGGGGTGCGCACGGCCGTGCCCGCGCCCGAGCGGGCGAGTTCGAGGCCCCGGGTGTTCTCGTAGATCCGTACGCCGAGGCCGAGGCACGCCTCCTTGAGACCCCAGGCGAGCCTCGCCGGGTGCAGCATGGCGACGCCGCGCCGGTCCAGCAGGCCGCCCAGGAATGTCGGTGAGTCGACTTCCGCGCGCATCCGGTCCCGGTCCAGGAATTCCAGCCCGCCGAGGCCGAGGTCCTCGGTCCTGCGGTGCCATTCCCGCAGCTCGTCCAGCTGGTGGGGCTGTGTGGCCACGTCGATCTCGCCGGTGCGCTCGAAGTCGCAGTCAAGGGAGTAGCGGGCGACGGCCGCCTCGATGGCGTCGAGGTTCCGTGCGCCCAGCTCCTCCAGCTTCCCGATCTCGTCCGGCCAGCGCTCCAGGCCGTTGGCCAGGCCATGGGTCAGTGAGGCCGCGCAGAATCCGCCGTTGCGGCCCGAGGCGGCCCAGCCCACCTCGTGGCCCTCGATGAGGACGACATCGCGCCCGGGATCGCGTTCCTTGGCGATCAGCGCGGTCCACAGGCCGCTGTAGCCGCCGCCGACGACCAGGAGGTCGCACCGTTCGTCACCGGTCAGTGCGGCGAGGGCCCCGGGCCTTCCCGGATCGTCGAGCCAATAGGCCAGGGGTCGCGCGTCGGAGAGTGATTGTGCGGCCGTACGCATGGCATCCGGGGCCATGGTTTCCAACTCCTTCGAATTTCTACTTTACCGCGTTGCTCTTACGCCGGTTGGCAACGATCTGACCGGCGAGAACCACCGTGACGGCGATGACGAACATGGCCGTGCCTATCACGTTGATCTGTACGGGTGTTCCACGCTGCGCCGATCCCCAGACGAACATGGGGAACGTCACCGTGGAACCCGCGTTGAAATTGGTGATGATGAAGTCGTCGAAGGAGAGCGCGAATGCGAGGAGTGCTCCCGCGGCTATTCCGGGTGCGGCGATGGGGAGCGTCACCCGGACGAAGGTCTGGACGGGCCCCGCGTACAGGTCGCGGGCGGCCTCCTCCAGCCTGGGATCCATCGACATCACGCGCGCCTTGACCGCGGTCACCACGAAGCTGAGGCAGAACATGATGTGGGCGATCAGGACGGTCCAGAAGCCGAGTTGAGCGCCCATGTTGAGGAAGAGCGTGAGCAGCGAGGCCGCCATGACCACCTCGGGCATCGCCATCGGCAGGAAGATCAGCGAGTTGATCGCGCCGCGGGCCCGGAAGCGGTAGCGCACCAGCGCGAAGGCGATCATCGTGCCGAGCACGGTCGCGCCGACGGTCGCCCAGACGGCGATCCGCAGCGAGAGCGAGAGCGAACCGCAGAGGTCGGCGACGCCGCAGGGGTCCTTCCAGGCGTCGAGCGAGAACTCCTGCCAGGCGTTGTTGAAACGCCCCTTGGGCCGGTTGAAGGAGAAGACCATCACGACGGCGTTCGGCAGGATCATGTAGGCGAGGGTCAGCAGACCCGCGATCACGACCAGGTTCCGTCGGAGCGTACGGAGTACGGACATCAGACCAGGTCCTCCGTCCCGGAGCGGCGGATGTAGACGGTGACCACGAGCAGGACGACCGCCATGAGGATGAACGAGAGCGCGGCGGCCGTCGGGTAGTCCAGGACCCGCAGGAACTGGGTCTGGATGACGCTGCCGACCATCTTGGTGTCGGTGGAGCCGAGGAGTTCCGCGTTGACGTAGTCGCCGCTGGCCGGGATGAACGTCAGCAGGGTGCCGGAGACGACCCCGGGCATGGACAGCGGCAGGGTCACCTTGCGGAAGGTGGTGGCGGGTGTGGCGTACAGATCGCCCGCGGCCTCGTGCAGCCGGCCGTCGATCCGCTCCAGCGAGGTGTAGAGCGGAAGGATCATGAACGGCAGGAAGTTGTACGTCAGACCGCAGACGACGGCCATGGGGGTGGCCAGGACCCGGTTGTTCTCGGTCCAGCCGAGCCAGGAGGTGACGTCCAGGACGTGCAGGGTGTTCAGCACGTCGACGACCGCGCCGCCGTCCGCGAGGATCGTCTTCCAGGCCAGCGTCCGGATCAGGAAGCTGGTGAAGAACGGTGCGATCACCAGCACGAGCACCAGGTTCCGCCAGCGGCCCGCCTTGAAGGCGATCAGATAGGCGAGCGGGTAGCCGAGCAGTAGGCACAGCAGGGTGGCGGTGCCCGCGTACAGCAGGGACCGGATGAACTGCGGGTAGTAGTCGGCGAGGGCGTCCCAGTACGTCCGGAAGTGCCAGGTGACCTCGAAGCCCTTCTCCAGGGAACCGGTCTGCACCGAGGTCGACGCCTGGTAGACCATCGGCAGCGCGAAGAAGACGAGCAGCCACAGGATGCCGGGGAGCAGCAGCCAGTAGGGGACGAGCCGCCTGCGGGTGGACGGCTTGCGGACCTCGGGCTCGGCGGAGTGCGACTCGGTCACGCTCACACCGCCCCCACCGGACTCGGTCGCGCTCACGCCGCGTCCTCCATGCCTTCCGCGACGCCGGCGTCGATGGACTGGGCGGCGTCGAGTCCGAAGGTGTGCTCGGGGTTCCAGTGCAGGACCACGTCGGCGCCGGGTACGAGCCGGCTGTCGCGCTCGATGTTCTGCTCGTAGACCTGGAGGGCTGTTCCGGCGGGGCTCTCGACGACGTACTGCGTGGAGACACCGATGAAGCTGGAGTCGGTGATGCGGCCGGTGACCCGATTGCGGCCGCCGGGTATCGCGGCGGCGTCGTCGGTGTGGGTGAGGGATATCTTCTCGGGGCGGACGCCCACGAGCAGCTTGCCCCCGCTCTCCGCCGGGGACGGACACCGCTCACCGGGCAGCCTGAGCTTCCCGCCGCCGGCCGAGACGACGACGTCCGTACCCGTGGAGACGATCTCCCCCTCGATGAGGTTGGAGGTGCCGAGGAAGTTCGCCACGAAGGTGGTCCGAGGGTTCTCGTACAGGTCGGCGGGGGCGCCGAGCTGTTCGACCCGGCCGCCGTTCATCACCGCGACGGTGTCGGCCATGGTCATGGCCTCCTCCTGGTCGTGGGTGACATGGATGAACGTGATGCCGACCTCGGTCTGGATCCGCTTGAGTTCGAGCTGCATCTGGCGGCGCAGCTTGAGGTCGAGGGCGCCCAGCGGCTCGTCGAGGAGGAGGACCTGGGGGTGGTTGATGAGCGCGCGGGCCACGGCGACGCGCTGCTGCTGGCCGCCGGAGAGCTGGTGGGGCTTGCGCCGGGCGAAGTCACCGAGCTGGACGAGGTCCAGCATCTCGCCGACCTGCTTCTTCACGGACTTGATGCCGCGGCGGCGCAGTCCGAAGGCGATGTTCTCGCTGACGTCGAGGTGCGGGAAGAGCGCGTAGCTCTGGAAGACGGTGTTGACGGGCCGCTTGTACGGGGGCAGGTCCGTGATGTCGCGGCCGCCGAGCGAGACGGTGCCGGTGGTGGCGTCCTCCAGGCCCGCGATCATGCGCAGGGTGGTGGTCTTGCCGCAGCCGGACGCGCCGAGCAGCGCGAAGAAGGAGCCCTGCGGGACGGTCAGGTCGAGGGGGTGCACTGCGGTGAAGGAGCCGTAGGTCTTGCTGATCCCGGTGAGACGGACGTCGCCGCCCTCTGTCTGCTGCTGTGTCATGGGTCGCGGTCCCAAGTGGTGTCGGGGGAGATCGGGAGGGGGACGGGCCGGTCAGGCGCCGATGAGCTTGGCGAACTTCTCCTCGTACGCCGTCTCCTCGTCGGGCTTGAGGGAGCGGAAGGCCCGCGACTTCGCGGCCATCGCCTTGTCGGGGAGGATCAGCGTGTTGGACGCCATCGACTCGTCGATCTTCGCGAGTTCACCCGCGACCCCGTCCACCGGACAGACGTAGTTGATGTAGGCGGCGAGCTGGGCCGCGACCGGGAGCTCGTAGTAGTAGTCCATGAGCTTCTCGGCGTTCGTCTTGTGCCGTGCACCTGCCGGGACGAGCATGTTGTCGCTCGACGTGATGTATCCGGCGGACGGGATCGAGAACTTGATCGCAGGGTTGTCGGCCTGGAGCTGGATGATGTCGCCCGCCCAGGCCACACAGGCCGCGATGTCGCCCTTGCTCAGGTCCGCGGTGTAGTCGTTGCCGGTGAAGCGGCGTATCTGCTTGGTGTCGACGCCCTTCTGCATCCGGCCGATCGCCGCGTCGAAGTCGGCGTCGGTGAACGTCCCGGGGTCCTTGCCCATGTCAAGAAGCGTCATGCCGACCGAGTCGCGCATCTCGGAGAGGAACGACACCTTGCCCTTGAGCTTCGGGTCGTCGAGGAGCTGGGTGACGGAGTCGACCTTCCGGCCGCCGGTCGCCTTCTCGTTGTAGGCGATGACGGTCGGGATACCGGTCCACGGATAGGAGTACGCGCGTCCCGGGTCCCAGTCGGGCGTACGGAACTGGGCCGACAGGTTCGCGAAGGCGTGCGGGAGGTTGGCGTGGTCGAGCTTCTGCGCCCAGCCGAGCCGGATGATGCGCGCGGCCAGCCAGTCCGTCACGATGATGAGGTCGCGGCCGGTGTCCTGACCCGCCGCGAGCTGCGGCTTGATCTTCCCGAAGAACTCGACGTTGTCGTTGATGTCCTCGGTGTACTTGACCTTGATCCCGGTACGTTTCGTGAACGCGTCCAGGGTCGGACGGCTCTTCTCGTCCTCGCTGACGTCCATGTACTCGGTCCAGTTGGAGAAGTTGACCTGCTTCTCCGCCGCCGAGTGGTCGTCCGAGGCCGAGGCGTCCCCCGCCCGCGCGGCGGGCGGGATGCCGCACGCGCTCAGCGACCCGAGGCCGCCGAGCGCGAGGGCTCCCATGCCCCCCGCCCGGAGAAGCGAGCGGCGGGTGAGGGCGCCCCTGCCGCTCGTGAGGCTGCGCCGCACGGCGGCCAGCTGTGGCGCGGAGAGGCGTTCGGGCTCGTACTGCTCCATACGCGTGTGCCCTTCCGGGTGGGTGGGGCCGCCGGCCGGCGGCCGCTGCTATCGGTCCGCGAAGACGGTGCGGTGCCAGTCCTTCCTGGCCACCGCGGTGTTGTCGTACATGACGTGCTTGACCTGTGTGTACTCCTCGAAGGAGTACGACGACATGTCCTTGCCGAAGCCGCTGGCCTTGTATCCGCCGTGCGGCATCTCGCTGATGATCGGGATGTGGTCGTTGATCCAGACGCAGCCCGCCCTGAACTCACGGGTGGCGCGGTTGGCCCGGTACAGACCGGTGCTCCAGGCGGAGGCGGCCAGTCCGTACGGGGTGTCGTTGGCGAGGCGGATTCCCTCGTCGTCGGTGTCGAAGGGCAGCACGACCAGGACGGGGCCGAAGATCTCCGCGCTGACGATCTCGCTGTCCTGGGCGGCGCCCGTGATCAGGGTCGGCCGGTAGTAGGCGCCGTCGGAGAGCGCGCCTCCGGGGGCCTCGCCGCCGGTGACGACGGTGGCATAGGCGCGGGCCCGGTCGACGAATCCGGCGACCCGGTCACGCTGCTGATGGCTGATCAGCGGACCCAGGTCGGTCGAGGGGTCGAAGGGGTCACCGAGCCGCACGCTCTCCATCAGGGCGGCGACGCCGCTCACGAACGCGTCGTACAGGGGGCGCTGGACATAGGCGCGGGTGGCGGCCGTGCAGTCCTGGCCGGTGTTGATGAGGGAGCCGGCGACCGCTCCGTGGACCGCGGCGTCGAGGTCGGCGTCGTCGAATACGAGGAAGGGCGCCTTGCCGCCCAGCTCCAGGTGGAGCCGCTTGACGGTGGAGGTGGCGAGCTCGGCGACCCGCTTGCCGACGGCGGTGGAGCCGGTGAAGGAGGTCATCACGACGTCGGGGTGGCTCACGAGGTGCTCGCCCGCGTCCCGTCCGGCGCCGGAGACGATGTTGATCACACCGTCGGGGATGCCGGCCTCCGTGGCGGCCTGCGCGAACATCAGCGAGGTCAGCGGCGTGATCTCGGCGGGCTTCAGCACGATGGTGTTGCCGGCCGCGACCGCCGGGAGGATCTTCCAGGCGGCCATCTGGAGCGGGTAGTTCCAGGGCGCGATCGAGCCGATGACACCGAGCGCCTCACGGCGTACGTAGGAGGTGTGGTCGCCGCTGTACTCGGCGGCCGCCTTCCCTTCGAGGTGACGGGCGGCCCCGGCGAAGAACGAGGCGTTGTCGACCGTGCCGGGGACGTCGAACTCGGTGGAGAGCTTGAGCGGCTTGCCGCACTGGAGGGATTCGGCGTACGCGAGGTCCTCGGCCTGGCCGGCGAGTACGGCGGCGAAGCGGTGCAGCGCCTCCGACCGTTCGGCAGGGGTGAGTCCCGACCAGCCGGGGAACGCCTCGCGTGCGGCGGCCACGGCGGCATCGACGTCGTCGGTGCCCGCCAGCTCGTAGCGGAGGACCGTGCGGCCCGTGGCCGGGTCGACCACGTCCTGTTGGCGCCCCGATGTGCCGGGGCGCAGGCGCCCGCCGATGTACTGCGCTCCCCCGGCGAAGCGGTCCTGCACCTGGAAACCGTTGCCCATGACGTTCTCCTCCGCTGCCCCCGTGACCAGGGGCGGCGTAGCTTCTTGTCGAATTGAGTGCCGATCCTGACAGAGCAGACCTCTACCAACAAGTGATTCCGTTGTTTCCTTTTGGTTACGCGACGGAATCTGTCGACGATGTGTCTCGTGCGTGCGGAAAACCCTGTACTGGCTGTCAGTGGCGGATGTCAGACTCGGCTGCCATGGGACAGGAACACATGGACGGCCTCCTGGCGCGCACGGCACGCGGGGAGAACGTGAAGTACCTGCCGTTCTGGGGGCACCGGCCCCGTTCGGACGGCAGGCTCGGGGAGAGCTGCCTCTCCCAGTGGTGGCCGGCGCCGTTCACGGTCGGTCCGGTGACCTACGCGTCGGCCGAGCACTGGATGATGGCCGGCAAGGCGCGGCTGTTCGGGGACGCGGAGGCGGAGGCGCTGGCCGTGGCGGCGGGCAGTCCCGCGGCGGCGAAGAAGGTGGGCCGGCTGGTCAAGGGGTTCGACGACGCCGTCTGGGCGCGGGAGCGGTTCGCCCTGGTCGTCGAGGGCAGCGTGCACAAGTTCGGCCAGGACCCGGCGCTGCGGGCCTACTTGCTGAACACCGGGGAGCGCGTGCTCGTCGAGGCCAGCCCGGTGGACCGGATATGGGGCATCGGACTCGCCAAGGACGATCCGCGGACCGCGGACCCGGCTTCCTGGCGAGGGCTGAATCTGCTGGGCTTCGCGCTCATGGACGCGCGCACACGGTTGCGCGCGGGATGACACGGCGCGTGGCCGGGCCCGGGGCGCCATCGCCCAGGCCCGGCCACGGGCGGCCGCTCACCGCGGGTCAGCGTGAGGTGCCGACGACCAGCGACGAGGCGTACGGGTCCTCGTAGTCGTAGCTACTGCCCGATTCGTCGTTGGCGACGGCCCAGATCAGGAATCCGAGGAAGACCGCGCTGATGGCGATCGAGACCGATCCCAGGATGATTCCGGCGAGTGCCATGCCCCCGTTGGTCGCCTCGCCCCGCTTGGCGCGGCCGCGGCCGATGATGCCGAAGATCAGGGCGAGGATGCCCAGGATGATGCCGAGTCCCCACATGCAGAAGCCGGCCACCGCGATGATGCCGAGGACCATCGCCGCGGTACCGAGCCCGTTCGCGGGCGCCGGACCCCAGGACTGCTGGCCCCCGTAGCCGGGGTATCCCGGGTAGCCGTACGAGGCCGAGGGGGCGGGAGGAGCGGCCGGATAGCCGTACGCCGCCGAGGGCGCCGCGGGGGCGGCCGGGTAGCCGTACTGCCCTGGATTCCCCGGCCCGTTGGGCCCGACCGGCGGCGCGGGTACGGGGGGCTGCTGGGGGCCGAAGGATCCGGCCGGGCCGGGTATGGGCCCGGTGCCCGCGTCGGCGTTCGGCATGGACGTGACCGTGGGCTGGTCGTGCACGGCGGGCGGGACCGCGTCCGCGGGCTGCTTGCCCAGCTCGACCCTGTTGTCCGGCGGAGCCCAGGGATCGCGCCGCGCGCCCTCGCCCCCGGGCTGCTGTGTGTTGTCTGACATGGGCCTCCCCCATCGTGGTCACGCCATGCTACGGCCCTGCATCGGGCCGCAGAGCCCCGCCTACGATGATCCGTGCAGCCGGTGCACCCGGCCGAAGACCAGAGATCCGGGAGTATCCGATGAACGATCTGCACCCCTTCATCGCGGGGCTGCCCAAGGCCGAGCTCCACGTCCACCACGTGGGTTCGGCCTCCCCGCGCATCGTGGCCGAACTCGCGGCTCACCACCCCGACTCCAAGGTCCCCACGGATCCGGAGGCGCTGTCGGACTTCTTCACCTTCACCGACTTCGGGCACTTCATCGACGTCTACCTCTCGGTGGTGGACCTGATCCGCACCCCCGAGGACGTCCGGCTGCTGACCTTCGAGATCGCCCGGGACATGGCACGGCAGAACATCCGGTACGCGGAGCTGACCGTGACCCCGTTCAGCTCGACCCGCCGGGGGATCCCGGAGCAGGGCTTCATGGAGGCCATCGAGGACGCCCGCAAGGCGGCGGAGGCCGAGCTGGGCACCGTCCTGCGCTGGTGCTTCGACATCCCGGGCGAGGCCGGTCTGGAGGCCGCCGAGGAGACCACCCGGCTCGCCGTCGACCTGCGGCCCGAGGGGCTCGTCTCCTTCGGTCTGGGCGGGCCCGAGGTCGGCGTGGAGCGTCCGCAGTTCAAGCCGTACTTCGACCGCGCGATCGCCGCGGGCCTGCACTCCGTCCCGCACGCCGGGGAGACCACCGGCCCGGGGACCGTCTGGGACGCGCTCACCTCGCTGCGCGCGGAGCGCATCGGCCACGGCACCAGCTCCACCCAGGACCCGGAGCTGCTGGCCCATCTCGCCGAGCACCGGATCGCGCTGGAGGTCTGCCCCACGTCGAACATCGCCACCCGGGCGGTCGCGGACCTCGACCGGCACCCGATAAAGGAGATGGTCGAGGCAGGCGTCCTCGTCACGGTCAACAGCGACGACCCGCCCATGTTCGGCACCGACCTCAACAACGAGTACGGGGTGGCGGCCCGGCTGCTCGGTCTCGACGAGCGCGGAGTGGCCGATCTGGCGAAGAACGCCGTGGAGGCCTCGTTCCTGGACCCGGCCGGCAAGCGGACGCTGGCCGCCGAGATCGACACGTACACGACGAACTGGCTGGCGGCCCCTGGCCGGTGACCCCGGCCGGTCACAATGGGCCCATGACCACCACTGTCACCGCCGTGGCACACCGCGGCGATCCCTACCGTGCCCGCGAGAACACACTCCCCTCGATCCGCTCCGCCGTGGACCGGGGGGCGGACGCGGTCGAGATCGATGTCCGGCTCACCCGGGACGGGGTGCCCGTGCTGCTCCACGACTCCACGCTGGAGCGCCTGTGGGGCCACGACGTCCGCCTCGACCGGCTGGACCACGCGGAGTTGACGGAGCGGACCGGCGGCGGTGTGCCCACCCTGCGTGAGGCGCTGTCCGCCGCCGGCGGCCGGCGGGTCATGATCGACCTGCCCGGCGCGACCGACACGACCGTACGGGAGACCGTGGGCGTGGTGCGGGAGTGCGGGGCGGCCGAGCGCGCGTACTACTGCGCGGACACGCACGCGATGCTGAAGGTGCGCGCGGCCGATCCGTCCGCCGAGATCGCGCTGACCTGGACGACGCTCGCACCTCCGCGCCCCGTCCTGCTCGAAGCGGTGCGGCCCCGCTGGCTGAACTACCGTTTCGGGCTGCTCAGCCGCGAGCTGACCGACCGTGCCCACGCCGACGGGCTGCTGGTCTCCGCCTGGACGGCGGACACCCGGCGCACCATGCGGCGGCTGATCGCGTACGGCGCCGACTCGATCACCACCAACCGGATCGACGCACTCCGGGCCCAGTTGGCGAACTCCTCACCCCCTGGCGCTTCTTGATCGGTCCGGCATCATGGGCGGTCCGTACCGTCCGTGATCCCTGGAGCAGACGTGACCGAGCCCGGCCCCCGCACCGCGCCCTCCCGTGTCCGTGCCGACATCGCCCACAACGCCCGGGTGTGGAACCACTGGCTCGGCGGCCGCGACAACTACCCCGTGGACCGCGTGGTGGGCGACCGGGTCACCGGCCTGTATCCGAGCATCGGTGAAGTGGCCCGCGCCGACCGGGCGTTCCTGGGCCGGGTGGTGCGTCATCTGGCCGGCGACGTGGGGGTCGGCCAGTTCCTGGACATAGGCACCGGGCTGCCGACCGTGGACAACACCCACGAGGTGGCCCAGCACACCGCGCCCGACGCACGCGTCGTCTACGTCGACAACGACCCGATCGTCCTGGCGCACGCACGCACCCTCCTCAGCAGCTCGCCCGAGGGCGCCACGGAGTACGTCGACGCGGACGCCCGGGACCCGGAACGGATCCTGCGTGCCGCCGGGCACACCCTGGACCTCCGGCGCCCGGTCGCGGTGATGATGCTGGGCATCCTCAACTTCGTCCTGGACACGGGCGAGGCGCGGGGCATCGTGAGGACGCTGATGGACGCCCTGCCGTCCGGCAGCCATCTGGTGCTCACCCATCCCACGCTGGAGCTGGGCGGCGAGGGCAACGAGGCCGCGATGCGCTTCTGGAACGAGAACGCCACCCCGCCGATCACCGCCCGCAGCCGCTACGAGTTCGCTTCCTTCCTCGACGGCCTCGACATCCTGGAGCCGGGCATCGTGTCCTGCTCACGCTGGCGGGCGGGCGCCACGGCGCAGACACCCGAGGTCGCCCAGTTCGGCGCGGTGGGCCGGAAGCCCTGATGCGGAGATCCTGGCCCGGGACGCGAGGGTTCCCGCGTACGGCCGAGGGTCACGCCGTCACGGCAGCTCCCTCCAGGCGCTTGATCATGCGGTGGACAACCAGCAGCGGGATGACGCCGAAGACCCCGAAGGACATGTCGATGACGGTCCACCAGAAGGGGATGTCGCGGATCGGGCCGCAGATCAGGGCGAGCGGGATGATCCCGGCGCAGGCGATCATCCCGAACTCGATGACCCAGATGTTGCGGACCGGGTCGCGGTAGGGCCCGTAGAAGGCGACCGCGATGACGAGGTGCGCGAAGGCCAGCCAGTCGGTGCCGTACAGCACGAAGGGATAGGAGGCATCGGCCTCGTCGAGACCGCTCCGGACCCGGGTGATCCACTCCGTCAGGGCCGGGAAGTGCTCGGGGACGGGAGAGGCGGAGGAGGTCAACAGGTCCTCGGCCCAGTGGAGTTCGGTGACCAGCGGGAAGGCGGTGAGCCCGCTGAGCACCAGACAGACGATGAAGACGACCAACCACACGCGTATGCGCCGCAACAGGGCTCGCTCGCTCATGGCCGCAGCGTACGCCCTTCATGAACGCGTTCAAAAAGCAGGGGTGCCCTGTCCGGCGGGGGCTCAGAGGCCGACGATGGAGTTCCACTTCTTCGCGAACCCGGTGCGCTCCTCGGAGGTGATGTCCCGGGCGATGGCGAGGCGTCGGCGCATCGCGTCGTCCGGGAAGATCAGGGGGTCATCGGCCAGCGCGGCGGTCTCCTCGTCCTTGGAGGAGGCCAGGATCTCGCGGGCTGCGGGCACCGGGCAGACGTAGTTGACCCAGCCGGCCAGCTCCGCGGCCACCGCCGGCTCGTAGTAGTAGTCGACGAGCTTCTCCGCATTGCGCTTGTGGCCCGCGAGGTTGGGAACCATGAGCGACTCCGACCAGAGCTCGGCGCCTTCCTCGGGAACCACGAACTCGATGCCCGGGTTGTCGGCCTGGAGCTGGATGACGTCCCCGGAGTAGGCCTGGCAGGCGAGCACATCGCCGTTGGCCAGATCCTTGATGTAGTCGTTGCCGGTGAAGCGGCGGATGTGGCGGGACCTCACGCGCCGGGCCACCTGCTCGCACATCTCGTGGAAGTCGTCGGCGGTCCAGCGGGTGATGTCGGCCCCGTTGCCCTGCATCAGCAGGGCGAAGGCCTCGTCGAGCCCCGACAGCAGGGTCACCCTGCCCCGCAGGTCGTCGGCCCACAGCTCGCTCGTGTGCCGGATCTCCCGGCCCAGCTTCGCCCTGTTGTACGCGATGCCGGTGATCCCGGACTGCCAGGGCACGCTGTGCAGCCTCCCCTCGTCGAACGCGGGCGAACGCAGCTGCGGGTCCAGGTGGGCCGCGACATTGGGCTGCCGCGACCGGTCCATCTCCTGCACCCAGCCGAGCCGTACGAACCGGGCGGCCATCCAGTCGCTGATGACCACGAGGTCCCGGCCGGTCGACTGGTGGTTCATCAGCGCCGGGCTGATCTTCCCGAAGAACTCGTCGTTGTCGTTGATCTCCTCGGTGTACGTGACGGAGATCCCGGTCCGCCGCGAGAACGCGTCGAGGGTGGGCCGCTTCGACTCGCTCTCGTCGTCGGTGTCGATGTAGAGGGGCCAGTTGGCGAAGTGCAGCGAGTGGTCGCGGTCCGAGCGGTCGGGGCCCGAGCGGTCACCGGGCTCCACATAGGCGGCGGGCACGCCGCAGCCGGCCAGAGCGGCACCGGCCGATCCGGCGCCGAGGACGCGCAGCAGGGAACGACGGGACATGAGGTGGTCCGTGATCGAGCGCACCCGCGCAGCATGTCGTTCCGCTGCCGCGGCGGGCAATGGACCAACCGTCCAGCGGGAACGCCCGGGTCCGCACACCATGTCCATGGCGGGGACACGGGCGGACGGCGCTCAGGACGCGGAACGGCCCCGGGCGAACCCGGGGCCGTGACCGCCGCTGCGCGCAGGTCAGTCGTCGAGCGACGTCATGACGTGCTTGATCCGGGTGTAGTCCTCGAAGCCGTACGCGGAGAGGTCCTTGCCGTAGCCGGACTTCTTGAAGCCGCCGTGCGGCATCTCGGCGACGAGCGGGATGTGGGTGTTGATCCACACGCAGCCGAAGTCGAGCTTCTTGGACATCCGCATCGCGCGGGAGTGGTCCTTGGTCCACACCGAGGAGGCCAGGGCGTACTCCACGCCGTTGGCGTACTCGACGGCCTGGGCCTCGTCCGTGAAGGACTGGACGGTGATCACGGGCCCGAAGACCTCGTGCTGGACGATCTCGTCGTCCTGGCGCAGGCCGGAGACGACGGTCGGGGCGTAGAAGTAGCCCTTGTCGCCGACCCGGTGGCCGCCCGCATCGACCTTGGCGTGCGCGGGCAGCCGCTCGATGAACCCGCTGACCTGCGCCAGCTGGTTGGCGTTGTTGAGCGGGCCGTACAGCACGTCCTCGTCGTCCGGCAGGCCGGTCTTCGTGTCGGCCGCCGCCTTGGCGAGCGCCGAGACGAACTCGTCGTGGACGGACTCGTGGACCAGGACGCGGGTCGCGGCCGTACAGTCCTGGCCGGCGTTGAAGTAGCCCGCCACCGAGATGCCCTCGACGGCCTTGGCGATGTCGGTGTCCTCGAACACGACGACGGGGGCCTTGCCACCGAGCTCCAGGTGGACCCGCTTGACGTCCTTGGCGGCGGACTCGGCGACCTGCATGCCGGCCCGCACCGAACCGGTGATGGAGGCCATCGCCGGGGTCGGGTGCTCCACCATCGCGCGGCCGGTCTCCCGGTCGCCGCAGATGACGTTGAAGACGCCCTTGGGCAGGATCTGCCCGATGATCTCGGCGATGAGCACGGTCGACGCCGGAGTGGTGTCGGACGGCTTGATGACGACGGTGTTGCCCGCGGCGAGCGCCGGGGCGAACTTCCACACGGCCATCATCATCGGGTAGTTCCACGGCGCGACCTGGGCGCAGACGCCCACCGGCTCGCGACGGACGATGGAGGTGAGGCCCTCCATGTACTCCCCGGCCGAACGGCCTTCGAGCAGCCGGGCGGCGCCCGCGAAGAAGCGGATCTGGTCCACCATCGGCGGGATCTCTTCGGTGCGGGTGAGCCCCAGCGGCTTGCCGGTGTTCTCGGACTCCGCCGCGATCAGGTCCTCGGCCCGCTCCTCGAACGCGTCCGCGATCTTCAGCAGTGCCTTCTGGCGCTCGGCGGGCGTCACGTCGCGCCAGGCGGGGAAGGCCGCGGCCGCGGCCTCCATGGCGGCATCGACGTCGGCCCCTCCGGAGAGCGGCGAGGTCGCGTAGACCTCTTCCGTCACCGGGTTGACCACATCGATGGTCCGCCCGTCCGCGGCGTCCCGGAACTCTCCGTTGATGTAGTTGCGCAGACGGCGCACCTCGGTGGTCACAACCACCCCTCCTGTCGGCTGTCCGATGGGTGAGACTTCCAGACTAGACCGTTGGGTGACGCTTTCGACATACCCACCCGCCGTCAACTTCGGATTCAGTGAGATTCGGACTCTCAGACAACGAATTTCATCGATTCAGGGTTGCCAGACGGGCGAGGCGCGGTGCAGAGTGGAGGTGTGGCCAGTCGCAGCGCAGACTCCAGGACCGGGAACGGATCGTCACCAGCGGTCGATGCCGTCTCCCTCGCAATCATCGAGCAGCTCCAGGAGGACGGACGCAGGCCGTACGCCGCGATCGGCAAGGCCGTGGGCCTCTCCGAAGCCGCCGTACGCCAGCGCGTCCAGAAGCTGCTCGACCAGGGCGTGATGCAGATCGTCGCCGTCACGGACCCGCTCACCGTGGGGCTGCGGCGGCAGGCGATGGTCGGCATCAACGTCGAGGGCGACCTCGACCCCGTGGCCGAGGCCCTGTCGGCCATGGCCGAGTGCGAGTACGTGGTGATGACCGCGGGCTCCTTCGACCTCATGGTGGAGATCGTCTGCGAGGACGACGACCACCTGCTGGAGACGATCAACAAACGCATCCGGGCCATACCCGGAGTGCGCTCCACCGAGAGCTTCGTCTACCTCAAGCTCAAGAAGCAGACCTATATGTGGGGAACCCGATAGCCGTGAGCAAGGACCTCAGCCGAACCGCGTACGACCACCTGTGGATGCACTTCACCCGCATGTCGGACTACGAGAACGCGCCCGTTCCCACCATCGTGCGTGGCGAGGGCACCTACATCTACGACGACAAGGGCAAGCGCTACCTCGACGGCCTCTCCGGCCTGTTCGTCGTCAACGCCGGGCACGGCCGTCACGAGCTCGCCGAAACGGCGTACAAGCAGGCGCAGGAGCTCGCCTTCTTCCCGGTGTGGTCCTACGCGCACCCCAAGGCCGTCGAGCTCGCCGAGCGGCTCGCGCACCACGCTCCGGGCGACCTCAACAAGGTCTTCTTCACCACCGGCGGCGGCGAGGCCGTGGAGACGGCCTGGAAGCTGGCCAAGCAGTACTTCAAGCTCAAGGGCAAGCCGACCAAGTACAAGGTCATCTCGCGTGCCGTCGCCTATCACGGCACCCCGCAGGGCGCCCTGTCGATCACCGGTCTGCCCGCGCTCAAGGCTCCGTTCGAGCCGCTGGTCCCCGGCGCGCACAAGGTGCCGAACACCAACATCTACCGCGCGCCGCTCTTCGGCGACGACCCGGAGGCCTTCGGCCGCTGGGCCGCCGACCAGATCGAGCAGCAGATCCTCTTCGAGGGCCCGGACACCGTCGCCGCGGTCTTCCTGGAGCCCGTGCAGAACGCGGGCGGCTGCTTCCCGCCCCCGCCCGGCTACTTCCAGCGCGTGCGCGAGATCTGCGACCAGTACGACGTGCTGCTCGTCTCCGACGAGGTCATCTGCGCCTTCGGCCGCCTCGGCACGATGTTCGCCTGCGACAAGTTCGGTTACGTACCGGACATGATCACCTGCGCCAAGGGCATGACCTCGGGCTACTCCCCCATCGGCGCCTGCATCATCTCCGACCGGCTGGCCGAGCCGTTCTACGAGGGCGACAACACCTTCCTGCACGGCTACACCTTCGGCGGCCACCCGGTCTCCGCCGCGGTCGGTCTCGCCAACCTCGACATCTTCGAGCGCGAGGGCCTCAACCAGCACGTCCTGGACAACGAGAACGCGTTCCTGACGACGCTGCAGAAGCTGCACGACCTGCCGATCGTCGGCGACGTCCGCGGCAACGGCTTCTTCTACGGCATCGAGCTGGTGAAGGACAAGGCCACCAAGGAGACGTTCACCGACGAGGAGACCGAGCGCGTCCTGTACGGCTTCCTCTCCAAGGCGCTGTACGAGAACGGCCTCTACTGCCGGGCCGACGACCGCGGCGACCCGGTCGTCCAGCTCGCGCCCCCGCTGATCTCCGACCAGTCGACCTTCGACGAGATCGAGGGCATTCTGCGCGGCGTCCTGACGGAGGCCTGGACGAAGCTCTGACCGAACCCCGAAAGTCATTTCATATGGTCTACACGGCCCGGATGCACCCGTTCGAGTGAGAAGGGGCGCATCCGGGCCGTGTGCTGTCCCGACACCCCGGTCCGGCTGCCTAGCGTGCCGAGTGACCGATCGGCCATTTTTTCGTTGTATGCGTTCCCCCGTACGGGGGACAGGAGAACTGATCCGAACCGAGGTGTACGCCATGGTGGCCCCGCCCGACAACGATGTGATCTGGGCACGTTCCCTGCACCACTCCCACAACGGATCGCCGGGGCTCGGAGGTGTCTCCCTCGGTGTCCGCGACGGCGAGGTCCTCGCCGTGACCGGGCCCCGCGGGTCCGGGAAGACGACGCTGCTGCACTGCCTCTCCGGCCAGCTGGTGCCCCAGCAGGGTGAGGTCTGGTTCAACAGCGTGCCCGTGCACACCATGGGCCCGCGGCTGCGCGAGCAGCTCCGCCGCGACAGATTCGGCTGGATCGCGGCCGAGCCGCAGCTCGTGCCCGAGCTCAGCACCTGGGAGAACGCCGCCCTGCCGCTGCTTCTGCGGGGTGTCTCGCACCGGACGGCGAAGAAGGCGGCCACCGAGTGGCTGGAGCGCCTGGACATCGGGCCGCTCGCCAGGAAGCGCCCGCACACCCTCCTCCAGTCGCAGCGCCAGCGGATCTCCGTGGCCCGTGCGCTGGCCGCGTCGCCGTCCGTGATCTTCGCGGACGAGCCGACCGCGTCGCTGCACCACGCCGAGCGCGCACAGCTCCTGCGCACGCTCACCACGGCTGCGCGGTCCCACGGGATCACCGTCGTTCTCGCCACCCATGACGCGGAGGTCGCCCAGCTCGCCGACCGTGTGGTCAGCCTGCTGGACGGCCGCCGCGTCACCACCGTCTCCCTGCCCGCCGCGCCCGACACGGAAGGCCGGTCGGCGTGCTCGCTCTCCGTCTGACCCGCGGCTCGCACCCCCTGGTCCTGATGCGGCGTCTGCTCCTGGCCGCCGCGTCGGCGGGGGTGGGCTTCCTGCTCCTGTGCACCCTGGGGTACGCCGCCGGGCACCCGGCGCACGCGTCGGCCTCCGTGCTGCGGCTGCTGTGGTGCGCGGTTCCGCTCGCCGCGACCGTCCAGTTGGCGGTGGCGGTCGCACGCACGGATCCGAGCACCCGCCCGCGGCCCGGGCTCTTCGCCGCCGGACTCGGACCTGCCCGTCTCTCCCTGCTGGCGGCGATCTCCACGGCGGTCTCCACCACCCTCGGCTCGGTGGTGGCCCTGCTCTTCTTCCTGCATCTGCGCGGCGATCTGACCGGCCTGCCGTTCGACGGCGGTGCGGCCGAGTTCCTGGGCGCGGGCACTCCGCTGCCGCTCGCCGCGGCCCTCACGCTGCTGGCCCTGGTGCCGCTGGCCTCGTCCGCGGCCGGCGGGCTCGCGCTGCGCTCCAGGCCGGTCGCGCCGTCCGACGCCCAGGAGGCCGAGGACGACCTGGCGCCCGCCCCCGTACCGAAAGGGCTGCCCTGGGGGGTCGCGCTGACCGCGGCCGGGCTCGCGGTCGAGGCGTACGCGAGCCGGGGCTCGGCGGGCAGTCCCTTCCCGCTGCCGGGCCGGCTCGACGCCACGCCCGCGGCCGTGCTCGTGGGCTGGACCCTCACCGCGATCGGCCTGGCCATGGCGGGGCCCGGCCTCACGCATCTGTGCGGACGGCTGCTCCAGGCGGTGCGCCCGGGAGCCGTACGGCTGCTGGCCGGCCGGGTCCTGATGGACGAGGCGTGCCGGATCGGCCGGCCGCTGGGCATCGTCTGCGCGGTGCTGTCCGGGGTGATCGCGGCCTCCGTGCTGTACACCGGCGGGCCCCGCCCCTTCGGCCCGCTCACCGCCCTCGGTGCCGTGCTCGTCCTCGGCTGCACCACGGCGACACTGCTGACCACCGCACTGGAGGCCAGGCAGGCCCGGGCCCGTACGGCAAGAACCCTGCTGCGGCTCGGCGCCCCGGCCTCCGCGCTCCGCACCGCCGCCGCCCTGCGGGCACTGGTGCTGCTGGCCGTCTTCGCCCCGCTGACCTGGGCGATCGCGGAGCTTGCGGCACTGCCTCTGACGGGGTGACACCCGCCGCCGGGGCGGTCCGTAGCATGGCGGCGTGGAGAACCCGGACGAGAACACGTACGCACCCGGCGTCGAGATCGAGACGCTCACCGCATTCGACCAGGCGGTCGCGGCCGGAACCCTGGCCGGTCACCGCGTCCAGTCCGTCGACCTGACGGACCGGGGCGACGCACTGCTCACGACCGGCACCCGGGGCGCCGTCTTCCTCGGCTGCCGCATGGAGCCCCGTGCCGAGGCGAAGATACGCGCGGACGGGGCCTTCGTCTTCCCGCCGGTGCCCGGCCTCCCCTTCGACCCGTACCGGGGGCTGCTCTACACTCCCGACGCCCTGTACGAGGGCCTGGCGGAGGGCGGTTACGGGGCGACCCCGGACGCGCGGGCGTACGGCTGGTTCCAGCTGACCCAGGCGAACGGCGACGTCTTCGCCTCGATGCTGCGGGCGCTCCACGACGACGCGGTCTCCGACGCGCTGGACGAACACCTCGTCGGGGCCCGTGTGGTGGGCGTGATGGGCGGCCACGCGATGGCCCGCGGCTCCGAGGCGTACCTCGGCGCCGCCACGCTCGGCAGGGAGCTGGCGCGCGGCGGTCTGACCGTGGCGACGGGCGGCGGCCCCGGCGCCATGGAGGCGGCCAACCTCGGCGCCTACGCGGCTCCGCACTCCGACGCCATGCTGCTCAAGGCCTGCGAACTCCTCGCCGCCGCACCGTCGTTCGACCCGTCGGTCACCGACTGGGCGCAGGCCGCCTTCGCGGTGCGGGAGCGCTGGCCCGACGGGGGGTCCTCGGTCGCCGTCCCCACGTGGTTCTACGGCCATGAGCCGCCGAACGCCTTCGCGGACCACATCGCCAAGTACTTCGCGAACGCCGTCCGCGAGGACGGGCTGCTGGCCCGCTCGACTGCCGGTGTGATCTTCCTGCCCGGGGCCGCCGGGACCGTGCAGGAGATCTTCGACAACGCGACCCCGAACTACTACGAGTCGCGTTCCGCGCCCACCCCGATGGTGCTGGTGAACCGCGCGCACTGGACGGAGAAGCTGCCCGCCTGGCCGCTGCTGAGTGCGCTCGCGGCGGACCGGGCGATGGAGTCCCGTATCGCGCTCGTCGACACGGTGGAGGAGGCGGCCGGCGCGCTCGCCCGGCTGACGGGCTGACCTGCCGGAGGGCTCAGTGAGCGGCGAGGCGGGCGTCGAGGGCGTCGAAGAACGCCTCCCAGCCGTCCTCGGCCGCCGCGTACTGCTCGGGCGTGAGGTTGCCGCCCCGCTGCCGGAAGACCATCTCGGTGGACTTCCGGCTCTTCTCGGTGAGGGTGACCGTGACGGTCTCGCCCTCGATGTCCGCGGGCGCGCTGCGGTCCCTCAGTGTGAAGACGAGCCGCTCGGGGGCGGTGACCTCCCGGTAGACGCCGTGGAAGGGCATCTCCGCACCGGGCACCACGATGACCAGGCTCCACTCACCGCCCGGCGTGACATCCATCGATACCCGGTCGAGCGGCACGTCCGCGTCGCCGCCGTACCAGGCGGCGAAGTCCTCGGGGTCCGTCCAGGCTTCGAAGACCCTCTCGCGCGGTGCCGCGACGACGCGGGTGATGTCGATGCCCTCGCGAGCCGACCCGTTCATGGCTTCCGCCCCTTCCGGACGTTTCCGTCCAGGGGACCACGCCCCGGGAGACCCTGCCAGCCGGTCGTACGTCCGCTCCCGGGCCCGGCGCTAGACCGGGGGAAGGACCACCGTCTCCGCCGGGTCGAAGGCAACGCCCACGACGGTCCCCTCCTCCGGGGTGTCCCGCAGTCCGCACTCCGCCTCCAGGGGCGGCCCGTCGCCGGGGTGCAGGATGGCGGTGACGTGGTGGCCGCGGAAGGTGCGTACGCCCACGGTGCAGCGCAGGCCGTCCTTCGGGCCGCCGATCCGGACGCCGCCCGGCCGCACGAGCAGCTCGCACTCGCCCTGGGGCGAGTCCTCGGGCACCGGGACCTTGCCCCAGACGGTGTCGGCCGCCGTACCCGTGACCGTCGCGTCCACCAGGTTGTCGAAGCCGAGGAAGCGGGCGACGAACGCCGACGCGGGACGCTGCCAGACCTCCAGCGGGGTACCGGCCTGGGCGATCCGGCCGTCCCGCATGACGACGACCCGGTCGGCAAGCGCGAAGGCCTCGCCCTGGTCGTGGGTGACGGCGAGCACCGTCGTGCCCAGCCGGCCGAAGAGGGTGCGCAGTTCGACGACGAGCCGTTCGCGCAGGCTCCGGTCGAGCTGGCCCAGCGGTTCGTCCAGCATCAGCAGCTTGGGGCGGGGCGCCAGGGCCCGGGCGAGTGCGACCCGCTGCTGTTCGCCGCCGGACAGCGCCGCGACGGCCCGCCGGCCCGCCCCGGGGAGGCCGACCAGGTCCAGGAGTTCGTCCGCCCTGCGGTCGCGCTCGGCGCGGGGGACGCCGTGCATCCTCAGTCCGAAGGCGACGTTGGCGGCGACGTCCCGGTGCGGGAAGAGCTGGTGGTCCTGAAACATCAGGCCGAGCCCGCGCCGGTGCACGGGCAGCGGCGCCTGGTCGATGCCGTCCAGGAGGACCCGCCCTGCGTCCAGGTGCTGCAGCCCGGCCACGGCCCGCAGCAGCGTCGACTTGCCGCTGCCGCTCGGACCCAGCACGCAGACGATCTCGTGGTCCGCGACCTCCAGGTCCACCGCGTCCAGCGCGGTCCGCTTCCCGAACCGGACCGTCGCCGACTCCACTGCCAGCATCTCTAGAACTCCCCGGATCGGTCGGTGCGGATACGTTCGAGCACGAGCAGCGACACCGCGCAGACGAGCATCAGGATCGTGCTGAGGGCCATCGCCTGGCCGTAGTTGAGCTCTCCGGAACGCCCCAGGAGCCTGGCGACGGCGACCGGCAGGGTGGGGTTGTCCGGGCGTGCGATGAACACCGTCGCGCCGAACTCACCGAGCGATACGGCGAAGGCGAACCCTGCGGCCACCAGCACCGCCCGCCGCACCAGCGGGAGGTCGACCTCCCGCCAGGCCCGCAGCGGCGACGCGCCGAGCACCGCGGCCGCCTCCCGCAGCCGCTCGTCCACCGCGCGCAGGACGGGCAGCATGGTCCTTACGACGAAGGGGACGCCCACCAGCGCCTGCGCGAGCGGCACCAGGATCCAGGACGTACGCAGATCGAGCGGCGGCTTGTCGAGCGTGATGAGGAAGCCGAAGCCGACGGTGACCGCCGAGACGCCGAGCGGCAGCATCAACAGGGCGTCGAAGCCCCGCACCAGCCTGCCCGCCCGCCGGGTCAGCGCGGCGGCCGCGAGGCCGCCGATCACGAGGGCGATGAGGGTCGCGACCAGTGCGTAACGCAGGGAGTTCCCGATGGCGTCGATCGGCGGCACCAGGAAGGTGGAGCCGCTCGCGTCGGCCGACTGCAACGCGCGGTAGAAGCCGAAGCCGTAGCCGCCCGAGGTGTCCAGGGAGCGTTCCACCAGTACGCCGAGCGGCACGACGATCAGCAGCAGGACGGTCAGCAGTACGCCGCCGAGCAGCGCCCGCTGTCCGGCTCCTCGGGGCGCCCGGGCGGTCTGTGCCGGGTCGACGAGCTTCAGCGCGGTCTCCCGGCGCCGTACGGTCCAGGCGTGGACGGCGAGGATCCCTCCGACCGCAGCGAACTGCACCAGGGTCAGCACGGCGGCCGTCGGCAGGTCGAGCAGCTGCGCGGTCTGCCGGTAGATCTCCACCTCCAGCGTGGAGTAGGCGGGACCGCCGAGGATCTGGACGACCCCGAAGGAAGTGAAGGTGAAGAGGAAGACCATCAGCGCCGCGGCGGCGACGGCCGGGGCCAGCGCGGGCAGGGTCACACGCCGCCAGGCGGCGAGGCGGCCGGCCCCGAGCACCCGGGCGGCCTCCTCCTGACGGGGGTCGAGCTGGGACCACAGGCCGCCGACGGTCCGTACGACGACCGCGTAGTTGAAGAAGACATGAGCGAGCAGGATCGCCCACACCGTGGTGTCGAGCCGGATCCCCCAGAGCTCGTCGAGGAACCCGCCGCGCCCCAGCAGCGCCAGGAACGCCGTACCCACCACGACGGTCGGCAGGACGAACGGCACGGTCACGACGGCCCGCAGCAGCTGCTTGCCGGGGAAGTCGAAGCGTGCGAAGACATAGGCGCCGGGCAGCGCGATCAGCAGGGTGAGCACGGTCGAGGCGAGGGCCTGCCAGGTGGTGAACCAGAGGACGTCGAGGATGTCCGGCCGGCTCAGCACCGTGCCGATCCGGCCGAACTGCCAGTAGCCGTCCGCCTTCAGCCCCCGGCCGACGATCGCGACGACCGGGTAGGCGAAGAACAGCGCGAAGAACGCGACGGGCACGGCCATGAGGCCGAGCCGCACCGCGTTCCCCCGGCGCGGAGGCCTCGCGGCGGCTACTTCACGACGAGCGAGGACCACGACTGGACCCACTGCTCACGGTTCTTGGCGATCTTCTCCGGCGCCACGGTCGCCGGCTTGTCGACGACCGCGCCGAACTTCGTGAAGAGCTCCGGCAGTTCCGCGTCCTTCACCACCGGGTTCACGAACATGTTCAGCGGCATGTCCTCCTGGAACTGCTTGCTGATCAGGAAGTCCAGCAGAGCCTTGCCGCCGGCCTCGTTCTTCGCGCCGTCCAGCAGGCCGGCGAACTCGATCTGCCGGAAGCAGGTGCCGGTGGCGACACCGGTCGGGGCCTCCTTCGGCTGCGGATCGGCGTACAGCACCTCGACGGGCGGGCTGGAGGCGTACGAGACGACGAGCGGCCGGTCGGCGTTGGCCTTCTTGCCGCCCGCGGAGCCGGAGAACTCCTCGTTGTAGGCCTGCTCCCACCCGTCGACGACCTTGACGCCGTTGCTCTTCAGCTTCTTCCAGTAGTCCTGGTAGCCGGTCTCGCCCTGGGTGGCGACGGTGCCGAGGAGGAAGCCGAGGCCGGGCGACGAGGTCGCGGCGTTCTCCGTGACGAGGAGGTTCTTGTACGCGGGCTTCAGCAGGTCGTCGAAGGTCTTCGGCGGGGCGAGCTTCTTGTCGGCGAAGTACTTCTTGTCGTAGTTGACGCAGATGTCACCGGTGTCGACGGGCGTGACCCGGTGCTTGTCCTTGTCGAGCTGGGTGTCGGCCGCGACCCGGTCCAGGCCCTTCGCCTCGTACGGCGTGAACAGGCCGTTGTCGAGGGCGCGGGAGAGCAGGGTGTTGTCGGCGCCGAAGAACACGTCGCCGCGCGGGGAGCCCTTGGTCAGGATCTCCTGGTTGAGCGCCGCTCCGGCGTCACCGCTCTTGAGGACCTTGACCTTGTAGCCGGTCTGCTTCGTGAACGCCTTGAGGACGGCGTCCGAGGCGTTGAACGAGTCGTGGCTGACGAGCGTGACGGTCTTGGAGCCGGCCCCCGAGTCGCCGGATGCCTTGCCGTCGGAGCCGCCGCAGCCCGCGAGCGCGGTGACGCCCAGCGCGGCGGCGAGCGCCGTCGCCGCGTACTTCGTCGTCGTGTTCATGATGAATTCCTCCTGGAGGTGACCAGGAAGAGACGCGGCCCTGCCCGCTCGGTGAGCGGGCAGGGCGCAACAGCTTGAGTAAGGTCCGAACTTCCTACCCGGAATGACCCGGGCGAGGTTCAGAGGGTCTGCGGCCGACCTGTCCTCGGTGCCGCACTCTCAGCGCTGTGGCGCTCCCCTGTCGGAATATGAAGTTGATTTCCCGGCCAGGCTACACCGGCCGGATCACGCCGGACCGGCCGGATCACGCCCGTACGCCGGGACCCTCTCAGCGCTCGGAGGCCGCCAGCTGCCCGCAGGCCCCGTCGATCTCCTGGCCACGGGTGTCCCGGACGGTGACCGGCACGCCGTGGGCGGCGATCGCCTCGACGAAGGCCTTCTCGTCCTCGGGCCGCGAGGCGGTCCACTTGGAGCCCGGGGTCGGGTTCAACGGGATGAGGTTGACGTGCACCCGCTTGCCCTTGAGCAGCCGGCCGAGCCGGTCGCCCCGCCAGGCCTGGTCGTTGATGTCGCGGATGAGCGCGTACTCGATGGAGATGCGGCGGCCCGACTTCTCCGCGTACTCCCACGCGGCGTCCAGGACCTCACGGACCTTCCAGCGGGTGTTCACGGGCACGAGCGTGTCGCGCAGCTCGTCGTCCGGGGCGTGCAGCGACACCGCGAGGCGGCACTTGAAGCCCTCGTCGGCGAAGCGCAGCATCGCCGGCACCAGGCCGACCGTGGACACGGTGATCCCGCGCTGAGAGAGCCCCAGGCCGTCCGGCTCGGGGTCCGTCAGCCGGCGGATCGCCCCGACCACGCGCTTGTAGTTGGCCAGCGGCTCGCCCATGCCCATGAAGACGATGTTGGACAGCCGCGCGGGCCCGCCCGGGACCTCCCCGTCGCGCAGGGCCCGCATGCCGTCCACGATCTGGTGCACGATCTCGGCGGTCGACAGATTGCGGTCGAGCCCCGCCTGACCGGTGGCGCAGAACGGGCAGTTCATCCCGCAGCCCGCCTGGGACGAGATGCACATGGTCACCCGGTCCGGGTACCGCATGAGGACGGACTCTACGAGCGTGCCGTCGTGCAGCTTCCAGAGCGTCTTGCGGGTGGTGTCGTCGTCACAGCTGATGTGGCGCATCACCGACATCAGGTCGGGGAACATCGCCTCGGCGAGCTTCTCCCGCGACGCGGACGGGATGTTGGTCCACTCCGCCGGGTCGTGCGCGTACCGCGTGAAGTAGTGCTGCGACAGCTGCTTGGCACGGAAGGGCTTCTCGCCGGTCGCGGCGACTGCTTCCTTGCGCTCGTCGGGGGTGAGGTCGGCGAGGTGCCGCGGCGGCCGCTTGGCTCCACGGGGCGCGACGAAAGTGAGTTCTCCGGGCTTAGGCATGGTTCATCCAGTGTCGCAGACACGCCGCGGTCCTCAGGTCCGCCGAGGGACCGGGCGGCACGCAGGGGGGCGCGACCCCGGCGTCGTCCGTGGTCGGCAGGCCTCCGCACGGCCCGGCCGCGCGGGAACCGTGACCGAGACCACGGTGGCCGCCCCGCGCGGCGTACCCCTGTCAGCCGTGGTTCTGCAGGGCGGACCTCATGTGCCGGTGGCGCTCCAGGGCGCGGCGGCGCATCCAGAGGACCCAGACGCAGAACACGGCCACGCCGACCGCGAAGACCAGCGGGACGACCGGGGAGCCGGTGACGATTCCGAGCGCGAGCACGCCCGCCGCGATCAGGCCCATGCCGGCCAGCCAGTACGGCAGCCAGCGGCCGCCCCGCTCCATCTTTCCCAGCTGCTCGGCGACCAGTTTCTGCATGGTCGCCCGCTTCTCGGGATCGCTCGGCACCTCGCCGTGCCGGATCTGGCGGTTGAGCTCGGCGATCCCCCGGGGGCCGACACCGGCCGCTCGACCGACCCTGCGGCGCTGAGCGGCCACGATGCCGATGGGCGACGGCGGTGAAGATCGCTGTCTGGATCACCCACCAGCCGACTTGCCCGTCCCTGCGTAACAGTGCGTTGCCTCCCAGCCCCACGACGAAGATCAGCACCGCTTGCGCGGTGAGACTTCGGTCCAGCCAGAGTTTCCACGCGCGCACGGCCACCAGCCTCCTCGGAGTGACGGGGTATGTCTGCCCCTCCCGGGTACCCCGCCGGGGCCGGCCCACGGCCCCGGCCCGAAAGCGGTCACCCGGGCCGTGGCTCCGCCCCTCCGGCACGCGAGGGGGCCCGCCGTCCGGGTGTGGACGGCGGGCCCCCTCGGTGAAACCGCGCGACGCGCGAAGTCTCCGGCCGGCTCAGCCGGATCCCACGAACAGCACCAGCAGCAGCCATACGACCGGGGCGCTCGGCAGCAGCGAGTCGAGCCGGTCCATGATGCCGCCGTGGCCGGGCAGCAGCGTGCCCATGTCCTTGATCCCCAGGTCCCGCTTGATCATGGACTCGCCGAGGTCCCCCAGCGTGGCGCTGGCGGCGACGGCGAGGCCCATCAGCAGGCCCTGCCACCAGCTCCCGTCGTCGATCAGGAACTCCATGCACAGGGCGCCGGCCACCATCGCGAAGCCGACGGCTCCGAAGAGACCCTCGCGGGTCTTCCCGGGGCTGATGCGGGGTGCCAGCTTGTGCGTACCGAAGCGCCAGCCGACGGCGTACGCCCCGGTGTCGCTGACCACGGTCAGCAGGAGGAAGGTCAGCACCCGCCAGGCGCCGTCGTCCGCGGTGAGCATCATCGCGACGAACGTCGCCAGGAACGGCACGTAGAACACGGCGAAGACACCCGCCGTGACGTCCTTGAGGTAGCCCTCGGGGGGCTCCGTCATCCGCCACACGAGCACCGCGAGGGCCGTGAGCGCCATGGCGACCCAGGCACCCTCCGCCTCCCGCACGTAACCGGCGACCACCATCGCGGCACCGCCGACGGCGAGCGGGACGAGGGGGGCGTTGATGCCCTTGCGCTCCTTGAGGCGGGAGGTGAGCTCCCAGAGGCCGACCACCACCGCCAGCACGACCACGCCGACGAAGACGGCCTTCACGATGAACAGGGAACCGACGACGAGGGCACCGAGACCGACACCGACCCCTATGGCGGCGCGCAGGTCACGCCCCGCGCGCTTCTTGGGCGGCGGCGGGGACGGCAGCGGGGTGGACATGGGCTCCTGCGGCTTCTCGTCACGGAACAGGGGGCCGCTGACGCGCGCGGCGTCCCCGTTCCGGTCATCGCGGTCGTCAGCGTCTCTACCTGCGTCGGGAACGTCCGGCACGATGGGCATGGGCCGAGTCTGCTGGGCGCCGTGCACATCGTATGCAGGACCCGCCGGAGCGCCCCCCATCTCGGGCGCGCCCCAGTGACCGGCTCCCTGCGGGGCGCCCCAGGAAGAGTCGTTCATCAGACTTCGAGCAGCTCGGCTTCCTTGTGCTTGAGCAGCTCGTCCACCTGCGCGACGTACTTCGCGGTGGTGTCGTCGAGCTCCTTCTCGGCGCGGCGGACCTCGTCCTCGCCGGACTCCTTGTCCTTGACGAGCTTGTCGAGGGACTCCTTGGCCTTGCGGCGGATGGAGCGGATCGAGATCTTGGAGTCCTCGGCCTTGGTCTTGGCGACCTTGATGTACTCCTTGCGGCGGTCCTGCGTGAGCTCGGGGAACGTCACGCGGATGATGTTGCCGTCGTTGCTCGGGTTGACGCCGAGGTCGGAGTCGCGGATCGCCTGCTCGATGTTGCGCAGTGCGGTCTTGTCGAACGGGGTCACCACGGCCATCCGCGGCTCGGGAACCGAGAACGAGGCGAGCTGGTTGATCGGGGTCAGCGCGCCGTAGTAGTCGGCGACGATCTTGTTGAACATCGCCGGGTGCGCACGGCCGGTACGGATCGCGGCGAAGTCCTCTTTCGCGACCACGACGGCCTTCTCCATCTTCTCCTCGGCCTCGAGGAGGATTTCTTCGATCACCACGTGCTCCTGCGTGTCTTGAGCGGACCCTGCATCGTCGGGTCCTGCGGATCCTGCGTCGCGTCCTCACCTGCACGGTGTCCGACCGGCAGGCCGTTGTCCATCTTCTGGGCCGTCAGGCCCGGGTGCTCCGGTCGCTCACCAGCGTGCCGATCTTCTCACCCTTCACGGCGCGGGCGATATTGCCCTCCGTGGTCAGCTCGAAGACGAGGATCGGGAGCTGGTTGTCACGGCAGAGCGTGATGGCGGTGGCGTCGGCGATCTTGAGGTCTCGGGAGATCACCTCGCCGTACTCCAAGGCGTCGAACTTCACCGCGTCGGGGTTGGTCTTCGGGTCGGAGTCGTAGACCCCGTCCACGCCGTTCTTCCCCATCAGCAGCGCCTCGGCGTCGATCTCCAGGGCGCGCTGGGCAGCGGTCGTGTCGGTGGAGAAGTACGGCATGCCCATACCGGCACCGAAGATCACGACGCGCCCCTTCTCCAGGTGCCGCACGGCACGGAGCGGGATGTACGGCTCCGCGACCTGGCCCATGGTGATGGCGGTCTGGACGCGCGAGTCGATGCCTTCCTTCTCCAGGAAGTCCTGCAGCGCCAGGCAGTTCATGACGGTGCCGAGCATGCCCATGTAGTCGGACCGCGCCCGGTCCATCCCGCGCTGCTGGAGCTCGGCGCCACGGAAGAAGTTGCCGCCGCCGATGACGACCGCGATCTCCGCTCCGTCGCGTACGACCGCGGCGATCTCGCGGGCGATGGCGTGCACGACGTCGGGGTCGACCCCGAGGCCTCCGCCACCGGCGAATGCCTCGCCGGAGAGCTTCAGCATGAAGCGGCCGGAAATCGTGGCGTCGTCGCGCTTGTGGTCACCCTGTGTGGCGTCCGCGCCCTTGTTCATGGAGATTCTCCTCGTGCACATACGAAGAAGGCCATTGCCGGTGGGTCTGTTGTCCCTCAGCGGCAATGGCCTCCTCGTCAGATCTGCGGTCGTCCGGCTGAGTGCGGCCTACGACTGCACCAGACCCTATCGGGGTCCGCCGTTGTTCGCGGACGGACTCAGATGCCGACCTTGATACGCGTGAAGCGCTTCAGGGTGACACCGGCTTCGTCCAGAACCTTCTGGACGGACTTCTTGTTGTCCAGCGCGTACGGCTGGCCGAGGAGGGTGGCCTCCTTGAAGAAGCCGTTGACGCGACCCTCGACGATCTTCGGGAGCGCGGCCTCGGGCTTGCCCTCGGCGCGCGTGGTCTCCTCGGCGACGCGGCGCTCGGCCTCGACGACCTCGGCGGGGACGTCCTCGCGGGCGAGGTACTTCGGGGCGAACGCGGCGATGTGCTGCGCGATGCCCTTGGCCAGCTCGGCGTCGGCCTTGTCCAGCTCGACCATGACACCGATCTGCGGGGGCAGGTCGGGCATGGTGCGGTGCATGTAGACGGAGACGAAGTCACCGGTGAACTGCGCGAAGCGGTCCAGGACGATCTTCTCGCCGAGGTTGGCGTTGGCCTCGTCCACGTACGCCTGGACGGTCTTGCCGGGCTCGATCTCGGAGGAGAGGAGCGCCTCGATGTCGGCCGGGGAGGTCGCGGCGACGTGGGCGGCGAGCGTGTTGGCGACGGCCTGGAACTTGTCACCCTTGGCGACGAAGTCCGTCTCGCACTTCAGCTCGACCAGGACGCCGGACGTCTTGTCCTCGGAGACGAGGGAGACGACGGCGCCGTTCTCGGCGGAACGGCCCTCGCGCTTGGCGACGCCCTTCTGGCCCTTGATGCGGAGTGCCTCGACGGCGGCGTCGACGTTGCCGTCGGCCTCGTCGAGCGCCTTCTTGCAGTCCATCATGCCGGCGCCGGTGAGCTCGCGGAGCTTCTTGACGTCAGCGGCGGTGTAGTTCGCCATGAGTCTGTTTCTCTCTCGAAGTCTGAAAGATCTACGGGTGAACGGCGGGGGCGGTGCCAGTGCACCGGCCCCCGCCGTCATTCAGCCGTGACTGACGGGTGTCAGGCCTGCTCGTCCGTGGCCGGGGCCTCGGCGGCCGGGGCCTCCGCGGCGGGAGCCTCGGTCTGCTCGGCAGCCTGCTCGTCGGCGGCGGCGGCCGGCTCGGCGTCGGCGGCCTTCTCGGTCTCGGCGGAGGACTGGACCTCGGCCTCGGCGTCGGCCTTCTTGTCGCCCGCGAGCAGGTCGCGCTCCCACTCGGCGAGGGGCTCGCCGGCGGCCTTCTCGCCCGGCTTCGAGTCACCGGTGGCGGCACCGGAGCGGGCGATGAGGCCCTCGGCGACGGCGTCGGCGATCACGCGGGTGAGCAGGGTGACGGAGCGGATCGCGTCGTCGTTGCCCGGAATCTTGTAGTCGACCTCGTCGGGGTCGCAGTTGGTGTCGAGGATCGCGACGACCGGGATGTGGAGCTTGCGCGCCTCACCGACGGCGATGTGCTCCTTCTTGGTGTCGACGATCCAGACGGCGCTCGGCACCTTCTGCATCTCGCGGATACCACCGAGGGTCTTCTCCAGCTTGGCCTTCTCGCGGGAGAGGACCAGGAGCTCCTTCTTGGTGAGGCCGGAGGCGGCCACGTCCTCGAAGTCGATGAGCTCGAGCTCCTTCAGACGCTGAAGGCGCTTGTAGACGGTGGAGAAGTTGGTGAGCATGCCGCCGAGCCAACGCTGGTTGACGTAGGGCATGCCGACGCGCGTCGCCTGCTCGGCGATGGCCTCCTGCGCCTGCTTCTTGGTACCGACGAACATGATGGAGCCGCCGTGGGCGACGGTCTCCTTGACGAACTCGTAGGCGCGGTCGATGTACGACAGCGACTGGAGCAGGTCGATGATGTAGATGCCGTTGCGCTCGGTGAAGATGAAGCGCTTCATCTTCGGGTTCCAGCGACGGGTCTGGTGACCGAAGTGGACGCCGCTTTCCAGCAGCTCCCGCATCGTGACGACGGCCATGGCCGTACTCCTTGAGGTGCTCGGTTGTCGCGACCGCAGGATTGCTGTCGCGCCTGACGCCCCGACGCGCCGTGCCACAAGGGACCGAGGAGCGCGGCCACCGTCCGCAGAGAGGGAGGTGGCGGGGCGTGCGAAGTCGACCCGGTGACCCGGATCGCCAGAAGAAGTGTACGGGACCCGTCGGGTGCAGGGTGACGGCGATGTCCACAACCCGTCGGTCATCCACAGATCCGGGCGGTGATCCCCACGGAGCGTGTCTCCGGGAGATCGTTGCGTCATGCGCCGCTCACCTGGAAGAACCCCTCTACGGCCCCGTGACGCCGCCCGGGCTGAACCGCCGGGGCCGGGGCCGTCACCGGCCGCGCCGCCGTCGTACGGGCGGCGGGCGGCGTCGGTGGCCGTCACCCTCGCCGCCCTGACGGCGGTCCTGCTGGTCCTGCTGTGGCCCGCCTCCGCAAGGGCCGCGACGGGAGCGCCGCCTGGCGACGAACGGGTCTGGCCGCTGGCGGGCCGGCCCCTGGTCGTACGGGGCTGGGAGCCACCCGCCGGTCCTTACGGGCCGGGCCACCGCGGGGTCGACCTCGCCGCCCCGCCGGGAACCCCGGTGCTGGCGGCCGCCCCGGGGCGGGTCGCCTTCGCGGGGCCGGTGGCGGGGCGCGGTGTGGTCTCCGTCGACGTGGCCGGGAGCGGGGAACCGCCGCTGCGCTTCACGTACGAACCGGTGCGGGCGCGGGTCTCCGCGGGCGACGAGGTGGTGGCCGGGCAGGTGGTGGGGGTGATCGGGCCGGAGCCTTCCCACTGCGCCTCCGGCTGTCTGCACTGGGGCCTGCGGCGCGGGGACGTCTACCTTGATCCGCTGTCGCTGCTTCCTCCGTCACTGCTGCGACGGGGACCCTCCAGGCTGCTGCCGGTCTTCGGCGTGCCGCTCCCGCCGGCGGGCGGACGGTCCGCTCAGCCCCGTACGCCGCGCAGGACCATGGCCACGGCCGTGTCCGCCACGATGCCGGGTTCCTCCGCCGCGCCCAGCTCGATCCTGCGCACGGCGGCGTCGACGGAGCCCTGCAGAAGCATGGCCGCGAGCCTCGGCTCGGTGTGGCCCAGGTCGGCGAGCGCCTCGACGATCATGGCGATCAGGCCGCCGTGCGCGGCGCGGATCTTCTCCCGGGCACCGGCGTCCAGCTCGCTCGCGGAGATCGCCACGACCGCGCGGTGCCGCCGGTCCCCGACCAGGTCGAGCTGCCGTCGCACATAGGCCTCGATCTTCGCCTCGGGTGTGCCGGCGCCTTCCATCGCGTTCTCGACCTCGGCGGCCCAGACGGGGAAGTCGACGGCGCAGAGCTCCTCGACCACGGCCGCGCGGGAGCGGAAGTACTCGTAGACGGAGGACCTGGCGAGGCCGGTGCGCTCAGCGAGGGCGGGGAAGGTCAGCGCCTCCGTACCGCCCTCGGACAGCAAGGAGCGTGCGGCGTCCAGGAGGGCGCCGCGCTGCATGGTCCGGTGCTCGGCCACGGAGGCCGCTCGAATCCTGGGCACGCCTCCACTCTACGGCGGTGCCGGTCGGACGGGGGGTCCGCGTCCGGGACCGGGTGGCCGAAGCCGCTCCGGCTCAGCGTCCGGCGTCGGCCAGTTTCGCCCGGAGCTGCAGCACCGACTTTGTGTGGATCTGGCTCACCCTGCTCTCGGTGACCCCGAGGACGTTGCCGATCTCGGCGAGGGTGAGGCCTTCGTAGTAGTAGAGCGTGACCACGGTCTTCTCCCGCTCGGGGAGGGTGTTGATGGCGCGGGCGAGCAGCCGTCTGAGCTCGCGGTCCTCGGCGACCTCGACCGGATTGTCGGCCGCGGTGTCCTCGAGGGTGTCCATCAGGCTCAGCCGGTCGCCGCCCTCGCCGCCGACATGCAGAAGCTCCTCCAGCGCCACCACGTTGGCGAGCGACAACTGGCTGAAAACCGCGTGCAGTTCCTCCAGGGCGACGCCCATCTCCGCGGCCACCTCGGCCTCCGACGGCGTACGCCGCAGCTGCGCCTCCAGGGTGGCGTAGGCGCGCTCGACGTTGCGCGCCTTCTGCCGCACGGACCGCGGAATCCAGTCCAGCGCCCGGAGTTCGTCGATCATCGCGCCGCGGATCCTGGTGATCGCGTAGGTCTCGAACTTGATGGCCCGCTCGATGTCGAACTTCTCGATGGCGTCGATCAGCCCGAAGACTCCGGACGAGACGAAGTCCGCCTGCTCCACGTTGGACGGCAGCCCCACGCTGACCCGGCCGGCGACGTACTTCACCAGGGGGGAGTAGTGCAGGATCAGCTGCTCCCTCAGCCTCTCGTCGCCGGTGGTCTTGTACGAACGCCACAACTCGTCGAGCGAGGAGGGCGCGGGAGGACGCACAGTGCCACGCGCAGCCGGTGGTACTGCCGCGCGGTCAGACCCGGAGGTGTGCTGGGGCATGTGGTGCCTTGAGCCGTTCTGCTGTGAAGTACTGGGACGTGTCTCTGGGGCGGAATCCTTGTGAGCGTAGCGTGACTGAAGTGTTGCGGTGCGCGCAGGACAAGGGAACCGTACGGTGCGATTGCGTTCCGAATCTCTCGTCGTTCTCCCGCCGTCCGACGGGTCCGACGGCGAGGTCCGTCACCGCTCGCACCGCCCCCCGAAGGCCTGACCGGGTACTGCCGAGGTCATCTGCATCACCTTTTCACCCGAATGCTCCGGGTCAAGTACCGCCTCGCCGCGCGTCCCCATTGCGAGTGGGTCCCGGCGTCAACCGCCATCTGTCGCCCTCGCGTTCGACGAACCCCAGTGAGTGGAGTTCGTACAAGCGCCCGAGAGCTTCGTCCGTCGAAGCTCCGGCGCTCCGGGCCACGTCGCGCCCGTCCATGGCGCCCTTCCCCGGCAGCGCCTCCAGCACCCGTGCGGTGGCGGCGTCGAGGAGGTCCCTGGGCAGCACGGGGCCGCTTCTGGCCGGGGCGACATCACCGATCTCCCCCACGAGTTCGACGATCTCGGCGGCGTCGGTGACCAGGACGCCCTCACCGCGCAGGAGTTCATGGACCCCTGCCGAGAGACCACTGGTGGCGGGGCCCGGGACCCCCATCGTGAAGCGGCCCAGCCGTTGCGCGTTCCGCGCGGTGACCAGGGAGCCGCTGCGGTACTCGGCCTCCACCACCACGGTGCCTCTCGTGAGTGCCGCGATCACCCTGTTCCGCAGGATGAACCTGCTGCGCGTCGGGTGGTCCGAGGGCGGCAGCTCGCCCAGGACCATGCCCTGTTCCACGATGCGTCCGATCAGCTCGGCGTGTCCCCGGGGGTAGGCCACGTCCACCCCGCAGGCCAGCACCGCCACGGTCGCCCCGCCCGCGGCCAGCGCCCCGCGATGGGCGGCGCCGTCCACCCCGAACGCCGCGCCGGAGACCACGACCCAGCCCCGCTCGGCCAGCCCCGCGGCGAGCGTCGCCGCCATGTGCGCCCCGTAGGGCGTGCAGGCCCTGGCGCCGACCAGAGCGACCGAGCGCAGCGCCCAGAGCCGCAGGTCGGGGCGGCCGCGCACCCAGAGCCCGATCGGCCGTGCGTCACCCAGGTCGTCGAGCTGGCTCGGCCACTCCCGGTCCCCCGGACAGACGAACCGCCCCCCTGCCGCGGCGATGTCCGCCAGATCCTTCCCAGGGGCTGCGCTCGCCGCCCGCAGGCGGTACCCGGCGAGCCGGGCCGCCGTCATCCCCTTGAGCACCTGAGCCGGGCCGTCCGCGCCGGTGAGGCGGCGCATGAGCTCGACGGGCCCGACCTCACGGATCCAGCGCCCGGCGCGCTCGTCCCCGGGCTCGAACACCCGGGTCAGGGCGGCACGCGCCAGCCGCTCCCGCTCGCCGTGGGCCGGCGGCGCGTTCACCGGGCGCCCGCCTGCATCGGGACGCCCCGCTGGATGCCCGTGCGCAGCTCCAGCGCCACCGCGATGTCCGAGGCGTCCGGGCGGCCGGCGGCCCTCAGGTCCGCCACGGTCCACGCCACGCGCAGGACCCGGTCGAGGCCACGGGCCGTGAGGACGCCCCGCTCCATGTCCCGCTCGGCCGCCATCAGGGCACCGGGAGCCGCGACCAGCCGGGTCCGCAGCTCATGCCCGGGCACTTCGCTGTTGGTGGTCCACGGGGTGCCCGCGAGCCGCTCCGCGGCGCGCTCCCTGGCCTCCCGCACCCGGTCGGCCACCACGGCCGAGGACTCCCCGCGGCAGCCGCTGCCCATCAGGTCCGCCCTGCCGACCGGCTCGACCTCGACGCGCAGATCCACCCGGTCGAGCAACGGCCCCGACAGCCGCGCCTGATAGCGGCGGACCGCCGAGGGCGGGCATTCGCAGCCGGCACCGGCCAGGGTGTGCCTGCCGCACGGGCAGGGGTTCGCGGCCAGGACCATCAGGAAGCGTGCGGGCAGCCGGACGACCCCGGCCGCGCGTGCGACCACCACGTGTCCGGACTCCAGGGGCTGACGCAGCGCGTCGAGGGCCCGCCCGGAGAACTCGGGGGCCTCGTCGAGGAAGAGGACGCCCCGGTGCGCCAGGGACACCGCTCCAGGCCTCGGCAGGCCGTTCCCCCCGCCCACGAGTGACTGCATCGTCGCCGAGTGGTGCGGTGCGCAGTAAGGCGCTCTGCTGATCAGGGGTTCGCCCGGCGGGAGGATGCCCGCGACCGAGTGAACGGCCGTCACTTCGAGGGATTCCTGCTGGGAGAGCGGTGGCAGGATCGCCGTGAGCCGCTCGGCCAGCATCGTCTTCCCCGCCCCGGGCGGCCCGGACAGCAGCAGATGGTGTCCCCCCGCCGCGGCCACCTCCAGGGCCTTGCGCGCCCGTCCCTGTCCCGCGACATCGGCCAGGTCGGGCCGGTGCGCCGTGCCGTCGGCGGCCAGCGGGGCCAGTCCCGTGCCGAGGCCCGCCCCGGGCACCATGAGCCCGGCGAGCATCGTGTCCGGGCGGCCCCGGTCGACGGGCGGCTCCTCGGGAACGGGTTCGTCGCCGAGGACGGCGATCAGCTGGCGCAGGCTCCGTACGCCGAGGACGGAGACGCCCGGCACGAGGGCCGCCTCCCCCGCGGTCTGCTCCGGTACGACGACCTGCCGGTACCCCGCCTCCGCCGCCGCGAGCACCGCGGGCAGCACCCCGCGCACCGGGCGCACCCTGCCGTCGAGGCCCAGCTCCCCGATCATCACCACGTCGGCGATCGCTGCCGGGTCGATCCGCTCGGCCGCGCCGAGCACCGCGCACGCCACGGCGAGGTCGAAACCGGAACCGCCCTTGGGCACGGAAGCGGGAGACAGCCCCACCGTGAGTTTCTTCTGCGGCCACTCCGCCCCGGAGTTGACGACCGCGGCCCTGACCCTGTCCCGGCTCTCCACCAGGCTCTTGTCCGGCAGACCGACGAGCGTGAAAGCCGCCACGCCCGGCTCCAGATCGGCCTGGACCTCCACCACCACACCCTCGACGCCGACCAGCGCCACCGAGCACGCCCGCGCGAACCCCATCAGGTCACGCCCCGCACGTGCTCGGCGACCGGGGCGCCGCGCCTCGGCACGATCACGCCGATCAGGTCGATCCGGACCCCGCCGGGCGGCGGGCCGCCGTGCCGGTCGAGCCAGATCTCGGCGAGCCTGCGCAGCCGGTCGGCCTTGACCGGTGTGACGGCCTCCATGGGATGTTCGAAGGAGCCCGCCCTGCGGGTCTTCACCTCGCAGACGACCACCGCGTCGCCGTCCCTGGCGACGATGTCGATCTCTCCTGCGCGGCACCGCCAGTTGCGCTCCAGCACAGCCATGCCGGCATCGACCAGCAGCCGTGCCGCCAGATCCTCGCCGTACCGCCCGAGTGCCCCCCGTGCGTTCATATCGGCACCACCTCCGGCACCGACTGTGACGCGCTCCGCCCGATCTATTGGATCTTGGTGGACAACCGGACCGATGTGGATATCCCGGCCACTCGGACGAGTGAACCGGGATACCGGGGATCACGCTCGGGATCAGCCGCCCGGAAGTTCGAGATCGCTCTTGTTGAGCTCCTCGATGTTCACGTCCTTGAACGTCAGCACCCGGACCTGCTTGACGAACCGGGCAGGCCTGTACATGTCCCAGACCCACGCGTCCGCCATGGAAACCTCGAAGAAAACCTCGCCCTGGACCGAGTGCACCTGCATCTCGTAGTCGTTGGTGAGGTAGAAGCGCCGTTCGGTCTCGATCACATATTTGAACAGACCGACGACATCGCGGTACTCCCGGTAGAGCTTCAGCTCCATCTCGGTCTCGTACTTCTCGAGGTCCTCGGCGCTCATGGCATGTTCCCCTTCAGCCGTGCGTCCCCCTATTGTGCGTCAGCCCCACGCACCCCTGGCCGATTAGACGATTTCGGGGGCGAGAACCAGCGGGACACTCGGGGGACCCTCGTCGAGCAGCGTGCGCAGCAGCCCGGCGAGCCTGGTCGGATACACCGTCTCACGCGTGGCCAGAAGTTCGGCGGAAGTCCACCACCTCAGACCGGCGACACTGCGCAGCTCCAGCTCGGTGAGGCCCTTCTGGTCGGTCGCGGTCTGCGGCGTACGGGCCAGGAAGTACCACTCGTCCTGGTCCCAGCGCCGCCCGTCGAACGGGAAGGAGCAGATCCTCGTCCACAGCAGCGGACCGAGAGAGACATCCGTGATCCCGGTCTCCTCGGCGAGCTCACGCAGGGCGGCCTCCTCGCGGGTCTCGTCGCCCTCCAGCCCGCCGCCCGGGGTGAACCACCAGCTCTCGGCCGGATTCGCCGGCTCGAAGCCGTGCAGCAGCAGGATCCGGTCGTCCGGGTCCAGAAGCACCACGCGCGCGACCTTGCGTGTCTCAGTGAGCACCGGCGGACGCCTTCGGCCTCTTGCTCCCCCGTGCGGAGCGCGCCACCAGCGGGCCGTAGGCCGCCCCGCCCAGGATGAGCACCACACCCGCCACGAGGGCGCCGAGCTGCAGCGCCAGCGGCCCCTCGGACGACACTCCGCCGGGCAGGGACGCGAAGGCGGCGGGCCGGCCGATCATGCCGTTCATGGGCCACGCGATGGCGTCCACCCGCGCCTGGACGGCGCTGCGCGGCACCGAACCCTGCCCCGGGTCCTCCAGATGGACCCGGGAGTCCATCGAGGTGCTGCGCTCGTCCCCGAGGAGGAAGAGCTGGCCGTCGGGCACATCGGCCGTGAAGTTCTGGGGCGAGGCCGGAGCCTTGCCGTCCGCCGGCACGAGCGACGAGGCACCGGCGGCCCGCAGATACGGTTCCTCGACGGGCTTGCCGTTGACGGTGAGCCGGCCTTCCTTGTCGCAGCAGGCGACCTTGTCGCCGCCCACGCCGACGACCCGCTTCACCATGGGCACGTCGCCCCAGCTCGAATCGGTGAAGACGACCACGTCACCGCGCCGCACGTCGTCACCGTCTATCCGCTCCGCGAGCACCCGGTCGCCGACGTTCACCGTCGGCGTCATCGAGTCGGTCGGCACGGTGTACGGCGCGTACACCACGGCTCCCCAGGCGAACCCGCCGAGGAAGAGCACACAGCCGACGGCCACGGCCAGGTTCGACAACGTGTTGCCGAGCCGGCCGCGGCCGTCGTGACGTCCTGATCCACTCATCCCAGCGCTCCCCCATCGGAGATCGACATTCGCTGATCCGAGTCGGCACCCTACCCGGCGGTATGCCCGCGGGTCAGCCTGCGGCGACGCCAGAACACGAGGGGCAGCGCTCCGGCTACACCCAGTGCACCGGGCACGGCCGCGGCGGCAGCCGCGTTCAGCCCGGGCTGGTCGAACGTCTTGGGCACCGGCAGGGTCGCCCAGCGGTTGACGGGCCAGGCCACGACGACGGCCCGTCCGACCACCTCGTCCGTGGACACCGTGCCCTGACCGGGGAGCTCCTGGTGGTAGCGGGAGTCCAGCGAATTCTGCCGGTGGTCGCCCATCACCCAGATCCGGCCCTCGGGCACATGGATCGGCCCGAACGGCTCGTCGTCGCAGGCGCTGTTGCCCTCGAAGATGAACGACTTGTCGTCCAGCGCCTTGCCGTTGACCGTCACCGGCCCGTTCTTCTTGCACTCGACGGTGTCGCCGCCGATGGCGATGACCCGCTTGATCAGGTCCTTCTCCTCGGCGGACGGCATCAGCCCGATGAAGCTCAGGAACTTCTGCACCGCGTTGGGCTCGGGCGTCGCGGTGTCCTCCAGCCAGCCGCCCGGGTCGTGGAAGACCACGACCTCTCCGCGCTCCGGCTCCGAGCCGAACCACGGCGTCAGCTTGTCGACCAGCACCCGGTCACCCCGCTGCAGGGTGTTCTGCATGGAGTCCGAGGGGATGGAGAACGCCTGCACCAGGAACGTCTTGATCAGCAGCGCGAGAATGAGCGCGATGCCGATGAGGAGCGGCAGCTCCTTCCAGAACGAGCGCGGCTTCTTCACCGCCGTACTGCCACCGCCCGGGGACTCGCCGTCACTCTCCGCCTCCACCGGGACCCCGTTGCTCGAAGGCCGGTCCTCGGGTTCGTCGTGTCCGGATCGTGCGCCGACCGCCAAATCCCCCACATCCACTCCTCACTCCGTGCCACCGCCCGCGCCCGATTCGGCGCAGGCCCACCACTCCCATAACGAGCGGGAGTTCCGCAGGGGTCGGGAGCAGGACCATTCCGTTGCGATCCTGGGAGGACACACTATTCGACGGAGCCTCCCCGGCCGTCGCTCCGGCGCTCCCTCCGGGCACGGAGGCGTACGTTCCGGGCTCCTCCAGCCTGCGCCAATGTCCGAACGGCCAGGCGATCACCACGGCCCGGCCCACGACCTCGTCCTCGGACACCGTGCCCTGGCCCGGCTTGTCGAGGTGGAATCGCGAGTCCGCAGAATTCGAACGGTGGTCGCCCATCACGAAGATGCGGCCCTGAGGAACCTTTACCTCGAATTTGAGAGTGGACGGCACATCGCCGGGATTCAGATACGGCTCGTCGAGCGCCACGCCGTTGACCGTGATCCTGCCGTCGGTGCCGCAGCACTTCACGGTGTCGCCGCCGACGGCCACCACGCGCTTGATCAGGTCCTGCTCGTCCTCGGAGGGCAGCAGTCCGATGAAGGTGAGCAGTTCCTTGATCTGTTTGACCCCGGCCGACGGTTCCTCGGTGGAGGTGGTCTCCTGCTGCAGCCAGCCGCCCGGGTCCTTGAAGACGACGACGTCGCCGCGCTGCGGTTCCGACCCGAACCAGGGGGTCAGCTTGTCCACCAGCACCCGGTCACCGATCCGGATGGTCTGCTCCATCGACCCGGAGGGGATCACGAAGGCCTGGACGAGGAAGGTCTTGAGGACGAGTGCGATCAGCAGCGCCACCAGGACGAGGAGGGGTATCTCCTTGATCGCGGACCGGCGCCTGCGGCGTTTCACCCTGCGGGCCAGTTTGCGGCGCTCCGCCCGCGTGGGCAGTGAGCGGCTCGTGGTCGGCCTCGACCCGGTGGGCAGCGGTGGCCCCGTGTCCAGTGCTCCCCGCTTGCGCCCCCGGTTACCCATGGTCGGCGTCCGCCGGCCGTATGCCGGTGAAGGCGTCCGTGCCCTCCAGGGAACCGAGCCTGCCGAGCGGCCAGCCGAGCCAGTCGACCCGTCCGATCACCCGCTCGACGGGCACCATGCCGCCCCCGGGCTCGCCCAGGTGGTCACGGGAGTCCCGCGAGTTGCTGCGGTGGTCGCCCATGACCCACAGTCTGTCGTCGGGCACCACGATGTCGAAGGCGACATCCGACGGATGATCACCCGGGTGCAGATACTCCTCGTCCACCGGAGCGCCGTTCACCTCGAGCCTCCCCCGCTCGTCGCAGCAGACCACACGGTCGCCCCCCACGCCCACCACCCGCTTCACGAAGTCGGACCCGGCGGGTTCGGCCAGTCCCAGGGACGCGGCCGCCCCGTGCAGCAGCGCGCCGAGTGCGTTCCCGCCGGACGCCGTCTCCTGTACGAAGGATCCGGTGCCGTCGAAGACCACCACGTCGCCGCGTCGGGGCTCCGAGCCGAAACCGTACGCCAGTTTGTTGACGAGGACCCGGTCCCCGACCCGCAGGGTGGGCTGCATCGAGCCACTGGGGATGAGGAAGGGCTGCAGTACGAACGCGCTGAAGAGCAGCAGAGCGACCGTGCAGAGCATGCCCAGGAAGACTGTCCGCCCCCAGGAGATCGACGCGGCAGGCCGGTTCCGGACATGCGTGAAGCGCGACCCCTCCTCCGTCCCGTCTGCGGGGCCGGAGGAGCGATCGCGCTCCATGTGCTGTGCTTCCGTGTCCATCGGGGCCGAATTCTATCCGGCCGCGCTGTGGACGCCGGAGGTGAATCAGCGGTCGCGCTTCTCCTTGATCTTCGCGGCCTTGCCGCGGAGCTCACGGAGGAAGTAGAGCTTGGCGCGACGGACGTCACCGCGGGTGACGAGCTCGATCTTCTCGAAGATCGGGCTGTGCACCGGGAAGGTGCGCTCGACGCCGACGCTGAAGGAGACCTTGCGGACCGTGAAGGTCTCGCTGATGCCCGAGCCCTGGCGACGGATGACGATGCCCTTGAACTGCTGGATACGGGAGCGGTTGCCCTCGATCACGCGCACGTGGACGTTGACGGTGTCGCCGGGGCGGAACGCCGGGAGGTCGGTACGGAGCGAGGCGGCGTTGACGCCATCGAGCAGGGAAGTCATGTGGTCTGCTTTCTTCGCCGATGCCACAGGTCATCGACGGGAGAGAGTGAAGTTCGGATGCTGATCACATCGGGCGGGCGTCTTTCCCCCTGTGGCAGGGGCGCACGCCGGACGTACAGCGAGCCTATTCTTCCACGGCCTCGGGCCTGCGCCAAAATCGCCCGTCGGGGGCCGGGGACCAGCCGAGGATGGAGAGCATCTCGCGGTCCTTCTTGTCGAAGCCCGACGCCTCGCACCGCTCGATGAGATCGGGCCTGTGCAGAGCGGTGCGGCGGAAGGCCTCGTCCCGTCGCCAGCGTGCGATCCGGCCGTGATGGCCGCTGAGCAGCACCTCGGGGATGCCGTGCCCCCGCCACTCGGGGGGCTTCGTGTAGACCGGGCCCTCGAGCAGGTCGGCCATCGCCCCCGGCGCGAAGGAGTCGTCGCGGTGCGACTCGGCGTTGCCGAGCACCCCGGGCAGCAGCCGGGCCACGGCCTCGGTGATCACCAGGACGGCGGCTTCTCCGCCCGCGAGGACGTAGTCCCCGATGGACACCTCGATGACCGGCATCCGGGTCGCGTACTCGTCCATCACCCTGCGGTCGATGCCCTCGTAGCGGGCGGGAGTGAAGACCAGCCACGGCCGTTCCGAGAGCTCGACGGCCAGCTCCTGGGTGAAGGGCCTGCCGCTGGGCGTGGGCACCACGAGCACCGGGGAGTGTGCCCCGGCCTCGTACCCGCCGGCCAGCGCGTCGTCCAGGGCCTCGCCCCAGGGCTCGGTCTTCATGACCATGCCGGGGCCGCCGCCGTACGGGGTGTCGTCCACCGTGTTGTGCCGGTCGTACGTCCAGTCCCGAAGGTCGTGGACGTGTACGTCGAGACGGCCGCGGGCGCGTGCCTTGCCGACCAGCGAGACGTTCAGAGGTTCCAGGTACTCGGGGAAGATCGTGACGACGTCGAGCCGCATCACGCGTCGCCCTTCTGCGCATCACCCGCGGCGTCGCCCTCGGAGCCGTCCTCGCCGGAGCCGTCCTCGTCGCGCGTGGAGGCGACCACGGCCTCGCTCTCGTCGATGAGGCCCGGCGGCGGAGTGATGACGGCCCGCTGCTCCTCCAGGTCGATCTCGCTGACGATCTCCTCGACGAACGGGATCATCACCTCGCTGCCGTCCGGCCGTTCCACGATGAACAGGTCCTGCGACGGCAGGTGCGTGATCTCGGTGATCCGGCCGATCTCGGTGCCGTCGGCGAGGACGACGTCGAGGTCCATCAGCTGGTGGTCGTAGAACTCCTCGGGATCCTCGGGCAGTTCCTCCGGGTCGACCTCGGCGATCAGCAGGATGTTGCGCAGCGCCTCGGCGCCCGTACGGTCGCGCACGCCCTCGAACCGCAGCAGCAGCCTGCCGCTGTGCACCCGGCCGGTCTCGATCGTCAGCGGCCCGGCCTGGGCCGGCTCCGTGGCCAGCACGGCCCCGGGCCCGAGCCGGAGCTCGGGCTCGTCGGTGCGCACCTCGACGGTGACCTCGCCCTTGATGCCATGGGCGCGACCGATCCGCGCAACTACCAACTGCACGCTGTTTCTCCCGGTGATGGTGTACGTACGGACGACAAAGGCCGGGGACGGCTCGAAAGCCCTCCCCGGCCCCGGCCGGTGTTCAACTCTTTCAGCGAACGTGGTCCACATCGACGAGGTCGACACGGATCCCACGGCCGCCGATGGCACCCACGACGGTACGCAGGGCGCGCGCGGTGCGGCCGTTGCGGCCGATCACCTTGCCGAGGTCGTCGGGGTGAACCCGGACCTCCAGCACGCGTCCACGGCGCAGGTCACGCGAGGCGACCTGCACATCGTCGGGGTTGTCGACGATGCCCTTCACGAGGTGCTCAAGAGCCTCCTCGAGCATGCTCAGGCCTCGGTCGACTCGGTGGACGCGGCAGCGTCAGCCGCCTCGTCCGCCTTCTTGTCCGACTTCTTGGCCTTCTGGGTGATGGCCTCACCCTTGGCCTCGTCGCCGTCCGTGGCCAGGGCCTCGAACAGGGCGCGCTTGTCAGCCTTGGGCTCCGGCTGCAGCAGCGGCGCGGGGGCCGGAAGGCCCTTGTGGGCCTGCCAGTCACCGGTGAGCTTCAGGATCGCGAGGACCGGCTCGGTCGGCTGGGCGCCGACGGACAGCCAGTACTGCGCGCGCTCCGAGTTGACCTCGATGCGGGAGGGGTTCTGTACCGGGTGGTACAGGCCGATCTCCTCGATGGCCCGGCCGTCACGGCGGGTACGGGAGTCGGCGACGACGATGCGGTAGTGAGGCGAACGGATCTTGCCCAGACGCTTCAGCTTGATCTTGACTGCCACGGAAGTGGTGTCTCCTGGTCTCTGACGTGGTTGGGCACAAAAGATGCCACGTGGGGTTGCGGTACTCGGGTGCCCGATGGACGCGTCAGCCGGAGGAGAGAGGGGTCCTATGCGACTGTCGAGTACAGCTGACCATTGTGCCACACCACATCGGGTCACCCCACCGCGACCGCCGCTTCCGGGATCCGGAAGGGCTTGCCGCAGCCGCCGCAGACGATCGGCGCCTGCGCGAGGACCGAGGGGACGACACGGACGTTGCGCCCGCAGTCGCAGACGGCCTTGACCCGCACCCCTCCCCCGGAGGAGCCGTGCCGGGCCGCGGGACCGCGGAACGAGCGCTTGGTGTCCGCCGCGGTGGCCACGGTGTGCGCCTTGAGCGCCCGCTGCAGCCTCTCCGTGGTCGGGCGGTATCTGCGTTTGGCCTCGGGATTCAGCGTCACCAGCGAGAATCCGCTGCTGGGGTGGGGTTCCTCGGCATGATCGAGGCCCAGCTCCTCGGCGATCGCGAGGAAGCGTCGGTTGTGGTAGCGGCCGGCGCGGGAGGTGTCGCGGACACCTCTCGCCGCGGCGATGCCGTGGACTGCTTCATGGAGCAGCCGTTCGAAGGAGAGCTCGGCGCCACAGGCGGACGAGGACTCTCCGATCAGGGACTCTGGCGCGGCAAGATCGGGCAGCTCGGGGTGGTACCGCTGAATGTCGGCCCACGCCTGTGCCAGCTCTGCGGCAAGTACAGGTGGTGTCGTGCTCACGTCGTGACAACGAGCCTGAGTGCTCCGGTGTTCCTATTCCGGGGCATCCCAAATAATTTGCACGTACCAGTCAGTTGCCCTTGATGCGTCCGGACGAGGGCGGGTGCGCAGATCAGCGGAGAATTCTCACAGCTCGCACCAAGGTGGTACGTAGCAACGCGTACGCACCGGCGTGGACGGGCGCCCCGCGGGTGACAGTACCCGGCACGGAGCGACCGCCGCACACCGGTCGCGGACCGCGGGCCGGGACGCTCGACGTGCTGCGCCCCGCGTGTCGGGTAAGACTGTGAGGAAGCGAGCAGCAGGCGTGCTGTTCCCGGCGCCCGCACCGCGCACGCGGCGCCGGGGGCGCACGACCGGAGCACGCAAGCAATGCCATCCCACCCCGTCCGACCTCTGGACGGGACCGCCGATGCGGAGTTCTCTGACATACGGGGGCTGTGGGCGCACATACACAGCACATAGACATGGGGGACCTCACTCGGGCACGACCGACCTCACGGCGGATTGGGGCGCATTCCATGACACCTACGCTCGTCCGGCACCACAGGTACGCGGATTCGTCCGCCCCGGTGGACGCCGGTACCCGCGCCCGTGACTGGGCCGAGATCCAGGAGCGCATGCTGGTACCGCTCTACGAGGCGGTGTACGAGCGCCTCGAAGTCGGAGGCCGTACGCGGATGCTCTCCCTCGGCTGCGGTTCCGGGCTCGCGCTGCTGATCGCGGCCTCGCGCGGGGCACGCGTCACCGGCGTCGACACCGACCGCGAACGGCTCGCCCTGGCCCGTGAGCGCCTCGCCGCCGATGCGGGCCAGGACGCGGGCCACGGCCGTACGGATCCGCGCGCGAGGCTCGTCGACAGCATTCCGGCGGCCGCCCCGGACGGTGAGGCTCCGTACAACCTGCTGACCGCGTTCCAGCCGATCGGATGCGCGGCCGGGGACTCCGAGGGGCTCGCGCCCGCGCTGGCGTCCGCCGTGCCGCTGGCGGTGCGGGGGGCCACGGTGGTGCTGGCCGGCTGGGGGCCGCCCGAGCGGTGTGCCACGGCCCCGGTCCTGCGGGTGGCGGCCCGGCTCACGGAGTCGGCGCGCACCTCGCGCGCCGGGAGCGGCTGGCGGCCGGCGCTGCGGGACGACCTGGAGGAGGTCGCGGCGCGGGCCGGGCTCAAGCCGGACGGCTCGGGCCGGGTGTCCTGCCCGTTCGGTTACGCGGATGTGGACAGCGCGGTGCGCGGCCTGCTGTCGACCGGGCTGTTCGATGCGGCGATACGGGCGACGGACCGTACCCAGGTGGAGAAGGAGGTCGCGGAGGCACTGCATCCGCATCTGCGGCCCGACGGCACGGTGTGGATGCCGAACGTCTTCCGCTACCTGGTGTGCGTGTCGTAACGGCCTCCACGCGACAGCGAAGGGGCGCCCCGCCGGGCGGGGCGCCCCTTCGTCCGTAGTCCCTGGCCGGTCAGCCCATGAACTTCTTGAACTCGTCCGGCAGCTCGAAGTTCTTGTCCTCCTGGGCCGGCAGGTTGAACGCGCCGCCCTGCGCCGCCTGCTCGCGACGGGCAGCCGCGGCCTCCTCCTCGGCCTTGCGCTTCATCGGGTTGCCGCTCTTGCGCTTGCCCTTGGCCTGCTTGACCTGCTTCTTCTGACGGCCGGGGCCGCCGCCCATGCCGGGCATGCCCGGCATCCCGGGCATGCCGCCGCCCTGGGCCATCTTCGACATCATCTTGCGGGCCTCGAAGAACCGCTCGACGAGGCCCTTGACGGCGGAGACCTCGGAGCCGGAGCCCTTGGCGATACGGGCCCGCCGCGAGCCGTTGATGATCGTCGGCTCGGCGCGTTCCTTCGGGGTCATCGACTTGATGATCGCGGCCATGCGGTCGACGTCGCGCTCGTCGATGTTGTTGATCTGTTCCTTGATCTGCCCCATGCCGGGCAGCATTCCGAGCAGCTTGGAGATGGAGCCCATCTTCCTGACCTGCTCCATCTGCGCCAGGAAGTCGTCGAGCGTGAAGTCCTTGCCCTTGCTCGACGCCAGCTTGGAGGCCATTTTGGCGGCCTCTTCCTGGCTGAAGGTCTTCTCCGCCTGCTCGATCAGGGTGAGCAGGTCACCCATGTCGAGGATGCGGGACGCCATGCGGTCGGGGTGGAAGGCGTCGAACTCGTCGAGCTTCTCACCGTTCGACGCGAACATGATCTGCTTGCCCGTGACGTGGGCGATCGACAGGGCGGCACCACCGCGGGCGTCACCGTCGAGCTTGGAGAGCACCACGCCGTCGAAGCCGACGCCGTCGCGGAAGGCCTCGGCGGTGTTGACCGCGTCCTGGCCGATCATGGCGTCGACGACGAACAGGATCTCGTCGGGGCTGACGGCGTCGCGGATGTCCGCGGCCTGCCGCATCAGCTCCTCGTCGATGCCGAGGCGGCCGGCGGTGTCGACGATCACGATGTCGTGGACCTTGGCCTTGGCGAACTCGATGGAGTCCTGGGCGACCTTGACCGGGTCGCCGACGCCGTTGCCCGGCTCCGGTGCGTACACCGCGACACCCGCGCGCTCGGCGACGACGCTCAGCTGGTTGACGGCGTTGGGGCGCTGGAGGTCACAGGCGACGAGCAGCGGGGAGTGGCCCTGGCCCTTGAGCCAGAGGCCGAGCTTTCCGGCGAGGGTGGTCTTACCGGCACCCTGCAGACCCGCGAGCATGATCACGGTGGGCGGGTTCTTGGCGAACCTGAGCCGCCGGGTCTCGCCGCCGAGGATGCCGACGAGCTCCTCGTTGACGATCTTGACGACCTGCTGGGCCGGGTTCAGCGCCTGGGAGACCTCGGCGCCCCGCGCCCGCTCCTTGATGTTGGCGATGAACGCGCGGACGACGGGGAGGGCGACATCGGCCTCGAGCAGGGCGATACGGATCTCGCGAGCCGTGGCGTCGATGTCCGCCTCGGACAAGCGGCCCTTGCCCCTGAGGTTTTTGAAAGTCGCGCTAAGGCGGTCGGAGAGAGTATCGAACACGGCGCTCGTCGGTCCTCAGGGTCGGGGGCGTGGCAGGTCAGTCGCTCTCCAGGGTATCCGGACCCCGGAGAACGCAAAGCCCTCGCCCGTTTCTCGTGACGAACAGCCCGGCGGACCGCCCGGCGAAAGGCCCTTCCGGCGGGCCGGCGAACGGCCCCGGGACGGCCCTGCGGGCGGCCCGGGGCCAGGGCTCGGCTCAGGCCCCGGGGCCAGGACTCAGCCCAGCTCCTTCTCGACCTGCCCGGCCACCTCGGCGGCCCGCTCGGGAGCCAGCGGTTCACCGTCGAGGTCCGTCACGTAGAAGGCGTCCACCGCGTTCGCCCCGAGCGTGGAGACATGGGCGCTGCGCACGCGTACCGCGCTCTGCTCCAGCGCCCGGCCGATCCGGTGCAGCAGTCCGGGGGCGTCCTGGGCGCGGACCTCGATCACGGTGGCCAGGCGGGACCCCGCCGCCGCGACGGTCACCCTGGGGGGCGGGGCCTTCACTCCGCGCCGCCGTGGATAGGCCGCCTCGCGTTCGGCGAGCCTGGCCCGGATGTCCAGGGAACCGTCCAGGGCGCGTACGAGATCGGCGCGCAGCCGGGCGGCCTGCGGGAGCGAGCCGTACTCGGCCGCGACCCGCCAGCTGAGCACCAGCAGCCCGGCCGCTTCGCCCAGCTCCGTGGGGAGCTCGACGGCACGCAGGTCGGCGGCGCGCACGGTGAGGCGGTGCAGGGCGAGCACCCCGGCCGCGGCGGGCAGGACGCCCGGGCGGTCGGGCAGCGCGATGAGGAGTTCGACGCCCACCGGTTCGGGCGCCCCGTCCTCGGCGGCCGGTTCGGGCCGGGTGTGCAGGGACAGTACGGGTTCGCCGGTGCGCAGTGCCTCGACGGCGAGGCGTTCCTGCTCGGCGCTGGGCGCGAGCGGCTCCGGCGCCGGGGGTTCCTCACCGGCCAGGAGCGCGGCGACCCGTTTGACCAGGTCGGCGACGAGGGAGGCCCGCCAGGAGCTCCAGGCGGCGGGGCCGGTGGCCAGCGCGTCGGCCTCGGTGAGGGCGTGCAGGAGTTCCAGGGTGGAGGCGCTGCCCACGGCCGTGGCGACGGAGCGGACCGTCGCGGGGTCGTCCAGGTCGCGCCGGGTGGCGGTCTCGATGAGCAGCAGGTGGTGGCGTACGAGCGTGGCGACCACGCCCACGTCCTGCTGGTCGAAGCCGATGCGGGCGGCCATGTCCCGGGCGATGACCTCGCCGGCGACGGAGTGGTCCCCGGGCCAGCCCTTGCCGATGTCGTGGAGCAGGGCGGCGATCAGGAGGAGGTCGGGGCGGCCTACGCGGCGGGTCAGGTGGGAGGCGCGCACGGCCGTCTCCACGAGGTGCCGGTCGACGGTCCAGGTGTGGACGGGGTTGCGCTGCGGCCGGCAGTGGACCCGCTCCCAGTCCGGCAGCAGGCGGGTGACGATGCCCTCCGATTCGAGGGCCTCCCACACACCGACGGTGGATTCGCCGGCGCCGAGCAGGGTGACGAGTTCCTCGCGGGCCTGGGCGGGCCACGGCACGGGCAGCGGCTGGGCCGCGGTGCCCAGGTGGCGGACGAGGTGCCGGGAGAGCGGCAGCCCGGCCTCGGCCGCCGCCGCGGCGGCCCTGAGAGTGAGCACGGGGTCGCGTTCGGGGCGGGCGGTGCGCGCGAGGACCACTTCGCCGTCGGCCTCGACGACGCCCTCGGCGAGCGGGGTGCGTTCCGGGGCGGTCTTGGCGCCGCCGAGGATCGTCCGCAGCCGTGGCCGGGCGGAGCGGGCGCGCAGGACGCGGTTGACCTCGCGCCAGGTGACGTCGGTGGCGTACGAGACGGTCCGTGCGGCCTCGTACACCTGGCGCAGCAGGGCGTCGGCGTCGAGGAGGCCGAGGGCCCCGGCGACCTGGTCCTGCTCCTGCAGGGCGAGGCGGTCGGTGGCCCGGCCGGTGGTCAGGTGGAGGGCGTCGCGCGCGTCGAGGAGCGTACGGCGGGCCTCCGCGAGGCCTTCGCGGGGCGCGTCCGCGACCCAGGACGCGGCGACGGCACGCAGGGCGGTGGCGTCGCGGAGACCGCCGCGGGCCTCCTTCAGGTCGGGTTCCAGGAGGAACTGGAGCTCGCCCATGCGTTCGGCCCGCTCGCGGCAGAGTTCGTCGAGGGCGGGGAGGCGTTTGGGGGCCTGGTTGCGCCAGTCGGCCAGGACCGCGGTCCGCAGCCCGGCGACGAGGCCGAGGTCTCCGGCCACGGGGCGCGCGTCGAGCAGTCCGAGCTGGACCTTGAGGTCCTCGCCCGCGGTCTTGCGTGCCTCGCCGGGGGTGCGTACGGAGTGGTCGAGGGCGAGGCCGAGGTCCCAGACGGGGTACCAGATCCCGTCCGCGAGAGCGGCGACGGCTCCGGCGTCGGCGGTGCCGTCGTGCAGGAGCAGCAGGTCGAGGTCGCTGCGCGGGGAGAGCTCGCCGCGGCCGTATCCGCCGACGGCGACGAGGGCGGCGCCCCGGACCCCGGCCCGCTCGGCGGCCGCGGCGAACAGCCCGGTGAGCCAGTCGTCGGTGAGCCTGGCCAGGGCGGCACGGCGCGGCGGCCCGGACCACGTCTCCTCCTGGAGGAGACGCAGCCGGGCCGCCGCGTAGCCGCTGGGTCCCGAGTCCTCTGATTCGGTGGTCACTTCGGTGCTCGTCACCCAGCTGCCTTTCCGTTCACGGGAACCGTCGGTCAGAGTGCGTCCGGGCCGCGTTCGCCGGTCCGTACGCGGATCGCGGTCTCGACCGGGACGCTCCAGACCTTGCCGTCGCCGATCTTGCCCGTCCGGGCGGCCTTGACGACCACGTCGAGGAGCTGCTCGGCGTCCTCGTCCTCGACGAGGACCTCGATACGGATCTTCGGGACGAGGTCGACGGTGTACTCGGCACCACGGTAGACCTCGGTGTGTCCGCGCTGACGCCCGTAACCGCTGGCCTCCGTGACCGTGAGGCCCTGGACGCCGAAGGCCTGGAGGGCCTCCTTGATCTCGTCCAGCCTGTGCGGCTTCACGACTGCGGTGATGAGCTTCATGCGTCCACCTTCTTGTTCGTCGGTGCCGCAGTGGTGCCTGCGGCCGGGCCCGAGGTGCGGGGCGCGGAGCCGCCGCCTGCGCCGCTGAAGTCGTACGCCGTCTCGGCGTGCTCGACCTGGTCGATGCCGGAGATCTCGTCGTCCTCCGACACACGCATCCCGATCGTCCTGTCCAGGACGAAGGCGAGGAGGGCGGAGACGACCAGGGAGTACGCGAGGACCGCGAAGACACCGACGGCCTGCTTGCCGAGCTGGTCGAGCCCGCCGCCGTAGAAGAGGCCCTTGGCGTCGGACTGCACGCCGCCGGTGGCGAAGAAGCCGACCAGGAGCGAGCCGATGACACCGCCGACGAGGTGGACGCCGACGACGTCCAGGGAGTCGTCGTAGCCGAACCTGTACTTGAGGCCGACGGCCATCGCGCACAGCACACCGGCGATCACGCCGACGGCGATGGCGCCGAGCGGGCTGACCGCACCGCCCGCGGGGGTGATCGCGACGAGGCCGGCGACGGCGCCGGACGCGGCACCCAGGGTGGTGAAGGAGCCGTGGCGGATCTTCTCGTAGGCGAGCCAGCCGAGGACCGCCGCACCGGTGGCGACCTGCGTGTTGACGAACATGACGGCGCCGACGCCGTCGTCGTTGCCGAGCCACGAACCGGCGTTGAAGCCGAACCAGCCGAACCACAGGAGCGCGGCGCCGAGCATGACGAGCGGCAGGCTGTGCGGCCGCATCGGGTCCTTCTTGAAGCCGACCCGCTTACCGATGACGAGGATCACGCCGAGGGCCGCGGCACCGGCGTTGATGTGGACGGCCGTACCGCCGGCGAAGTCGATGACACCCAGCTCGTAGAGCCAGCCGCCGGCGCCCCAGACCCAGTGCGCGACCGGGAAGTAGACGACGGTGACCCAGAGCGTGATGAACAGGGCCCAGGAGGTGAACTTGACGCGGTCGGCGAGGGCGCCGCTGATGAGGGCCGGGGTGAGCACGGCGAACATCAGTTGGAAGACCGCGAAGACGTACGTCGGGATGGTGTAGCCGTCCCAGAGTTCGGTGACTCCGATCCCGCTGAGGCCGACGAAGTCCGAGCTCCAGCCGATGACGGAGCCGACGTCGGTGCCGAAGGCGAGACTGAATCCGTAGAGCACCCACAGGATCGTGACGATCCCGAGGCTGATGAAGCTCATCATCAGCATGTTCAGGGTGCTCTTGACGCGGACCATGCCTCCGTAGAAGAAGGCCAGACCCGGGGTCATGAGCATCACCAGCGCGGAGCAGATGAGCATGAACCCTGTGTTGGCGGCAGACAGCTCGGGGGCGTCTGCGGCAAGCGTCGTGATGCCTGGGGGCATCGGCGTCTCCTCGTCGTCGGTGCGGCCACGTGCGGGGGTGCGGGACCACGGTGAAAAGGTGCGGGCCGGTTATGCGCCATGAGATTCGCGCAGCGCGGTTTCCACGAATGCCGCACGATGTTTCACCGCAGTGACGAAGGAACTCCGCGTGTTACGTACCGATGAACCGGGAGCGTCGGGCCCGGTGTGCTGCCTACCATGCTGCCTGCGCCGCATACGGTGCGGCGGGCGCGCCCGGAAACGTGAACCGGCCACGACGGCGGCCCGCTGACCTGGCGATGGGGGAGCCGAGTCGGGTGGTGCGGGGCGGCCGTCGTGGCCGGTGGTCCGTGCGCCGGTCAGACCGCTTCGGCGGTCTCCGGGAGCTGCTCGGTGAGCAGGTCGGTGAGCCGGGCGACCTCGGGAATGTCACCGAAGTCCCTGGCAGCGGTGTCGACGGTCTTGCGGAGCCTGGTGTTGACGCGCTCCGACCTGACCTTCTTGGCGATCCTCAGGGCCTGGATGGCCGGAACGGTCGACTCCTCCGGCTCGCGCTTGAGCAGATGCACGGTGGCCATGCCGATCAGATTGAGCGCGTAGGACCTCTGGTGCTCGTCGTCCTCGCCGAAGAGCTCGACGGCGCGGGCCATCACGGGCTCGGCGAGCGAGGCGTACGTGGGGCTGCGGCCGGCGACATAGGCGAGGTCACGGTAGGAATGTGAGTTCTCGCCGTGCAGTTCGGCCTCGGAGAAGAAGCGGATCCAGTCGGGCTCGGGCTCGTCGTCGAAGGCGGCGTCGGCGAAGGTGTCCTCGGCCATCCGGACCGCCCGCTTGCACTTGCTCGGCTGGCCCATGTTGGCGTAGGCGCGGGCCTCCATCGCATACAGCATGGCCTGGGTCCTGGCGGTGGCGCAGTCGCGGCTGCCGTACTGGGCGAGATGGATGAGTTCGAGTGCGTCGTCGGGCCGGCCGAGGTGGATCATCTGGCGGCTCATGCTGGAGAGGATGTACGAACCCAGCGGCTTGTCGCCGGCCTCCTTGGAGGCGTGCAGGGCGAGCACGAAGTACTTCTGGGCGGTGGGCTGGAGACCCACGTCGTAGCTCATCCAGCCCGCGAGCTCGGCCAGTTCGGCCGCGCAGCGGAACAGGCGCCTGGCGGTGGCCTGGGGCTGCGGCTCCTGCAGCAGGTCGGTGACCTCGTGGAGCTGGCCGACGACGGCCTTGCGGCGCAGCCCGCCGCCGCACTGGGCGTCCCACTGACGGAACATCGCCGTGGTGGACTCCAACAGGTCCAGCTCGGGGCCGGAGAGCCGCGAGGGGCGGCTGTCCGCGGTCGGCAGCTCGCGCTCCGGCTCCCCCGGGCGGGCGACGGGCACCAGCCAGCGCTGCATGGGCTCGATGAGGGTGGGGCCGGCGGCCAGGGCGAGGGAGCTGCCGAGGAAGCCGCGCCGGGCGAGCATGAGGTCGCTGCGCGAGAACTCGCTGAGCAGGGCGACGGTCTGCGGTCCCGCCCAGGGCAGGTCGACCCCCGCCACCGAGGGTGCCTGGTGGGCGGCGCGCAGTCCGAGGTCCTCCACGGAGACGACGGTGCCGAATCGCTCGGAGAGGAGCTCGGAGAGGATGCGCGGGATCGGCTCGCGGGGCTGTTCGCCGTCGAGCCAGCGGCGCACGCGGGAGGTGTCGGTGCTGATGTGGTGGGCACCCAGCTGGCGGGCCCGCCGGTTCACCTGGCGGGCGAGCTCGCCCTTCGACCAGCCGCTCCGGACGAACCACGATCCCAATTGCCCGTTGGGGCGCTTCCCGGCATTCGTCTCGCCTGCGCCGCTGCCACTCACTGGAACGCCCCCATCCCGCCGAAACCTGTCGCGCGAACCTCTATCAGAATGCCGTGCCCCGGTGGCGCCCGTACGGGCCTTGCGCACCATCGAACAGATCGGCGATTTGCCCGAGGCATACTCAACTGCACATGCAATTGCAGCTTCGAGTACCCACGGTAATCCTACGATCACCGCTGCGGCGAGGGCCGTTGCAGAAACGCCACCATTCGCCACCCCTTCGGATGAACCCGTTCGGCGCAGTCCGCGATTCACTTGACAGGCCGCGATCAGCAGCGAGCGGAGTGAAGCATTCAGGGGCGCGCGGTCCACTTCGTACACCCCTGCGACACCACGCCGTGCGCCGGCGGATCCGCGGCGGCGGAGGACGTCCCGTACTCCGGTCGTAACCACCGGTGAGTCGGACCCGTTGGAGGGGGCATGGGCTTCACGATCGGCGGCATCCGGGAGATGCGGTCCGGCACACGGCGCCGCGGCCGTGCGGCCGGGGCGACCGCGGTGGCCGAATACACAGGACTCTGGGGCTGGGCCGTGGCTCCGGGCGCACGCGCCTCGGCGGGCGCCTGCTCGTGCGGTGACACGGCGTGCGCCGCCCCCGGAGCGCACCCGCTGGACTTCGCCCGCGAGGTGCCGTCGGGAGCCACCCTCGGCATGGCGGCGGACGCCTGGGCCGAGGTGCCCGGCGCCTCGATGCTGCTCCCCGTGGGCCGGTCGTTCGACGTCCTCGATGTCGCCGAGGCCGCGGGGAGGCGCGCGCTGGTGCGGATGGAGCGGATGGGGCTGCCGCTCGGGCCGGTGTCGGTGACGCCGACGGGCCGTACGCAGTTCTTCGTCGCCCCGGGGGCCGCGGCGGGGCTGCCCGGGCTGCTCTACAGGATGGGCTGGGACGACGCGGACCTGGACCTGCGGGCGCTGGGCCGCGGTGCGTACGTCACCGCGCCCCCGTCGGACCTCGGGGGCCTCGGCCCGGTCCGCTGGCTGCGCCCGCCGGTGCCGGACACGGCCGCCGCTCCCCCGCAGGCCCGGCTGCTGCTGGGCACCCTCGCCTACATATGCCACCGGTGGTGAACGCTGGTGAACGCCGAAGGGCGGTGAACCCCTCCGGGGTCCACCGCCCTTCACACGTTCACGGGGGGTACGTCCGGTCAGTCGCCGATCAGTGCGTCGACGAAGGCGCCCGGCTCGAACGGGGCCAGGTCGTCCGGCCCCTCACCGAGGCCGATGAGCTTCACGGGGACGCCCAGCTCGCGCTGGACGGCGATCACGATGCCGCCCTTGGCGGTGCCGTCGAGCTTGGTGAGGACGATGCCGGTGATGTCGACCACCTCGGCGAAGACCCGCGCCTGGACGAGGCCGTTCTGTCCGGTCGTGGCGTCGAGGACGAGCAGGATCTCGTCGAGCGGGCCGTGCTTCTCGACGACCCGCTTGACCTTTCCGAGCTCGTCCATCAGGCCGGTCTTGGTGTGCAGCCGGCCCGCAGTGTCGATGAGCACCACGTCGGCGCCCTCGGCGATGCCCTCCTTGACCGCGTCGAAGGCGATCGACGCGGGGTCGCCGCCCTCGGGGCCGCGCACCGTACGTGCGCCGACGCGCTCGCCCCAGGTCTGGAGCTGGTCGGCGGCGGCGGCACGGAAGGTGTCCGCGGCGCCGAGCACGACGCTGCGGCCGTCGGCGACGAGCACCCGGGCGAGCTTGCCCGTCGTGGTCGTCTTTCCGGTGCCGTTGACCCCGACGACCATCACGACGCCGGGGGTCGCTTCGCCGCCCTCGGTCTTCACGGCGCGGTCGAAGTCGGGGCCGAGCAGGGTGACGAGCTCTTCGCGCAGCAGGGTGCGCAGCTCGTCGGGCGTACGGGTGCCGAGGACACGGACCCGCTCACGGAGCCGCTCCACGAGCTCCTGGGTGGGGGCGACGCCGACGTCGGCGGTGAGGAGGGTGTCCTCGATCTCCTCCCAGGTGTCCTCGTCGAGGTTGTCCCGGGACAGGAGCGTGAGCAGCCCCTTGCCCAGGGAGTTCTGCGAACGGGCGAGCCGGGCGCGCAGCCGCACCAGGCGGCCGGCGGTGGGCTCGGGGACTTCGAGCTCGGGGATCTCCGGCTCGATGACGACGGGGGTTTCCTCGACGGGAGTCCCGGCGCCGGGGAGACCGACCTCCTCGATGGTGCGCCGCGCTTCGTCGCGCGGCGTCTCGGCCTCCTCGCCGACACCGGGCTCGGCGGGAGGAGTGAGGGTCGGCGTGCTCGACGGAGCCGAGGGCGGCAGCTGCTTCTTCTTGCGGCTGCTGACCACGAGCCCGCTGATCAGGCCGACCGCGACCAGGGCGATGACTACAGCAAGGATGACGATTTCCATAACGCGTCCAGTATCGGCCACAGCCGTGGTCCGGCGCGGCTGCGGAGAGCGGCAGACGTACACCGCATGGTCGGTATGCCACGTTTGGGGGTAAAGGTACGCTGCTGCCCGTGGAGAACCGCGGCCTGGATCCCGTCCCCGATGACCAGCGCACCGGCCGGGTCCGCACCCTCTTCCCCACCTGGGTGACGGCCAACATGACCGTGCTGCTGCTGACCGTGGGGGCCGGGCTCACCGTCTTCGACGGGCTGAACTTCTGGCAGGTCCTGGTCGTGGCGGTCACGGCCCCCGTGGTCTCGTTCGGAATGGTCGGCCTCGTGTCGATCGCGGGCAAGCAGGGCGGGGCGCCGGGCATGGCCCTGTCGCGGGCGGTTTTCGGACAGCGCGGCAATCTCTGCCCCGGAGCCCTGCTGTGGGTGGCCCGCTGGGGCTGGGAGACGGTGAACGCGGTCACCGGCTCGTACGCCCTGCTGGCGGTTCTCGACCTGATGTTCGACATCCGGCGTACCCACACGCTGACCCTGGTGACGCTGACGGCGTTCGTCGCGGCGAGCTTCCTGGTGTCGGGGCTGGGGATCAGGGCGCTGCGGGTGTCCTCCCGGGTCTCCGTCCTGCTCTTCGGGGCGGCGAGCCTGCTCGTCCTGGCCCATCTGATCGGCTCGACCCCGTGGCGGACCGTCCTGGACCGGCCGCCCGGCCCGTCGGCGATGATGATCGCGGGGATCGGGACCCTGGCGGCCGGGGGCATCAGCTGGGTCCCCTCCGCCCCGGACTTCGCCCGCTACCTGCCGCACTCCGCGTCCGGCCGGGCGATGGTCGGCGCGGCCGTGGGCGGGGCGCTGGTCACCGTGCTGCCGATGGTGATGATGGGGGCGGTGATGGCGGTGAGCTCTCCGCACCTGGCCGTGACGAAGGACCCCGTGGCGTTCATCGGCGACCTGCTGCCGAGGTGGATCTCGGTGCCCTACCTCCTGACCGCGGTCGCGGGCATGGCGCTGATCAACGCGATGTCGATGTACTCCGCCGGCTTCACCGCGCAGACGCTCGGGTTCGCGGTCCCCCGCGCCTGGGCCGTGGGGGTCAACGCGGCGATCAGTCTGCTGATCGGCGGAACGCTGATGCTGGTGGCGACGAACTTCATCGGCACCTTCCTCTCCTTCCTGACCCTGCTCGGCGTGACGTTCTCCGCCTGGATCGGGGTCTTCGGTGTCGATCTCCTGCGCGGCCGTACGTACGACTCCGCGGCCCTCATGGACACCTCGCCCGGCAGCGGCTACTGGTACGCCGGGGGGTTCAGCAGGCAGGCCATGGGCGCCTGGGCCGCGGCGCTCGTGACGGGGCTGCTGTTCACCGACGTGGAGTGGTTCTCCGGCCCCCTCACCGCCTCCTGGATCGGGCGTCACGGGCTGGGCTGGGCGGCCACGATCCTCGTCGCGGCCGGGGTGTACGCCGCGCTGCCGCGAGCGGCGGACGGGACGGGCGGGGAGCCGGCCCGCTTCTGACGGCCCGGCGGTACGGACAGAACGCTGCCCCGGGCCGGCATGGGCCGGACCGGGGCAGCGGGTGAGAAGAGGGGCAGCGGGGATCAGCCCATCTCCTCCAGCGCCTTGCCCTTGGTCTCCTTCACGAACTTGAGCACGAAGGGGATCGAGAGCACGGCGAAGCAGGTGTAGATGATGTAGGTGCCCGACAGGTTCCAGTCGGCCAGGCTCGGGAAGCTCGCGGTGATGGCCCAGTTGGCGATCCACTGCGCGGAGGCGGCGACACCGAGGGCGGCGGCGCGGATCCGGTTCGGGAACATCTCGCCGAGGAAGACCCAGACGACGACACCCCACGACAGGGCGAAGAAGAGCACGAAGACGTGGGCCGCGATCAGGGCGACGGTTCCCTGGGTGGTGGGCAGCTTGCCGTTGACCAGGTCCGCGGAGAACGCCCAGGCCTCGAAGGCCAGCGCGACGGCCATACCCGTGGATCCGATGAGCGCGAGCGGCCTGCGGCCGATCCGGTCCACCATGATCATGGCGATCACGGTACCGATGATGTTGATGATCGACGTGGTGAACGAGTAGAAGAACGAGTCGGTCGGGTCGATGCCGACGGACTGCCACAGCGTGGCCGAGTAGTAGAAGGCGACGTTGATGCCGACGAGCTGCTGGAAGACCGACAGACCGATACCGACCCAGACGATCGGCAGGAAGCCGAAGCGGCTCCCGAGCAGGTCGCTGAACTTGGACTTGTGCTCACGGTGCATCGCCGTCTCGATCTCGTTGACGCGCGCGTCGAGGTCGACGTTCTTGCCCTCGACCTCTTCGAGGATCTTCCGGGCGCGGTCCTTCTTGCCGACGGAGATCAGGAAGCGCGGCGACTCGGGGATCGCGAACGACAGCAGTCCGTACAGGATCGCGGGCAGGACCATCACGCCGAGCATCCACTGCCAAGCCTCCAGGCCGGCGATCTTGCCGCGCTGGTCGCCGTCGGCAATCTGCAGGATGCCGTAGTTGACCAGCTGCGAGATGGCGATACCGATGACGATCGCGGCCTGCTGGAAGGAGCCGAGGCGGCCCCGGTAGGCGGGTGGCGAGACCTCGGCGATGTAGGCCGGGCCGATGACCGAGGCCATGCCGATCGCGAAGCCGCCGATGATCCGCCACATGGCGAGGTCCCAGAGGGCGAACGGCAGCGCGGACCCGACGGCGCTGATGGTGAACAGCACCGAGGCGATCTGCATGCAGCGGATGCGGCCGATCCGGTCGGCGATGCGTCCCGCCGTCGCCGCGCCGATCGCACAGCCGATCAGCGCGATGGCGATCACCTGCGCGAGCGTTCCCGACCCGATGTCATAACGGTGGCGGATGGCCTCGACGGCGCCGTTGATCACGGAGCTGTCGTAGCCGAAGAGGAAGCCGCCCATCGCTGCGGCCGCGGTGATGAAGATGACATGGCCGAGATGGTCCGGGTGGGCCTCCCGGGCTCCGGACTCCGGTCCGCGCGCTGTGCTGGTCACATGAACTCCTGGTACCTGGCCGCAACGTCAGGTGTGGGGGGGGTGAGCCCTCCTAGTGGCGCACAACTTCTGGCCGAACACCACTTGAAGGTAAAAACAACATTGCTGAGGTTATGCGTTCAAGTTTCGAAGTCAAGACTCCGGTTCGGGCGAAGAGGTCCCTCACAAGTACCCAGGAACACCCAAAAGGTGCGTTGAAGTGTTGAAGATTCGGTAAAGAGGGTGTGACCATGCGTCAGCCGCTGTACGCAGGGCTCAGCGGAGCCGCTGGCTGATCACCTTGGAGACTCCGTCACCTTGCATCGAGACGCCGTACAGCGCGTCGGCGACCTCCATCGTCCGCTTCTGGTGCGTGATGACGATGAGCTGGGAGCTCTCCTGGAGCTCCTCCATGATCCGGATCAGACGCTGCAGATTGGTGTCGTCGAGCGCCGCCTCCACCTCGTCCATGACGTAGAACGGGCTCGGCCTGGCCTTGAAGATCGAGACCAGCAGGGCAACGGCCGTAAGGGATCGCTCACCGCCGGACAGCAGGGAGAGCCGCTTGACCTTCTTGCCCGGCGGCCTGGCCTCGACGTCGAGACCGGTCGTCAGCATGTTGTCCGGGTCGGTGAGGATGAGACGGCCCTCGCCGCCCGGGAAGAGCCGGGAGAAGACGCCCTCGAACTCGCGTGCGGTGTCCCGGAACGCCTCCGTGAACACCTGCTCCACCCGCTCGTCGACCTCCTTGATCACCTGCATCAGATCGGCCCTGGTCTTCTTCAGGTCTTCGAGCTGCTCGGAGAGGAACTTGTGCCGTTCCTCCAGCGCCGAGAACTCCTCCAGGGCGAGAGGATTCACCTTCCCGAGTTGCTGATACGCCCGTTCAGCCGCCTTCAGCCGCTTCTCCTGCTCGGCCCTCACGAACGGCTTCGGCTGGTTACGCGGATGTTCCGGGTCCTCGGGGAGCTCCTCGCCCTCGGCCGCGGGGGACGGCGGCACCGGCTGCTCGGGGCCGTACTCGTCGGCCAGGCCGGCCGGCTCGACGCCGAACTCCTCCAGCGCCTTGGCCTCCACCTGCTCTATGCGCAGCCGCTTCTCGGCCCCGAGCACCTCGCCACGGTGCACCGAGTCGGTGAGCCGGTCGAGCTCGCTCTTGAGGTCACGGCCGCGTCCGCGTTCGGCCGCCAGCTCCCGCTCGCGTTCGGCCTTCGCCGCCTCGGCCCTGCCCCGCTCCTCCTCCGCCCGTACGACCGAGACCTCGACGTGGGCGAGCAGCTGGCGGGCTCCCGACGCCACGGCGGTGGCCACGGCGGCCTCGTGGCGCAGCCGGGCACGGCGCTGCTCGGCGCGGGTGCGCGCCTCGCGCTCGGTCCGGGCCCCGCGGTCCAGGGCGTCGGCCCGTCCGGCGAGCGCCTTGACGCGTTCCTCGTGGGTACGGGCCTGGAGGCGGGCCTCCATCTCCGTCTGGCGTGCGTTGGCGCCGTCGGCGGCGAGCCGGTCGCGTACCGAGGTGTCGGGCTCCTCCTCGACCGGGGTCTCCTCGGCGACCAGCAACCGCTCCGCCAGTTCCTCGGCCTCCTCGGTGGCCCGCTCCAGCGCCTCCTGCGCCCGGGCGGCGGAGGCGGTCATCCGCTCGGCCTCCCCGGCGGCGCCACGGGCCTGGCCGGCCAGCCGCCCGAGCTGCTGCGCCACTCCGGACCTCTCCCGCTCCCCGGCCCGGCGCCGCTCCCCCAGCTCCTCCACCCGGGCCGCGTCCTCGGCGCGCCGTGCGGCTGCGGCGCGCTGGGCCGAGGCGAGTTCCTCGCAGCGCACGGCCAGGTCGGCGAGTTCGGCGGCGGCCTCGTCGACGGAGGCCTGGACCTCCAGGAGGCTGGGCGCGCCGGCGGATCCGCCGTGTGCGAAGTGGGCGCCCAGTACGTCGCCCTCGGCGGTGACGGCGGTCAGCCCGGGGTGGGCGGCGACCAGTTCCTCGGCGTCCTCCAGGGTGCCCACGACCACCATGTCGCGCACCAGCCGCCGTACGGCCGTCATCAGTTCGGCGGGGCCCTGCACCAGGCCGGCGACGGCGGGCGCGGCGCACTCCCCGGTGGCGACGGCGGGTCCGGCCGGCGCCGCGCCGTGCTCCGGCCCGGAAGCCGTGGTGCCGCGCCCAACACCGGAGGCCCCGACGGCCGCAGTGCCGTGCTCCGCGCCGGTCACCGTGACGCCCGCAGGGCCGTGCTCCGCCCCGGACACCGTGATGCCCGCAGGGCCGTGCTCCGCGCCGGACGCCTGACCGGGCACCTGGCCGGCCGGGCCGCCGGCGGGCTCCCGCAGCTGCTCCGTCCCCTGCGCGGGCACCTGTCCGCTGCCCGCTCCGCCCGTCACCAGCGCCGCGCGCCCGGCGTCCTGCTTGCGCAGCAGGCGGATCGCGTCGGCCGCCGTGGCCGGACCCGTCACCGCGACGGCGTCGGCAGCCGCGCCCAGCGCCGCGGCCACCGCGACCTCGTGCCCCGGGGCCACCGTGAGCAGCTCCGCGACCGGTCCGAGCAGTCCGGAGAGCCGGTCGCCCGCGCCGAGCAGCGCCCCGGTGCCGTCCTTGCGCCGGAGGCCCAGCGACAGCGCCTCGTGCCGTGCGGAGACCGCCGCGCGGCTGCGTTCCGCCACGGTGACCGCCTCGCGCGCGGCGCTCAGGGCGGCCTCCGCCCCGGCGAGCTCCTCCCTGGCGGTCTCGTGCTGCTCCGCCAGCTCGGCGTCGCCCGCGTCCAGCCCTTCGACCTCGGCCTTGAGCTGCTCGTACTCCTCCTGGGCCGCGACCGCCCGCTCCTGCGCCTCGTCCCGCGACGCGGCCAGCCGGTCGATCTCGGCCTGCGCCGAACCGGCACGGCTGCGGGCGGCGTTGACCTGGCCGTTCAGCCGGGCCAGCCCTTCGCGCCGGTCGGCGATGGCCCGGGCCGCGTCCCGGAGCCTGCGCTCCTCGGACGCCAACTCCCGCTCCAGCTCGGCCCGGTGTGCGGTGGTGTCCTCCAGGGCGTGCTCGGCCGCTTCGAGCGCCGCCTCAAGCTCCGCCTCCTGCTCGCGGATCCGGGCGGCCTCACGCTCCATGTCCTCCGGGTCCCGCCCCCTGCGCTCCTCCTCCGGCGCGGTGGTGGCGCTCTTCACCCGGGCGTCGGCGAGCGAGATGGTGCCCCGCACGCGCTCGGCCAGCTGCGAGAGTTCGTACCAGGTCTGCTGGGCACGTTGCAGCCGCGGCGCCAGCCGGCGCACCTCGTCCTCCAGGTCCGCCTCGCGGGCGAGCGCCGCCTTGAGGTCGGTCTCCGCGGCCTCCCGTCGCCGCTTGAGGGCCGCCTCGTCGGCGATCTCACCGCGCAGCGCCTCCCTCAGCCGCACCAGGTCGTCGGCGAGCAGTCGCAGCCGGGCGTCCCGCAGGTCGGCCTGGATGACGGCGGCCCGGCGCGCGACGGCAGCCTGCCGCCCCAGCGGTTTGAGCTGGCGCCGCAGTTCGTCGGTGAGGTCCTGGACGCGGGCCAGGTTGGCGCCCATCGCCTCCAGCTTCCGCAGCGCCTTCTCCTTGCGCTTACGGTGCTTGAGCACGCCCGCCGCCTCTTCGATGAAGGCGCGGCGTCCCGTCGGATCGGCGTGCAGTACGGAGTCCAGCCGGCCCTGGCCGACGATGACGTGCATCTCCCGGCCGATACCGGAGTCCGAGAGGAGTTCCTGGATGTCGAGCAGCCGGCAGGTGTCGCCATTGATCTGGTATTCGCTGCCGCCGTTGCGGAACATGATCCGGGTGATCGTCACTTCGGCGTACTCGATGGGCAGCGCGCCGTCGGAATTGTCGATGGTCAGCGACACTTCCGCACGGCCCAGGGGCGGCCTTCCCGTGGTGCCGGCGAAGATCACGTCCTCCATCTTGCCGCCGCGCAGGGATTTGGCCCCCTGCTCGCCCATGACCCAGGAGAGGGCGTCCACCACATTCGATTTACCCGACCCGTTGGGTCCGACGACACAGGTGATCCCCGGTTCGAACCGCAGGGTCGTGGCGGAGGCGAACGATTTGAAACCACGGAGGGTCAGGGCCTTGAGGTGCACGCCGCCGGACTCTACCTTTCACTCTCGGTTTCGCTGATGAAGGTGCAGGGCACATCAGACGGTAAGCGAAGAGCGATAGGCCGGCGACGGTCCGGGGGAAAGAAAGAAGGGACGCCGGAGCGTCCCTTGTAAATCTTGCACGGTGCTGCTCTGCAGTCATCCGAGCACAGTCCTGCGTAACGGATCGCGTGCGGACCGGATCACGAGCAATCCTCGGTGTTCCGGACCGTTCCGGGACGACGATCCGTGACGAAAGACATTCGATGGTTGATCCCGAGCGGCTGGCGTGCGGCCCGACCGGCCCCGGCAGGGCCTGGGGGTCAGGTCAGCGCGGGCTCCGCCTGGGGTACGTCGATGTCGATGCTGTCGAGCAGCGACTCCTGGTGCTGGGCGGCGGCGTTCAGCGCGTCGTTCTCGTCCTGGATCCGTACGAGCTCGGATTCCAGGTCCTGGACGCGCTTCTGAAGCCGTCGCATCTCGGCGAGGAGTCGCGGGTCGGAACCGCCGACGTAACCGAGAAGCGCCTTTGCCATGATGAGAGGTCCTCCACACTGAGTGACCGACCGATGCGGTGTGGGTCGTGAGGGAATCGCACCCGCGGTGCTCGGCAGTGCTGTGAATTCACTGCTGTTCTGCTGTCACCAGCTCTGCCGAACAGCTAAGGTGCGCGGGGTTTTCAGCGTCTCACCAAAAAGTTTGACGGTCAACACGATCACACGCCTGCTGGCCGGGTGTCCCGGGGGCGCGCGGCCTGACGATCATGCGGCGCGGCTCTCCTGCGGGTCCCGAGGGGTGTGGAGATCTTCGTCAATGCCGCAGCCTGACACGGCGTGCGCCTCTTGGCAACCATGTTCCTGCGCCGACTCCTTTCGCAGGTCATTTCGGGTGTGACGCCTTCGCGCGCCCTCCGTTCACCGCCCGCGATCCCTCGTGCGCGCAGCGGATCCGGACCTCTTTCGCCGGCCGGGGTCAGCGGATCGCGAATCCCTCATATCCACCGCGGGGGGTGTCCCAGATCTCAGTGACGCCGTCCACGCGGCCGGGTGTGTCGTCGGATCCGAGCCAGTCGAGGAGACGGTGGCAATTGTCACGCGGCCCTTCGGCCACCACCTGCACCCGGCCGTCGTCGAGATTGAGGGCGAAGCCGGTGAGGTTTCCGATCTCCAAAGCATTTGCCCTGGTGAACCAGCGGAACCCTACTTGCTGTACTCGGCCGCGTACCCATACGACGAGTCGTGCGTCTTCGTTCATGCCCGAACGCTAACCGGCCAATTGCACAAGGAGCACGCCGCCCCAATCCGCCATGGCGTAAGGTCCCCTCGCAATAGCCTCACCCGAACGGGTGAGTTTGATCTTCAATACGGTGACGTCGGCACGACGCCCGGAGCACGAGGAAGGCACAGCGCATGGGACGGCATCGACGCGCAGGCGCGGCCCCCGCCGCTGAGCAGCACGCGGCGAACGCGGAGGACGGGCACCGGGGTGCACGCCGGAAGAAGCGAGCCGGCATACCCGTGCGCGCCGGGCTCCTCGGCGTCTCCGCGGCCGTGGCCGTCGGAGCGGTCGCCGTGGCCTCGGGCCTGCTGCCCGGCGGCGACAGCTACAGCGTCAGCGGGGGCGGGGCCGCCGACCAGGTCCACGCGGGCGGCGCGCCCGACCTGCTGACCCAGGGCGAGTCCTCCGCCGAGCCGACCAGCCGTACGTCGGCTTCCCCGTCGGCCCAGGCAGACCGGGGTTCCGGCCGTTCCGCCGCACCGTCGAAGTCCCCCTCGGCCACCCCGAGCGCGAAGCCGAGCACGAAGCCGTCGGCCACCGCCTCGAAGCCCGCGACGAAGACGCCGGAACGGACGAAGGCCCCCGCGGCGAAGCCGAGGAAGACCACGTCTTCCAGCCCGGCGGCCAAGACTCCGGCCGCTCCGAAGACCTCGTCCGCCGCCCCGAGCCGCACGGCCAGCGCTCCGGCGAGCCCGTCCGCCACCACCGCGCAGGCCACCGTGCTCGCCCTGGTCAACCAGGAGCGCGCGAAGGTCGGCTGCAGCCCGGTCACCACCAGCGCCTCGCTGACCGCGCTCGCCCAGGACTTCAGCGAGGACATGGCGGCCCGCGACTTCTTCGGCCACACCGACCCGGACGGGGCGACCCCCTGGGACCGCGCCGCCGCGGCCGGCGTGCAGGGCCTGGGCGGCGAGAACATAGCCCGGGGCCAGGCCGACGCGCAGGCCGTGATGGACGCCTGGATGAACAGCGACGGCCACCGCGCGAACATTCTCAACTGCGATTACAAGACACTCGGCGTGGGCGTGCACCTCGGCTCCGGCGGCCCCTGGTGGACGCAGGACTTCGGCTTCTGACGAGCCCCGGCCGGTCCGGGCGGAAGTCCCGGGCCGGCCGCGTACCCCTCCGTACACTGACGGGCATGGCTTGCCGCATCAGTGAACTGGTCCTCGACGTCGCCGACCCCGAGCGGCTCGCGGCGTTCTGGAGCGAGGTCCTCGGCTACGTCGAACTCGGCCGGGAGGACGACGGGAGCATCGAGATCGGGCCGCCCGGCGCCGGCTTCGGCGGCCCGCAGCCCACGCTCGTCCTCAGCCCCAGCAGCGACCCGCGGGCCGGGAAGCTCCCGCTGCACATCGACGTCAACGCCACCGACCGCGACCAGGACGCCGAGCTGGAGCGGCTGCTCGCCCTCGGCGCCAGACACGCCGACGTCGGTCAGACCGGCGACGAGAGCTGGCATGTGCTGGCCGACCCGGAGGGCAACGAGTTCTGCCTCCTGCGCCGCCGGCTCCAGCCCCTCTGACCGCACCGGGGGCAAAGGCGCGCGTCAGGAGATCCGCGGCGGACGCTGGCAGCGCGGGCAGAAGTAGCTGGAGCGGTTCATCCACGGCCGGCGGCGCATCGGCGTACCGCAGCGGCGGCAGGGTTCGTCCTCGCGTCCGTAGGCGTCGAGTGACCGGTCGAAGTAGCCGGACTCCCCGTTCACATTGACGTACAGGCTGTCGAAGCTGGTGCCGCCCTGGTCGAGGGCCTCCCGCATCACGTCCCGGACGTTTCCGAGCAGCTCGGCCGTCTTCGGGCGGGTCAGGGTCGCGGTCGGCCGCTCGTAGTGCAGCCGGCTGCGCCACAGCGCCTCGTCGGCGTAGATGTTGCCCACGCCGCTGATCAGGGACTGGTCGAGCAGGGCGCGCTTCACCGTCGTACGGCGCAGGCGCAGCGCCACGCGGAAGGCCGTGTCGTCGAAGGCCGGGTCGAGGGGGTCGCGCGCGATGTGCGCGATGACGTCGGGCAGACCGTCGGGGGTGTTCCCGTGCAGCGACAGCCCGCCGAAGGTCCGCTGGTCGACGAAGCGCAGCTCGGTGCCGAGCGCGTCGTCGAAACGGATCCGGATCCGCAGGTGCTTCTCGTCGGGGGCGTCCTCGGGCTGCACCAGGAGCTGGCCGCTCATGCCGAGGTGGCCCAGGAGCGAGGAGTCCGCCTCGTCGAGGGGGACCCAGAGGTACTTGCCGCGGCGCATCGCCGTGCCGAAGCGCAGTCCGCGGAGCCGGGCCGCGAAGTCGCCGCCGCCCGAGAGGTGCCGGCGGACCGCACGCGGATGCAGGACCTCGACGTCCTCGACGGTGCGCCCGGCGGTCCAGCGCTCCAGTCCCCGCCGCACGACTTCGACCTCGGGCAGTTCGGGCACGGCGGGCACTCCTTCAGGGAAGCGACGGGCGGGGTGTGACGGGACAGCGAAAACCCCCCGGTGCCCGAGGGCGCCGAGGGGTTTCCCCTTCGTTCAGGCCGGAGCGGCGTCCGAGTGCGGCGACGGGTCGGCAGGGGTGTCGGCGACCCCTCCGTCGACGGCGGCCTCGGCCGCCGTCTCCCGTGCTTCCGCGGCGGCGCTGATCTCGCGCCAGGCGGACTCCGCCGCCTGCTGCTCCGCTTCCTTCTTGCTACGGCCGGTGCCGGTGCCGTACGAGACACCACCGACGCGAGCAGCAGCAGTAAAGGTCTTCTCGTGATCGGGGCCGGTCTCCGTGACGAGGTACTCGGGGACTCCGAGGCTCTCGCTCGCGGTGAGCTCCTGGAGACTGGTCTTCCAGTCCAGGCCGGCTCCGAGGTTGGAGGACCTGTCGATCAGCGGGTCGAAGAGCCGGTGGACCAGCTCCGAGGCCGCGCCGAGGCCCTGGTCGAGATAGACGGCGCCGATCACCGCTTCAAGGGTGTCGGCGAGGATGGAAGCCTTGTCCCGGCCACCCGTGCCCTCTTCACCACGGCCGAGCCGGATGAAGGAGCCGAGTTCGAGGCCGCGGCCCACTTCCGCAAGCGCCCGCGAGTTGACCACCGCGGCCCGCAACTTGGCCAGCTGGCCTTCGGGCAGGTCGGGGTGGGTGCGGTACAGCGTGTCCGTGACCACCAGGCCGAGCACGGAGTCCCCGAGGAACTCCAGCCGCTCGTTGGTGGGCAGACCGCCGTTCTCGTACGCGTACGAACGGTGGGTCAGCGCACGCACCAGAAGGGCGGACTCGAGGTGATACCCGAGCCGCCCTTCCAGAAGCGTGTGGGACGAGGCTGTGTTGATGTTGTCTGTGTGCTTCTTGGAGCTGGACAACTCAGACATCGGGCCTCTCACCAGCCGCTCAGACCTCGAGGACCTGGCGCTTGTTGTAGGTGCCGCAGCTCGGGCACGCAATGTGCTGGAGCTTCGGCTCCTGGCAACGCTCGCACGAAACCAGGGTGGGGACCGCAGCCTTCCACTGCGACCGGCGGTGGCGCGTGTTGCTGCGCGACATCTTCCGCTTCGGAACAGCCACGGCTACTTCTCCTGCTTCTCGTCGACGCCCGGTTCGGCGCCGCCCATGTTGTCCTTCTCGCCGTCCTGAACGGTCTCGGCGAGTCCTTGCAGTGCCGCCCAACGGATGTCGACGGCATCGTGGTGGTGGTCAGGATTCTCGTCCAGCCTGATTCCGCATTCGGAACACAGACCGGCACAGGTCTCCTTGCACACCGGCTGCAGCGGCAGTGCGAGCACCACCGCGTCACGCAGCACAGGCTCGAGGTCGAACGAGTCGTCCTCGAGAAAGAACCTGTCCTCGTCGTCCTCGGCGTCGTCGACCGGGTCCGCGGTCCTGCTGCGGTTCCGGTCATCGGCGTCAGGGTACGAGAACATCTCCTGGAAGTCCGCTTCGACCTCGATGGCCAGCGGCTCCAGACACCTTACGCACTCCCCCTCGGCCGTCGCACGGGCGGTGCCTGTGACGAGCACCCCTTCCATGACGGATTCGAGGCGGAGGTCCAGCGCCACGGGCGCCTTCTCCGGCACACCGATGACCCCGTCGATACCGAGGCCCGGGGAACCGGGTGCTTCCACCGTGCGGGTCAGCCGCTTCATGGCACCAGGACGCCGGCCCAGCTCGCGCGTATCGAACACGAGAGGGCTGCGGTGATCGAGGTGGCCGTTCAGGGCTTTTCCTGCTTTCGAAATCATGTGCGTGGTGCGGCTTCGGGAGGGCCACCCCTGTCCTGACGGAAAGAGGGCAGCCGGGATCGCGGACATACACGCGACCGAAGAGCCAGGATACTGGACGTACCGCCCAGCTCCCAATCCGGTACGTCCCGCTCCGGTCAGCGGCCCTGTTCGTAGCGGCGCAGCTGTTCCAGGTCGATCATGCTGGTGTCGAAGAGGCTGGTCTCGTCGAGCGCGCCCTCGCCCTGCTGCGCGGGGATCTGGCCCTGCTGCGGCCAGTACTCCTGCTGCTGCTGGTTCGGGTCGTATGCCTGCTGCTGGTAGGCGCCGTACGCGTCGGGCTGCTGCTGGTAGGCGGCGTACGGGTCGGCCTGGAGCTGCTGCTGCGGGTCCTGGTAGCCGTACGTCTGCGCGTACTGCGGCTCGGGCTGCCCCTGCGCGGGGAAGCCCGTCTGCGCGGGGTCCTGGTAGTCGGCGACCGGCGCGTAGTCCGGCTGCGCGGGTTCCGCGTACGAGGGCTGCTGGGGGCTCCGGTGCGGATCGGGGCCGGCGAGCTCGGCCAGGCCGGCCCAGTGGTCCTCGTCGCTGGTGTGCTGCCCGCCGCCCGCGGCGTCCTGGGCGGCCATGTGGGCGCCGAGCTCGTCGGTGGCGACCCGGCCGTGCAGCTTCTGGCGGCCGCGGCCGACGGCCTCCAGGGTCTTGACGAGGACGGCCTCGAACGCGCCGAACTTGGTGTCCACGTAGTCGTCGGCGCGCCGGCGGAGTATCTCGGGGTCGGCGCTGCGCTCCGGCGCCTCGGCGAAGTCGGGGTCCTCGTAACCCTGGTCGTCGAGGCCCTCGCTGCGGCCCAGGAGCTTCTCGCGGCCCCGGTCGACGGAGCCGATGGTCTTGGTGAGGACGACCTCGAAGTTGGCGAGCTTGCTGTCGACGTACTCGTCGGCCTCGCCGCGGACCTCGTCGGCCTCCCTGCGGGCCTCGGACAGGATCCGGTCCGCCTCGGCCTGGGACCGCTGCGCGATCTCGGTGCCGGAGATCAGCGAGCCGCGCTCCGCGCGGGCGGACTCGATGATCCGCTCGGCCTCCTGCCGGGCCTGCTCGACGAGCTGCTCGCGGCCGCCGATGAGCTCCTCGGCGTGGGCCAGCGAGCCGGGCAGGGCCTCGCGGACCTCCTCCAGCATCGCGAGCAGTTCGGCCCGGTTGACCACGCAGGACGCCGACATGGGCATGGAGCGGGCGTTCCCGACCGTTTCGACGATCTCGTCGAGCTTCTTCTGCACGTCCACCGTGTGCTCGCCACTCTCTGCTGCTGTTGGAGACGGACGGGACGACTGTAAGGCCAGTCGCCTCCCGTCCGACACCTGGTGACGGGCGGTCAGCAGATCACTTCTGCCCGAGACGGTCCACGAGGGCCTCGTGGACCCTGGGCGGCAGCAGGTGCGCCACGTCGCCGCCCCAGGTGGCGACCTCCTTGACCAGGGAGGACGAGAGGAAGCTGTAGGTGGGGTTCGTCGGCACGAAGAGCGTCTCGACCCCCGAGAGGCCGTTGTTCATCTGGGCCATCTGCAGCTCGTAGTCGAAGTCGCTGACGGCTCGCAGCCCCTTCACGATGGCCGGGATGTCGCGCTGCTTGCAGAAGTCGACCAGCAGGCCGTGGAAGGACTCGACCTGGACGTTGCCGAAGTCGGCGGTGACCTCGCGGATCAGGTCGATCCGCTCGTCCACTGTGAACAGCCCCTGCTTGGACTGGTTGATCATCACGGCGACGTGCACGACGTCGTACAGCTTCGAGGCTCGACCGATGATGTCGAGATGTCCGTTGGTGATGGGGTCGAACGACCCCGGACAGACGGCGCGGCGCAACGTGGTTCCCTCGCTCTCCGGTGCGGTCATCGTGCGTCTTCGCACGTAGAGGCGGCGCGACCGTACCAAAACGTGGCTTCGCCGTAACGGCGGGCCCGCTGTGGCTCGAATCCGTCGGGCCAGTTGAATTCCCCGCCCCTGGTGCTCCGTTCCACCGTGACGAGGGCGTCGCCCGTGAGCCACCCCTGAGCACGGAGTGTGAGCAGGATCTCCCGAAGATCGTCGTCGGTGACGGCGTACGGCGGGTCGAGGAAAACCACGTCGTACGGGTCCGAGGGTGCCGGTCCCGTCACGATCTGTTCTGCTTTGCCGGCACGGAATTCGGCGCCGGGCAGACCGAGGGTGCGGATGTTGTCGCGGACGGTGCGCGCGGCCTTGGGGTCGGCCTCCACGAGCAGCGCGTGGGCCGCTCCGCGCGAGAGCGCCTCCAGGCCCACGGCTCCGGAACCCGCGTAGAGATCGGCGACGCGGATGCCGTCGAGGGTGCCCAGGAGCGCTTCCCAGGTGGAGAACAGCGCCTCGCGCGCACGGTCGGAGGTGGGGCGGGTGCCGGTGCCGGGCGGGACGGCCAGGCGGCGTCCGCCGGCCGAGCCGGCGATCACGCGGGTCATGGGTGTCTGTTCCTCGGGTCGCGGGCGGCACACAGGACGGAACGCGTGCCGTGCTCCCCACGATATGGCGTCGCCGGGAATCCGCCTGGTCACCCCTTGTCGAGGTACTCCTCCCGGTCCTTGTCGAGCAGGGCGTCGAGCGCGGTGCGCAGCTCAGGCAGGCGCTCCAGCTCGGGGTCCTCGGCGACGACGCGGACGGCCTCCTCGCGGGCCGCGGCGATGACCTCCTCGTCGTCGATCACGCTGAGCACCCGCAGGGAGGAGCGGACCCCGGACTGGGCCTGGCCGAGGACGTCGCCCTCGCGCCGCTGTTCGAGGTCGATGCGGGAGAGCTCGAAGCCGTCGAGGGTGGCGGCGACCGCGGAGAGCCTGGCCCGGGCGGGGCTCGCCTCGTGGGCCTCGCTGACCAGCAGGCACAGACCGGGGGCGCTGCCACGCCCGACGCGGCCCCTGAGCTGGTGCAGCTGGGACACCCCGAAGCGGTCCGCATCCATGATCACCATGGCGGTGGCGTTGGGGACGTTGACCCCGACCTCGATGACGGTGGTGGCGACCAGGACGTCGGCCTCTCCGGCGGCGAAGCGGCGCATGACGTCGTCCTTGTCGTCGGGCGCCATCCTGCCGTGGAGGACCTCGACGCGGAGACCTGAGAGCGGGCCCTTGGTCAGCTGATCGGCGATGTCGAGCACGGCGAGCGGCGGCCGCTTCTCGGCGTCGTCCTCGGGGGCGGCCTTCTTCTTCCCCTTCTTCCCGGCCTCCTCGGCGTCGTCGCCGATGCGGGGGCAGACGACGTAGGCCTGGTGGCCGTTCTCCACCTCCTCGCGGACGCGCTCCCAGGCGCGGCTGAGGAAGTGGGGCTTGTCCTTGGCGGGGACGACATGGCTGGCGATCGGTGAGCGGCCGGCGGGGAGCTGGTCGAGGACGGAGGTCTCCAGGTCGCCGAAGACGGTCATCGCGACCGTACGGGGAATGGGGGTGGCCGTCATGACCAGCAGGTGCGGCGGCCTCTTTTCCCCCTGGGAGTCCGCCTTGGACCGAAGCGCGTCGCGCTGTTCCACGCCGAAGCGGTGCTGTTCGTCGACGACGACCAGGCCCAGGTCGTGGAACTGGACCTTGTCCTCGATCAGCGCATGCGTCCCGATGACGATCCCGGCCTCGCCCGTGACCAGGTCGAGCAGAGCCTGCCGGCGGGCCGCGGTGCCCATGGAGCCGGTGAGCAGGACGACCTTGGTGCCGAGGTCGGAGCCGCCCAGCATGCCGCCCTCCGCGAGCTCGCCCATCATCTCGGTGATGGAGCGGTGGTGCTGCTGGGCGAGGACCTCGGTGGGCGCGAGCATCGCGGCCTGGCCGCCCGCGTCGACGACGGTGAGCATCGCGCGCAGGGCCACCATCGTCTTTCCCGACCCCACCTCGCCCTGCAGCAGCCGGTGCATCGGGTGTTCGGTCGCCAGGTCGCCGAAGATCTCGCCGGTGACCCTCTGCTGGCCTTCGGTGAGGGTGAAGGGCAGCTTGGCGTCGAAGGCGTCGAGCAGTCCGCCGGGGACGGACCTGCGGGCCACCGCGGGGAGTTGGGTGTCGGCGTAACGCCGGCGGGCGAGCGCGACCTGGAGGACGAATGCCTCGTCCCAGCGCAGCCGGTCCCGCGCGGCCGCGATGTCCGCCTTGGTGTGCGGGCGGTGGATCCTGAGCAGTGCCTCGGGCAGGGGCACGAATCCGCGCCCTTCGCGCAGTGCCTCGGGCAGCGGGTCCACCGCGTCCTGTGCGCTGGGCAGGACCGTGTCGACGGCCTTGGCGATCCGCCAGGAGTCGAGCTGCTTGCAGGCCGGGTAGATCGGCAGCAGCTGCCCGGCGAAGGCGTCGACGGCGTCGGTCGCCTCCTCCTCGTCATGAGCGTCGAGGAGCTGGTACGTGGGGTGCGCCAGCTGCATCTTGCGGTTGAAGACGGAGACCTTGCCCGCGAACATCGCCCGCCGGCCCGGCAGGAGTTCCTTGTGGGGCTTGTGGACTCCGTGTCCGAAGAAGACCAGCTGGAGCCTGCCGCTCCCGTCGGTGAGGGTGACCTCCAGCCGCTTGCCCCGGCCGTTGTTGAACATCATGATCCGCGCGTCGGCGACCTGGGCGACGACCGTCACGTGCTCGTCGAGCGGAAGCTCGGTGAGCGCCGTGAGGCGGCCCCGCTCCTCGTAGCGCCGCGGGTAGTGGTGCAGCAGATCACCGACCGTGTGCAGGTCGAGGTGTTCGGCCATCACCTTCGCGGTGGCTCCGCCGAGCAGCTTCTTGAGGGGTTCTTCGAAAGCGGACACGCGGTCCATTGCACACCACGCCACTGACAGATGTCTCCGTGCGCCGCCCCGCCCCGACGTGTCACTCGACGCCGATGAGCAGCGGCGCCGCCTGGTGGCCGCCGCGGTAGACGACCGTGTCGACGGCGAGGTAGCCCTCCCGGATGTGTTCGCTCAGCCCGTCGGCCAGGGAGTCGGGCACGTCCTCCCCCAGGACCAGCGTGACCAGTTCCCCGCCCGCCGACAGCATCCGGTCCAGGACCGTGCGGGCCGTGCCGGGGACGTCCTCGCCGATGACGGCGACGTCCCCGTCGATCAGGCCCAGGATGTCGCCGGCCTGGCAGATGCCCGCCATGGTCCACGACTGCCTCTCGGCGACGGCCAGTTCGGCGTACCGGGTGGCGCCGGCCGCCGAGGTCATCGCGACGACGTCCTCGTCGAAGCTGCGGTCGGGTTCGTGGACGGCGAGCGCGGCGATGCCCTGGACCGCGGCGCGGGTGGGGACCAGGGCGACGCGGATGCCTTCGCCCCTGGCCTGTTCGGCGGCCGCGGCGGCGGTGTGGCGCAGCTGTGCGTCGTTCGGCAGCAGGACCACCTCGCGGGCGTGGGCCCGGCGGATGGCGTCGACCAGTTCGCCGCTGGCGGGCGGCTCGCCGGGGCGGGCCAGCACGGTGGTGGCCCCGGCCTCGGCGCACAGTCCGGCGAGCCCGTCCCCGGGTACGACCACGACGATCGCGCGCTGGGCGGGTTCCCGGTGGGCCGCGCCCCGGTCGGCGGCGAAGTGGGTGATCCGGATCCGGTAGGGCCGGCCGGCCTCGACCCCGGCCTCGACGGCCGCCCCGGCGTCGTCGACATGGACGTGGACGTTCCAGAGGCCGTCGCCGCCGACCACCACGAGGGAGTCCCCCAGGGCGTCCAGCCGGCTCCGCAGCCGGTCGACCGCGTCGTCCCGGGCCTCCAGCAGATAGATGACCTCGAAGGCGGGGCCGCTGTCCTGGCCCGCGTCCGCGCAGTCGCCGGTCAGGGGCAGGACCTCGGGGGCGGGCCGTACGGCGCGCTCCTCCGGGCGTCCGCCGACGGCTTCCAGCAGCGCGCCGAGGACGGCCACCAGTCCCTGCCCGCCCGCGTCGACGACGCCCGCGCGCCCGAGGACGGCGAGCTGGCCGGGGGTGGCGGCCAGGGCGGCGCGCGCGCCGTCGTACGCGGCCTGGGCCACGTCCCTGAGGCCGGCGTCCCCGTCCGTGGCCCCGGCCGCCTCGGCGGCGGCGGTGGCGACGGTGAGCACGGTGCCCTCGACGGGATGGGCGACGGCCAGCCGCGCCACCGCGGCGGCCTCGGTCAGCGCGGTCCGCAGGTGACGGGCGTCACCCGAGCCGGAGAGCACCGAGGCCATACCCCGCAGCAGCTGGGCCAGGATGGTCCCGGAGTTGCCCCGGGCGCCGATCAGCGCGCCGTGGGCCATGGCCCGCACGGCGTCGGCGTGGGCGGGCACGGTGGAGCCGGTCTCATGGGCGGCGAAGACCGCTTCGACGGCGGCGGCGGCCGACTCGACGGTGAGGTACAGGTTGGTGCCGGTGTCCCCGTCGGCGACGGGGTAGACGTTGATGGCGTCGATGGCCGCACGCTCCCGGCCGAGGGCCTCCAGGGCCAGTGAGCACCAGGTGCGCACCGCGACGGCGTCGAGATCGTCGGGGGCTTGCGGCACCGTTGGTCCTCCTTGGGGCTGCCGTGGGGGGCTGGCTGAACGGCAGGGTAGCCCTCGGGCGCGGACCCGTCGGGCGCAGGTGCGGGACGGAGCGGTCCGGGAGCCGTGGTAGTTTCGTATCTCCGAAGCAGGCGTTGTATGCTGCTTCGGTTGCCCGACGAGAGTCGGGCCATTCCTCCGGTACCGCCACTTCAGTAAAATGATTCCGGCGCGCCGGAATTCACTGTAAGTGCATCTGAAGTCTTTGGAGTGACCCGTGGCTGCCAACTGCGACGTTTGCGGCAAGGGGCCGAGCTTCGGCAACAGCATTTCGCACTCGCACCGCCGTACGTCCCGTCGCTGGAATCCCAACATCCAGCGCGTGCGTGCCGTGGTCGGGCGGACGCCGAAGCGGCTCAACGTCTGCACCTCGTGCATCAAGGCCGGCAAGGTCGCGCGCTGACGTCCCCGTCGTAGCGCAGCCTTCCGGTTGCCCAAAAAGCCGGTCCACCTCGGTGGACCGGCTTTTTGCTGTGCTCTGCTTCCTGTCAGGTACAGGTCCATCCCCGAAAGACTCCCTGAGCCACAGCCCTACGTCTGCTCGGTGGCCTGCGGGGCGGATTCGCGGTCGCCGGCGCTGACCAGCCCCGTCTCGTACGCGACGATGACGGCCTGGACCCGGTCACGGAGCCCGAGCTTGGCGAGGATGCGGGCGACGTGGGTCTTGACGGTCGCCTCGGCCAGGTGGAGCCGGGCGGCGAGTTCGGCGTTGCTCAGCCCCCGGGCCAGCAGGCCGAGGACCTCCAGTTCGCGCGGGGTGAGCGAGGCGAGGTCGCGGTGGAGGGCGGCGGTGTCGCCGCCGCGCTGGGCGAACCGGCGTACGAGTCGGCGGGTGATGGCCGGCGCCAGGAGGGCGTCGCCGGTACGGACCGTGCGGACGGCGGCGGCCAGGTACTCGGGGGTGACGTCCTTGAGGAGGAATCCGCTGGCCCCGGCGGACAGCGCCGCGTAGACGTACCGGTCCAGGTCGAAGGTGGTCAGGATGATCACACGGGGTTCACCGGGGGCGCCTGTGAGGATGCGGCGGGTGGCCTCCAGGCCGTCCGTCCCGGGCATCCGGATGTCCATCAGCACCACGTCGGGCCGGGTGCGGCGGACCGCTTCGACGGCTTCGGCCCCATTCGTCGCCTCGGCGACCACGTCGATGCCGTCGGCTCCGAGGATCATGCGGAATCCGGTACGGACCAGTGTCTGGTCGTCGGCGAGGAGCACACGCGGCGGCTCGGTCACAGTGTCTCCAGGGGGATCAGCGCTTCCACACGGTAGCCGCCGGTGAGTCGCCGGCCGGTGTGCAGGGTCCCGTCGTAGACGGCGAGGCGCTCGCGCAGCCCGATCAGGCCCCGGCCGTTCCCTTCGGCCGCACCCGCGCCCGGGCGCCCCCCGGTGTCGGTGACCTCCACCCGCAGCCGGTCCGGGCCGTGTTCGACGGTCACGGCGGCGGTGGCTCCGGAGGCGTGCTTCACGGTGTTGGTCAGGGCTTCCTGGACCACGCGGTAGGCGGCGAGTTCGACGCCGGGCGGGAGGGCGCCGGGCGGGCCGGTCACCGTCAGTTCGACCGGCACTCCGGTGTCCCGTACCCGCCCGACCAGCGTTTCCAGCTGGTCCAGGCCGGGTTGGGGGGCCAGCTCCACCGCCGGACCGGCCATGTCCGCGTCCCCTTCCGCCCCTTGGCCCCCGCCCTCACCCTCGCCGCCCATGGTGAGCAGTCCCATGACATGGCGCAGCTCCGTCATGGCCGCCCGCCCACCCGCCTCGACGGCGAGCAGCGCCTCGCCGGCCTGCTCGGGGGAGGTCGCCATGATCTTGCGGGCGGCGCCCGCCTGGATGATCATCACGCTGACGTTGTGGGTGACGACGTCGTGCAGTTCGCGGGCGATCCTGGCCCGCTCGTGTTCGATGGCCCGGCGCAGTGCCTCGGCCTGTTCGCGTTCCAGGGCGGAGAGCCGGCTGCGGCCCTCGCCGGTCCGCTGTTTCCAGGTACGCAGGCCGACGGCGGCCACGGCCATCGGGCCCAGGATCAGCAGGGCGATGTACTCGTTGGGGACGATCGGGGTCACCGAGTTCCCCGAGGTGCCGACCAGGACGACGGAGAGCGGCAGCGCCGCCAGGGTCGCCACCCGGTACGGGCTGTACACGGCGGCGCTGTAGACGGCGATGACGAACGCGTAGAAGGTCAGCCGCGACACGCCCTGCGGTGTCGCCAGTGCCGCGGCCGTCACGACGCACAGCACGGCGAGCGGGTAGCGGCGGCGCAGCGCCAGGGCACCCGAGGCGACGGCTGCGAGGGTCACCATGAGGGCGAGCCCACCGGGCCCGGCGGGGCGCGCCAGGACGTACTCCACGCCGGGTTCGATCTCCCGCACCACGACGTTGTCCGCGTTGTCGATGCCGTAGTAGACCGTGGCGATTCCGAGCGTCAGTGCCACCAGCAGGTCGAACCGGCGGGCGCGCCGGTGGAGCCGCAGCGGTGGGCCGCTCGGAAGCCTGGCGTCGCGAACCGTCCTGCGGGCGGCTTCCCGCAGCCGCGCCGGCGTCGTACGTACGTCCGTCACCGGTTCATTGTCGCCGCCGCGCGGCGCCGTGGCGTCCGTCCCGGTGGCCATTCCCGCCGGGCCGGATACATCGCTCGCCTACATCGCAGGGATGACGTTTCCGGGGATCGTCCCGGCGCGGTACCGCAAGGGGTCCGGGCGGCCGACGCGTGCGGACCGGGCCCGCTCCTAGCGTTCACGCAGCCGACTTCCCGAGACCGAGGAGCACTTCATGACCCTGCCGGTGATCGAACTGTGCGAGGTGAGCCGCCGGTACGACGACGGCCCGCCCGCCCTGCACGAGACGTCGCTGACCGTGCGGGCCGGCGAGGCCGTCGCGGTCCTCGGCCCGTCCGGCAGCGGCAAGTCCACACTGCTCAACCTGCTCGCGGGCCTGGACCGGCCCGACGCCGGGACCGTCACCGTGGACGGGGTGCGGGTGGACCGGCTGGGCGAGGCCGGATCGGCGCTCTACCGGCGGTCGAAGATCGGCATGGTCTTCCAGTTCTTCAACCTGCTCGACGATCTGACCGTCATCGACAACGTCCTCCTGCCCGCGCGCCTCGCGGGTACGGCCCGTGGCGCGGCGGGCCGCCGGGCGGCGGAGCTCCTGGAACTGCTGGGCATCGACCGGCACACCCGTGCGTACCCCGGGCGGCTGTCCGGCGGCGAGCGGCAGCGCGTGGCGGTGGCGAGGGCGCTGATGAACCGGCCGGCGCTGCTCCTGGCGGACGAGCCGACCGGGGCCCTGGACACGGCCGCCGGACAGGACGTCAGCAGGCTGCTCACCGACCTCAACGCCGAGGGCCAGACCGTCGTGGTGGTCACCCACGACCTGGCACTGGCCCGCTCCTGCACGAACCGTACGGTCCGGATCGCGGACGGCAGGATCACACAGGACGTACGGTCGCAGGCCGCCGCCCCGGAGACCGTCCGATGAGCGCGCTCGGCGGGGTGCTGCGCTCCGGGGTGGCACGGCGGCGGGTGCAGACGCTGGTGATCGGGCTCGCCACGATGATGGCGGTGGCCGCTTCCGTCCTCGGCGGATCGCTGCTCGTGGTGTCCGGTGCGCCCTTCGACAGGGCCTTCGCCGAACAGCGCGGCGCGCATCTGTCCATGGAGTTCGACGCGGAGAAGGTGAGCGCCGGACAGCTGTCGGGGTCCGGGGACGCCGCAGGGGTGAGCGGAGCGGCCGGACCGTTCCGTACGGCGACGGTCACCCCGCGGGCGGACAACAGCCCCGGGTGGCCGATGACCGTGGCCGGCCGGGGCGGCCCCGACGCGGAGGTGGACGAGGTCGCCCTGCTCGACGGGCGGTGGGCCACGCGTTCCGGCGAGATCGTGCTCTCCGCCGACTCCTCGCTCGTCCCGGCCCTGGGCATGACGGTCACCTTCCCCGGTCTGCCCCACGGCCCCGCGCTCACGGTGGTCGGAGTGGCCCGCTCGGTCACCCGGACCGCCGACGCCTGGGTGGTCCCGTCCCAGATGACGGCGCTCACCGCGCCCGGCAGCGGCGGCTACCAGATGCTCTACCGCTTCACCGGGGCGGACACCGCCGCGCAGATCGCCGCGGGTGCCGGGGCGGTGACGGAGTCGCTGCCGCCGGGGGCGCGCGTCGGCGGACAGTCATGGCTCACCGTCAGGAAGACCGCCGAGCAGGAGACCGCCGTCTACGTCCCGTTCCTCATCGCGTTCGGCGCCCTGGGCCTGGTCATGTCGGTGCTCATCGTCGGTAACGTCGTCGCGTCGGCCGTCGGCACGGGGACGCGCCGCATCGGCATCCTCAAGGCCGTCGGCTTCACCCCGGCCCAGGTCGTACGCGCCTACGTGGGCCAGGCCCTGGTCCCGGCCGCCGTCGGCACGGCCCTCGGTGTCCTGGCCGGCCATCTCCTCGCCGTCCCCGTGCTGGCCGAGGCCGCAGAGGTCTACGGCACGTCGTCCCTGACCGTCGCCCCCTGGGTCGACCTGGTGGTGATCGCCGGGGTGCTCGGCCTGGTGTCGGCAACCGCGTGGGCGAGCTCCTGGCGGGCCGGCCGGCTGCGTACGGTGGACGCGCTCGCCGTCGGGCGCACCGCCTCGGCGGGGCGTGGCCGGTGGGCGGCCCGCCTGGCCGGCCGGCTGCCGTTGCCGCAGCCGCTCGCCCTGGGCCTGACGCGGCCGTTCGCGCGGCCCGCCCGCGCGCTGGCCATGGGCACGGCGATCCTGTTCGGCACCGTCGCCGTCACGTTCACCGTGGGGATGGGCGCCTCGCTCGGCCTGGTGATGAAGGCCAAGGCCCACGATGTCGCCGATGTCGTCGTGCCCGCGCCCCCGCCGGACTTCGGCCCCCAGGACCCCGGCCCCGGCGGCCCCGACAGCCGCGCCGACCCCGTCGCGGTCGCCGCGGCCGTCAAAGCCGCCGCCGGAACCGGGAAGCACTACGGCGCCGCGACGGTACGGGCGACCGTGTCCGGCCTGACCGGCACCGTCGACGTGGTCGCCTTCACCGGCGACGCGTCCTGGGGCGGCTACACGATGATCTCGGGCCGCTGGCTCGACGGGCCGGGCGAGGCCGTGGTCCCGACGCCCTTCCTGGCCGCCACCGGCGCCCGTGTCGGCGACACCGTCACGCTGACCGGCCTGGCCGAGCCGGTCGCCGTCCGGATCACCGGCGAGGTCCTCGACCCCCGCAACGACGGCATGCAGGTCTTCACCGACGCCTCGACCCTCACGGCCGCGCACCCCGACCTCACGGAGGCGAGCCATCACATCGCGGTCGAGCCGGGCACCGACGTGACCGGCTACGTGGACGCGCTGAACGAGGACCTGACCCCGCTGGGGGCCACCGCCCGGGCCGGAGGGCTCGACGCCGGCGGCGACATGGTCGTCACGCTCGACGCGCTCGCCGCCACCCTCACGCTGATGCTCGTCGTCGTGGCCGCGCTCGGCGTGCTCAACGGCGTGCTGCTCGACACCCGCGAGCGGGTCCGGGAGCTCGGTGTCCACAAGGCTCTGGGCATGACCCCCCGGCAGACCATCGCCATGGTCCTCACCTCGGTCGTCCTGACCGGGCTGGTCGCCGGTGCCCTGGGCGTACCGCTCGGCGTCGCCCTGCACGGCTGGGTCCTCCCCGCGATGGGTGACAGCGTGGGGCTCCGCCTCCCCGGCTCCGTACTCGACGTCTACGGCGGGGCCGGACTCCTCCCGCTCGGGTTCGGCGGCCTGGTCATCGCCGCCCTGGGCGCGCTGCTGCCCGCCGGCTGGGCCGCCGGAGCACGGACCGCCACGGCCCTGCGCACCGAGTAGGAGGTCAGCGGGCGGTCCGTGTCCGCCAGCCGTGGTCGACCGGGCCGATCCCGCCGCCCAGCGCGAAGCCGGCCCGGATCGCGCCGGTGACGTACTCCTTCGCGCCCCGCACGGCGGTGGGGACGTCCTGGCCGCGGGCGAGTCCGCACGCGATGGCGGAGGCGAGGGTGCAGCCCGTGCCGTGGGTGTGCCGGTTGTCCAGCCGGGGGGCACGCAGCCAGTGCTCCTCGCGGCCGTCCGTCAGCAGGTCCACGGCCTCGCCGGGCAGATGACCGCCCTTGATCACCACCCAGCGGGGGCCGTGGGCGAGGATCTCGGCGGCGGCCCGGCGCATCCCCGCCTCGTCGGTGACGGTGACGCCGGTGAGCTGGGCCACCTCGTCGAGGTTCGGGGTGGCGACCGTGGCGACGGGCAGGAGCTTCGTGCGTACGGAGTCGAGGGCTTCGGCGGCCAGCAGCGAATCGCCGTGCTTGGAGACCCCGACGGGATCGACGACGACGGGCGCCCCGGTCTCCGCGAGGAGTTCCGCGACGGTGTCGACGAGCGCGGCCGACGACAGCATGCCGGTCTTCACCGCCTGGACGCCGATGTCGTCGACGACGCTGCGGTACTGGGCGCGCACGGCTTCCACCGGCAGCTCCCAGGCACCCTGTACGCCCAGCGAGTTCTGGGCGGTCACCGCGGTCAGCACGCTCATCCCGTGGGTGCCGAGGGCCAGCATCGTCTTCAGGTCGGCCTGGATGCCCGCACCGCCGCCGGAGTCGGATCCGGCGACGGTGAGGACACGGGGCGGTATGGGGGCGGGTGCGGTCATGCCCCGGAATCTACTGGGCGTCCTCTATGGATCCGAAATGGTCCCAGCCGCCCTTGCTGGTCCAGGGTGCGCCGTCGACGGTGACCTGGGGCAGCGCCGACGGGTTGAGGACCTCTCCGATGACCTTCCAGCGCGCGGGGAGCTTCACATCGGCGGGGAACGTCGCCACGATCGCGTGGTCCTCTCCCCCGGTGAGCACCCACTGCAGCGGGTCGACGCCGACGGCCTGCCCGATGTCCGACATCTGCGAGGGAATGTCGATGAGCCCGGACCGCAGGTCGATCCTGACCTTGCTGGCGTCGGCGATGTGTCCGAGGTCGGCGACGAGCCCGTCGCTGACGTCGGTCATGGCCGTGGCGCCGAGCCCGGCCGCCGCGGGGCCAGCGTGGTACGGCGGCTCGGGGCGCCGGTGCGCCTCCACGAAGGCGCGCGGCGAGCGGAACCCCCGGGAGAGCACGGCGAATCCGGCCGCGGACCAGCCGAGCCATCCGGTGACGGCCACGACGTCGCCGGGCCGGGCGCCGGCCCGGGTGACGGGTTCGTGGTTGCGCAGGTCGCCGAGCGCGGTGATCGCGACGGTGATGGTGTCGCCGCCGACGACGTCACCGCCGACCACGGCCGCGCCGGCGACCTGGCACTCGTCGCGCAGTCCGTCCATCAGCTCCCCGGCCCAGGTGACCGGCAGGTCGGCCGGTACGACGAGGCCGAGCAGCAGCGCCGTGGGCACGGCGCCCATGGCCGCGATGTCGGCGAGGTTCTGGGCGGCGGCCTTGCGGCCGACGTCGTACGCCGTCGACCAGTCGCGGCGGAAGTGCCGCCCTTCCAGCAGGATGTCCGTACTGGCCACGACCCTGCGGTCGGGAGCGGCAACGACCGCGGCGTCGTCGCCGGGTCCCAGCCGTACCGCCGGAGTGGTGGTGAGCCGGGAAGTGAGCTCTCTGATGAGCCCGAACTCCCCCAACTCGCCCACGGTTCCCTTCACCGAGTCTCACCTCTCATCTATCGCACCGGACACCTGTCCGGGCTGCTTCAGCGGCCGGAGGTCCGGACCGTGGGCGGACGGCCCACGGGAGCCGGTGGCCCCGGGACGTACGGGCGTCACTGTCGCCCTTCCGCACGGGTGGGCTTGCGGTCGCGAGCCCCAACTGCTGTCGGTACCGTCAAGAGATACGTCAACTTCTGTGGTGCGTACGCCACGCTGTGGACGTCAACCGGCCCGTAGGTCTCCCCGCGGCCCCGGGCAACGCGATAACGTGGCGTCCCTTTCCCCCACATGATCCTCGTGGCCGCCCTGGAGGTTCCGTGGTACAGGCGTACATCCTTATCCAGACCGAGGTGGGCAAGGCGTCGATCGTCGCCGAGACCATCGCAAAGCTTCCGGGAGTGATCCAGGCAGAGGACGTCACAGGCCCCTACGACGTGATCGTGCGCGCACAGGCCGACACGGTCGACGCGCTCGGCCGCATGGTGGTCGCCAAGGTCCAGCAGGTGGACGGCATCACGCGAACCCTGACCTGCCCGGTCGTCCACCTCTGACCCCTGTCTACGCTGGTCCGGTGACTCACACCCGCCGCCGGTCCCCCCGATCCCGTGTCCTCGCTCCGTCCGCCGCGCTGTGTGTCCTGGCCGTGGCGGGCTGTTCCGTCGGCGGTGACCGGCCCTCGGTGGCGGTTCCCACGCCGTCGTCGGAGGCCGCCGGGTACTGCGCGGAACTGCACGAGGAACTGCCGGAGACCGTCGACGATCTTGAACGGAGTGACCCCTCACCGGAATCGGAACTGACCGCCGGCTGGGGGGACGGGGCGATCGTACTGCGCTGCGGTGTCCCCCGGCCCGCACGGATGGATGATTCCCAGGCGAAGGCCGTCGACGCGGACGGCGTCAACTGGCTGCTGGAGCAACCCGGTGACGCCGGCGCTGACGATGACGCCCACACCGGCCCGCGGTTCACGACCACCTACCGCAAGGCGTACGTCGAGGTGACGCTCGGCCCGGAGTACGCCCACGACATCACCCCGTTGTCCGCGTTCGCCGCGCCGGTGAAGAAGACGGTCCCCGACAGTCTCTGAGGTCCGCCCCGCACGGGACGGACCTCAGGGCGCCGGGGGTCAGCGCAGGCCGGTGGAGCGGTTCAGCGCGGCGGTGATCAGCCGGTCCACGAGCTCCGGGTACTCCACACCGCTCGCCTGCCACATGCGGGGGAACATGGAGATCGGGGTGAAGCCCGGCATCGTGTTGATCTCGTTGATGACGAACGAGCCGTCCTCGGTGAGGAAGAAGTCGGCGCGCACGAGCCCCTCGCAGGAGGCCGCCTCGAACGCCTCGACGGCGAGCCTGCGCACCTCGGCGGTCTGCTCCTCGGTGAGCGGCGCGGGCACAAGACCGGCCGCCGAGTCGATGTACTTGGCCTCGAAGTCGTAGAAGTCGTGCGCCGTGACGGGCGGGATCTCGGCGGGCACGCTGGCGCGCGGTCCGTCCTCGAACTCCAGCACGCCGCACTCGATCTCCCGGCCGCGCAGCAGGGACTCCACGAGGAACTTCGGGTCGTGGCGGCGCGCCTCGTCGATCGCCTCGTCGAGGCCGGAGGGGTCGTCGACCTTGGTGATGCCCATGGAGGAACCGCCGCGGGCGGGCTTCACGAAGAGCGGCCAGCCGTGCTCGGCGGCGAACTCCATGATGCGCTTGCGGGCGGCGGGCCGGTCCGACTCCCACTCCCGGGGGCGGATGACCTCGTACGGGCCGACGGGCAGCCCGAAGGAGGTGAACACCCGCTTCATGTACTCCTTGTCCTGGCCGACGGCCGAGGACAGGACACCGGCGCCGACGTAGGGGACTCCGGAGAGCTCCAGGAGCCCCTGGAGCGTGCCGTCCTCGCCGTAGGGGCCGTGCAGCATGGGGAAGACGACGTCGACCTCGCCCAGGACCGTGGGCACCGAACCGGGTTCGCTGACGACGACGTCACGGTTGCCCGGGTCGACGGAGAGCGTCACGGCGCCCCGCTCGGAGTCGGCCAGCTGGTCCACGTCGGGCACCTGCCGGTCCGTGATGGCCATGCGGGCCGGATCGTCGGACGTGAGGGCCCAACGTCCGTCCCTGGTGATCCCGATCGGCAGGACGTCGTACTTCGTCCGGTCGATGGCACTCATGATGGCACCGGCCGTGACGACCGAGATGCCGTGTTCGGAGCTACGGCCGCCGAACACGACGGCCACGCGCGGCTTGCGGCCCGGCTCGGAGCTCTGCTCGGAGCTCAGCGGGCTCTCGGTGCTCTGGGGGAGGTTCTGGCTGCTCATATCGCGACGAGCGTACCTGCTGGTAGGGCTCGAGTCAGCGTCGCTCGGGCTTGGCGCTGCGCGACATCAGCTCCTTGAGCGCGACCACCGGCGGCTTGCCCTCGTGGACGATGCCGACGACCGTCTCGGTGATCGGCATGTCGACCCCGTGCCTGCGCGCCAGATCGAGCACGGATTCGCAGGACTTGACGCCCTCGGCGGTCTGGCTCGTGGCGGCGACGGTCTCCTGGAGGGTCATCCCCCGTCCGAGGTTGGTGCCGAAGGTGTGGTTGCGCGAGAGCGGCGAGGAGCACGTGGCCACCAGGTCGCCGAGTCCGGCCAGTCCGGAGAAGGTGAGCGGGTCGGCGCCCATGGCGAGTCCCAGCCGGGTCGTCTCGGCGAGGCCGCGGGTGATGAGGGAGCCCTTGGCGTTGTCGCCGAGTCCCATGCCGTCGGCGATGCCCACGGCGAGGCCGATGACGTTCTTCACGGCGCCGCCGAGCTCGCAGCCGACCACGTCGGTGTTGGTGTACGGCCGGAAGTACGGGGTGTGGCAGGCGGTCTGGAGCCGCCGGGCGACGTCCTCGTCCGAGCAGGCGACGACGGCCGCGGCCGGGCGGCGTTCGGCGATCTCCTTGGCGAGGTTGGGGCCGGTGATGACGGCGATCCGGTCCCGGCCGACCTTCGTGACGTCCTCGATGACCTCGCTCATCCGCTCGGCGGTGCCGAGTTCGACGCCCTTCATCAGGGAGACGAGCACCGTGCCGGGCTCCAGGTGCGGTGCCCAGTCGGCGAGGTTGGCGCGCAGGGTCTGCGAGGGCACGACGAGGAAGGCGAAGTCGGCGCCGCGCAGCGCCTCTGCGGGGTCGGTCGTGGCCCGGACCGAGGCGGGGAGTTCGACGCCCGGCAGATAGTCCGGGTTGGTGCGGGTGGTGTTGACGGCCTCGGCGACCTCGGCGCGACGGCCCCAGAGGGTGACCTCGCAGCCCGCGTCGGCGAGGATCATGGCGAACGCCGTACCCCATGAGCCGGTTCCGAAGACGGCCGCCTTGGCGGGGTGCGTCACGTCGTTCCCTTTCCCTCTGCCCTGCGCCGTTGTTCGGCGCGGGCCTTGCGGTGATCGTAGAGCTCGGTGGGGGCCTTCTCGCCGCGTACGTCCTCGAGCTGGGCGGTGATCGCGGCCATGATGGTCTCGGTCGCCTGGCGCAGCACCTCGGGCGTCGGTTCGAGGCCGTAGTAGCGGGAGAGGTCGACCGGCGGCCCGGCCTGCACCCGCAGGGTCTTGCGGGGGAACAGCTGGAGCTTGTTCTCCTTGGCGTAGGGCGGCATCGCGAGGTTGGCGCCCCACTGGGCGACGGGGATGACCGGGGCCTTGGTCATCAGCGCGACGCGGGCGGCACCGGTCTTGCCGGCCATCGGCCACATGTCGGGGTCGCGGGTGAGGGTGCCCTCCGGGTAGAAGGCGACGCACTCGCCCCGCTCGATGGCGGAGACGGCGGCGCGGAAGGCGTCGAGCGCGTTGGTCGTCTCGCGGTAGACGGGGATCTGTCCGGTGCCGCGCAGGATCATTCCGACGAAAGGCGTCCTGAAGAGCCCGGCCTTCGCGAGAAGTCGCGGCACGCGTCCGGTGTTGTACTGGAAGTGCCCGTACGACAGCGGGTCCAGATACGAGTTGTGATTGACCGCGGTGATGAATCCGCCATCGGCCGGAATGTGTTCCATTCCCCGCCAGTCGCGCTTGAACAGAACCACCAGGGGCGGTTTTGCGATGACCGCTGCCAGGCGGTACCAGAAGCCGATTCTGCGGCGGGACACTCGGACGCCTTCCTCTAGGAACTCAGCTGTGCGGGGCTCCGGGCGGTGCTGCCCCGCCCCGGGGCCCCTGCTGTGTGGAGAACACCGTACGCCTCACCCGTGGGGGCGGACCTCCGGGTTGTCGTACCGGCAGGCGAGAATAGGGGCTGATGCGTACGGAGGGGGAGATCGCCACGAACACCGACCCGACCGGCCCCTGGTCCCTGGTCGTCCCGCTGAAACCTCTGGCACGGGCCAAGAGCAGGCTCGGCCGGGCGGTGGGCGGGGATCTGCGGCCGCGCCTGGCCCTGGCGTTCGCCCAGGACACCGTGGAGGCCGCGCTGTCCTGCCCGGCGGTGCGGGATGTGGTGGTCGTCACGGACGACCCGGTGGCCGGTGCGGCGCTGGCCACCCTCGGCGCGCGGGCGGTGGCCGACACCCCGGCGGCCGGGCTCGACGCGGCGATGGAGCACGGTGCCCGGTATGTGCGCGCGCGACGCGGGGACGCACCGGTGGCCGTGCTCAACGCGGATCTGCCCGCGCTGCGTCCGGACGAATTGGCGCGGGTGCTCGAATTCTCGGCGGAATTTCCCCGCACATTTGTCGGTGATACGCAGGGAATCGGCACCACATTTCTTTCCGCGCTGCCGGGGGTGGAATTGCGGCCGGCCTTCGGCGGGGCGTCACGGGCGCGGCATCTGGCGTCGGGTGCGGTGGAGATCCCGCTGCCGGGCATCGAATCGGTCCGCAGGGACGTGGACACGGGCGACGACCTGAGGGCCGCGCTGACGCTGGGGGTGGGGCGTTTCACGGCCGCGCTGGCGGCCCCGGTGGTACCTGTCGCGGACCGATAGGCTGCCGCTCATGCAGGCGACCTCGTTCACGTACGACTCCGAGACCCGCACCGGCAGCGTGCTCCTCGACGACGGCACCCCGGTGGACTTCGACGCTCCCGCGTTCGACGCGGGCGGGCTGCTCCTGCTGCGGCCGGGGCAGCGGGTGCGGATCGAGACCGAGGGCGAGGGCCCTTCGCTGCGGATCACCCTGGTGACGCTGCAGACGCTCTGAAGAGCCCCTGAACAGCCCGCGGGCCGGGCTCCCCGAGGGGAGCCCGGCCCGGCGCGTGTATGAGGAACGAGCGGTGCCCGGTCTCACTTCTTGCGTGCGGTGACCTTCTTGGCTGTCGTCTTGCGTGCCGTGGTCTTCTTCGCGGGCGCCTTCTTCGCCGTGGTCTTCTTGGCGGGCGCCGTCTTGGCGGCGACGGTCTTCTTCGTGGCCGTCGTCTTCTTCGCCGGGGTCGCCTTCTTCGCCGCCGCCGTGGTCTTCTTCGCCGCGGTGGTGGTCTTCTTGCCGGTGGTCTTCTTGGCCGGCGCCGTCTTCTTCGCGGCCGCCGCCGTGGTCTTGCGGGCCGTGGCCTTCTTGGCGGTGGCCTTCTTCGCGGCCGCCTTCGCCGTCGTACGGGTGGAAGAACCGCCCGAGAGGCTGCCCTTGGGGGCCTTCTTCACGGCCACGTCGTTCTTGGGGAGCTTCTTGGAGCCGCTGACCAGGTCCTTGAAGCCCTGTCCCGCGCGGAAACGGGGCACGGAGGTCTTCTTGACCCGTACGCGCTCGCCCGTCTGCGGGTTGCGGGCGTAGCGGGCGGGGCGGTCGACCTTCTCGAACGAGCCGAAGCCGGTGACCGAGACCCGGTCCCCCGCGACGACCGCACGGACGATCGCGTCGAGTACCACGTCGACAGCGTCTGCGGCCTGCTGACGGCCGCCGACCTTGTCGGCAATCGCTTCTACGAGCTGCGCCTTGTTCACGTCTTCCCCTTCGGAGACATTGCCGGAACGAAACTGTTCAGGCTTTTTCGCACGTTAGGCAGATATATACCGCAAATCAAACACGAAACGGGCTAATCACCCTAGTGCCGCAACGAAGTCGACCGCTGCGCTGTCCGCAGAGTCAGTCACCTTCGGGGAATCGGCCCTCATCGAGGTCCTTCATCAACCGGTCCAGACGCCTTGCCGCGCCTGGGAGATCGTGCTTAGCCGCGGCCGTGACGACCAGCAGCTTCCGGGACAGCGCCATCCTTACGCCCTCCGGGACTTGCAGTGCGCGCACCTTTGCGTGCGCTTCTTTCAATCGGTCGGCGACTTGGCCATAGAGCTCGAGTTGGCTGTCGCGTTCCATGCACCGATTGTGCCATCTGGGGCGAGTTGTCGCCCGAGGGGGTCTCAACAAGCGACTGCGCCCCCTGCCGTCAGGCAGGGGGCGCAGTTCGGGAAAAGCGCTGCTCAGGCGTCAATTGTGCGCGGTTTGTGAGACGGCCTGGCCGCCTCGTAAGTCGCAATGTCCGCTTCGTTCTGAAGAGTGAGGCTGATGTCGTCGAGCCCGTTCAGCAGTCGCCAGCGGGCGTTCTCGTCGAGCTCGAAGTCGGCAGTGATGCCCTCCGCGAGGACCTGGCGCTTCTCCAGGTCGACGGTCACCTCGGCCGTCGGGTCGGCCTCGGTGACCTCCCAGATCCTGTCGATGACCTTCTGGTCGAGGACCACGGTCAACAGACCGTTCTTCAGGGAGTTGCCACGGAAGATGTCGGCGAAGCGCGAGGAGATGACGGCCTTGAAACCGTAGTTCTGCAGGGCCCAGACCGCGTGCTCACGCGAGGAGCCCGTGCCGAAGTCGGGTCCGGCCACCAGGACCGAGGCGCCCTTGCGCTCGGGGCGGTTGAGGACGAAGTTCTCGTCCTTGCGCCAGGCCTCGAAGAGCCCGTCCTCGAAGCCGTCGCGGGTGACCTTCTTCAGCCAGTGCGCGGGGATGATCTGGTCGGTGTCGACGTTGCTGCGGCGCAGCGGGACGGCCCGGCCGGTGTGTGCGGTGAATGCTTCCATGGCTCTCAGACTCCGGCGGGCGTACGGACGTCGGACAGATCGGCGGGCGAGGCCAGATGGCCCAGCACGGCGGTGGCGGCGGCGACCTGCGGGGAGACCAGGTGGGTGCGGCCGCCCTTGCCCTGCCTGCCCTCGAAGTTCCGGTTCGAGGTGGAGGCGGAGCGCTCGCCGGGGGCCAGCTGGTCGGGGTTCATGCCGAGGCACATCGAGCAGCCCGCGTGCCGCCATTCGGCGCCGGCGGCGGTGAAGACCTTGTCCAGGCCCTCCTCGACGGCCTGCAGGGCAACCCGGACGGAGCCCGGGACGACCAGCATCCGTACGCCGTCGGCGACTTTACGGCCGTCGAGGATCGAGGCGGCGTTACGCAGGTCCTCGATGCGTCCGTTGGTGCACGAACCTACGAACACCGTGTCCACGTTGATCTCGCGCAGCGGCTGGCCGGCGGTCAACCCCATGTACTCCAGGGCCTTTTCGGCGGCGTGGCGCTCCGAGGCGTCCTCGTACGAGGCGGGGTCGGGGACGTTGGCCGACAGGGGCGCGCCCTGGCCGGGGTTGGTGCCCCAGGTGACGAACGGCGCGAGCTCAGCGCCGTCGATGAACACCTCGGCGTCGAAGACCGCGTCGTCGTCGGTGCGCAGCGTCTTCCAGTACTCCACCGCCGCGTCCCACTCCTCGCCCTGGGGGGCGTGGTCGCGTCCCCGCAGGTAGGCGAAGGTGGTCTCGTCGGGGGCGATCATGCCCGCGCGGGCGCCGGCCTCGATCGACATGTTGCAGATGGTCATCCGGGCTTCCATCGAGAGCTTCTCGATGGCGGAGCCGCGGTATTCGAGGATGTAGCCCTGGCCGCCGCCGGTTCCGATCCGGGCGATGATAGCCAGGATGAGATCCTTGGCGGTGACGCTGTCGGGCAGTTCGCCCTCGACCGTGATCGCCATGGTCCTGGGGCGGGCCAGCGGCAGCGTCTGGGTGGCCAGGACGTGCTCGACCTGGCTGGTGCCGATGCCGAAGGCCAGTGCGCCGAAGGCGCCGTGGGTGGAGGTGTGCGAGTCGCCGCAGACGACCGTGGTGCCGGGCTGGGTCAGGCCGAGCTGCGGGCCGACCACGTGCACGACGCCCTGCTCGACATCTCCCAGCGGGTGCAGCCGGACGCCGAACTCCGCGCAGTTCTTGCGCAGGGTCTCCAGCTGGGCGCGGGAGACCGGGTCGGCGATCGGCTTGTCGATGTCGAGGGTCGGGGTGTTGTGGTCCTCGGTGGCGATGGTGAGGTCGAGGCGCCGCACCGGACGGCCGGCCTGGCGCAGGCCGTCGAACGCCTGCGGGCTGGTCACCTCGTGCAGCAGGTGCAGATCGATGAAGAGGAGGTCGGGCTCGCCATCGGCGCGCCGGACGACGTGGTCGTCCCAGACCTTCTCCGCGAGTGTCCTACCCATCGCTTTCCCTCCGGCCGGCGTCTTCGCCGGCCCAACTAGAGATTCGGGTGCCGCCGTCCGGACCCCCGAGCGGGGCGGTGGCTGCGGGCCGTTGTAAGGCCGCACGTACAGGTTCGCAACTTCCGGGGAAAATTGAACTTGCGTTTCACAGAGTGAGACGCGAGTATCGTCGTATGGACAACTCTAGCGGCGTCGGCGTTCTCGACAAGGCAGCTCTGGTATTGAGCGCCCTGGAGTCCGGTCCGGCCACCCTCGCCGGGCTGGTCGCAGCGACAGGGCTCGCACGGCCCACGGCCCACCGACTGGCCGTGGCACTCGAACACCACCGCATGGTGGCAAGGGACATGCAGGGCCGTTTCATTCTCGGCCCCCGGCTCGCGGAGCTCGCGGCCGCGGCCGGCGAGGACCGCCTCCTGGCGACGGCCGGACCCGTACTCACACATCTGCGCGACATCACCGGCGAGAGCGCGCAGCTCTACCGCCGGCAGGGCGACATGCGGATCTGCGTGGCGGCGGCGGAGCGGCTGTCCGGACTGCGGGACACCGTGCCGGTCGGCTCCACGCTGACCATGAAGGCGGGTTCCTCCGCGCAGATCCTGATGGCCTGGGAGGAGCCGGAGCGCCTGCACCGGGGCCTGCAGGGGGCCCGTTTCACGGCGACGGCCCTCTCGGGCGTACGGCGGCGGGGCTGGGCCCAGTCGATCGGCGAACGCGAGCCGGGCGTGGCCTCGGTCTCGGCCCCGGTCCGCGGACCGTCGAACCGGGTGGTCGCCGCGGTCTCCGTCTCCGGGCCGATCGAGCGGCTGACCCGCCACCCGGGCCGGATGCACGCGCAGGCCATCATCGACTCGGCGGCACGGCTGAGCGAGGCCCTGCGCCGCACGGGCTGAACCCCGTGCGATTACGGACCGATCCCTTGGCCGCGCGAGTCGGCCCGCCCCTCCCATTTCTTCCCCGAGGCCGCCCCAGCGCCGTGGCGGCCCCCTTCCTTCCGGTGTCAGCTCCCGGAAGCCTCCGGTGTCCGTTCCCCGGACGCGCGATGCGCGAAGCGGTCCGCCGCCCGGCGGCCCCTCTTCTCCACCGGCAGCACACCGGTCGCCGCCGCCAGCCCGTAGGCCGGCATATCGGCGTAGATCGATTCGTACGAGCCCTCGGGCACGACGTAGCTCTCGTGCCACAGCCCCACATGCTGCCGGGACTTCTTCTCCTTGCGGTTGATCATCGCCCACGCCTTGCGGTGGAACATGTCGGGAGCCGCGGCGTACGCGTACAGCTTCTCCTTCGACTCCCAGTACTGGACGACGTAGTACGTCCGGGGCGAGCCGGTCAGCAGCGTGTAGCCGAGCAGCCCACGGTCCGGGTCCCTGCCCAACTCCCGCAGCATCCGCGGCATGGCCACGAAGACGGGCAGCCAGTGGTGCACGCCCCAGAAGTGGTTGATCCGCATCCCGATCAGCAGGACGACTACATCGCCCTCCGCCGCCGCGGTCGTCCGCCCGGGGTTCGGCTTCGCGAACATGGAGTACCACCCTTGTCGCATCATTGGAGAGCCTGACTATCCAAGGGTGGGATAGTGGCACCACCCAACGGGGCGGCGCAAGGGAAGGCGCGGAGGATGCGGCTGTCGGAACTGAGTGAGCGCAGCGGTGTCCCCATCGCCACGGTCAAGTACTACCTGCGCGAGCGGCTGCTCCCCGCCGGCACCCGGATCAGCGCGACGCAGGCCGACTACGACGAGAGCCATCTGCGCCGGCTCCGCCTGGTGCGGGCCCTGCTCCAGGTCGGACGCCTCCCGGTGGCCACGGCGCGCGAGGTGCTGGCGCACGTCGACGACGAGTCGCTGGGCCGGACCATCCGGCTGGGCGCGGCCCTGTGGGCGCTGCCCCACGGCCCCGAGCCCGACGAGGACGCACCGGAGACCGCCACCGCGCGGGCCGAAGTCACCCGGCTGCTCACGGAACTGGGCTGGACGACGGCCCTGGAGCTCGGCGAACTCTCCCCCGTGCACCGGTCGCTGGTGGCCTCACTGGCCACGCTCATCCGCCTCGGCTACCCCTGCGATGTGACGTACCTCGCCCAACAGGCCCGTCTCATGCGGGAGGTGGCGGTACAGGACCTGGACGCGCTGGAGGAGTTCCCCACGGAGGCCGAGCAGGTGGAGGCCGCCGTGGCGTCGGCCGTGCTGTACGAGCCGCTGCTGGCCTCGCTGCGCCGGCTGGCCCAGGCGGAGGAGTCGGCGCAGCGGTACGGGCTCTGAGGACCGGGCCCGGACAGAACACGGGAAAGGCCCTCCACCGGGGTGAAGGGCCTTTCCGTACTGCTGTGTTGTACCCCCGACCGGATTCGAACCGGCGCTACTGCCGTGAGAGGGCAGCGTGCTAGGCCGCTACACAACGGGGGCGTGGTTACTGCTGACTTGCGCTGGGCTACCAGGACTCGAACCTAGAATGACGGTACCAGAAACCGTAGTGTTGCCAATTACACCATAGCCCATGGTGTGACAAGTACCCCCGACCGGATTCGAACCGGCGCTACTGCCGTGAGAGGGCAGCGTGCTAGGCCGCTACACAACGGGGGCCCTAGCGATCCTGCATCGAGTACGTGGGTGCGACCCAGATGTTCTCGCGGGAAGGATCTGTACCCCCGACCGGATTCGAACCGGCGCTACTGCCGTGAGAGGGCAGCGTGCTAGGCCGCTACACAACGGGGGCTTGTTACTTCGGTCTTGCGCTGGGCTACCAGGACTCGAACCTAGAATGACGGTACCAGAAACCGTAGTGTTGCCAATTACACCATAGCCCACTGAAACGCAACCCCTGGAGGTTTTGTCTCTGTCTGCGCTTCCCGGCCGGATCTTTCGGCCCGCTCGGGCGGCGCAGGAAGAACATTACCTGAAGGTGTCCGGCGCTCCAAAACGGGTATTGCGCGCCAGCAGGTCGGGAAGCTCGTCCAGGCCCGTGATCCGCACGAGCTCGGGGCGTCCGCCCCGCCCCTCGCGGTCCAGCCAGATCCCCGTGAGCCCCGCGGCCACCGCGCCGCCCGCGTCGATGTCGGGCTCGTTCCCGACGTACGCCACCTCGTGCGGGGCGAGCTCCAGCACCTCGCAGGCCGCGTGGAACGCTCCCGCCTCGGGCTTGGAGACACCCAGCTCGACGGCGCACACCACGGCCTCGAAGCGGTCCCGCACCCCGAGGGTGCGCAGCTTGCGGTCCTGGTTGTGGATGCTGGAGTTGGAGAGGACGGCGTGGCGGAAGCTTCCCGCCAGCCGGTCCAGGACCGGCACGGTGTCCGGGAAGAGCGCCCAGGCGGCCTCGTAGTGGACGACGTGCCGGCCGAACCACTCGTCGGCCTCGGCGTCGCTCAGCCGCCGCCCGAGGAATGCGCGTACGCGTTCCCGGCGTTGTCCCTGGAAGTCGAGCTCCCCGGCGGCGAAGCGTGCCCACTGCACGTCCGTGATGGCCTTCCAGGCGTCCAGGGCACGCTCCAGGGAGTCGTACCCCTCCGGGCAGCCCTCGTGCTCCAGATGCTTACGCATCCCGGTGCGGTCGGCGGCCGAGTAGTCGAAGATCGTGTCGTCGATGTCCCAGAGAACCGCTCGGATCGGCATGCCGGCCAGATTACCGGCGCGGCCCCCGCATGACGACGGGGTGACCGCCCCTGCCGGGCCGGCCACCCCGTCGTACGTGCAGGGCGTTACGCGGCGAGCTTCGCCAGCGCGGCGTCGATGCGGGCGATCGTCTTCTCCCGGCCCAGGATCTCCAGGGACTCGAAGAGCGGCAGACCGACCGTGCGGCCGGTGACGGCGACGCGGACCGGGGCCTGCGCCTTGCCGAGCTTCAGGCCGTGCTTCTCACCGGCGGTGAGGACGGCCGTCTTGAGGGCCTCGGCGTCCCACTCGGCGGCGAGCAGTTCGGCGCGGGCGGTGACCAGGAGGGCGTCGGAGCCCTCCTTCATGGCCTTCGTCCAGGACGCCTCGTCCTCGACGGGCTCGTCCAGGAAGAGGAAGTCGACGTTGGCCGTGATGTCCGAGAGAACCGTCACACGGGTCTGGGCGTGCGGGGCGATCTCGGCGAACTTCTCCGCGTCGAAGGCCTCGGGCGCCCAGGGGGCGAAGGGGGCCTTCAGCCAGGGGCCGCACGCCTCGGTGAAGGTCTTCACGTCGAGCATGCGCAGGTGCTCGGCGTTGATGTGCTCGGCCTTCTTCAGGTCGAAGCGGGCCGGGTTGGCGTTGACGTCGGCGATGTCGAACGCCGCCACCAGCTCGTCACGGCCGAAGATGTCGCGGTCCTCGGCGATCGACCAGCCGAGCAGCGAGAGGTAGTTGATCAGCCCCTCGGGCAGGAAGCCACGCTCGCGGTAGAGGTTGAGCGAGGCCTGCGGGTCACGCTTGGAGAGCTTCTTGTTGCCCTCCCCCATGACGTACGGGAGGTGGCCGAAGGCCGGGGTGTACCTGGCGATGCCCAGCTCGGTGAGCGCCCGGTAGAGGGCGATCTGCCGCGGGGTGGAGGAGAGCAGGTCCTCGCCGCGCAGGACGTGGGTGATCTCCATCAGGGCGTCGTCGACCGGGTTGACGAGCGTGTAGAGGGGGGCGCCGTTGGCCCGGACGATGCCGTAGTCCGGGACGTTCTCCGGCTGGACCGTGATGTCGCCGCGGACCAGGTCGGTGAAGGTGATCGCCTCGTCGGGCATCCGGAAGCGGACGATCGAGGTGCGGCCCTCGGCCTCGTACGCCGCCTTCTGCGCGTCGCTCAGCTCGCGGCAGTGACCGTCGTAGCCCGACGGCTTGCCGGCCGCGCGGGCGGCGTCACGGCGGGCGTCGAGCTCCTCGGTGGTGCAGTAGCAGTGGTACGCGTGTCCGGCGTCCAGGAGCTTGGCCGCGACGTCCTTGTAGAGGTCCATCCGCTGCGACTGGCGGTACGGGGCGTGCGGGCCGCCGATCTCGGGGCCCTCGTCCCAGTCCATGCCGAGCCAGCGCATCGAGTCGAGCAGCTGCTCGTAGGACTCCTCGGAGTCACGGGCCGCGTCGGTGTCCTCGATGCGGAAGACCAGGGTGCCCTGGTGGTGCCGCGCGAAGGCCCAGTTGAAGAGAGCCGTCCGGACCAGGCCCACGTGGGGGTTGCCGGTCGGGGAGGGACAGAAACGTACACGGACAGGTGCGTTAGCCACGCTTGATCACCTTGTTGGTGAGAGTGCCGATGCCTTCGATGGTGACGGCGACCTCGTCGCCGACGTGCAGGGGGCCGACCCCTGCGGGGGTCCCGGTGAGGATCACGTCGCCCGGGAGCAGCGTCATGGCTTCCGTGATGTGGACGACCAGGTCCTCGACGGAGCGGATCATGTCGCTCGTCCGGCCGAGCTGGCGCTGCTCGCCGTTGACCGTGGCCTGGATGGCCAGGTTCGCGGGGTCGACGTCGGTCTCCACCCAGGGGCCGAGCGGGCAGGAGGTGTCGAAGCCCTTCGCCCGGGCCCACTGGCTCTCGCGCCGCTGGACGTCACGTGCGGTGACGTCGTTGGCGCAGGTGTAGCCGAAGATGACGTCCTTGACGCGCTCACGCGGGACCTCGCGGCACATGCGGCCGATCACCACGGCCAGCTCGGCCTCGTGGTGCAGCTCCTCGGAGAAGGAGGGGTATTCGATGGAGTCGCCGGAGCCGATCACCGAGGTGGTGGGCTTGAAGAAGGCGACGGGCACATCCGGGACCTCGTTGCCCATTTCGGCGGCGTGTTCCGCGTAGTTGCGGCCGATGGCCACGACCTTGTTGGGAAGCACGGGCGGCAGCAGCCGGACCTTCTTCAGCGGGACCTTGGTCCCGGAGAGCTCGAAGTCGGCGTACGGGATGCCCTTGATGATGTCGAGGACGAGGCTGTCGGGGCTGTCGCCCTCGACCGCGCCGAAGGCGACATTGCCGTCGATGGAGAACCTGGCGATGCGCACGGGATGCTGTCGCCCCTCACTTGCTGGCTGGCTGAAGACTGACGCTCCAGGCTAGCGCCTCGCCCGGCGAGGTTTGCCCCAATAGGAGCGTCGTCCGGTGCGTGCGATCGCAAGGCGGACGGAAGCTCTTGTAGCGGAGCTACTTGGGCTTTCGGCCAACGCCGCGAGCGTGCGTGCCGGGCGTCGCGAGGGGGCAAACCTCGCCGGGCGAGGCGCTTGCGCGGGTGAGGGGGACCCCCGTGCGCAATACGCCGCGGGACGGGCGTCCGCTACTCCGCCGCGGCGGTGACGGCCTCGGGGGCCGTCATGAGGATGGTGCGGCGCGGGTTGGCCGTCTGGGTGGGCAGGTCGACGGTGTGCTCCCGCTGCTCCGGCGTCTGCAGCGCCTCGGCGTCCGCGAGGTGCACCAGCGTGGTGCGCCGGGGGTTGGCGATGTTGCGGAAAATCATCGTCGTCTTCATCTGCCGTATGGGTCCTTGCCGCTGGGGCGCCGCCCGGAGGTGCGCCGGTTGTCGGATTCGCTATCCCTGTAAAGCGCCAGGCTAAACATCCGATTCCCCGCCGTGGCCGGGATGAGACGGCGATCATCATGTGAGTTTGCTCACGAAGTTGATGACAAAGCACCCATTCCAGGCAGTTGACCATGGGATGCAAACCCGACAATACGGTGCTGAATCCGTCATTCCGCTCCCGATCATGGCGTCTGGGACACCCGCCCCCCTCCGGGAGCCCACCCCTAATCGACCGGTTTGACCGTGAACACGCTCCACACCTTGTTACTCACCCATCACACCGTGTCATCAAGGTCACAGCCCGGTACGCGGGCCTTGTTGGAGATCCTCCACTGTGCTGGAATTCCACGCACCGCCGCGGGTTTCAGGCCCAGCGCGCAGGGGCGCAACGCAGCGCCGAGTGGCGGCGGGAGGGGGAAGTACGCCGGTCACTCACGACCACCATGGGGCGCGTCCAGCGCCCCACGACGCCGACACCGTCCCGTCGCGCCATGCGCGGAGGGACGCCTGGTCCAGAGGTTGCGACGCTAGTGCAGGGACGTTTCAAGAGGGATGGCATGGGGTCGCCCCAGCCCCGCCAGGGCCGAGGGGAAACTCCGGCGGATCAGGAGCCGCGCGGCGGGAACGACCGCGGTTCCTCGCCCCAGCACGCCCAGAATCCCGGCTCGCCCGGTGACGGCGGCGACCGCGCGCAACGCTCCGGCACGACCAGCTCCGGCAGCGCGGAGACCCCTGCGCCCCCCAAGCCGGCGGCCGGTCCCACCTCCGCCGGCTCACGCATAGCCCTGCGCAACTGGCGCATCAGCACGCGTCTGGTCTCCCTGCTCGCTCTCCCCGTGGTCGCGGCGACCACCCTGGGCGGGCTGCGGATCAACGAGTCCATGAACGACATGGACCAGCTGGAGCACATGCAGCTGCTCACCAAGATGACCAAGAAGGCGACCGCGCTCGCCAACGCGCTCCAGGAGGAGCGCGACAAGTCGGCCGGCCCGCTGTCGAACGGCGTGAAGGCGACCGACTACAAGGTCACCCAGCCCCGGGAGCGCACCGACCGCGCCAAGGCCGCCTTCTTCGAGGCCACCGACGAGATCGGCAACGCCCCGGGCGACGCGGCGCTGGACAGCATCCACTCCAGCGTCAGCCAGATCGGCACGCAGCTGGGCAACATCACCAGCATCCGCAAGGACGCGTACGCCGGCAACAGCCCGAGTCTCAACACGGTCGACCAGTACAGCCAGCTGATCACGTCGCTGCTGAGCCTGTCGCAGGACATGGCGCAGGCCACCAGCAACCCGGAGATGATCAAGCGGACGCGTGCGCTGGCCGCGTTCTCGTCCTCGAAGGAGTACGCCTCCGTCGAGCGCGCCATCATCGCCGCGGCCCTGCCGGGCGGCGACAGCAACAAGGCGCACCTGAACGACAACGACCAGGCGTTCGGCCGTAACGCGCTCGGCAAGGCCAGTACGACCCTGAAGACGTTCGAGACGACCTACGAGTCCACCGGCAAGAGCTCCGCGGAGCTGCTGGCACCGCTGGACAACGGGAATCCCGAGATCACCGCCGCCGACGTGTACGCGAAGAAGGTGCTCGACAGCCCGCTGGGCATGGAGGGCAGCGGCACCAAGACGCGTACGTACATGGACTGGTACGACCAGAGCTCCAACAAGATCCAGGCCATGAAGACCATCGAGGAGACGCTCCTCGGTGAGATGGAGAGCAAGGCCCGCGAGCTGAAGGAGGAGTCGCAGCGCGACGCGATCCTCAACGGTGCGATCATCCTGATCGTCCTCGGTGTCTCGCTCGTCGGCGCCTTCGTCGTGGCCCGGTCCATGATCCGCTCGCTGCGCCGGCTGCAGGACACCGCGACCCGGGTCGCCCAGGACCGGCTGCCCGAGCTCGTCCGGCAGCTCTCCGAGACGGACCCGCAGGACGTCGACACCTCCGTCGAGTCGGTCGGTGTGCACTCCCGGGACGAGATCGGCCAGGTGGCCGCGGCCTTCGACGACGTGCACCGCGAGGCGGTCCGACTGGCCGCCGAGCAGGCGCTGCTGCGAGGCAACGTCAACGCGATGTTCACCAACCTCTCGCGCCGTTCCCAGGGCCTCATCCAGCGTCAGCTCTCGCTCATCTCCGAACTGGAGTCCCGCGAGGCCGACCCGGACCAGCTGTCCTCGCTGTTCAAGCTCGACCACCTCGCGACCCGTATGCGCCGTAACGGCGAGAACCTCCTCGTCCTCGCGGGCGAGGAGCCGGGCCGCCGCTGGACCCGGCCCGTGCCGCTGGTCGACGTGCTCCGTGCCGCCGCCTCCGAGGTGGAGCAGTACGAGCGCATCGAGCTGGCCGCGGTGCCCGCGACCGAGGTCGCCGGCCGCGTCGTCAACGACCTCGTGCACCTCCTCGCCGAGCTGCTGGAGAACGCCACGTCGTTCTCCTCGCCGCAGACGAAGGTCCGGGTGACCGGTCACGCGCTGCCCGACGGCCGTGTGCTCGTCGAGATCCACGACACCGGTATCGGCCTTTCCCCCGAGGACCTGGCCGCGATCAACGAGCGGCTCGCCGCGCCGCCCACCGTGGACGTCTCGGTCTCCCGCCGCATGGGTCTGTTCGTGGTCGGCCGGCTGTCCCTCCGTCACGGCATCCGCATCCAGCTGCGCCCCTCCGACTCCGGCGGTACGACCGCACTGGTCATGCTGCCCATGGAGGTCGCGCACGGCGGCAAGCAGCCGTCGAAGCAGTCCCCGCAGGGCAAGGGCCAGCAGGGCGGCGCCCCCGGCGGCCTCCTCGCCGGCGGCGGCGCTCCCCCCGCGGGCGGTCAGCGCCCCGGACTCGGCGGCCCCGGCTCGGCTCCCGCCAAGGGACTGGGCTCGGCCGCCCCGCGCGGCCAGGTCGGTGCGGGCTCGGCCCCGCGGGCCGCGCTGCCCTCGCGCGACGGCGGACCGCGTCAGCCGCAGCAGGGTCCCGGCCAGCAGGGCCCCGGCCTGCCCGGACAGGGACGCCCGGAGGCTCCGCGCCAGGGCGGCGGCGGCCTCGCCGGTGCCTTCGCCGGCGGTGCCCGTCCGGGGGCGCGTCCCCCGCAGGACCCCGGCGCCGGTGCGGACTCGGGCCGTCCCAACCTCTTCGGCCACTCCGGCCAGAGCGGCCCGCCCACGCGGCAGGCCCCGCAGCCGCAGCAGGGCCAGCTCGGCCAGGGCAACCAGGGCGGCCAGCAGCAGCCCGGCGGTCCCGGACGTCAGCTGCCGCCCTCCGGCGGCCCGCGCGCCGAGCTGCCCGGCGGCAACCCGCAGCCCCAGCGCCCGCAGAGCACCAGCTGGGGTGTCGAGGAGCAGGGCGCTCCGCGGCGTAACCAGCAGGACGCGCCGCGCGGTCACGAGGAGCACGACGCCGGCCGGTTCGCACGGCCCGGCACCTCCGCCCCGAACCAGCCGTTCAGCCCGCCGAACCAGCGTCCGCCGATGAACGACCGTCAGGGCCCGGGCGCCACCGCGGAGTTCGCCCGCCCGGACTTCTCGGCGCCGCAGGCCCCGCAGATGCCGCAGGCCCCGCACGTCCCGCAGGCGCCGGACCCGGCGAGCACCGCGCAGTTCGCCCGCCCGGACTTCAACGCCCCGGCGCCGCAGGACCAGGGCTTCGGCCGGCCGCAGCAGGACCAGGGCTACGGCGCCCAGGCCCCGCAGCGTCCGCAGGCGCCCGCGCCGCGCCGCCCCGACAACGCCGACTTCGGCGCACCGCGTCCGCCGGCCCCCTCCGCGGGTCAGCCGCCGCAGCGTCCGGCCCTGCCGCAGCAGCCCGAGGTGCTGCCGCCGGCCGGTCCCGGTGACGGGCGTACGCCGCTGTACGACACGCTGGAGACGAACTGGTTCCACGGACCGCAGCAGGGTGGCCAGCAGCCGCCCGCCGCGGAGCCGCAGGCGCCGGTCGCTCCCCAGCCCGCCGGCACCCCGCCGCCGCCCATGCCGCGGCGTGGCGCGGCCGACACCGGCGCCACCAGTTCATGGCGCGCTTCGCCCAACGACGAGCTCGTGCGGCAGGCGGAGCGGGTCAAGAAGCCCGCCGCGGGCGGGATCACCACGTCCGGGCTGCCCCGCCGTGTTCCACGTGCCAATTTGGTGCCGGGCACCGCTCAGCAGCAGAATCATCAGTCCGGACCTCAGGTTTCGCGTGCGCCGGATGACGTACGCGGCCGTCTGACCAATCTCCGCCGGGGCATCCAGCAGGGACGACAGGCCAACACAGGCTCGTCTACCGGCAGTTTCCAACTCGGCCCCACTCACCAGCAGGAGCGTTAGTTGAGCCCCATGAGTCAGGCCGCGCAGAATCTGAACTGGCTGATCACCAACTTCGTGGACAACACCCCAGGGGTGTCCCACACGGTGGTGGTCTCCGCGGATGGCCTGCTGCTGGCGATGTCCGAAGGTTTCCCGCGCGACCGCGCCGATCAGCTGGCGGCCGTCGCCTCCGGGCTGACGTCGCTGACGGCGGGGGCTTCGCGGATCTTCGAAGGCGGCGCCGTGAGCCAGACGGTCGTGGAGATGGAGAGAGGTTTCCTCTTCCTCATGTCCATCTCCGACGGTTCTTCACTCGCCGTACTCGCCCACCCGGACGCGGACATCGGTCTGGTGGGGTACGAGATGGCACTCCTCGTCGACCGCGCGGGGACTGTCCTCACCCCTGACCTCCGCGCCGAACTACAAGGAAGTCTGCTCCACTAGACGGCCATGCGGCAGACACTTGACGCGATCCCCCCAGGTACTACTCAAAACCCTCACCCGTCCGGCCGACACAGCCCCCCACCGGCCACCTTCAGACGGCAAGCCGACACCCTGCTGTCACGCCCGGAGGATTTATGACCCCGCCACCCGCCTCACCTGATCCGTACGGCGCCTTGCACCACGCGTCGTACGACGGTGAAGGCGACCAGCCGCTGGTCCGTCCCTACGCCATGACCGGCGGCCGGACCCGGCCGCGCTATCAGCTGGCGATAGAGGCGCTGGTCAGCACCACCGCAGACCCCGCCCACCTCGGGACGCTGCTCCCCGAGCACCAGCGGATCTGCCACCTGTGCCGCGAGGTCAAGTCGGTGGCCGAGGTCTCCGCCCTGCTGTCCATGCCGCTCGGCGTGGCGCGGATCCTGGTGGCGGACCTGGCGGAAGCCGGCATGGTGGCCATCCACCAGCCGGGCAACGGAGAGGCCGGCGGCGCGCCGGATGTGACACTGCTCGAAAGGGTGCTCAGTGGACTTCGCAAGCTCTAGCGGCGGCGGTACGGCCCGCGCCACCACCTCGGCGAAGATCGTGGTGGCGGGAGGCTTCGGCGTGGGTAAGACCACGTTTGTCGGTGCCGTTTCGGAGATCAATCCGCTGCGCACCGAAGCCGTGATGACGTCCGCGTCCGCGGGCATCGACGACCTGACCCACACCGGGGACAAGACCACCACGACGGTGGCCATGGACTTCGGACGCATCACCCTGGACCAGGACCTGATCCTGTACCTGTTCGGCACCCCCGGACAGGACCGCTTCTGGTTCATGTGGGACGACCTGGTCCGCGGCGCCATCGGCGCCGTCGTCCTCGTCGACACCCGCCGCCTCGCCGACTGCTTCCCCGCAGTCGACTACTTCGAGAACAGCGGCCTCCCCTTCGTCATCGCCCTCAACGGCTTCGACGGACACCAGCCCTACACACCCGACGAAGTACGCGAAGCACTCCAGATCGGCCCCGACGCCCCGATCATCACGACGGACGCCCGGCACCGCGCGGACGCCAAGAGCGGCCTGATCACGCTGGTCGAGCACGCCCTCATGGCGAGACTGAAGTAGCCGTAAGTCGGTAGCGATCTACGGAAGTTGCTGTAGTCACGCGGGGGCGGCCTGTGTCCTTTGACACGATCCGCCCCCGTGTTCATAACATTTCGACAGAGAATTGGAGGCTCATCAATACCCGATGCGCACGGCCGGTACCACTCTGCTCATACGAGCCTCGCCTTTTGACGGGGCTCGCTCTTTATGCCCGTTTTATCAGCGACGACCCGCAGCCGGAATCACACATTCCGACTGTTTGGAACGCGACCGGTCCGCGTGCTGCAATGCCTCGAACTACCCAGTAGTACGGCCCCTGAACGATAATCCGGCACAACGTAGGTGCCGACGCCGAGAGGTTGTTGGTCGAGTGAGGCGAAGCAACGAGGGCTCCGCGGCGCAGCCGGAGCGGGGCAACTTCACGCCGCCGCCGCGCGCCGCGCTGTCCCCGCCTGCGGACACGTCGTCCGAGGCGGAACCGGCAGGCGGCAGCACCAGCCGGCTGTCACCGCGGAACTGGCGGGTGCCCACCCGGCTGAACGCGATTCTCCTGATCCCGGCGCTCGTCGGTCTGGTCATGGGCGGCTTCCAGGTGAAGGGGTCGGTCGACACCTGGAACGAGGCCCAGGACGCGGAGAAGACGGCTCTGGTCGTCCGCGCGGCCGCGGAGTACGGCCAGGCGCTGCTGAACGAGCGTGACCTCACCGCTCAGCCGCTGCTGTCCAACAAGCGCACCGCTCCCGAGGTGGAGAAGGTGCGCGCCACCACGGACAGCGCGGCGCAGAAGTTCGACGCCGCCGTGCAGAACATGCCGGACAAGGAGGGCCTCCACCGCCGCCTGAAGCTGTTCAAGGCGGAGGAGCCGCTGCTCCCCGAGCTGCGCAAGGCCGCCTACGCCGAGGCCATGGACCCGGTGAAGACGGAAGAGGGCTACACCAAGGTCCAGCACTCGCTGATGGAGTTCTCCAACGAGCTCGGCCTGGGTACCGGCAACATCACCAGCTACGGCCGCACCGTGTACGCGATCGAGCTAGCCAAGGCGGCCGAGTCCCTCCAGCGCTCGATCGGCATGCACCTGCTGGTGCGCCCGAGCCAGGAGGAGCGCAACTTCAACGGCCAGGTCACGGCGTTCAGCTCGTACAACTACCTGGAGCAGATCGCCCTCGGTGAGTTCGTCTCCGGTGGTACGGAGGCGGACGCGGCCCGCCTCAAGGAGGTCATGGCCGGCAAGGCCGCCGAGGGCGCCGCGCAGCTGAAGGAGGCCGCGGCGCAGGCCAAGGCCACCGGGAAGCCGTTCGTGGCGCCGCCGAGCATCGACGGCTCGGTCTTCGATGGCATGGCCCAGGAAATCGGCATGGGCAAGCGAGACCCGGACGAGCTGGCGGCCAAGGGCATCACCCCCGAGACCTGGATGGCCGCGGCCACCGCGAAGTTCGACGGCTACACGACGGTCGAGAACGAGCTCGTGGACAAGGCCGTGACCGAGGCGTCGGAGATCTCGGACGACGCCAGGAACGACGCCATCGTCAACGCCGCGATCGTGATCATCGCGCTGCTGGCCGCCTTCATCATCGCCGGGCTCATGGCCCGCCAGATGAGCCGCTCGATGCGCCAGCTGCGTACGGCCGCCTTCGGCATCGCCGAGCAGCGGCTGCCGATGCTGGTCGACCAGCTGTCGCGGACCGAGCCGGGCCGGGTCGACACCCGGGTCCAGCCGATCCCGATCAACAGCCAGGACGAGATCGGCGAGGTCGCCCGCGCCTTCGACCAGGTGCACCGCGAGGCCGTCCGGCTCGCCGCCGAGCAGGCCATGCTGCGGGGCAACGTCAACGCGATCTTCACCAACCTGTCGCGCCGCAACCAGTCGCTCATCGAGGGCCAGCTGACCCTCATCACCGACCTGGAGAACAACGAGGCCGACCCGGACCAGCTGGAGAGCCTCTTCAAGCTGGACCACCTGGCCACCCGTATGCGCCGTAACGGCGAGAACCTCCTCGTCCTCGCGGGCGAGGAGCCGGGCCGCCGCTGGAACCAGCCGGTGCCGCTCGTCGACGTGCTGCGGGCCGCCTCCTCCGAGGTGGAGTCCTACGAGCGCATCGAGCTCACCGGTGTGCCGGAGAGCGAGATCCACGGCCAGGCCGTGACCGACCTCGTGCACCTGCTGGCCGAGCTGCTGGAGAACGCCACCACGTTCTCCTCGCCGCAGACCAAGGTCCGGGTCACCGCGACCCGGCTGCCGGACGGCCGCGTGATGGTCGAGATCCACGACAAGGGCATCGGCCTCACCGCCGAGGACTTCGCGGACATCAACCACAAGCTGGCCAACCCGCCGACCGTGGACGCCGCGGTGTCCCAGCGGATGGGTCTGTTCGTGGTCGGCCGGCTGGCCGACCGGCACGGCATCCGTGTCCAGCTGCGGCCCTCGGGCGAGCAGGCCGGGACGACGTCGCTGGTCATGCTGCCCGACGCGATCACTCACGGTGGTGGTGGCGAGGGGCTTCCGCAGGACGACTTCACCGTCTCCTCGATCATGCCGGAGCAGCAGCACGCGTTCGATCCGATGCCGCAGCAGGCTCCGATGCGTACGGCGGCGGAGCTCGGCTTCGACGACTCGCGCTACGAGACCCCGGCGGCGGACTCCCCGCAGCTGGACCCGGTCAACCGTTCCCTCATGCGTGAGGAGCGGCGGGCGGCACTGGAGGCGCAGACCGGCGGTGAGCGTCCGACGTTCCAGGACGACGGCGCCGGGCAGCACCAGGACTACTCCCAGGAGCAGTACCCGCAGGAGCAGTACGGCCAGGCGCAGTACGCACCCGAGCAGCAGTACGCCCAGGAACCGCAGCAGCAGGAGTACGCGCAGCCCGGTTACGAGGGCGGCTACGACGCGTTCGCCGGCGGGAACGGCTACCAGGATCCGCAGCAGAACACCTATGCGGAAGCCGCGTACGCCGCTCCGGACGGCCGGCAGGAGCAGTACGCCGACCAGTTCGCTTCGCAGGACGGCCTTCCCCACCAGGGTGACTGGCAGGACCAGGGCGCGTACCAGGGGGCCTTCGAGCCCATGGCGCAGCCTGAAGCGGAAGCTGTTCCGACGGCTCCCGCGGAGGCACAGGAGCGCGTAGGCTTCGACCGCCCGGGGCCCACCCCGAACCCCGGTGGCGACCTGACCGAGGCGGGTCTCCCGCGCCGCGGAGGGGGCCAGCAGCACTGGCAGCCCACCGGCCGCGGAAACGATCAGCCTGCCCCACCCGAGCAGCTGCAGCGGCCTCAGCCGGTGCAGCAGACGGCACCGGCACAGCAGACGGATCACGCCGACGGTGAAGGTCCCGACGACTGGCGCTCGGCGAACGACGAGCGCTGGGAGCGGGCCGAGAAGCTCCGGGATCCGAAGGCGGGCGGGATCACCCCTTCCGGACTTCCCCGCCGCGTACCCAAGGCCAATCTGGTCGAGGGCACGGCGGAGCAGACCCAGCAGGGCGGCCCACAGGTCTCCCGCGCCCCTGAGGACGTACGGGGCAGGTTGAGCAACCTGCGACGTGGTGTCCTGCGGGGACGTGCGGGGTCGGACACAAGTAATACCTACAACCAGGAGCGTTAGTGTGAGCCCGATGAGCCAGGCGGCGCAGAATCTGAACTGGTTGATCACCAACTTCGTGGACAACACCCCTGGGGTGTCGCACACGGTGGTGGTCTCCGCCGACGGACTCCTGCTGGCGATGTCCGAAGGTTTCCCGCGCGACCGCGCCGATCAGCTGGCGGCCGTCGCCTCCGGTCTGACGTCGCTCACCGCGGGTGCCTCTCGGATCTTCGAAGGCGGCGCCGTGAATCAGACCGTTGTGGAGATGGAGCGAGGATTCCTCTTCATCATGTCCATCTCTGACGGATCTTCACTCGCTGTTCTCGCCCACCCGGACGCCGATATCGGCCTGGTTGGGTACGAAATGGCACTTCTCGTAGACCGTGCAGGAAGTGTCCTTACCCCGGATCTCCGCGCCGAACTCCAGGGAAGTCTTCTTAACTAATAGACAGACAGTGCGTTTCTCGTCACCGCGCCATAAGGTGCGGTGGCGCGGCACCACTGGGATGGCGACCGGCAGTCGGAGGAGGAAACGTGGCAGCACCCACAGGCGGACACCCGTACCAGGGCGGTCAGCGGGTTCCGGGTGAGCAGGGTGACAACCGTTTCGACAACCCCTCCATGCCCGGCAGACAGGGCCCGCAAGAGCCTTATCAGCCGTATCAGCCCTACCAGCAGCCCCAGCAGGGCTCGCAGCAACAGGGCGGCTGGCAGCAGCAGCCCCAGCAGCCGGGGTCCGGATGGCCGCAGCAGCAGCCTCCGTACCAGCAGCCGCAGCACGAGCAGCAGCCGCAGCGGTACGAGGCGCCGCCGTCACGCATCCAGCCGGTGCAGCGGCAGGCTCCCCAGCCGTCGAAGCCCGCGGCGCACAACCCGCTGGTCCGTCCGTACGCCATGACCGGCGGCCGGACCCGGCCGCGGTACCAGCTCGCCATCGAGGCGCTGGTCAGCACCACGGCCGATCCCGCCCGGCTGCAAGGGCAGTTGCCCGAGCACCAGCGGATCTGCCGGCTCTGCATCGAGATCAAGTCGGTGGCCGAGGTGTCGGCCCTCCTCTCGATCCCCCTCGGCGTTGCCCGGATCCTCGTCGCCGACCTGGCCGAGGCCGGACTCGTCGCTATCCATCAGCCCGGCGGCGACGAGGCCGCCGGCGGCCAACCAGATGTGACACTGCTCGAAAGGGTGCTCAGTGGACTTCGCAAGCTCTAGCGGCGGAGCGGCCCGCTCCACTACCTCGGCGAAGATCGTGGTGGCAGGGGGCTTCGGCGTGGGTAAGACCACGTTTGTCGGTGCCGTTTCGGAGATCAATCCGCTGCGCACCGAAGCCGTGATGACGTCCGCGTCCGCGGGCATCGACGACCTGACCCACACCGGGGACAAGACCACCACGACGGTGGCCATGGACTTCGGACGCATCACCCTGGACCAGGACCTGATCCTCTACCTGTTCGGCACCCCCGGACAGGACCGCTTCTGGTTCATGTGGGACGACCTGGTCCGCGGCGCCATCGGCGCCGTCGTCCTCGTCGACACCCGCCGCCTCGCCGACTGCTTCCCCGCAGTCGACTACTTCGAGAACAGCGGCCTCCCCTTCGTCATCGCCCTCAACGGCTTCGACGGACACCAGCCCTACACACCCGACGAAGTACGCGAAGCACTCCAGATCGGCCCGGACACCCCGATCCTCACCACGGACGCCCGGCACCGCGCGGACGCCAAGAGCGCGCTGATCACCCTGGTCGAGCACGCCCTCATGGCCCGCCTGCGCTGACCTCACCGCCGTACGCCGAAGGCCCCGTACTCCTCGGAAGGAGTACGGGGCCTTCGCCGTCGTACGGGGCCTGAAGCCGCCCGGTGGGCCCTGGAGGGCCCTGGGCGGCCGTTCTCAGCCCTGCCAGCTGTGCGGGGCGCGGAAGCCGGGGGTGCGCTCCAGCCGGCGCCATCCGGCCGTGCTGCGGCCCCGGTGGGCGGGCGCGTCGGGCTGGGCGGCCGCGCGGGCGAGCAGGACCGCGGTGATGGCGGCGAGCTCCTCGGGGCCGGCCTGGCCCTTCTCGACGCGCAGGACCGAATCGGCGGGGGTGACGCTCATGGATGTCTCCGTCTTCTGGGCAGTGGTCGCGACACGTGGGACCGGCGGTCGGGACCGCCGCGGCTGCGACTACTGCGGAGGGTTGCCGTGCTTGCGGGACGGCAGGTCGGCGTGCTTGTTGCGGAGCATCGCGAGCGAGGCGATCAGCACCTCGCGCGTCTCGGCGGGGTCGATGACGTCGTCGACCAGGCCGCGCTCGGCCGCGTAGTAGGGGTGCATCAGCTCGGCCTTGTACTCCTTGACCATGCGGGCCCGCATGGCCTCGGGGTCCTCGGCGTCGGCGATCTGACGGCGGAAGATGACGTTGGCGGCGCCCTCGGCGCCCATCACGGCGATCTCGTTGGTCGGCCACGCGTAGGTGAGGTCGGCGCCGATGGACTGGCTGTCCATGACGATGTACGCGCCTCCGTAGGCCTTCCGCAGGATCAGCGAGATCCTCGGCACGGTGGCGTTGCAGTACGCGTAGAGCAGCTTCGCGCCGTGCCGAATGATCCCACCGTGCTCCTGATCGACGCCGGGCAGGAAGCCGGGTACGTCCAGCAGAGTGACGATGGGGATGTTGAAGGCATCACACATCTGCACGAATCGCGCGGCCTTCTCGGACGCCTCGATGTCCAGAACGCCCGCCAGCGCCTGCGGCTGGTTGGCCACGATGCCGACGACCTGGCCGTCGAGCCGGGCCAGGGCGCAGACGATGTTGCGGGCCCAGCGCTCGTGGACCTCCAGGAAGTCGCCGTCGTCGACGAGCTCCTCGATGACCTTGTGCATGTCGTACGGGCGGTTGCCGTCGGCCGGGACCAGGTCCAGGAGGACGTCGCCGCGCCGGTCGGCCGGGTCGTCGCTCGGGACGACGGGCGGGTTCTCGCGGTTGTTGGAGGGCAGCATCCCGATGAGGTAGCGGACCTCCGCGATGCAGGTCTCCTCGTCGTCGTACGCGAAGTGCGCGACGCCCGAGGTCTCGGCGTGCACATCGGCGCCGCCGAGGCCGTTCTGGGTGATCTCCTCGCCGGTGACCGCCTTGACGACGTCCGGGCCGGTGATGAACATCTGCGAGGTCTCACGGACCATGAAGACGAAGTCGGTGAGGGCGGGGCTGTAGGCCGCGCCGCCCGCGCACGGGCCGAGCATCACGCTGATCTGCGGGATGACACCGGAGGCGCGGGTGTTGCGCTGGAAGATCCCGCCGTACCCGGCGAGCGCCGAGACGCCCTCCTGGATACGGGCGCCGGCGCCGTCGTTGAGGGAGACCAGCGGGGCACCGGCCGAGATGGCCATGTCCATGATCTTGTGGATCTTCGTGGCGTGGGCCTCGCCCAGCGCCCCGCCGAAGATCCGGAAGTCGTGCGCGTAGACGAAGACGGTGCGGCCGTCGACCGTGCCCCAGCCGGTGATGACACCGTCGGTGTACGGCTTCTTGGCCTCCAGGCCGAAGCCGGTCGCCCGGTGCCGGCGCAGCTGCTCGACCTCCTTGAACGATCCCTCGTCCAGCAGCAGCTCGATACGCTCCCGCGCGGTCAGCTTGCCCTTGGCGTGCTGCGCCTCGGTCGCCCGGTCGCTCGGTCCACGCCGGGCCTGCTCACGCAGCGCCAGCAGTTCGGCCACCCGGCCACGCGTGTCGCTCGGCTCGCCCGGGATTTCGTCCACAACGGTCATACGTCGACCCTACGAACCCGACCGCGGAAACCCTGCCGTCGACTCCGGACAGTCTCCTGCCCGGTTTCCTGGTGGCACCTGACAGAAGCAGGGCGCCATGCATCCCATCTGCCAGCTCACGGGGCTTCCGCGTTGTAGAGCTCCGACAAAGAGGGGCGTGTGGCGCCGGACACACACCACCCTGCGCGCCACGCCGCGGATCCACCGGGGCGGGGGACTGCGCACACCGAATGGCAGAGGGCCGGCGCCCGGGGGCGCGCACCGGACCACGCCTCCGCGACCGAAGGAGACAGTACCCGCGGGCCGCCCGGAGGGGCCCCCGGGGCCCGGGCGGCCGGCGCGTTCAGTTCCTGTTCACTCCGCGCATGCGGTGATCGACCAGGCGTGGCCAAAACCCGTTCCAGGGCGTCGAGTTGTGAAGAACGGAGACTTCTTGAGAGCGCTCTCAGTCATAAGTCTTGACGCTCACCGGAGGCATCGCGAGAGTGGTGCGCACCGCAGACGGCCCCACCGCTCCGCCTCCCCCGCACCACACCTGACCCCTGTCTGCGACCCCCACACCTCGGGAGTTCCTCCGTGATTTCGCGCAGAATGTTCCTGACGGGCGCCGCCGCCTCCGCGACCGCGCTCACCTACCCCCTCTGGGGCAGCGCCCTGAGCCCCCGCACGTCGGCCGCCGCCGCGACATGCGAACTGGCCCTGGAGAACCGCTCGTTGCCCGGCACGGTGCACGCGTACGTCACCGGCCACGAGCAGGGCACGGACCGCTGGGTGCTGCTGCGCCCCGACGGCAGCGTCTACCACCCCGACTCCCCCGGCGCCCCCCAGACCCCCCTGCCGGTGGACTGCGCCATCCCGCTGAAGGCGGCGGGCGCCGGGCCGGTCGTCCTGACCTTGCCTCAGATGTACGGGGCGAGGGTCTACTTCGTACGCGACGACAAGCTGGACTTCTACCTCAACCCGGGGCCGTCCCTGGTCGAGCCGGCCTTCGCGACCCCCACGGACCCGAACTACGGCAGGACCTGGTCGTTCTGCGAGTTCACCTTCAATCCGCAGCAGCTGTACGCGAACATCAGCTACGTCGACCTGGTGACGGCGCTGCCGATCGGGCTGACCCTGGAGGGCGACGGGACGCACACCGTGGCCCCGCTCCCGGACGGCGCGGTCCAGCGCATCGCCGACGACCTCACGGCCCAGGCCGCCGCCGACGGGCAGCCCTGGGACAAGCTGGTCACCCGGGGCTCGGACGGGAAGGTCCTGCGGGTCGTCTCGCCGCAGAACCTGATGGCGCCGTACTTCGACCGCCCGGCCGAGATGCCCTTCCGCGACCTGTTCACCGCGCAGATCGACGAGGTCTGGGAGAAGTACCGCTCCACCGATCTGAAGATCGACCTGCAGGGCGGCCGGGGCACGCTCGCCGGCCGGGTCAGCGGTGACACGCTGACCTTCGAGGGCGGCCACACCTTCGTCAAGCCCACGTCGAAGGACATCTTCACCTGCAACCACGGGCCCTTCACGAACAACCCGGGCGACAACGACGACAAGAAGGCGCTGCTGGCGAGGATCGCGGCGGGCTTCAACCGCTCGATCATGCTCAGCCACCCCAGCCAGCCGAACGGCACGTCGGTGGCGGACTACTACAAGGGAGCGGTGACCAACCACTGGTCGCGCGTCGTCCACGCGAACTCCCCGATCGGCTACGCGTTCCCCTACGACGACGTACGCCCGGACGGCGAGCCGGACGTGTCGGGGGCCGCGCACGACGGCAACCCGCGGCGCTTCACGGTGGCCGTCGGCTCCTGACGCGCCCGTGACCCTGTGACACCGTGCCCGCCCGCCGCCCGTCCGCGGCGGGCGGGCACGCCCGCGTCCTCCACCCGTGCGGCCCAGTGCGGCCTGCGCCGCCGGCCCCCGGGGTGGATCGTTGGCAGATGTCCTCCCTCGACGAGTCCCCCGTCGGTGACCCCGCTGAGCGGGTCCTCCTCCATGGCCTGCGTCTGATCGACGGCACCGGCCGGGCCCCGGTACCCGACGCGGCGCTGCTGATCGAGGGGACCGTCGTCCGCTGGGCCGGCCCCGGGGCCGGGCTTCCCGCCGGCCTCGGACCGGCGAGGCGGCTGGACCTCGCAGGACGGACCGTGTGCCCCGGCTTCATCGACACCCATGTGCACTTCGCCCTGCCGGGCCCCGCCGGCAATCCCCTCCAGGGCCTCGGTGAACTGCCGAGCTACCGGATGCTGAAGGTCCTGGACCGGCTGCGCGTCACCCTGGAGAACGGGGTGACGACCGCCCGGGATCTGATGGGTCTGGACGCGGGCTTCCGGCAGGCCGTGGCGGAGCGGAGGATCCCCGGCCCCCGGCTGCTGGTCTCGGTCACCATGCTCAGCCAGCGGGCCGGCCACGCCGACTTCACCCTCGCGGGAGGTATCGACGGGCTCGCCCTGGCCGTCACCTTTCCCGAGAGCCCGCGCGGCCTGGTCGGCTCCGTCGACGACATGCGGGCCCGGGTGCGCGACCTGGTCGCGGTGGGCGCCGACTGCGTCAAGCTCGCCACCAGCGGCGGCGTCACCTCCCCGCACGACCGGCCGGAGTGGCTGGGGCTGCGCCCGGAGATGATCCGGGCGGCCGTCGAGGAGGCCCAGGCCTACGGCGGCCTGCCGGTCGCCGCGCACGCGATCGGGCGGCCCGGCATCGAGGCCGCCGTCCGGGCGGGGGTGAGCAGCATCGAGCACGGCTACGCCCTGGACGACGAGCTGCGGGCGGAGATGGTGGACCGGGGCCAGTTCCTGGTGCCGACGCTGCTGGAGACGACGCAGGACCTGGACCCGGCGCGCACCTCCCCATCGGCGTACGAGAAGGGGGTGCGCTGGCACCGGATCGCCCAGGAGTCGGTGGCCCGGTCGGCCTCGGCGGGGGTCAGGATCGCGATGGGGACCGACAGCGGCCTGGCCGTCGGGCACGGCCAAAACCTCCAGGAGCTCGGGCTGCTCGTGGACATCGCGGGCCTGACGCCCATGGCGGCGATCGTGGCCGCGACCGGTGACGCGGCGCGGCTGTGCGGTGTCGACGAGGTCACCGGGACCCTGGAGGCGGGCAAGGCGGCCGATCTGGTGGTCACGGACATCGACCCCTTGTCCGACATCGCGTCCCTGGGCGATCCGGCCCACATCCTGGCCGTGGTGAAGGAGGGCCGGATCGCCGTGGACCGCGCCGGAGTACTCGGCGACGGTGTCCTGCCCGCGCTCCGCCCCTGAGCCGGACGCCTCCGTCCCTGCCGGTGGTGGAGCGTGTAACCACGCGGATACGCAGCCCTATTGACTTCGCAACATCCGGAATGGAGAGTGCCGGGCACTGTACTTGTACATGCCATCGGACCGGAGGCGCCCGTGTGCGACTTGCACGACCCCAGCGACCACGACCATGCGGTACACACAGGCGACGGGCCCAGCCGCCGCCGGATCATGCAACTGCTCGGGGCCGCGGGAATCGCCACCACGGCGATGGGCATGACGGCGGACCCGGCCATGGCGGCGGCCTCGGACGAGGCCGCCGGTACCGCGGTGGACGCCGCCGCGTACACCCCGCCGGAAGGGCTCGCCGAGGACTCGGCGGCCAAGCGCACGGCGCTCGGCTGGATCGAGCGGAACGCGTCCCGGATCACCGCGCTGAACGACGAGATCTGGGAGCACGCGGAGCTGAGCCTGCGGGAGTGGAACTCCTCCCTCGCCGAGGCGGACTTCCTGCGCAAGGCCGGGTTCGACGTGAAGTTCGGCACCGCCGGCTTCCCGACCGCGTTCACCGCCACGTACACCCGGGGCAAGGGCGGTCCGGTCCTCGGTTTCAGCGGTGAGTACGACGCCCTTCCCGGCCTGTCGCAGAACAAGGGGGTGGGCGAGCACGACCCCAAGGAGTACGTCCACGACCCCTTCGCCCCGGGCTACGGGCCCGGCCACGGCTGCGGGCACTGCGCGCTCGGGACCGCGGCGGCGGCCGCCGCGGCCGCCGTGGCGGAGGCGTCCCGGCGCCACAAGCTCGATGTGACGGTGAAGTTCTTCGGGTCCACCGCCGAGGAGCAGCTGATCGGCAAGACGTACGCCGTCAGCAAGGGCGTCTACGACGGGCTCGACGCCTTCCTCGACTGGCATCCCTCGACGGGCAACGCGACCGGCTGGGGCACGTCGAACGCGATGACGGCCGTCACCTTCACCTTCCTCGGTGTCGCGGGCCACGGGGGCACCCCGCTCGGGAACAAGAGCGCGCTGGACGCGGCCGTGATGATGGCGACCATGTCGGAGTTCCTCCGCGAGGAGAGCATGGCGCCCTCCGCCCGGCTGCACTGGGTGATCAACAACGGCGGGGACATCCCCAATGTGACGCCGGAGATCGCGGAGATCTCGTACTACGTCCGCGAGGGGAGCGTCGAGCGCGTCACCTCGCTGCTGGACAAGGTCATCGCCGTGTCGAAGGCGGCCGCGACCGCCAGCCGCACGTCGGTGCGGCACCGCATCACCTCGGCGTGCTGGAACCAGCTCCCCTCGAAGGCGTTCGCCGAGCTGATGTACGACAACATGCGGCAGATCGGGCCGCCGGTCTTCTCCGAGGGCGCCCAGCGCCTGGCCAAGGAGCTGCAGAGCTCGCTGGGGCTGCCGGAGAGCGGTCTGCACGACAAGATCGGCGAGCTCGCCCCGCCCAACCCGGTTTTCCTGGGCGGCGGTTCCACGGATGTGGCCGATATCAGCTGGCAGGTGCCGACCGTCTCCATGGGCGCGGCCGTGGCTCCCATCGGGGGCAAGATGCACACCTGGTCGACCGCCTCGTGCGCGGGATCGGATCCCGGCCACGCGGCGATCAAGGCCGCCGCTGCCTATCTGGCGGCGACGGCCGTGGACCTCCTGGTGAAGCCGGAGCTGCTGAGGGGCGTCAAGGAGGAGTTCCGGAAGCGGACCGAGGGCCTGACCTGGAAGACCGCGCTCCCGGAGGGCTACGAGCCCCCGATGTACGAGCCGCCCGCCTGGTTCCTGAAGAGGACGGGCCAGAGCTGGCCGCCGGAGAACATCACCTGGCCGCCGCGCCGGGTGGTCAGCCAGGAGAAGTTCTCCTCGCTCGGCCCGGCCCTGGAACCGCAGGTCTGAGCACGCACGCAAGGGTGCCCCCGTCCGGCCGGACGGGGGCACCCTTCGCTCTGTGCGTACGGGGCTCAGCAGCCGCCGCAGTTGTAGTACGTCACGTCCCAGTGGTTGCCCTCGTCCGCGTAGACGTTGCCGGAGCCGGACTGGTACTGCGGGGCGCCGTCGCCGCGCACCCCGATGTAGGCGAACGTGCCCTTCACGTAGTTCGTCAGGCAGGTGGTCTTGCCGAAGTCGAGCTTGTAGCCGTTCCAGTGCGAGTACGTGCCACTGGCGTGCCCGGTCTCGGTGCCCCCGGTGATGTTGAGCGCGCAGCCGGTGGCGCTCTTCAGGGTCTGGGCGCCCTGGGCGCTGGTCAGGTTGAGCTGGTCGAAGGACGTGCAGGTGGAGACGTTCCGGTTGGAACAGCCGCCCGAGGACGACCAGGTGACCCCGGACGAGGTGAAGCGGGAGGTCGCCTGGGAGTGGGTCAGCTTGGTGGCGGCGTGCGCCTCGGTGGCGCCGCCGCCGAGGATGCCCACGCCGGGCGCGAAGAGCGCGCCGAGGACGAGGGCGAGAGCGGCCAGGGCCGAGCGGAGACGGGGACGGGTCTGCATGGGGGAAGTCCTCCTGCTCATGACAATTTGGGGGCAGGGAGATAGTGCCCCAGCTCTACGCGCGTCCGCCAGGGGGCGGCAGGAGGCGGACGGGGCTCCGCCCGCGACTTTCGGACCGGCCTGGACCCTTGATGTTGAACTTTGAACAAAATGGGTCTACAGTCAATCTCGTTGAAGATTAAACAAATCTTCGACGGCCACTCGTCTGAACCGTCCCCCGAGGAGGAGCCATGGCTCTGTTCAACCGCAGGAACAACGACGCCCCGTCCACCACCGCCACCCTCGCCGTGGACCCGGCGCTGGCCGCCCTGACCGGCGCGTACACGATCGACCCGGCCCACAGCAGCATCGGCTTCACCGTGCGCCACGCCATGGTCACCAATGTGCGGGGCTCCTTCGGTGAGCACGAGGGCACCCTCACCCTGGACGGCACGACCCCTTCCGCCTCCACCGCGTCCATCGACGTCAAGATCGCCAGCGTCGACACCGGGATCGCCGACCGCGACGGCCACCTGGTCAGCGGCGACTTCTTCGACGCGGAGACGTTCCCCCTGATGACGTTCCGCTCCACCGGGGCCGAGCAGCTCGGCGGCGACGCGTACCGGATCACCGGGGACCTCACGATCAAGGGCGTCACCCGCCCGCTCGCCATCGACCTGGAGTTCAACGGCTCAGCCACCGACCCCTACGGCAACCAGCGCGTGGGCTTCGAGGGCAGCGCCGAGATCCTACGCTCCGACTGGGGCCTGACCTACAACGCCGCGCTGGAGACCGGCGGCGTGCTCGTCGGCGACAAGGTCAAGCTGAACTTCGACATCTCCGCGATCAAGGCCGCCTGACCGTACGGGGGGCGCCTCGCCCCCCCCGACCGCACCCACCCACGGTGCGGTCCGGTCCGTCGATGTGCCGAAACCCCTACCGATTCACCCCGTGCGGCGGACCTTCAGGGCGTTGTCGGTGCGGGTGGTGGGGTTGCCGTCCGGGTCGTTCTGGATGCGTTCGTGCTCGGCGCTGAGCAGCACCTCCCACCGCCCCTCCGGCAGTTCGAGGGACTCCAGGACCTCGTCCGTCGTGGGCAGGTGCACCTCGGGGTGCGGGTTCTTCTCCCAGGTGGGGAAGCCCGCGTGGCCGACGATGAGGAGCACCCCTCCGGGTGCCACGGCCGAGGCCGCCTGCCGCAGGATCCGCTCGCGCGGCAGGTCGCCCATGGAGTGCAGGAACTGGGCGGAGACCAGGTCGAACTCCCCTTCGGGGAACGTGTCGCCCAGGTCGTGCCACTGCCAGTCGATCCGGCCGGCCACCCCCGCCTCGGCCGCGTGGCCGGCCGCCCGCTCCAGGGCGACGCGCGAGATGTCGGTGGCGGTGACCTGCCAGCCGGACCGGGCGAGCCAGACCGCGTCGGCACCCTCACCGCAGCCGAGGTCCAGGGCGCGCCCCGGCTTCAGGTCCTCCACCTCGCGGACGAGGACCACGTTGGGGTTCCCGCTCCAGATCCGGTCGCTCTCGCGGTAGCGGTCGTCCCACATCTCGGCGTCGGTACGGGTGCTGTCGGTGGTCATTTCATCTCCTGAAGTCCGTGACGGCGGCCCCCGAGCACCCGCTCGGTGACCTGGCGCTCGGCCTCGGCCGAGAAGGGCGCGCGGCGGGCGTCGACCGCGCGGCCGGTGTCCTCGGTGACGAGGTCCATGTTGATCATCGAGGCCGCCTTCAGCCCGGCCGCCGCCGCGCCGACGACCTGCTCCATGAGGTTCGCGACGTTACCGGCCACCCACACCCCGGGCACGGCGGTGGCCCCGGCGGGGTCGGCCGCGATGTACGTGCCGACGACGTGGTCGCCCGCCGTCAGCTCGGTGGGCACCAGGCCGAGGCTCTCCAGGACCGCCGACCGCGCGGTGAAGCGCGGCTGGACCACGAGCGCCTCGCGCGGGATCACCGTCTCCCCGGCCAGCCGCACCCCGGTGAGCCGGTCGCCGGTCACCTCCAGCCCGGTCACCTCGCCGTCCACCACGGAGATGCCCCGGGCGGCGAGCTGCTCGTACTCCTCGTCACCGAAGTCGGCCCGGTCGTGCCGGAACAGCACCACGTCGTCGGTCCACTGCCGCCAGAGCAGCGCCTGGTGCACGGCCATCGGGCTGAGCGCCAGGATGCCGACCGGCGTGTCCCGCACCTCCCAGCCGTGGCAGTAGGGGCAGTGCAGCACCTCGCGGCCCCAGCGCTCGGCCAGGCCCTCCACCGGCGGCAGCTCGTCGACGATTCCGGTGGTCACGAGCAGACGCCGGGCGTGGACGGCGCTCCCGTCCGCCCGTACGACGCGGAAGCCGTCGGGCAGCTTCTCGGCCGAGACGACGTCGCCCGGGACGATCTCGGCGCCGTAGTCCGCCGCTTCGGCCCGGCCCGCGGCCAGCAGTTCCGAGGGCGGGGTGCCCTCGCGGCCCAGGTAGTTGTGCACGTGGGACGCGGGCGCGTTACGCGGACTGCCCGCGTCGATCACGAGCACGGAACGCCGCGCCCGGGCCAGGGCGAGCGCCCCGCTCAGCCCGGCGGCCCCACCGCCGATCACCACCACGTCGTACCGCTGGTCCATCTCGCTCATGCGGAACACCTCCTGTTACGGGTGATGGTGCGCGGGCCGGCCCGATTCGACAAACTTGCTTGCCGAACCGGCAAACTCGCACCAGACGATCTTCCCCGGGTCCCGGGTCCAGCTCACCTGCGGGAGCGTGCTCCGGATCGAGGTGCACGACAGCGGCGAGGGCCAGGCCCGGGAGCCGGCGGACCCCGGGCCCCTCGCCGAGCACGGGCGCGGACTCGCGCTCGTCGGGGCGCTCGCCGACGCCTGGGGGGTGGGGGAGCGGGACGCGTTTGTACGAGCGCTGACGGGTCCGGCGGGGCTCGCGTACGGGGAGAGGCACCTCATGCACTCGGCAAAGAAGAAGAGCAAGCGGGTCACGTCCTGGCATGTGATCGGCGCGCAGCTCGCCGCCTTCCGCCGCGCGGCCGGGCACACGCAGACGTCGCTGGCCGACCGGTTCTGCGTGGGCGAGGACACGATCGCCTCGATCGAACAGGGCCGCCGGACGCTCCAGGCGGACTTCGCGGCACAGCTGGACGAACTGCTGGACACGAAGGGGGTGCTGGGGGTCGCGGTGGCGAAGGTGCCGCAGAAGGAGCGGTTCCCGGCGTTCGCGCAGGACTTCGTGGAGTACGAGCAGGAGGCCGTGACGCTGCTCTGGTACGAGAACCAGGTGGTACCAGGGCTTCTCCAGACGGAGGAGTACGCCCGCGCGGTCTTCGCGAGCCTCTACCCACCCCTGGAAGACAGCCAGCTGGAGGAACGCCTCGCAGCCCGCCTCGACCGGCAGCGCGTGTTCGACCGCAAGCCCCGGCCCATGGCCAACTTCTTGATCGAGGAGTCCATTCTCCGGCGGCCTCTCGGCGGTCGCTCCGTCCTGCGCGGGCAAATCCTGCATCTGCGACGCTGCGCCGAACTGCCCTTCCTGGGACTCCAGATCATGCCCACCGACCGGCAGACGCACGCCGCACTCGACGGGCCGATGGTGCTGCTGGAGACCCCGGACCACGATCAGCTGGCCTACATCGAGGGGCAGCGCGTCAGTGTGCTGCTCGACGACCTCGACGAGGTCAGTGTGCTGCAACAGAAATATGGGATGCTGCGTTCGCAGGCGATTTCCCCCGAGGAAAGCATGCGCCTACTGGACGACCTGCTTGGAGAGTCATGACGCGCGCGGCACACGACACCGGCCTCACCTGGTTCAAGTCCAGCCACAGCGGCAGCGAGGGCGGCGCGTGCCTCGAAGTCGCCTACGACTGGCGCACCTCCAGCTACAGCGCCAGCGAAGGCGGCAACTGCGTAGAGGTCGCCACCCACCCCGCCGCCGTGCACATCCGCGACTCCAAGGTCACCGCCGGCCCGGTCCTGACCGTGCCCCCGGCCGCCTGGGCGGCGTTCGTCCGCGCTGCCGTCTAGGGCCGCGCGGTTCATTCGCCCTCGGCATCCCAGCGGAGCAGGTCGCCCGGCTGGCAGTCGAGCACCTCGCAGAGCGCCGCGAGCGTCGTGAAGCGCACCGCCTTGGCGCGGCCGTTCTTGAGCACCGCGAGGTTGGCGGGCGTGATCCCCACGCGGTCCGCGAGCTCACCCACGGACATCTTCCGCCTGGCCAGCATCACGTCGATGTCGACGGCGATCGGCATCAGATCACCTCGTCCAACTCGGCCTGCATCTGGGCCGCTTCGCCGTCGCGGGCGACGGCCTGGGCGAGCAGGGTCCGCAGCACGAGCACGATGAGCGCGACTCCCAGGACGGCCAGGCCGATCCCGCCCATGATGAGGGTGACGCCCGGGTCCTCACGCTGGCCCGGCGCGTTCAGGGCGGTGACCCCGAACCACACGAGGGCAACCGCGACGACCGCGCCGATGATGCCGTCCACGTACCGGAAGGCGGCGTGCGAGAACACGGTGCCGCGCCGCACCATCGTCACCAGTCGCCATACGCAGACCAGGGCGACCTGGACCGCCCCGATCCCCAGGATCGTGATCACACGCAGCGGGGTCAGCGGGAGCGACCCGTCCTCCGGGTCGCTCCCGCTGACCAACACCCACACCATCAGTGCCTGTACGCACACGGTGCCGGTGAGCACCACGGCGAGCACTGCGCGCAGCGCACGCACTGTCAGCTTTCCCATGACTCAGCCTCCCATCGACCTACGATGGGAATCTATCGAATCTCGATAGATCGAGCAAGGCCTCCGTGGCATCGGCGCCGGACGCGTCGACCGGCGGCAGCGACGGAACCGACGTGGGCACCGACCGGGGCACCGGCGTGGGCACCGCCTCGCCCGTGCCGAGTTCGATCGATATCTCCACGGGGGCCGCACGCGGCGGCTCGTAGGTCCTCGGCGGATTCCTCGTCACGGGATGCGAGGTGTCCCGGCCCGTCCGGTCGGCGGAATCCTGCGGACCCCGGGCGGTGGAGGGCGCGGGAGAGCGTGCGGGATGCACGTGGGGAGCGGGCGACTCCACGGCGCGTGGGGCCGAGCCCCCGGGCCTGTCGGCGGGACGCGGGCTCTCGGGCCGGACGGGGGCGGAGAGGGTCAGTCCGGCGGCGGCGACGGTCGCCGCCGCCGATGCCGCCACCGCCTGCTGGGCGAAGCCCGTACGCGGGAGTCTCCGCACGGACAGCCACACGGCCGCGGCGAGGGTGAGGCTCCCGGCCAGCGCGGCGCGCAGCGAACGTCTGGCTCTGGCGAGCAGGGACTCGGTGGCCCGGTAGCTCAGGCCCATGGTCCGGGCCACCTGTCCGACGTCGTGGCCCTGGGAGTGCAACCGCAGCGCCTCCGCCTGGCGTGCGGGCAGCAGTTCGGCGCTGCGGGCGGCGATCCACCTGGCCTCCGCGCGGTCGCAGGCCGCCTCCTCCACGGGGGAGGGATCGGCGGGGGCGACGGGGCAGGCCGCGCTCAGCTCCGCGTCCCGGGCGACCTGACGGCGCCGGTCGGCGCATGCGCGGAGGGTCGCGAGGCGGAGCCACGGGCGCACCCGGCCGTACGGGATGTCCGGGGTCTCCCTCGCGCAGATCATCGCTTCGTGGACGGCGTCCTCCGCGTCCTCGGCGCTCTGCGAGCAACCGCGCGCGACGTCCAGCAGTTCGTCACGGTGGCTCCAGATCAGTGCCCACCGGTCGTCCGTGAAAGCGGTCCCGGGATCCATGGCCTCGGGGTCCTCCGCGTGCCTGATCATGGTGCCCCTCACATGCCCCTATGCCCCGCGCCTGACCGGCATCGGGGCATACGGGCCGAGCTGTCGGCTCAGGCCGAGAGCGTGGCGGCGGAGCCGAGCCCGGCGACGCCCAGCAGGTTGGCGCCGACGGCGCCCGACAGGCTGCCGGTGAGCAGGTCGGCGTTGAGGCCGCCCGAGATGCCGCCGACGAGCGGCGCTTCGAGGGAAGCCGCGCCGGAAAGGCCACCGGACACGTTGTCCAGGTCCGCGTCGGAGATTTCCTGGGTGTGGATGTGGGGGGCGGAGCTCATGAGGTGAATTCCTTTCGCGTCAATTCCGGAATTGGCCCGGACCAACTCCGTCAGGAGAGAATGCCGTTGCCGCTTCCGCGATACGGAGGATGTAAGCACGGGGGCATCAGGGGAGGCCACCCGCCCGGTAGCTCTCCCTCCGCTTTCTCGGCGCCGTAAAGCCATTGCGGTCACATTGCCCTTCGGACCGGTACAGCTTCTTCACCTTCCCGATCGACGGACGTTCCGCTGCCGGGAATTTCAAGCCACCGCGAAAGCGGACATTCGCGGCCACGGGCACCCTGGACCGGTGCGGGCCACGGGGAGTCGTCGCGGGCCGCGCGCCGCCTGGGGACACGGTGTGCAGATCCGCCGCAGGCGGCCGCCGGTCCCGCCCGTGCGGCCGGCCCGGCGGCCGGATCCCTCTTCGTCAAAGCCGGTCGCATGTCTGTACGCGCCTCGGCGCACCGTGTACGGTCTCGGCCCGATGGACCTTGGGAGCGCTCCCACCCCCCACCGCTTCGCACGAGGAGGAACGTCATGAAACGTCTGCTCGCCTTACTGGCGACCTGCGCCACCGTCCTGGGCCTCACGGCGGCGATCAGTCCCCAGGCCGGGGCCGCCGCCGCCGCCGGCTGCAAGGTCGACTACACCGTGACCAGCCAGTGGCAGGGCGGCTTCCAGGCCGGAGTGAAGGTCACCAACCTGGGCGCCCCGGTCACCGGCTGGACCCTCACCTTCTCCCTGCCGGACGCGGGGCAGAAGGTCACGCAGGGCTGGAACGCCACCTGGTCGCAGTCCGGTTCCGAGGTCACCGCGGCCGGCGTCGACTGGAACCGTACGCTCGCCACCGATGCGACGGCAGACCTGGGCTTCGCGGGCTCCGCCACCGGCGCCAACCCGAAGCCCACGGCGTTCAGGCTCAACGGTGTCGCCTGCACGGGCTCCCTCGAAGAGCCCACGCCCGACCCCGACCCCGCCGCCGGCACCCCGGTGGACGTCAACGGACAACTCCACGTCTGCGGCGTCAACCTGTGCAACGAGCACGACCGCCCCATCCAGCTGAGGGGCATGAGCACGCACGGCATCCAGTGGTTCAGCCAGTGCTACAACACCGCGTCCCTGGACGCGCTGGCGAACGACTGGAAGTCGGACCTGCTGCGCATCGCCATGTACGTACAGGAGGACGGTTACGAGACCGATCCCACGGGCTTCACCAACCGTGTGAACGGCCTCGTCGACGAGGCCGAGGCCCGTGGCATGTACGCCTTGATCGATTTCCACACGCTGACGCCGGGCGACCCGAATTTCAACATCGACCGCGCGAAGACGTTCTTCGCGTCCGTCGCGGCCCGCAACGCCGGCAAGAAGAACGTGATCTACGAGATCGCCAATGAGCCCAACGGCGTGAGCTGGTCGGCCATCAAGAGCTATGCCGAGCAGGTCATCCCGGTGATCAGGGCCGCCGACCCGGACGCCGTCGTCATCGTCGGCACCCGCGGCTGGTCCTCGCTGGGGGTCTCGGACGGCTCCGACGAGGGCGAGGTCGTCAGCAACCCCGTCAACGCGAGCAACCTCATGTACGCCTTCCACTTCTACGCCGCGAGCCACAAGGACGCCTACCGCTCCACGGTGAGCCGGGCGGCCTCGAAACTCCCGCTGTTCGTCACCGAGTTCGGCACGGTGAGCGCGACCGGCGGCGGGGCGATGGACCAGGCGAGCACCACGGCGTGGCTGGACCTGCTCGACCAGCTGAAGATCAGCTACGCGAACTGGACCTACTCCGACGCCGACGAGAGCAGCGCCGCGTTCCGGTCCGGCACCTGCAACGGCACCGACTACAGCAGCGGCGGTGTGCTGAGCGAGTCCGGCGCCCTGCTCAAGAGCCGGATCAGCACGCCCGACAGCTTCCCCACGAGCTGACGTCCCCGGCGGGGCTCCGGCGAGGAGCCCCGCCGCGCAGGAACCTCACCCCCACCCCGGAGGCACACGTGCGCGTCCTTCCCTCACGATCACAGTCCCGATTACCGCGCCGGTCATGGGCGGCGGCCCTCACGGCTGCCGCACTGCTGGCGACCGGCTTCACGGCGAACGCCGCGAGCGGCGCGGAGGCGGGCTGCCAGAACGACGGGGCCCTGATCTGCTCGGACTTCGAGGACCAGACCGGTCCCGCCCCGTCCGGCGACTGGCAGTTCACCGCCCCCGACTGCCAGGGCACCGGCACGGCCGCCGTCGACAGCGAGGTCGCGCACAGCGGCAGCGGATCGCTGCGGGTCGACGGCCGGGCCGGTTACTGCAACCACGCGTTCGTCGCCTCCACGGCGGACCTGTCCACGGCGGGCCCGGTGCTCCACGTACGCATGTGGGTGCGGCACACCACCGGCCTTCCCGCCGCCCACGTCACGTTCGTCTCGCTGCCCGACGCCTCGCAGGGCGGGCGGAGTCTGCGCGTCGGGGGCCAGAACGGCGCCCTGCAGTGGAACCGCGAGACCGACGACGCCACCCTCCCGGCCCAGAGCCCGGTCGGCGTCGGTCTGAGCAGGCCGCTGCCGACGGACAGCTGGCAGTGCCTGCGCTTCTCGATCGACACGACGGCACCCGCCCTGGACACCTGGCTCGGCGACGAGCTGGTCCCGGGTCTGCACGCCGACGGTGTCCCCACCCAGGACATCGACCAGCAGTGGCTGGTCCGCACCACGCCGCCCCGGCCCACCGCCCTGCGGCTGGGCTGGGAGAGCTACGGGACGGGTGACGACACGCTGTGGTTCGACGACGTGACCGTCGGGTCCGCGCCTCTGGACTGCTGACAGCCCCATCGGAGCACCGGACAGGCCCCCGCCTGTCCGGTGCTTCTGCGCGCGCCCCTCGGACAGGCGCACGCCCGGGGCGGCATTGGTATGGACATGCTCAACCGGCAGGGCTAGCCTCGCGGTTGGTCTAGACCGCAGAGGTAGCCACCCCCCACCCGGCGTCCCCCACTGTGCCCGTCGGCACAGCCACAGAAAGGGCCCCCCATGCCTCGACGTACGGCAGGACACACCTACACCGCCCGGCTTCTGGCCGTCGCGCTGGCGGCCGCGGGAGCCGCCCAGGCGCTGGTCGGCACCGCACCGGCCGCCTCCGCCGCCGCCGGGGACTCCGCGTCCCCGGCCGCCGCCACCTGCGCCCTGAAGCCGAGGCCGCAGGGCAAGGTGCTCCAGGGCTACTGGGAGAACTGGGACGGGGCCGCCAACGGCGTGCACCCGCCGTTCGGCTGGACCTCGATCGCCGATCCGCGCATCCCCGAGCACGGCTACAACGTCGTGAACGCGGCCTTCCCGGTCATCCGGTCGGACGGCACCGTGCTGTGGGAGGACGGCATGGACGCCACCGTGAAGGTGCCGACGCCCAAGGAGATGTGCCAGGCGAAGGAAGGGGGGCTCACCACCCTGCTGTCGATCGGCGGTGCGACGGCGGGCATCGACCTCAGTTCCTCGGCGGTGGCCGACCGGTTCGTGGAGACGGTGGTGCCGATCCTGAAGACGTACAACTTCGACGGCATCGACATCGACATCGAGACCGGTCTCAGCGGCAGCGGCGACATCAACACGCTCTCGCCCTCGCAGGCCAATCTCATCCGGATCATCGACGGGGTCCTCGCCGCCATGTCCGACGGATTCGGCCTGACCATGGCCCCGGAGACCGCCTACGTCACCGGCGGCAGCGTCACTTACGGCTCGATCTGGGGCGCCTATCTGCCGGTCATCAAGAAGTACGCCGACAACGGCCGGCTGTGGTGGCTGAACATGCAGTACTACAACGGCAGCATGTACGGGTGTTCCGGTGACTCCTACGAGGCGGGCACCGTGCAGGGCTTCACCGCCCAGACCGACTGCCTGAACCAGGGCCTGGTCGTGCAGGGCACGACCATCAAGGTCCCGTACGACAAGCAGGTGCCCGGTCTGCCCGCCCAGTCGGGTGCGGGCGGCGGCTACATGGCGCCCTCGCTCGTGGCCCAGGCCTGGAACGGGATCAGCGGCCTGAAGGGGCTGATGACCTGGTCGCTCAACTGGGACGGGTCCCGCGACTGGACCTTCGGCGACAACGTGAAGTCGCTGCAGGGCCGTTGATCCCGGCCGCCCGGGGGAAGGCTTCCCCCGGGCGTCACCTGACAGCTCGTCAGGGGTGCTGACCCGGCCCGTCGCGGTGCGGGGCGAGGCGGGTCGGCGAGAGGGCGGTGTCCTCCTCGCCCGGTTCCAGCAGGGTGGCCGCGGCGCCCACGATGAGGGGGTCCGGCTTGCCGACGGCGCCGGAGTCCTTCGCCGCGTAGTCGACGCGGGCCAGCAGGCTGCGCATCGCTTCGAGGCGGGCCCGGCGCTTGTCGTTGCTCTTCACGACGGTCCACGGCGCGTGCTCGGTGTCGGTGGCACGGAACATGTCGATCTTCGCGCTGGTGTAGTCGTCCCAGCGGTCCAGGGAGTCGATGTCCGTGGGCGAGAGCTTCCACTGGCGTACGGGGTCGACCTGGCGGATCGCGAAGCGGGTGCGCTGCTCGGCGCGGGAGACGGAGAACCAGAACTTGACCATGAGGATGCCGTCGTCGACGAGCATCTCCTCGAAGGCCGGGCACTGCCTGAGGAAGAGTTCGTACTCCGGCGGGGTGCAGAAGCCCATGACGCGTTCGACACCGGCCCGGTTGTACCAGGAGCGGTCGAAGAAGACGATCTCGCCGGGCGCCGGCAGATGGGCGACGTAACGCTGGAAGTACCACTGGCCCCGCTCGCGGTCGGTGGGCTTGTCGAGGGCCACGATGCGCGCGCCACGCGGGTTGAGGCGCTCGGTGAAGCGCTGGATGGTGCCGCCCTTGCCGGCCGCGTCGCGCCCCTCGCAGACCACGACGACCCGTGCCCCGGTGTCCTTGGTCCACCGCTGGAGCTTGAGCATCTCGATCTGCAGGACGCGCTTGATCCGCTCGTACTCCTTGCGGCGGATCTTGCGGTCGTACGGATAGTTCTCGCGCCAGGTCCTGATCGGCTTGCCCGCCTCGTCGAGCAGGATCGGCTGCTCGGGCCTGCTGGTGTCGACGGTCAGGCCGTCCAGCAGCTGCTTCTCCACCCGGTCACGTTCCACCGGACCAAGCCTGGCACCCCTTCGCGCCCCGCGCCACCAGGTGGCGCGGGGCGCGCGGCCGTCTACTTCATCTTCGCCGCGAAGAGCGGGACGACCTTGTCGATCGCATAGGAGGTCGACAGCACCGAGTCGGTGGCAAACGCCTGGCTGATGCCCTTGTCGTCGAAGACGAGGGAGTGTCCGGCCTTCACGGACGGGACCGCCTTGTACAGCGGGTCGCCGCTGATGTCGGAGGCCGGGATGCCGATGGGGGCCATGACCGTCAGGTCGGCGTCGAGGAGGTCGAGCTTCTCCTTGGAGACGGAGATCGAGAAGCCCTCACCTGCCTCGGCGTCGACGGCCGGGTTGTTCTCGAAGCCGAGGCGCTCGACGAAGTCGACCCGGCCGGTGCCGGAGACGTAGGCGCCGTAACCCTCGGAGGTACGGGAGCCGAGGGTGATCGTGCTGCCCTTGAACTCCGGGTGCGCCTTCGCGGCCGCGGCGAACTTCGCCTCGGTGTCCGCGATGAGCTTCTCGCCCTTCTCCGGGACGCCCATGGCGGCGGCGACCATCTCGGTCTGCTTCTCCCACGTCTGCTTGTACTGGTCGCCGCCCTCGGGCACGCCCACGGTCGGGGCGATCTTGCTCAGGGTGTCGTAACGCGTCTGGTCCCCGCTTGACTTGGTGTCCAGGATCAGGTCCGGCTGGAGTGCCGCGATCTTCTCGTACTCGGGCTCCAGCGTGCCGATGATCTGCGGGCTCTTGTCGTACGCGCCCTTGGCCCACGGTCCGACGCCCTCGCCGCCGAAGGCCAGCCAGTCGCTCGCGCCCACGGGCTGCCCGCCGAGCGCGAGGACCGTCTCGGCGTCGCCCCAGCCGAGCGCGACGATGCGCTGGGGAGCCTTGTCGACGGTGACCTCGCCGAACTTCGTCGCGACCTTCGCGGGGAAGGCGCCCTCGGCGGCTCCGTCCGAGGAGGCTGCGGAGTCCGAGCCTGTGCCGTCGGAGGAGCCGCAGGCGGCCAGGCCGACGAGGAGGGCGGCGACGACGCCGGCCATCAGGACCGGAGTGCGCCGTGCGCGGCGGGAGCGGGGAGCGGAATCGTTCATGCCGATTAGGTTAGCCTCACCTAAAGAGTGATCACGATGCGGGGCGGGCCGCGGCGCCCCGCACATGGTGGCGGCCCAGGGGCACCACCATGGGCGTGCCCGACGCCGGGTCCTCCATGACCGAGCAGCGCATGCCGAACACCTCGCCGACCAGCGGTTCCGTCACGATGCCGGAGGGCGGGCCCTCCGCGACGATCCGCCCGTCCTTCATGGCGATCATGTGGTCGGCGTAGCGGCAGGCCAGGTTCAGGTCGTGCAGCACCGCCACCATCGTGGCGCCGTGCTCGTGGTTCAGGTCGGTCAGCAGGTCCAGGACGTCCAGCTGGTGGCTGGCGTCCAGGAAGGTCGTCGGCTCGTCCAGCAGCAGGATGTCCGTACGCTGCGAGAGCGCCATCGCGATCCACACCCGCTGGCGCTGCCCGCCCGAGAGCTCGTCCACCGGGCGGTCGGCGAGCTCCAGGGTGCCGGTGGAGAGCAGCGCCTGGGCGACGGCCTCGTCGTCCTCGGGGCCCCAGCGCCGGAACCAGCCCTGGTGCGGATAGCGGCCGCGCCCGACGAGGTCGGAGACCGTGATCCCCTCCGGCGCGGACGGGCTCTGCGGGAGGATGCCGAGCACGGCGGCGACCTCCTTGGTCGGCATCTCCTGGATGCTCCGGCCGTCCAGCAGCACGGCGCCCTCCGAGGGCGCGAGCAGCCGCGCCATCGCGCGCAGCAGCGTCGACTTGCCGCAGGCGTTCGGGCCCACGATGACCGTGATCCGCCCCGGCGGGACGCTCACGGTGAGGCCGGAGACGATCTCCCGGTCGCCGTAGGCGAGGCGGACGTCCTGGGCCCGGAGGGTGTGCTCAGCCACGGCTCGGCCATGCCTTTCCTTTTCGCGTAGGTTCGCGTGGGTCTCTGTGTCAGCCACCGCTGCCCCCTCGGTTGGCACGGGCCAGGAGCAGCAGCAGGTAGGGGGCGCCGATGATGCTGGTCACCGCGCCCACCGGCAGCTGGACCGACGGCAGCAGGTGCTGGGCGCCGAAGTCGGCGACCAGGACGATCAGGGCGCCGGTCAGCGCCGCGTGCGGCTGGGCGGCGCCGCGGCCCGGGACGAGGCGGCGGGCGATCGGCGCGGAGACGAACGCGACGAAGCCGACCGGGCCGGCCGCCGCGGTGGCGACCCCGGCGAGGGCGGTCGCGCAGCCGAGCAGGGCCAGCCTGCCGGGCTCGACGCGGGCGCCGAGCCCTGCTGCCGCGTCGTCCCCGAGCTGGAGGGGGCCCAGGGCGCGGGAGGCGAGGACGGTGAGCGGCACGAGGACGGCGAGGGCGCTCAGCAGCGGCCACACCTGGCCCCAGGAACGGCCGTTGAGGGTGCCGGTCAGCCAGAGGTACGCCTCCTGCGCGTCGGCGGTGTCGGAGCGGGCCATCACGTACCAGACCACGCTGCTCAGCCCGGTCCCGAAGCCCACGCCGATCAGCACGAGGCGCTGGCCGGCGACGCCCTGGCGCCAGGCGAGCAGATAGATGGCGGCGCCGGCGGCCACCGACCCGAACAGGGCGCTCCCGGACAGGGCGAGGCCGCTGACCTGGAAGAGCAGCGACGCGGTGACGGCGACGGCGCTCGCCCCGGCGCTGATGCCGATGACGTCCGGGCTGGCCAGCGGGTTGCGCAGCAGGGACTGGAAGACGGCTCCGGAGAGCCCGAAGCCGATACCGACGAGGATCGCGAGCAGGGCGCGGGGCAGGCGGAGTTCCAGCACGACGAAGCGCGAGCCGCCGTCCCCGCCGCCGAACAGGGTCTCCACGACCTTGCCGAGCGGCATCACCATGTCGCCGACGCTGAGCGAGAGGGCGAACACCGCCACCACGGCGGCCGACAGGGCGGCCGCGACCAGCACGGAGCGCCGGCGTCCCCGGCCGCGTACCCGTGTCACCGTGCGTACGGCGTCCGTGAGGCGGGCGGCGTCGGGCGCCTCCTGGAGGCGGGTCCCGGTCACAGTTCCACCTGCTTCCTGCGCCGGACGAGCCAGATGAAGGGGATGCAGCCGATCCCGGCGGTGACCACGCCCACCTGGACCTCGCCGGGCGGGGCGACGACCCGGCCGGTGATGTCGGCGACGAGCAGCATGACCGGGGCGAGCACCATGCTGTACGGGAGCACCCAGCGGTAGTCGGGGCCGGTGATGAGCCGGGCGGCGTGCGGCACGGCGAGGCCGACGAAGCCGATCGGGCCGGCCACCACGGTCGCCGCGCCGCACAGCAGCACCACGGCGAGCGCCGAGGTGAGCCGGGCGAGGCCCACCCGCTGGCCGAGGCCGCGGGCCAGGTCGTCACCGAGGGAGAGGGCGTTGAGCTGCGGGCCGAGCAGCAGCGCGAGGACGGCTCCGGCCGCGATGAACGGGGACACCTGCCACAGCACGTCCGCGTCGCGTGCGGTGAGCGCGCCCAGCTGCCAGAAGCGGAAGCGGTCGTAGCTCTCGCGGTCCTGGAGCAGGACCACGCTGGTCACGGAGGTGAGGACGGCGCTGGTCGCCGCGCCCGCCAGGGCCAGCTTGACCGGGGTGGCGCCCTCGCGGCCGAGCGAGCCGACGCCGTACACGAGGAGGGCGGCGAGCAGGGCGCCGAGGAAGCCGAACCAGATGTACTGCGTGGCGACGGTGAGTCCGAAGAAGCTGATCGAGCACACCACGGCGACCGAGGCGCCCGCGTTGATGCCGAGGAGCTGGGGGTCGGCGAGCGGGTTGCGGGCCACGCCCTGCATGACCGTGCCCGCGAGGCCGAGCGCCGCACCGGCCAGCAGCCCGGCCACGGTGCGGGGTATGCGGACCTCCTGGACGATGAGCTGGCCCTTGACGCCGAGGTCAGGGTCGAACACCCCGTCGAATACGTCGCCGAGGGCCACGTCCCCCGAGCCGACCGCGAGGCTCACCAGCACGGTCAGCAGGAGAACGGCCACGGCGACCAGCAGTCCGAGGGCCAGGACGGGGCGGCTGCGCGCACGCCGTCGCTCGAGCTTCGCGGTCTTCCGTTCGTTCGTTCCCTGGAGAACCGGGCCGCTCACAGCCGGCGTACCCGGCGCGGCGACATACGGTTGTGCACTGTTCCTCACCCTTGCTTGTCCGCCCCCGGGACGGGGCGAACCGGCAGGCATAAGTAAGGTGAGCCTAACAGTGCCAGGTCAGCGATCCGCTGCTGTGCCCCCGCAAGGTACGGAGAATCCCTTGTCGAACGCCGCGCCCGTGGCCGTCACCGCCGACGTTCCCTCCCCCGGCGGGGATCCTCTGGCCGGAGCGGTGCCCCTGCGGTCGGCGGAGCAGCTGCGCGAGATCCTCGGGACGCCGTGGCCGCTCGTCATCGACAAGGTCCACGAGGAGCTCACCGAGGCCGACCTGGACCTCCTGGCCCGTGCGCCGTTCTGCGCCGTCTCGACCTCGGACGCCGACGGTAACTGCGACACCTCACCGCGCGGCGGCGAACCGGGCTTCACCCGGGTCCTGGACGCGCGGACGCTCGCCCTGCCCGATCTGCCGGGCAACCGGCGCGGCGACAGCTTCCACAACATCCTGTCCAACCCGCACGTCGGCCTGCTCTACCTGATACCGGGTGCGATGACGGTCCTGCGGATCAACGGGCGCGCCCGCATCCTCACGGACGCCCCCTTCTTCGACGCGATGACGGTGAAGGGGCGGCGCCCCGACCTGGCGCTGGTCGTGGAGATCGACGAGATCTATCTGCACTGCCCGGCGTCGCTGAAGCGCTCGGGCATGTGGGCGCCGGAGAGCTGGGAGACCGCGGAGGGCTGAGGCTTTCGCTCAGAACCCGCCGCCGTCGAAGCCTCCGCCGCCTCCGAAACCGCCGCCGTCGCCGAAGCCGCCGCCTCCGAAGCCGGAGGAGTCGAAGTCGGAGCCGGAGACGTCGCCGCCGCCCCAGTCACCGCCCCCGCCGCCTCCGCCGAAGTCACCGCCGCCGTACTCCGCCGCGTACGCCGGGGTGGAGAGCATCGAGCCGAGCATGGTGCCGACCAGCAGGCCCGGGAGGAGGCCGCCGCCGAAGTAGCCGCCGGCCCAGGGGCCGTAGGCCGGGCCCGCCTCCCAGTAGGGGCGCCGTCTGCCGTCGCCGACGTCGACGGTGCGGCTCATGGGGGCCTCGCCCTCGCGCAGTCTGACCTCGTCCGCGCCGCACACCGGGACCTCGCGGGCCGAGCCGCCGGACGGTGTCCACATGACGTCCGCGACCGCCGGTCCGTGCCGGGGGTCGAAGAAGCAGGGCGGACGGCGGGCCGGAAGGGTGCGGCCCTTGCGGCGGGCCTCCAGGACCGCGAGGGAGAAGCGGCCGTCCTCCAGGGCCTTGGTCACCCCGCGTACGTCGGAGGGGTGGCGGGCGTTGCCCATGCGGGACTTGGCGTCCTCGTAGGAGTCGAGCGCGCGTTCGTAGTCGATGCGCATCGCGTCGTCCGCGCCCTTCTCGGCGGGATGGAAGTCCAGCCGGTCCAGGGTCTCGCCGTACGCGGTGATGTCCTCGTCCACGACGACCCGGAGCTTCTCCAGGGAGGCCTGCTCCTCTTCCTCCTTGCGCTTCCTGTTGCGGTGGGAGACCGCGAGCGCGGTGCCTCCGCCGAGCAGGACCACGCCGCCGAGGACGATCAGACCGGCCACGGGAAGGCCGTTCCGGTCGCCGTCGTCCGCCGCGCCGCCGGACCAGGAGGCGGGGGCGCTGCCCTTGGCCTCGTCGACGGCACGGTCGACGAAGGCGTTGAGCTGGGTCGCGGCGTCGGTGTCCGCGCCGGGTGCCTTCACGGCGGTGGTGAGGTTCTCGACGGCCCGGACGGGCATCACCTGCGGGTCGGCGCCCGCGTCGAAGCCGTCGCCGAGGCGGACGGCGTAGACGCCGGTGACTCCGGTGTCGGTGCGCAGGTTCTGCAGGAGGTTGTCGGGCGGGTACTCGGACGTCGCGGGCAGCACGGCCACGAAGACCGGCTTGTCGGCGTCCACGATCTTCTTCTCCAGGGCGGCCTCCTGGGACGCCGAGAGCTGGCCGGATGCCGCCGGGTCGACGTAGACGGGGTCCTCGCGCAGAGCGGTGGCCGCATCGCCGATCGTCGAGGGGGCGGCGGCCTGGGCAGCGGGGATCATGGCCAGCACGGCCGCCGAGAGGATCAGCAGCAGGCAGGCCCACAGGGGAGCGAACAGCCTCTTCCTCATACTCCGAAAGTAACCCGAACGGGCGACAAACGCGTCGCCCGCCCGGGTCCCCTTCATGCTGTTACACGGCTTCAGGCTGTTACACGGCGCGGTACGCCGCGCGCAGCTTCGCCACCGCCCCGGTCAGATCGCCGGTGAGCAGCAGGTGGTCGGCTTCCGCGAACGGCTTGGACACCGCCGCGGTCAGCTTTCCGCCGGTCCTCTGCTGGACCAGGAGCCTCGCCCGGTCCACGATCTCCTTGCCCGCCGCGGTCCTCCCGAGGCCCGCACGCTCGGCGAGCTGCGCGGCGACGGCGAGACCGGTGAGGGTGGCTTCGCCGCCCGCCGGGGCCTTGCGCAGGGTGGTCAGTCCCCAGCCGTAGGGGAACTGCGGGTCGTAGGTCGCGTCGCCGACGTTGACCGGCAGCTGCGCCTCGGACTTCGGCCAGGTCACCGGGAGCTGTCCGGTGAAGGCCCGCTTGCCGTAGAGGACGTCGGCGACGCCGTCGCCCTCGGTGCCCGGGAGCCAGGAGGCGACGAGGGCGTCGATGTCGCCGAGCCGGTCGCCGATGAGCTGGGGGCGGCCCGAGACGACGAGGACCGCGCACTTCATGGCGGCGCAGACCGTGTCGATCGCCTTCTTGTCGGCATCGGTGAGCTCCAGGTCGTGGCCGTTGCCGACGTCCCCGATGCCCTCGGCGTACGGCTTCTCGCCGACGACCACGACTCCGGCGTCGTACCCGGCGGTCGGGGCGGAGGCGTCCTTCGAGTAGGTGGCCGATGAGGTGTTCTTCTCGATGCCGTCGAGGATGGTCGTGCCGGTGGTGGTGGCGCCGGAGGCACCCTGCCAGCTGATGGTCCAGCCGCCGGCCTGGTTGCCGAGGTCGTCGGCGTTGGACCCGGCGACGTAGACCTTCTGCGAGGCCTTGAGCGGGAGGACCGCGCCGTCGTTCTTCAGCAGCACCTGGGACTTGGCGGCCGCCTCGCGGGCGACCGCGCGGTGTGCCGCCGAGCCGACCTTGTCCAGGTTGGAGGTGTCGGCGTACGGCTTCTCGAAGAGGCCGAGGCGGAACTTCTGGGTGAGGATCCGGGACACCGCGTCGTCGATCCTGGCCTGCTCGATCCGGCCGGCGGTGACCTCGTCCTGGAGCGTCTTCGTGAAGTCCTGGTACGCGGTCGGGACCATGATCATGTCGAGGCCGGCGTTGATCGAGGTCCTGACGTCGCTCGCGTAGTCGCCGGGGATCTGGTCGATGGCCTGCCAGTCGCTGATGACGAAGCCCTCGAAGCCCATCCGGTCCTTGAGCACACCGTTGATCATTTCCGCGTTGGCGTGCATCTTCACCGGGCCCGCGTCGTCGCCGAGGACGTCCAGCGAGGAGTACGACGGCATGACCGTGCCGACGCCCCGCTTCACGGACTCGGCGAACGGCGCGAGGTGGACGGCTTCGAGCTCCTTGCGCGTGACCTTCGTGACGCCCTGGTCGATGGTGTACGAGCCGGTGGTGGAGGAGCCGAACTCGGTGCCGCCGTCGCCGACGAAGTGCTTGGCGCTGGCCAGCACCTTGTCGTTGCGGGCGAGGTCCTTGCCCGACGGGCTGCCCTGCATGCCGGTGATGACCGTCTCCATGGCCTCGACCAGCGCCGGGTCCTCGCCGTACGCCTCGTAGGAACGGCCCCAGCGCTCGTCGCGGGTGACGCAGACGCAGGGCGCGAAGTCCCACGGGATGCCGGTGGCGCGGACCTCGTTGGCGGTGACCGCGCCGGTCTTCTCGGCGAGCTTCGGGTCGCGGCCCGCGCCGATGCCGATGTTGTGCGGCATGATCGTCGAGCCGATGACGTTGTTGTGGCCGTGCACCGCGTCCACGCCGTAGATCAGCGGGATCTGGAAGCGGGTCGCCTGCGCGCGCAGCTGGTAGGCGTCGGTCATCTTCGCCCAGGCCTCGGGCGTGTTCGGGGTGGGCACGGAGCCGCCGCCGGAGAGCAGCGAGCCGAGGTCGTACGTGGCGATGTCGCCCTGCGACCGCAGCGCGTTGCGCTCCGCCTGGGTCATCTGGCCGGCCTTCTCGGCCGGGGACATCCGCGCGAGCAGATCGGCGACGCGCTGCTTCACCGGGAGCTTCGCGTTCTGGTACGGCAGCCCGTGGGCGTCGATGACGACCTGGGGGTTCTCCTTGGGCGCCTTGGCCCCGGTGACGGTGAGTTCGAGCGGGATGGTCTCCGCGGACTCGGCGCCCTTGTCCTTGGTGGTGGACACGGAGACGGTGTGCGTGGTGCCGGAGGCGGTGCCCGCGGGGAAGGTGTGGGTGCCGGTGACCGGGGTGTAGTCCTTGCCGGACTCGGCGCTGCCGCCCTTGGTCGTCCAGGCGACGGTGACGGGCTCCTCGATGGGGGCCGATCCGGTGGTGGCGACGGAGATCTTGATGTCCGCCGTGCCGCCCTCCTTGACCGGGTGCACCGCGGAGTCGACGACGACGCTCGACTTCAGGGCCGGGTCGGCCTTGCCGTACAGCTCGACGGCGTCCATGGCGAAGGAGCCGGGGGCGCCGGTCGGGAGGGTGAGGGCGTAGCCCCACATCTCGTTCAGGCCGAGGATCTGGTCGATGCCGCCGACGGGCTGGTAGTCGGCGCGGTAGACGAAGTCCGCGAAGGGGATCTCGACCTGGTGCCAGCCCTCCCAGTCGTCGGTGAAGGAGGTGGTCCAGAGCTCGGAGGCGCCGCCGTTGGCTCCGCCGTCCTTGATCTCGAAGTTGATCCGCTTGCCCGAACCGGGCGGCAGGGGCGCGGTGTTCTGGCCGTACCACCAGAAGCGGATGCCCTTGTGGGCCGTCCAGTCCTTCGGGGGCTGGTCGACGGCGAACTCGTGGCTGAGCCCGCCGTAGGAGCTGATGTCGTAGGTGCCCGACAGGACCTTGGCGCCCTCGGGGGCGTCGGCGCGCTCCTGGAAGGTGAGGGCGGGGTGGTCGTCGGTGTCGCCGCCCCAGGTGAAGAGGGAGTCGGCGGGCGGATTGCCGAGCGGGACCTCGCCCTCGAAGCGGTCGACGAGGACGGGCGCGGGGTCGTCGGCGCCGGCCGCCGCGCTGGGGACGGCCCCGGCGAGCAGGGACGCGAGGACGGTGGCGGCGGCGAGCGCGGCCGTGGCCGGTCTCGCGCGGTGCCGGGCGCGGGCGTGCGGTGTACGGGGCATGGCGGCTCTCCTTGGTGGTGTCCGGGCGGGTCTGCGGCCCGGTCAGTCCTGGTGGGTGTTCCGGGTGAGGCGGATCGTGTCGCGGTACCACTTGGCGCTGTCCTTGAGCGTCCGCACCTGCGTGTCGTAGTCGACGCGGACGATGCCGAACCGCTTGTCGTAGCCGTAGGCCCACTCGAAGTTGTCCATCAGCGACCAGGCGAAGTAGCCCCGGACGTCGGCGCCCTGCCTGCGGGCCTCGGACACGGCTGCGATGTGGTCGGCGAGATAGGCGGTGCGGTGGGTGTCGGGGACCGACCCGTCGGCCGCGACGGTGTCGTCGAACGCGGCCCCGTTCTCCGTGATGACGGTCGGCAGGGCGTAGTCGCTCTGGAGCCGCAGCAGCAGCTCGGTCAGCTCGCCCGGGGTGATCTCCCAGTCCATGGCGGTGCGGGGCAGGTCGCGCTCCACCCCTCGCACGACGGGGAGGCCGTCGGTGTCGGTCGTCGAGCCGTCCTCGGTCACCCCGGAGAACAGCGCGCCGCGGTAGAAGTTGACGCCGAGGACGTCGAGGGGGGTGGCGATGGCGGCCAGGTCGCCGTCCTGGACGGGGAGTTCGATGCCTTGGGCGGCGAGGTCGTCGACGACGTCCGCCGGGTAGCGGCCGTGGACGATCGGGTCGAGGTAGAGGCGGGTGCCCATGCCGTCGGCGCGGCGGCATGCCTCCCGGTCGGCCTCGCTGTCGGTCTCCGGGGTGGCGGTGCCGAGGTTGAGGGTGATGCCGAGCTCCAGCGGGTTGCTGCCCGCCGCCTCACGCATCTGCCGGGCGGCGAGGCCGTGGCCCAGGAGGAGGTGGTGGAGGGCGCTCATGGCGTCGCCCATGTCGGAGCGGCCGGGGGCGTGCGCCCCGTAGGCGTATCCGAGCATGGCCGAGCACCACGGCTCGTTCAGGGTCGTCCAGTGCTCGACCCGGTCGCTGAGTGCCTCGTAGGCGAGCATGGCGTACTCGGCGAACCGCAGGGCGGTGTCGCGGGCCGGCCAGCCGCCCGCGTCCTCCAGCTCCTGCGGCAGGTCCCAGTGGTAGAGGGTGATCCAGGGGGTGACGCCCCGGCCCTGGAGCTCGTCGACCAGCCGCTTGTAGAAGTCGAGGCCCTTGGCGTTGGCGGGCCCGCGGCCGCCCGGCTGGATGCGCGGCCAGGCGAGCGAGAAGCGGTAGGTGTCGACGCCGAGGCCCGCGATCAGCTCGACGTCCTCGGGCATCCGGTGGTAGTGGTCGCAGGCCACGTCGCCGTGCTCCGCCTTGTGCACGGCGCCCGGTACGCGGCAGAAGGTGTCCCAGATGGACGGGGTACGGCCGTCCTCGGAGGCCGCGCCCTCGATCTGGTACGAGGAGGTGGCCACGCCCCAGCGGAAGTCGGCAGGGAGTCCCTGGACGGCGGCGGGCTGCAGGCTGCTGCGGGGCGTGACGAGATTCATGGGTCTCCGTAACTCCGGGTGTGCTGTGGGGTGGTGAGGGGTGGTGCGGTCAGTGGTGCAGCCAGCAGGCGACCTCGCGGTCCTGGCCGGCGTCCGGTGCGGCGAGGACCGGGACCCGGGCGGAGCAGGCGTCGAAGGCCTTGCCGCAGCGGGGGTGGAAGGCGCAGCCCGCGGGCATCGCGGACAGGTGCGGGGGTGAGCCGGGGATGCCGGTGAGCTCGCGCCGGGGGCCGTGCAGCGCGGGGAAGGAGTGCAGCAGCCCCTCGCTGTAGGGGTGGCGGGGGTCGCGGTAGATCTCGGTGGCTCCCGCCTGCTCCACGATCCGGCCGCCGTACATGATGGCGATCCGGTCGGAGAACTCGATGAGCAGCGAGATGTCGTGGGTGATGAACACGACGGAGAACGAGAGGCGTTCGCGCAGCTCCACCAGCTTGCGCAGGATCTGCCGCTGCATGACGACGTCGAGCGCGGTGGTGGGCTCGTCCATGATGACGATCTCGGGTTCCAGGGCGAGCGCCATCGCGATCATCACGCGCTGGCGCATGCCGCCGGAGAGCTGGTGCGGGTAGGCGGCGAGCCGGTCGGCGGAGATGCCGACGAGGTTCAGCAGCTCCTCGGCGCGCGCGGTGCGCTCGGCGGCCCGCATGCCGGGGCGGTGTGCGGTGAGCACATCGGTGAGCTGGCTGTGGACGGTGTGCACCGGGTTGAGCGAGTTCATCGCCCCCTGGAACACGATCGACAGCTCCTGCCAGCGGAAGGCGCGCAGCTCGTCCGGGCTGAGGGAGAGGATGTCGACGCTCTCGCCGCCCGGCCGGTGGTAGTGGACGTCGCCGCCGGTGATCACCCCGGGCGGGGAGAGCAGCCGGGTGACGGCGTACGCGAGCGTGGACTTGCCCGACCCCGATTCGCCCGCCAGGCCCAGGACCTCGCCGCGGTGCAGGGTGAGGTCGATGTCCCGCAGGGCACGGACACCGCTCGCGCCGGTGCCGTAGTCGACGTTCAGGCCGCTGATGGTGAGGATCGGCTCGGCGGTCATGCGCTGTGCTCCTTGCTGGGCGTTCCGGGCGACTCGGGCTCCTCGGCCGGCCCGGGAGCGGCGGGTGCGGTGGTACGGGCCACCGGGGTGAAGCCGAGCGCGGTCTTCTCCGGCACGGTGATGCGGGCGACCGGGGTGAAGCCGACCCGCATCCGGACCTTCCGGGAGGCACCCGTCGCGGTGCGCAGGCGCGGGTTGACGAACTCGTCGATGCCGAAGTTGATGAGGGAGAGCGCGGTGCCCAGCAGGGCGATGCACAGGCCGGCCGGGACGAACCACCACCAGGCTCCCTGGGCCAGGGCCTGGTTGGACTGGGCCCAGAAGAGCACGGTGCCCCAGTTCCAGTGGGAGATGTCGGCGACGCCGATGAAGGCGAGGGTGATCTCGGAGAGGACGGCGAAGATGACGGTGCCGACGAAGCCGGACGCGATGACGGCGGTGAGGTTCGGCATGACCTCGAACAGGATGATCCGCCAGGTGGATTCGCCGGTGGCCCGGGCCGCCTCCACGTAGTCGCGGCGGCGGAGCGACAGGGTCTGGGCGCGCAGCACTCGCGCCCCCCAGGCCCAGGAGGTGAGGGCGATGACGGCGGCGATCAGCATGTCCCCGGTGTCCTCGACGAAGCTCGCGATGATGATGATCAGCGGCAGGCCGGGGATGACGAGGAAGATGTTGGAGAGCATGGAGAGGATCTCGTCGGCGGCTCCGCCGAGGAACCCCGCGCTGACCCCGATGAGCACGGACAGCACGGTCGCGAGGATGCCGGCGAGGAATCCGACGAGCAGCACCCCGCGGGTGCCGACCAGGATCTGCGAGAGGACGTCCTGCCCGGTCTGCGTCGTACCGAACCAGTGGTCGGCGGACGGCGGTTGCAGCAGCTGGTCGCTCATCGCGTCCGGGTCGTACGGCGCGAGCCAGGGGCCCGCCACGGCGAGGACCACGAAGAACGCGAGGATGAGCAGCCCGGTGCGGGTCTTCCCTCCCCGCAGGAAGCGGAACCTGGCCCGGCCCGGGGCGGCGGGGGTGGGCGGGTCGTCCAGTACGGCGACGTCGGTGGCGGTGACGGACATGGTCGTCAGGCCTCCTTACGAGTGCGGGGGTCGAGGAGGGCGTAGGCCATGTCGGCCAGCAGGTTCGCGGCGAGGACCGAGAGCGTGATGATCAGGAAGACGCCCTGCATCAGCGGGTAGTCCTTGGCCCCGACGGCCTGGAAGAGCTGGTAGCCGATGCCCGGGTAGGAGAAGACCATCTCGACCAGCAGGGTCCCGCCGACGATGAAGCCCAGCGAGAGGGCGAAGCCGGAGATGTTGGGCAGGACGGCGTTGCGCGCGGCGTAGGAGAACATCACGCGCCGCTCGGACAGGCCCTTGGCCTGCGCGACCATGACGTAGTCCTCGGAGGAGACGGTCACCATCATGTTGCGCATGCCGAGGATCCAGCCGGCGATGGCGCTGAGCACGATCGTCACGCCGGGCAGCACCCCGTGGTAGAGCGCGCTGGAGACGAACGGCCAGTCGAAGGCCGGGACCAGGGAGTTGTCGTACCCTCCGGCGGCCGGGAAGATCTGCCACTTCACCGCGAACACCGCGATGGCGATGAGGCCGAGCCAGAAGTACGGGATGGCGGAGATGAAGGTGGTCACGGGCAGCAGCCCGTCCAGCCAGGAGCCGCGCCGCCAGCCGCTGTAGACGCCGATGCCGGTGCCGAGCAGGAAGCTGATCAGGGTGGTGATACCGACCAGGGCGAGCGTCCAGGGCAGCGACTGGGAGATCACCTCGCCGACCGGGGTCGGGAAGAAGGTGAAGGAGAGACCGAGGTCGCCGTCGAGCAGGTGAGACCAGTAGTCGGTGTACTGCGACCAGATGGACGCGTTCTCGTCGAGTCCGAACAGCGCTTGCAGCGACGCGATGGCGGAGGTGTCGAGCTGCCCCTGGTAGCGGCTGATCAGAGCCTCGACGGGGTCACCCGGCATCAGGCGCGGGATCAGGAAGTTGATGGTGATGGCGGCCCACGCGGTGACCGCGTAGAAGACGAACCGCTGGAGGATGTACTTCACTTCGCTGCTCCCTCGGCGGTCGTGCCGTCGTACAGCCAGCAGGCGGCCCACTGGCCGTCCGCCAGGTCGAAGCGCGGCGGCAGTTCGGTGCGGCAGCGCTCCATGGCCTTCGGGCAGCGGGGGTGGAAGCGGCAGCCGGCCGGCGGGGCGATCAGCGAGGGCGGCTCGCCGCTTCCGGTCTCCTCCTGCGCCTCCTCGTCCGCCACCCGGTCGGGGTCGGGCGCGGAGGCGATCAGCAGCTGGGTGTAGGGGTGTGCGGGGTGCTGGGTGACGGTCTCGCTGTCCCCGCCCTCCACGATCCGGCCCGCGTACATCACCAGGGTCGTGTCCGCGAAGTAGCGTGCGGACGCGATGTCGTGGGTGATGTAGAGGATCGCGAGGTGCAGCCGCTCCTTGAGGTCGCGGAGCAGGTTGAGGACGCCGAGCCGGATCGACACGTCGAGCATCGAGACCGGTTCGTCGGCGAGCAGGACCTGCGGGTCGGCGCCGAGCGCGCGCGCTATCGCGACGCGCTGGCGCTGCCCGCCGGACAGCTCGTGCGGGAACTTGTCCAGGTACTGATGAGGAGGAGTCAGCTGGACGCGTTCGAGCAGAGCGGCCAGATTCGTCTCCAGTTCCGTCTCCCCGCTCCCCGCCCGGCCGTGGATCTTCAGGGCGCGGGTCAGGTGGTAGCGCACGGTGTGCACCGGGTTGAGCGAGGCGAACGGGTCCTGGAAGATCAGCTGGACCTGCTTGACGTATCTGCGGAAGGACCGGCCACGCCCGGCCTTCACCGCCGTGCCGCCCAGGTCGATCTCGCCCGCGGTGAGCGGGTAGAGCTGGGCGAGCAGCCGTGCGACGGTGGACTTTCCGGAGCCGGACTCCCCCACCAGGGCCGTGACGGTGCCGCGCCGGAGCTTCAGCGAGACGTCGTCGACGGCGTGGACGGTGCGGCGTCTGCGGGCGACGAGGTCGCCTGCGGTGCGCCGTACGGGGAAGTGCTTGGTGACTCCGCGTGCTTCGAGCACCACGTCAGCCGTGGTGCGCACGTCTTCGGACTGTTCGGTGGTCATGGTCGGTTCTTCCCCGTGATTAGAGGGTCCGGCAGTTGGGGGGTGGGAGAAGGAGCGGGGTTGGGCGCGTGCAGCTGCAAGGCGGAGGAGGGAGGCAACGCGGAGCGTTGTTGACTGACGACAACGCCGCTGGGGGCCCCTCCCTGCTCGAGCGAAGCCGAGAGCTTGGGGGAGTGCGTGCCCAACCCCGCGACGCCGCCCCCCAACTGCCGGACCCTCTCACTTGGCGGGCTTCAGGTTCAGCACGACTTCCAGCGCGTCCGGCTGGGTGTGCTGCGGGGCTGCGTACTGGTCCTTCTCGGTCGGCCAGCCCACCCAGTTCTTCGTGGAGTACTCGGCACCGATCGGGGCCGCGGCGGTCGGGATGACCGGCGCCTGCTCGACCATGATCTTCTGCAGCGTGTTCATCGCCTTGGTGCGCGTGGCGTCGTCCGCGGCGTTGGCGTACTCCCGCAGCGCGGCGGTCGCCTCGGCGTTCTTGAACCGGCCGAAGTTGCCCGTCTGGGCGCTCTTGCCGATGGGCTGGTAGATCGCCTCGTCCATGATGTTCTGGTACATGTCGTACGGCGTGGCACCGCTGTTGGTCCAGTGCAGGGTGGCGTCGAAGTTGCCGGTGCCGACGTCGTTGCCCCAGGCCTCGGCGGTCTGGGTCTTGACCTTGGCCGCGATGCCGAGCTGCTTGATGTTGTCCTTGATGATCGAGAGCCCGGTGATGTAGTCGTTCCAGCCGGCCGGGTCGGTGAAGGTCAGCTCCACCGGCTTGCCGCTCGGGTCCTTCAGGACGCCGCCGCTGAGCTTGAAGCCGGCGTCCTTGAGCAGCGCCTTGGCGCCGTCCACGTCGGGCGCCGTGGTGGCGCTCTTGTACTCGGGGGCGAGGAACGACTCGCCGGCGGGCAGCGGGATGCCGGTCGGGCTGGTGATCTCCGGGTAGAGGGTCGCCTGCGCCTGCACGTGGATGGCCTTGCGGTCGATGACCATGGCCATCGCCTTGCGCAGGGCCGGGTTGTCGAACGGCTTGCGGGCGGTGTTGAACCACAGGCCGTGGATGCCGAGCCCGGAGGGGAACCAGAGCTTGTGGTTCTTCGGGTCCTTGGCGACGTACAGCTGCTTGTAGTTCGGCATGAAGACGAACGACCACTCCAGCTTGCCGTTCGCCAGGGCGGTGGTCGCGGCGCTGTTGTCGTTGTACGTGGTGTAGCGCAGCTCCTTGACCTTGGTCTCGCCCTTCCAGTAGGTGGGCGTGGCGGTCAGGGTGGTGGTCTGCGGGGTGAACGTCTTCAGCTTGTACGGGCCGGAGCCGACCGGGGTCCGGTTCGGCCAGGTCTCGGGGTTCTCGACCTTCTCCCAGATGTGCTTGGGCACCACGAAGATCGAGGTGATCTTGTTCTGGTTGACGAACTGGGAATCCTTGAAGGTCAGGACGACCTTGCCGCCCTCGACCGCAATGCCGTCGAAGGGGATGCCGTCCTTGTTGAGCGCCGGGTGCTTCTTCAGGAGTTCGAAGGTGAAGGCCACGTCCTCGGCGGTCAGCGGCTTGCCGTCGGCCCACTTCGCCCGCTTGTCGAGCGTGAAGGTGACCTTGGTGAAGTTCGCCTCCCAGTCCCAGGCGGTCGCCAGCCATGGGTCCGCCTTGTCCGAGGGCCGGATCTGGTTGGGCATCGCCAGCGGCTCGTAGACCATGACCCGGTAGCCGAGGACGGCCGCCGCCGAGGTCGCGAGGAACGGGTTGCTGTTGTTCGTCTGCGGCCCGTCGGGCTTGCCGAGGGTCAGCACGCCGGAGGCGCCGGCTCCGCCTCCCTTGTTGGCACCCGAGTTGGCGGACGAGCATCCGGCGGCGAGCGCGACCACGGCAGTGGCGGCTGAGAGCGCTCTCAACGTGTGACGACGGCGTACGGACATGGCGACTCCAGGAGGACTTCGGGTCTGGGAGATCCGAGGGTGTGGTCAGCGCTCGACGCGCCGGGGTGCGGGGGTTCGTGCGGGTGGTGCGTGCGCCGGGTGCGGCGGGTTCGGGGATGCGGACGGGTGACCGGCGGGGCCGGTTCCGTTACGGCGCCGAGTGGCGCACGACCAGTTCGGTGGGCAGCACGACCGGTCCGTCCGGTACGTCGGTGCCGCCGAGGTGGGAGAGGAGCAGGCGGGCAGCCGCCTCGCCCATCTGACGCGTGGGCTGGTGCACGGTGGTCAGTGGCGGTTCGGTGTGTTCGGCCATCGGGATGTCGTCGAAGCCGACCACCGCGATGTCGTCGGGTACGCGGAGGCCGGCGGCCCTCAGGGCCCGCAGGACCCCGGCCGCGCTGATGTCGTTGAGAGCGAAGACGGAGTCGAACTCCGTTCCGGCCGCGAGGAGTTCCTCGACGACGAGACGGCCGCGGCGTTCGGTGAAGTCCCCGTCCACGACCAGCTCGGTGGGGAGGACCGAACGGAAGCCCGCGAGCCGGTCCCGGACGCAGCCGAAGTGCTGCGGGCCGGTGACGACCAGGGGTCTGGTGCGCCCCGCCGCTCGCAGATGGCGGGCGGCGGACGCGCCTCCCTCGTGATTGGTGGTCACGACGGAGGGGAATTCGGGATGGTGGCCCCTGTCGTCGATCAGGACGATCGGCAGCCCGGAGCGGTGCAGTTCGGTGAGCTGGTCGAGCGTGTTCTCCGGTTCGACGACGACGAGCCCGTCGAAGGCGCGCGCCGACACCTGGGTGGTGAAGCGCTTGACGGACTCCGCTCCCCGGGTGCACGTGAAGAGCAGCAGCCCGTAGTCGGCGGCCTCGACCGTGTCGACGATCCCCTGGAGCACCTCACCCATCCACGGCCAGGTGAACGAGGGCACCAGCAGCCCGACCGTACGGCTACGACCGCGTGCCAGCCCGACGGCGCCGGAGCTGGGTACGTAGCCGAGGTCCGCGATCACTTCACGAACACGGGCGGCCGTCGAACCGTCCACTTCACCCTTGAGGTTGATGACCCGGGACACGGTCGTCTTGCTGACGCCGGCCTCGCGGGCGACATCGGCGATGGTGACACGCAACGGGGCCTCCAGGGACAAGGCAGGACAGAAGGTCGGTCGGGGTTCGGTACCGGTTCCGGAACCGGTACCGGCGTTGCGGCTGGAGTTAACCCCGCCGGAACAGAGGCGTCAATACTTCACACCGAGATTGGTCCGTACCCATATTCGGAGCAGCTCCGGCGAGGCTTGTGTTCATTTCTTGAACGACCGAACCTCTTGACGTGGGCACGTAAGAGCAGTTCACTCACGGCTCGTTCGACGGCACTTCCCCACACCCTGCCGAGAAAGGCAGCAGCCATGATTCGGACCAGCAGGACGGCGAGAGTCCTCGTCGCGACGGCGCTCGCGACCGCGGGACTGGCCGGGCTCTCCTCGGGCACCGCCCAGGCGGCCGGCGAGACGGTGAACATCGTGCTGACCACCACGGACGACTCCGGCGGCCGTCATGTCACCCGCGGCCTCCAGCCGCAGACACCGGTCGCCTTCGGCGCGGGCAACGGCGGCTCCGGCACGAACATCACCGTCGACGAGAACACCCGCTACCAGACCTTCACCGGAGGCGGCGCCTCGTTCACGGACACGGCGGCCTGGCTGCTGAAGGGCAGCGGGGCGCTGAGTCAGGCGACCCGCGACGAGACGATGAAGAGGCTCTTCTCCCCCACCGAGGGCATCGGGCTGTCGTTCGTACGCAATCCGATGGGCGGATCCGACCTCGCGCGGTTCGGCTACACCTACGACGACATGCCGGCGGGGCAGACCGACCCGAATCTTGCCAACTTCTCGATCGCACACGATCTGCAGGACGTCCTGCCGCTCACCAAGCAGGCCGAGCAGCTCAACCCGGCGCTCACGACGGTCGCCTCCCCGTGGACGGCCCCGGCGTGGATGAAGGACAACGGACAGCTCAACGGCGGCTGGCTGAAGGCCGAGAACTACGGCGCCTACGCGAACTACTTCGTGAAGTACCTCCAGGCGTGGAAGGCCCAGGGCGTCCCGGTCGACTACGTCACCGCGCAGAACGAGCCGACCTGCTGCTCCGGCTACCCGTCGATGAGCTGGAACGGCTCGGGGCTGGCGTACTTCACCAAGAGCGAGCTGCTGCCGAAGCTCCAGGGCGCCGGCCTCACCACCAAGGTGCTGGCGCACGACTGGAACTGGGACACCTACGACGCGTACGCCGCCCCGACGGTCGACGACGCGGCGGTGCGCAGCCACCCGAACTTCGGCGGGATCGCCTGGCACGGGTACGGCGGTGACATCGCGAAACAGACCGCCGTGCACGACGAGTACCCCGGGCTGGACGCCTTCCAGACCGAGCACTCGGGCGGTACGTGGATCGCCGACCAGCAGCGCGAGGACATGCTGAACATCATCGACTACACGCGCAACTGGGCGAAGTCGGTGACCAAGTGGTCGCTGGCCGTGGACCAGAACCGCGGCCCGCACAACGGGGGCTGCGGCACCTGCGACGGGCTGGTCACGGTGCACAACGGGGACAGCAGGCACGGCCAGGTCGACTACACGATCGAGTACTACACGATGGGCCACCTCACGAAGTACGTCCGGCCCGGCGCCTCCCGCATCGCCTCCACCGCCAGCTCCGCCGTGCCCAACGTGGCCTGGCGCAACCCGGACGGCTCGAAGGCCCTGATCGCCTACAACGGCTCGTCCTCCGCCCAGCAGATCACGGTCAACTGGGGCGGGCAGAAGTTCACGTACTCCCTGCCCGGCCGCACCTCGGCGACGTTCACCTGGTCGGGGACCCAGTCGGGCTCCGCGGGCAGCAGCGGCGCCCTCGCGGGCGCGGGCGGCACGTGCCTGGACGCCACGGGCAACACCGGCGCCGACGGCACACCCGTCCAGATCTGGTCCTGCACCGGCGCGGCCAACCAGCGCTGGACGGTCGGCGGCGACGGAAGCATCACGGTGCTCGGCGCCTGCCTGGACGTCACCGGGGGCTCCACGGCGGACGGAGCAAAGGTCCAGCTGTACACCTGCAACGGGTCGGGCGCGCAACGCTGGAGGTACGACGCGGCGACGGGCGACGTCGTCAACACGGCGGCCGACAAGTGCCTGGACGTGACGGACCGGTCCACGGCGAACGGCGCCCGCGTCCAGATCTGGACCTGCACCGGAGCCGCCAACCAGAAGTGGCGGCTCCAGTAGGGTCCCGCGTCAGTCCGTCGGCTCGATGCCCGCCCGCAGCAGGCCGTACGTGTACGCGTCCTCCAGCGCCTGCCAGGACGCGGCGATGACGTTCTCGGCCACGCCGACGGTCGCCCAGTCACCGGTTCCGTCGCCCGTGGTGATCAGCACCCGGGTGGTGGACTCGGTGCCGGTGCGGCCTTCCAGGATGCGGACCTTGTAGTCGATCAGCTCCAGCTTGGCGAGCTGCGGGTAGATGCGTTCCAGGCCGACGCGCAGCGCCCGGTCAAGGGCGTTGACCGGGCCGTTGCCCTCGGCGGTGGCCACGATCCGCTCGCCCTTGGCCCAGAGCTTCACGGTCGCCTCGTTGGCGTGGGTGCCGTCGGGGCGGTCCTCGACGATGGCCCGCCAGGACTCGACGCGGAAGTAGCGGCGGGGGCGGCCGTCGACCTCGGCGCGCAGCAGCAGTTCGAAGGAGGCGTCGGCGGCCTCGTAGGTGTAGCCCTTGAGTTCGCGCTCCTTGACCCGCTCGACGACGCGCTGGACAAGGGCGCGGTCGCCGCCCAGGTCGATGCCGAGCTCCTTGCCCTTGAGCTCGATGGAGGCGCGGCCCGCCATGTCGGACACCAGCATCCGCATGGTGTTGCCGACGCGTTCGGGGTCGATGTGCTGGTAGAGGTCCGGGTCCACCTTGATCGCGGAGGCGTGCAGTCCGGCCTTGTGCGCGAAGGCGGAGACACCGACGTACGGCTGGTGGGTGGAGGGGGTGAGGTTGACGACCTCGGCGATGGCGTGGGAGATGCGGGTCATCTCCGCGAGTGCGCCCTCGTGCAGGACGGTCTTGCCGTACTTGAGTTCCAGCGCGGCGACGACGGGGAAGAGGTTGGCGTTGCCGACCCGCTCGCCGTAGCCGTTGGCGGTGCACTGCACATGGGTGGCGCCCGCGTCCACGGCGGCCAGGGTGTTGGCGACGGCGCAGCCCGTGTCGTCCTGGGCGTGGATGCCGAGCCGGGCGCCGGTGTCGGCGAGGACGGTGGAGACGACGGCCTGGACCTGCGCGGGGAGCATCCCGCCGTTGGTGTCGCAGAGGATGACGACGTCGGCGCCGGCCTCGTGGGCGGTGCGTACGACCGCCTTGGCGTACTCCGGGTTCGCGCGGTAGCCGTCGAAGAAGTGCTCGCAGTCGACGAAGACCCGGCGGCCCTGCTCCCGGAGGTGGGCGACGGTGTCGCGGACCATCTCCAGGTTCTCGTCCAGGGTGGTGCGCAGGGCCAGTTCCACATGACGGTCGTGGGACTTGGCGACCAGGGTGATCACCGGGGCGCCCGAGTCCAGCAGCGCCTGGACCTGCGGGTCCTCGGCGGCCTTGCCGCCCGCCCTGCGGGTGGCGCCGAAGGCGACGAGCTGGGCGTGCTCGAAGTCGATCTCCTGCTTGGCGCGGGCGAAGAACTCGGTGTCGCGGGGGTTGGCGCCGGGCCAGCCGCCCTCGATGAAGCCCACGCCGAAGTCGTCCAGATGCCGGGCAATGGTCAGCTTGTCCGCGACCGTCAGGTTGATGCCTTCACGCTGCGCACCGTCGCGCAGCGTGGTGTCGAACACATGGAAGGTGTCGTCGGGGGCCGTGGCCTTGGTGGTCATGCTGATCTGACTCCTGTCGGGTGAGCGGATCCGGACGAATCGGCTCCACTTGCCCCCATCATCTCGCGTGCCTCGCTCCGGCCGTGGTGGGGGCCGGAAAACGAAAAAACCCCTCGCGGGTGCGAGAGGTCTGCGCGCGGGTCTGGGGCACGATGTCCGTTCCGTACGTGGTGATACGGGACGGTCACTGCGGACCGGCGCGCCTGCTGCCGATAATCATGGCGAACGAGGACACGCCCGCAGTCTGGCACAGCGGCGCTCCGCGGTCCCGGCCCGTCTCAGGATGCGGGCGTGATGTCCGTCGCAGAAGTGTCCCCGCCGGCGGGTGTGAGCGTCTCGTCCGCGTACGTGCGCATCTGGTCCAGGACCTGTTCCCGTCCGGTGCCCGGGATGCCGACGGTGACATGGACGCTGAACCCGTCCATCAGGGCCCGCAGGCGGGTCGCGGCCCGGCCGGTGTCGACGGCGCGGAACTCGCCGCGCGCGATGCCCTCGGCCAGCAGCTCGACGAGATCGCGGTGCCAGGCGTCCTCGATGGCGGCCTGCCGGGCGCGGGCGTCGCCGTCGGCGCTCTGCGAGCGGTTCCAGACCTCCAGCCAGAGCGTCCAGTGCGGGTCGCGGTGGCCTTCGGGGACGTACAGGGCGATGTAGGCGTCGAGCCGCTCACGGGCGGTGCCGGGGCCGGTGAGCAGGGCCCGGCGCTCGGCGCCGAGCCGCGCCTCGCTCCACTCCAGGGTCTGCAGCAGCAGCTCGTCCTTGGTGCGGAAGTAGTAGAGGAGGTGGCCGCTGCTCATCCGCACCTCGCGGCCGAGGCCCGCCATGGTCAGCCCGTCGAGCCCGCGCTCGGCGACGGTGGCCATGACGGCGGCGAGCACGTCCTCCCTGGGCGGGGCGATGTTGCGGCGGCGCGGGCTACTGGGCACGGTTCAGATCCTGGGCTGTTGCTGCGTGATGCAGTGGATGCCTCCACCACCGGCAAAGATCGTACGGGCGTCGACGGGTGTCACCGTACGGTCCGGGAACAGGTCGCCGAAGACGGCTGCCGCCTCGTCGTCCCTCGGGTCGTCGAAGGCGCAGAGGACCACGCCGTCGTTGCAGAGGTAGTGGTTGATGTAGGAGTGGTCGGTCCAGGCGCCGTCGGCGTCGGTGAGCGCCGTGGGCGCGGGGATCTCCACGACCTCCAGCGGGCGGCCCCCCGCGTCGGTGGCGGCCCGCAGGATCCGGACCGTCTCACGGGTGATCCCGTGGTCCGGGTGGGAGGGGTCGGGCTGGACGTGGGCGACGACGACGCCGGGGCGGGCGAACGCGGCGACGATGTCGACATGGCCGAGGGTGCCGTACGTCCCGTAGTCGCCGGCCAGGCCGCGCGGCAGCCAGATCGCCTTCTCGGTGCCGAGGCGTGCGTGGATCTCGGCCTCGACGGCCTCCCTGGTCCAGCCTGGGTTGCGTTCCTTGCCCAGCTGGACGGTCTCGGTGAGCAGCACGGTGCCCTCGCCGTCCACATGGATCGCGCCGCCCTCGTTGACCAGGGGCGAGCTGTGCACGGGCACCCCGGCCAGCTCGGCGACGCCCTTCGCGATGTGCCGGTCGTGCTCCCAGCGGGCCCAGCCCTGGGCGCCCCAGCCGTTGAACGTCCAGTCCACGGCGGCGAGTTCGCGAGTCCCGGTGTCGATGACGAAGGTCGGGCCGATGTCCCGCATCCAGGCGTCGTCGAGGGGGCGTACGGCGGTCTCGACGTCCGGGCCGAGGAGCGCGCGGGCGCCCTCCTCCTGACCGGGGCCGGTGATCACGGTGACGGGCTCGAAGCGGCGTACGGCGCGGGCGACGGCGGCCCAGGCCCTGCGCGCCTCGTCGAGCTCGGCCGGGGTGGCGAAGGTGGGGTTGGGGCCCGGCCAGGCCATCCAGGTGCGCTCGTGCGGGGCCCACTCGGGCGGCATGCGGAAGGTCATGGCGTCGTTCCCTAGAGGAAGTAGAGGCGGTTGAGGGGGACGGAGTCGGCGGCGGGTGAGCGCAGCGGGTCGCCGTCGAGGGTGACGAGGCCGGTCTCGCCGTCGACGCCGACCGTCCCGGTACGGGAGTTGAGGAGCAGGTCCGCGGGTCCGATACCGCGCGTGCCCCGGACCGCGACCCTGCGCCGGCGGGTGGGCATGAGGTCGGTGCCCAGCTGGGTGGCGGCCTCCGCGACGAAGGCGACGGAGAGATCGGCGGCCGTGGCCCCGTACGCGCCGAACTGCGGCCCCAGGACGAGGGGTTCGCAGGTGTCCGTGGCCGCGTTGGGGTCGCCGGTGACGCCGTACGCGGGGAAGCCGGACTTCAGGACCAGCTGGGGCTTCGCGCCGAAGAACTCCGGGTGCCAGAGGACGATGTCGGCGAGCTTCCCCGTCTCGATGGAGCCGACCTCGTGCGAGATCCCGTGCGCGATCGCGGGGTTGACCGTGAGCTTGGCGATGTAGCGCAGCACCCGGGCGTTGTCGTCGCCGGGGCCGTCGCCCTCCAGCGGGCCGAGTTCGGCCTTCATCTTGGCGGCCATGGCGAGCGTGCGGCGTACGGTCTCGCCGGCCCGGCCCATGCCCTGCGCGTCGGAGGAGGTGATGCCGATGGCACCCAGGTCGTGCAGGACGTCCTCGGCGCCCATGGTCCCGGCCCTGATCCGGTCGCGGGCCATGGCGGCGTCGCCGGGCAGGTCGGTCTTGAGGTCGTGGACGGAGACGATCATCCCGTAGTGCTCGGCGACCGCGTCCCGGCCGAAGGGGAGCGTCGGGTTGGTGGAGGACCCGATGACGTTCGGGACACCGGCCATCTTCAGCACGTTGGGTACGTGTCCGCCGCCGCAGCCCTCGATATGGAAGGCGTGGATCGTACGGCCTTCGAGGACGCTCAGGGTGTCCTCGACGGAGAGGCACTCGTTCAGCCCGTCGCTGTGCAGGGCGACCTGGACGTCGTGGTCCTCGGCGACACGCAGGGCGGTGTCCAGGGCGCGGGTGTGGGCGCCCATGTCCTCGTGGACCTTGAAGCCGCAGGCCCCGCCCTCGGCGAGCGCCTCCACCAGCGGCGCCTCGTGGGAGGACGAACCGCGGCCCAGGAAGCCTATGTTGACGGGCCAGGCGTCGAAGGCGTTGAAGGCGTGGCGCAGGGCCCACGGGGAGTTGACGCCGACGCCCCAGACCGGGCCGAACTCCTGGCCGATGATCGTGGTGACCCCGGAGGCCAGGGAGGCCTCCATGATGCGCGGGGAGAGCAGGTGGACATGGGGGTCCACGGCTCCGGCCGTCGCGATCATGCCCTCGCCGGAGACGATGGTGGTGCCGGTGCCGACGACCACGTCGACCCCGTCGAGGGTGTCCGGGTTGCCGGCCCGTCCGATCGCGGCGATGCGGCCCTCGCGGATGCCGATCGAGACCTTCCGGATGCCCAGCACCGCGTCGATGACCAGCACGTTGCTGATGACGACGTCGCAGGTCTCCCGGACGGCGGCGGCCTTGAGGTGCAGGCCGTCGCGGGCCGTCTTGCCGAAGCCGGCGAGGAACTCGTCGCCCTGCTTCTGGGAGTCGGACTCCACACGGACGGTCAGCCCGGAGTCACCGAGCCTGACCCGGTCCCCGGCGCGCGGGCCGTGCACGGAGGCGTACTCGTACGGATCCATCAGTTCCCCTCCCCCGCTCCGAGGTAGCCGCAGGCCGCCGCCCTGCGCAGCGCCTCCTCCTTCGCGCCCGGCGCGTCCAGCGGCCCGTCGACGAGCCCGGCGAAGCCGATCGCGATCCGGTCGCCGCCGAGGGGGACGAGCGCCGCGTCGGCGGTCTCCCCGGGGCCGAAGCGGACCGAGGAGCCGGCCGGCACGCCGAGCCGCATCCCGTACGCCGCCGCGCGGTCGAAGTCGAGCCGGGGATTGGCCTCGAAGAAGTGGAAGTGGGACGTCACGCTGACCGGGACCGTCGCGGTGTTACGGACGGTGAGCCGCACGGCGGGCTCCGGGTCCGGCGTCGCGGGGCCGGGGAGGAGCGCGCCGGGGGCGTCGTCGCCGAGGGTGCCCCCGGCGAGGGGGGCGCTGACGACCGCGAGCCGGGAGCCGTCCTCGAACACGGCCTCCACCTGGACCTCGGTGACCACATCGGCCACGCCCGGCAGCACGTCGTCCGGCCCCAGCACGGCCCGGGCCGCCTCGATGGCCTCGGCCAGCCTGCGTCCGTCCCTGGCGGCCTCGCAGACGGTGTCCGCGATCAGGGCGGTCGCCTCGGGGACGTTGAGCCGCAGGCCACGGGCGCGCCGGGCCCTGGCCAGCTCGGCCGCGCCGAAGAGCAGCAGCCGGTCGCGTTCGGTCGGGGTCAGTCGCATGTCACGGACCTCCTGGTCGGAGCGCTGGATCCTGAGAGCATTGGAGCAGCACTCTAACCAGGTTTTGAGCGGCGCTCAAAACGCCGGGGACGAGAAAGGCCGCGCCCGGGTGGGCGCGGCCTTCAGGGGTACGGCGAGGTGACTAGCCGAGCTCGTGCATCCAGCCGTGGGTGTCCTCGACGACGCCGCGCTGGATGTCCAGCAGGCGCTCGCGCAGCTTGAGGGTGACCTCGCCCGGGGTGCCGTCGCCCTGGACCCACTCGCCGTCCGCGGACTTCACGGTGCCGACGGGCGTGATCACGGCGGCGGTGCCGCAGGCGAAGACCTCGGTGAGGGTGCCGTTCCCGGTGTCGGCGCGCCACTGGTCGATGGAGACGCGGCCCTCCTCGGAGGCGTAACCGAGGTCACGGGCGACGGTGAGGAGGGAGTCACGGGTGACTCCGGCGAGCAGCGAACCGGTGAGGGAGGGGGTGACGATCCGCTTGCTGCCGTCCTCCTGCCCGTACACGAAGTAGAGGTTCATCCCGCCGAGCTCCTCCACCCACTTGTGCTCGACGGCGTCGAGGTAGGCGACCTGGTCGCAGCCGCGTGCGGCGGCCTCGGCCTGGGCGAGGAGGGAGGCGGCGTAGTTGCCGCCGGTCTTGGCGTCGCCCATGCCGCCGGGGACGGCGCGCACCCGGTCCTGGGAGAGCCAGATCGAGACCGGCTTCACACCACCGGGGAAGTAGGCACCGGCGGGAGAGGCGATGACGAGGAAGAGGTACTCGTTGGCCGGCCGGACGCCGAGACCCACCTCGGTGGCGATCATGAAGGGGCGCAGGTAGAGGGACTCCTCGCCGCCGTGCGCCGGAACCCAGGCCTGGTCCTGCTGGACCAGGACGTCACAGGCCTCGATGAAGGTCTCGACGGGCAGCTCCGGCATCGCGAGCCGGGCGGCGGACCGCTGGAAGCGGGCGGCGTTGGCCTCCGGACGGAAGGTGGCGACCGTGCCGTCGGGCTGCCGGTAGGCCTTGAGCCCCTCGAAGATCTCCTGCGCGTAGTGCAGCGTCATGTTGGCCGGGTCCATGGACAGCGGCCCGTACGGCACGAGCTGGCCGTCGTGCCAGCCGCGGCCCTCGGTCCAGCGGATCGTCACCATGTGATCGGTGAAGTGGCGGCCGAAGCCGGGGCTGGCCAGGATCGCCTCGCGCTCCGCGTCGGACAGCGGGTTCGAGGAGGGCTTGAGCTCGATCGTGGGCGTCGTCATGAGTGCGTGTCCTTCACCGGTCTTGTGTGTGATGGACCGCGCTCACGCCCGCTCCCGCCCGGTATCCGGGCAGGTTGTAGGACGTCCGAGCTCTCCCGCGAGCCGCGGTCCCGCGTTCGATTATCTCCCGGGGGCGGCCCTGCACGAAATGATGTGATTGCGGTGACGTTCACGATGACGCTCATGCGACACGAGAACGCGGTCCAGGGGTCGATGGTGGCACCCGGAGACCGCAAGGTGAAGCCGCCGGGTGCGGTTGCGACCCGGCGGCTTCGAAGTGGAGACGTCGGGTCAGCTCGCTACGCGTACCGCGAGCGCGTCGCCGATCTCGTCGGTGGTACGTGCATTCTGCCCGTCACGCTCCGCGAGGTCGGCGGAGACGGCCTCCTCGATGCGCACGGCCTCGGCCTCGTAGCCGAGGTGGCGCAGCAGGAGGGCGACGGAGAGGATCGTGGCCGTCGGGTCGGCCTTGCCCTGGCCCGCGATGTCGGGCGCGGTGCCGTGCACCGGCTCGAACATGGACGGGAAGGCGCCCGTCGGGTTGATGTTGCCGGACGCGGCCAGGCCGATGCCGCCGGTCACGGCTGCGGCCAGGTCGGTGAGGATGTCGCCGAAGAGGTTGTCGGTGACGATGACGTCGAAGCGCTCGGGCTGGGTGACGAAGAAGATCGTCGCGGCGTCGACGTGCAGGTAGTCGGTGGTGACCTCGGGGAACTCGGCCGCGACCTTGTCGAAGGTGTTCTTCCACAGGTGGCCGGCGTGCACGAGGACGTTGTTCTTGTGGACCAGCGTCAGCTTCTTGCGCGGGCGGGCGGCGGCACGCGCGAACGCGTCGCGCACGACACGCTCGACCCCGTACGCGGTGTTGACGCTGACCTCGGTGGCGACCTCGTGCTCCGTGCCCGTGCGCAGCGAACCGCCGTTGCCCGTGTACGGGCCCTCGGTGCCCTCACGGACGACGACGAAGTCGATCTCGGGGCGGCCGGCCAGCGGGGTCGCGGTGTTCGGGAAGAGCTTCGACGGCCGCAGGTTGATGAAGTGGTCGAAGGCGAAGCGCAGCTTCAGCAGCAGCCCCCGCTCCAGCACGCCCGACGGCACGGACGGGTCGCCGATGGCGCCGAGCAGGATGGCGTCGTGGCCCTTGAGGGCCTCGAGCTCCACGTCGGGGAGGGTCTCACCGGTGCGGTGCCATCGCTGGGCGCCGAGGTCGTACTCCTTGGTCTCCAGCTTCACATCCTGCGGGAGAACAGCGTTGAGAACCTTGAGGCCCTGGGTGACGACCTCCTGGCCGATACCGTCGCCGGGGATCACTGCGAGATCGATGCTGCGAGACATACAGGCACCCTAGCTTCCGTCCCACCCCATGACATTCGGCGTCCACGATACGGACATCGCGGGCCTCCGCCGGCAGGCGGGCGTCACGGGGCGGGACCGCGCCCTCAGTGGCCCGTCGAACCGCCGTTGTCCCGGCGGTCGAGAGCCCGCTGCAGGGCTGCGGCGGCGTTCTTGCGCTCCGACTCGGAGCGGGAGGTGTGACGGACGCGGCGAACGGTGGTCTCGGCCATGGGGGATCGACTCCTTGAGATCGCGTGGATTTCGAGATCGGGATTTCGCGCAACGGATATCGAGATCGGGGATTTCGAGGCGCCGGCAGGGCGGGGAGCGGATGCCGCAGGGGTTGCCTGCTCGGGGCACGCTCACACACGCCGGTCGCTGGATCAGCGATTCGTTCGGCTTCTACAAAGTTAGGACAGCCCGGGCCATCTGTCTCTACAGATACTCGGACTTCCTACTATCTGAGACGGCGGAGTTCACGGAGCCCTCCGCCGGGCCTCAGAACTCCACGGTGAGCTGCGCCTCGATGTGGGCGCGCAGGACGCCGGCCATGTCCGTCGCACAGTCGCTGAGCAGCCACTGCACCTGGAGCCCGTCCATCAGGGCGATGAGCTGCCGGCCCGCGGCGCCGGGGTCGACACCGGCCCGCAGCGCACCCTCCTGGCGGGCCTGTTCGTAGGCGAGCTGGGCGCCCGCCACCGAGTTCTCGTAACGGCGTACGAAGTATCCGTGGGCGGGGTGGTCGGCGGCCGTCGCCTCGGCGGAGACCACCGAGAAGAGCTCGACGATCCCGCGCCGCGAGGAGTTCAGCGCGGCCAGCTCGGCGAACCGCCGCAGCCGTCCGACGCCCGTGGTGCCACCGAGCGAGAGCCACTCGTCGTCCACGTCGTCGCGGTGCTCCAGCACGGCGAGCAGCAGCGCCTCCTTGGTCGGGAAGTGGTGCAGCAGACCGGTGTGGGAGATGCCGCAGCGGGTCGCGATCACCCGCAGCGACGCGCCCCGGTAGCCGGCCTCGCCGAACAGGGACATGGCCTGGTCGAGGATCTCGCGCCGCTTCGCACGGCCCTTCGCGTAGCCGCGCAGCGCTTCGGCCGTCACTCGCCACTCTCCCGGTCCGCCGGCTTCGGTCGGGCCGGCACGTCGGTTCCATTCAACTCCCCCGGAGGACCGGCTCCGGAGATTCGACCACCGGAGATACTTACCAGGTGGTCGGTATTCACTCTATGGTGAAGGGGAACCGTGTCGCGAAAGGACCCCCCGTGGCCCCCTCCCTGCCCTATCTCGACCCCTCACTCCCCGTGGCGGAGCGGGTCGCCGATCTCCTGGGGCGCATGACGCTGCCCGAGAAGGTCGGCCAGATGCTCCAGCTGAACGCCAAGGAAGGGGTGCGGCACTTCGTCGAGGACCTGCACGTGGGGTCGATCCTGCACACCTCGCCCGAGCGGGTCCTGGAGGCCGCGGAGCTCACCGACCGGTCCCGGCTGCGCATCCCCCTGCTCGTCGCGGAGGACTGCATCCACGGACACTCCTTCTGGGAGGGCGCCACGATCTACCCCACCCAGCTCGGCATGGCCGCCACCTGGGACGCGGAGCTGGTGGAGCGGATCGCGCGGGCCACGGCGGTGGAGGTCGCGGCGACCGGCGTGCACTGGACGTTCTCACCGGTCCTCTGCATCACCCGGGACCTGCGCTGGGGCAGGGTCAGCGAGACGTTCGGCGAGGACCCCCATCTGATCGGCGAGCTGGCGTCGGCGATGGTGCGCGGGTACCAGGGGGACGGCCTGGCCGACCCCACCGCTATCCTGGCCTCGGCCAAGCACTTCGCGGGGTACTCCGAGACGCAGGGCGGGCGGGACGCCAGCGAGGCGGACATCTCGCGACGCAAGCTGCGGTCCTGGTTCCTGCCTCCGTTCGAGCGGGTCGCCAAGGAGGGCTGCCGGACGTTCATGCTGGGCTACCAGTCCATGGACGGTGTGCCGATCACGGTCAACGACTGGCTGCTCAACGACGTGCTGCGCGAGGAGTGGGGCTACACCGGGACGCTGGTGACCGACTGGGACAACGTCGGCCGCATGGTGTGGGAGCAGAGGGTGTACGCCGACTACGCGCAGGCCGCCGCCGCGGCCGTCCGCGCCGGCAACGACATGGTGATGGCGACCGAGGGGTTCTTCGAGGGCGCTCTGGAAGCGGTCGGCAACGGCACACTGAGCGAGACCGACATCGACGCGGCCGTACGCCGTGTCCTGACGCTCAAGTTCGAGCTCGGCCTGTTCGAGGAGCCGCGCCGCCCCGACCCGGCCCGCCAGGCCGAGATCATCGGCAGCGACGCCCACGCCGCACTGAATCTTGAGGCGGCCCGGCGCTCGCTGGTGCTGCTGACCAACGACGGCACGCTGCCGCTGGCCGGCGGCCTGACGGCGGGCGACGACGGGCGGGCCACCGGGGCCCCCGGCCCCCGTACGGTCGCGGTGATCGGGCCGAACGCGGACGACGCGCAGACCCAGCTGGGTGACTGGGCGGGCTCCTCGGGCCAGGTCGACTGGCTTCCGGACGGCCAGCCGCGCGCCATGATCCGTACCGTCCTCGACGGCTTCCGCGAGCACGCGCCCGCCGACTGGACGGTCTCGTACGCGCGGGGCGCCAGGATCCTCGATGTGGGCGCGGACCCGGAGGGGGAGTTCTTCCCCGACGGCCAGCCCCGCCCCGAGGTGGTCATCCCCGCCGAGCCCGACGCCGGCCTGATCGGTGAGGCGGTCGCCGCCGCCGAGGCCGCCGACTACGTCGTCGCCGTGGTCGGGGACCGCGTCGAGCTGATCGGCGAGGGCAAATCCACGGCCACCCTGGAACTCGTCGGCGACCAGGTCGCGCTGCTCGACGCGCTCGCCGCGACCGGCAAGCCGCTGGTCGTCGTGGTCATCAGCTCCAAGCCGCTGGTGCTTCCGCCGTCCGCCCTCGGCGCGGCGGCGGTCGTGTACGCCTTCAACCCGGGCATGCAGGGCGGCCGCGCGGTGGCCGAGGTCCTGCTGGGCCTCGTCGAGCCGACGGGCCGGCTGCCCCTCTCCTTCGCCCGGCACGCGGGTCAGCAGCCGACGTACTACAACCAGATCCGCGGCCAGCACGGCTCCCGCTACGCCGACCTCACCCAGCGTCCGGCGTTCGTGTTCGGCGAGGGCCTGAGCTACACGGACGTCACGTACTCCGGCCTGGAGGTGCTCACGGCGGACGTCGGGGAGAGCGACACCCTGCGGGCGCGCGTCACCCTCGGCAACACCGGTGCCCGGCCGGCCCTGGAGACCGTGCAGGTGTACATCAGCGACACCGTGACGTCCGTGACCTGGGCGGAGAAGGAGCTGAAGACCTACCGGCAGGTGGAGCTCGCCCCGGGCGAGACCCGTGAGGTGCTGCTGGAACTGCCGGTCTCCGAGTGCACCCTGGTGGACGCCGCGGGCCGGCGGGTCGTCGAGCCCGGCGCCTTCGAACTGCTCGTCGGCCCGTCCTCGTCGGACGACGACCTGCTGCGCGCCGACTTCACCGTGAAGGGCTGAGTCCGTGAAGGGCTGAGCCCGCCCCGGAATGGAAACCGCCTCCCGGCCGGCGGGGGGAGCCGGTCGGGAGGCGGAGTTCTGGGGGCGTCAGCCCTGCTGGGGATCAGCCCTGGTGGGGGTAGGTGTACTCGGTCGGCGGGACCAGCGTCTCCTTGATGGCGCGGGTCAGCGTCCAGCGCTGCAGGTTCTGCGGGGCGCCCGCCTTGTCGTTGGTGCCGGAGCCACGGCCGCCGCCGAAGGGCTGCTGGCCGACGACCGCACCGGTCGACTTGTCGTTGATGTAGAAGTTGCCCGCGGCGTAGCGGAGCTTGTCCATCGTGTACGCGGCGGCCGCGCGGTCGTTGGAGATGACCGCACCCGTCAGCGCGTAGTCCGAGACCGACTCCATCTGCTCCAGCATGGTGTCGTACTTCTCGTCCTCGTAGACGTGCACGGCGAGGATCGGGCCGAAGTACTCGGTGGTGAAGACCTCGTTGGCCGGGTCGTCGCAGACGATGACGGTCGGGCGGACGAAGTAGCCCACGGAGTCGTCGTACGTGCCACCGGCGACGATCGTGCACGTCGGGTCGGCGGCGGCGCGGTCGATCGCGGCCTTGTTCTTCGCGAAGGAACGCGCGTCGATGACGGCGCCCATGAAGTGCGACAGGTCGGTGACGTCACCCATGGTGATCGAGTCGACCTCGGCCGCGAACTCCTCCTTGAAACCGGAGTTCCAGATGGAGGCCGGGACGTACGCACGGGAGGACGCGGAGCACTTCTGGCCCTGGTACTCGAAGGAGCCGCGGGTCAGCGCGGTCTTCAGCACGGCGCGGTCGGCGCTGGGGTGCGCGACGACGAAGTCCTTGCCGCCGGTCTCGCCGACGAGCCGCGGGTAGGTGCGGTAGTTGGCGATGTTGTTGCCGACCGTCTTCCACAGGTGCTGGAAGGTGGGGGTCGAACCGGTGAAGTGGACACCGGCCAGGTCGCGGTGGTTCAGCGCCACCTCGGAGACGGCGATGCCGTCACCGGTGACCAGGTTGATGACGCCCTTGGGCAGCCCGGCCTCCTCCAGGAGCTGCATCAGCAGCACGGCGGCGTGGGTCTGCGTCGGGGACGGCTTCCACACCACGACGTTGCCCATGAGGGCGGGCGCGGTGGGCAGGTTCGCCGCGATGGCCGAGAAGTTGAACGGCGTGATCGCGTAGACGAAGCCCTCCAGCGGGCGGTGGTCCATGCGGTTCCACACGCCGGGGGAGTTCGCCGGGGGCTGCTCGGCGAGGATCTGGCGCGCGTAGTGCACGTTGAAGCGCCAGAAGTCGACGAGCTCGCAGGGACAGTCGATCTCGGCCTGCTGCGCGGTCTTGCCCTGGCCGAGCATCGTGGAGGCGGCCAGCGTCTCGCGCCAGGGTCCTGACAGCAGCTCGGCCGCGCGCAGGATGATGGCCGCGCGGTCGTCGAAGGACATGGCGCGCCAGGCCGGAGCGGCGGCGAGGGCCGCGTCCACGGCATCCTGGGCGTCCTGCTCGGTGGCACCGGCGAAGGTGCCGATGACGGCCTTGTGGTTGTGCGGCTGTACGACGTCGACGCGCTCGCCGCCGCCCATGCGCTTCTCGCCGCCGATGGTCATCGGCAGGTCGATCGGGTTCTCGGCGAGCTCCTTGAGCTTCGCCTCCAGGCGGGCTCGCTCGGCGGTGCCGGGGGCGTAGGAGTGGACCGGCTCGTTGACCGGCGCGGGGACCTGGGTGACAGCGTCCATGAGTGCCTTGTCTCCTTGGTTGAGGTGGGTGGTCGGCCGGGCAGGTCAGCCCTTGGTGACGACGGAGCGGGCGAAGAAGAGCAGGTTGGCCGGCTTCTCCGCGAGGCGGCGCATGAAGTATCCGTACCAGTCGGTGCCGTACGCCGTGTAGACGCGCATCCGGTGGCCCTCGGCCGCGAGCCGGACGTGCTCCTCGCTGCGGATGCCGTACAGCATCTGGAACTCGTACTCGTCCAGTTTGCGCCCGGCCTGGCGCGCGAGCTCCTGGCCGATGGCGATGAGACGGGGGTCGTGGGAGCCGATCATCGGGTAGCCCTCGCCCAGCATCAGCGTCTTCAGGATGCGGACGTACGCCTTGTCGATCTCCGGCTTGCTCTGGTACGCGACGGAGGCGGGCTCCTTGTAGGCGCCCTTCACCAGCCGGACCCGGCTGCCCGCGGCGGCGAGGCGGCGTGCGTCGGCCTCGGTGCGGAACAGGTAGGACTGGATCACGCAGCCGGTCTGCGGGAAGTCCTTCCGCAGCTCCTCGTGGATGGCGAACATCGAGTCGAGGGTGGTGTGGTCCTCGGCGTCCAGCGTGACCGTGGTGCCGATCGCGGCGGCGGCCTCGACGACGGGGCGGACGTTGGCGAGGGCCAGCTCGTGGCCGTTCTCCAGCGCCTGGCCGAACATCGACAGCTTGACGGACATCTCGGCGCGGGCGCCGAGCCCCAGCTCCTTGAGGCGGCCGACGAGCTCCAGATAGGCGTCGCGCGCGGCGGCGGCCTGCTCGGGGGTGGTGATGTCCTCACCCACGACGTCGAGGGTGACCTCAAGGCCCTTGGAAGCCGCGTCCTGGATGACGGGGACGACCTGGTCGACGCTCTCACCGGCGATGAAGCGGTCGACGACCTGCTTGGTGCCGGGCGCGGCCGAGATGAAACGACGCATCTTGTCGCTGCGTGACGCGGCGAGAATCACGGGACCCAGCACGGGGCACCTCCACGGAGTACGAAAGAGGCCGGAACGGTACGGATGTGAACGGACCGGGACGGCACGGAGAACCACTGTGAAATCTAGGGACCCGGGTACCCGCCTGCCATCGACAGCTGTCACGCATCCGTGTACTGGATCTCAGACATATGTCTGAAGGGGTGCGAGAATGGCGGGGTGAAGGGCGATTACCAGGAGCTGGTCGACGAGATCTCCGCGCTGCTCAGCGCCCCCGCGACCCTGGAGAACCGCGACTTCGGCCTGGTCGCCTTCGGCGCCCACGACAGCGACGACGACACCGCCATGGACCCCGTCCGTACGCGCTCGATCCTCACCCGGCGCTCCACACCGGCGGTCCGCGCCTGGTTCGAGGGCTTCGGCATCACCCGTGCGACGGGCCCGGTCCGTATCCCGGCCGCACCGGAGGCCGGGGTGTACCGGGACCGCATCTGCCTTCCGGTACGCCATCGGGGTGTCGTCCTGGGCTACGTATGGCTGCTGGACGCCGACCCGGGTCCGACCGACGGGCAGCTGGCCGCGGCGATGGACGTGGCGGCCAGGATCGGCGCGCTGCTCGCCGACGAGGAGCGCGCGGGCGCGGACCTGTCGCGGGAGCTCGGCGCGGTGCTCGTCGCCGGGCGCGGCTGGCAGCGCGACATGGCGGTGGCCGCACTGCACGACGCCCTGGGGGCCGACGCGGAGGGGCTGCACACGGTGGTGTGCGTGACCCCGTGGCCGGGCGGGCCCCCCTCCGTGCGTACGGTGCCGTCGGCGGCGGCCCTCGCCACGGTGCCCCGGGCCGGTGGCCAGGCCCTGGCCGCCCTGGTCCGGCTGCGTTCCGCCGAGGCGCTCGACCCGGCGACGACTGCCGCGGAGCGGCTGCGCACCACCGCGGGACCCGCCGCGACCGCCGGTCTCGCCGCCGCCCGCCGGGGTCTGACGGAGCTGGCCGACTCCTGGCACGAGGCCCTGTCCGCGGCCCGCGCGGCCTCGGCGGAATCCCGCTTCGGCCCGGTCGCCGACTGGTCGGCCATCGGCCCGTACCGGCTCCTGGCCGCCCTCCCCCGCACCCCGGGCACCGCGCCGGACCCGGCCGTCCGCCCCCTGCTGACCCCGCCCCACGCGGAGCTGGCCCGCACCGCCGAGGTGTTCCTCGACCGCGCGGGCCAGGCGAGCCGGACCGCCACCGAGCTGGGCATCCACCGCCAGACGCTGTACTACCGGCTCGCCCGCGTCCAGCAGCTCACCGGCCTCGACCTGAACGACGGCGAGGACCGGCTGCTGCTGCACATGGCGCTGAAACAGGCCCGGCTGTGAGCGTGCGGCGCCCCGGGGACCACGTACGACCGCGCCCGGCGGACAGAGTGGGATCTGTCCGCCGGGCGCGGTCGTCGCGTATGCGGTCCTGCGTGCGGGGTCCGGTCAGTCGGTGAGGTTCACCGAGCGGGCCGAGGCCGCGCCGATCTCGTCGGCGATCTCGTTGAGCACCGACTGCGGGATGGTGTCGTCGACGGTGAGGACGACCAGCGCCTCGCCACCCGCGTCCTGCCGCGAGACCTGCATGCCGGCGATGTTCAGCCCGGCCTCGCCGAGGATCTTGCCGACCGCGCCGACGACGCCGGGACGGTCCTCGTAGCGCAGGACGACCATGTGGTCGGCGAGCGCCAGGTCCACGTCGTGCTCGCCGATCGCGACGATCTTCTGGAGGTGCTTGGGGCCGGCCAGCGTGCCGGAGACCGCGACCTCCTCGCCGCTCGACAGGGTGCCGCGGACGGTCACCACGTTGCGGTGGTCCGGCGACTCGGAGCTGGTGGTGAGGCGGACCTCGACACCGCGCTCCTGCGCGAACAGCGGGGCGTTGACGTAGCTGACGGTCTCGTCGACGACGTCCTCGAAGACGCCCTTGAGCGCGGAGAGTTCGAGCACCTTCACGTCGTGCTGGGTGATCTCGCCGTACACCTCGACGTCGAGGCGGGCCGCGACCTCGCCCGCGAGCGCGGTGAAGATCCGGCCGAGCTTCTCGGCGAGCGGCAGGCCGGGGCGCACGTCCTCGGCGATGACGCCGCCCTGGACGTTGACCGCGTCGGGCACGAGCTCACCGGCGAGCGCCAGGCGGACGGACTTGGCGACCGCGATGCCCGCCTTCTCCTGCGCCTCGTCGGTGGAGGCGCCGAGGTGCGGGGTGCAGACGACCTGGTCGAACTGGAACAGCGGGGAGTCCGTGCAGGGCTCCTTGGTGTACACGTCCAGACCGGCGCCGGCTACCCGGCCCTCCTTGAGGGCGGAGGCGAGCGCCTCCTCGTCGACGATGCCGCCGCGCGCGGCGTTGACGATGCGCACCGAGGGCTTGACCTTGTGCAGCGCGTCGTCACCGATCAGGCCGAGCGTCTCGGGGGTCTTGGGGAGGTGCACCGTGATGAAGTCGGAGACCTCGAGCAGCTCGTCCAGCGTGAGGAGCTTGACGCCCATCTGCGCGGCGCGCGCGGGCTGCACATAGGGGTCGTACGCGACGATCTTCATGCCGAAGGCCGACATGCGCTGCGCGACCAGGACGCCGATGCGGCCGAGGCCGACGACGCCGAGGGTCTTCTCGCTGAGCTCGACACCCGTGTACTTGGACCGCTTCCACTCGCCGTTCTTCAGGGCGGTGTTGGCCTGCGGGATGTTGCGCGCGGTGGCCACGAGCAGACCGCAGGCGAGCTCGGCGGCGGTGACGATGTTGGACGTCGGCGCGTTGACGACCATCACGCCGGCCTTGGTGGCCGAGGAGACGTCGACGTTGTCCAGACCGACGCCCGCGCGGGCGACGACCTTGAGCTGCTTCGCCGCGGCGATGGCCTCGGCGTCGACCTTGGTGGCGGAGCGCACCAGGATCGCGTCGACGTCGGCGATCGCGGGGAGGAGTTCGGCGCGGTCCGCGCCGTTGCAGTGCCGGATCTCGAAATCCGGACCCAGAGCGTCGACCGTGGCGGGCGACAGCTCTTCGGCGATGAGTACGACAGGTTTCGAGCTCACGTGTGTCCTCACAAGTCCAGTGCGGACGGCCGTCCCGACGGCCGCAGGCGGTGGAGGGGCTAGCCGCGTGGAAGACGCACGACACTGTGGGCCCTGACGCGTGTATGTGTTGGTGAGAGTGTAGTCATGCGGCCGGGCACACACTGCGCCCCGGTGGAAGGATCACCCGCACGGGGTGGACGGGCTGTACAGACGTACGGCGCCGCCCCCTGCCACCCACCTCTCCCCGCAGTGACACGGGGTGCGAGGCCGGCCGTGCGCCGGGGGGCAGGCCCGTGACGGACCTGCCCCCCGGCGAGAACTCAGGCGTCCTCGTTGTCGACCCAGCTCATGAGCTTGCGGAGCTCCTTGCCGGTGGTCTCCAGCAGGGACTCGCTGTCGGCCTTCTTGTACTCGTTGTACTTGGGCAGACCGTTGTGGTACTCGGCCATCCACGCCTTGGCGAAGGTGCCGTCCTGGATCTCGGCCAGGACCTTCTTCATCTCGGCCTTGGTGGCGTCCGTGATGATGCGCGGGCCGGTGACGTAGTCGCCCCACTCGGCGGTCTCCGAGATGGACCAGCGCATCTTCTCCAGGCCGCCCTCGTACATGAGGTCGACGATGAGCTTCAGCTCGTGGAGGCACTCGAAGTACGCGATCTCCGGCTGGTAGCCGGCCTCGGTCAGCGTCTCGAAACCGGCCTTGACCAGGGCGGCGGTGCCACCGCAGAGGACGGCCTGCTCACCGAACAGGTCGGTCTCGGTCTCCTCGGTGAAGGTCGTCTTGATGACGCCGGCGCGCGTGCCGCCGATGCCCTTCGCGTAGGAGAGGGCGAGCTCCAGGCCCTTGCCCGAGGCGTCCTGCTCGACGGCCACGATGCACGGGACGCCGCGGCCTTCCTCGTACTGGCGGCGGACCAGGTGGCCCGGGCCCTTCGGGGCGACCATGCAGACGTCGACGTTGGCCGGCGGCTTGATGAAGTCGAAGCGGATGTTCAGGCCGTGGCCGAAGAACAGCGCGTCGCCGTCCTTGAGGTTGTCCTTGACGGACTCCTCGTAGACCTGGGCCTGGATCGGGTCCGGGACGAGGATCATGATGACGTCGGCCTCGGCGGCGGCCTCGGACGGGGTCACCACGCGCAGGCCCTGCTCCTCGGCCTTGGCCTTGGACTTCGAGCCCTCGTGCAGACCGACACGGACGTCGACACCCGAGTCACGCAGCGACAGCGCGTGGGCGTGCCCCTGGCTGCCGTAACCGAGGACCGCGACCTTACGGCCCTGGATGATGGACAGGTCGGCATCGTCGTCGTAGAACAGCTCGGCCACTGGGTCTTCTCCTTGGTGTGCAGGTGTTGCGTCCCACCGTACGGCGGGGTGCGTCGGATACGTTGCCGGGTCTCGCCATACGAGCGGCGAGGCGGCCCGTGAGGGTTACGCCGAGCGGTCGAGTGCGCGCAGGGAACGGTCGGTGATCGAGCGCGCGCCGCGCCCTATGGCGATGGTGCCGGACTGGACGAGCTCCTTGATGCCGAACTGTTCGAGCATCTTGAGCATGGCCTCCAGCTTGTCGGCACCCCCTGTCGCCTCGATCGTGACGGCCTCCGGGGAGACGTCCACGGTCTTGGCGCGGAACAGCTGGACGATCTCGACGATCTGGGAGCGGGTCTCGTTGTCTGCGCGGACCTTCACCAGGACGAGCTCGCGCTGGATCGCTGCGGCGGGCTCGAGTTCGACGATCTTCAGGACGTTGACCAGCTTGTTGAGCTGCTTGGTCACCTGCTCCAGGGGCAGGCCCTCGACATTCACGACAATGGTGATGCGTGAGATGTCGGGATGTTCGGTGGTACCGACCGCGAGCGAGTCGATGTTGAAGCCGCGCCGGGAGAACAGGGCCGTGATCCGGGCGAGGACTCCGGGCTTGTTCTCGACCAGGACGGAGAGCGTGTGCTTGGTGGACATGGAGTCGGTCTCTCTCTGTCTCTCAGTCGTCTTCGTTGTCGCCGAAGTCGGGGCGGACGCCCCGCGCTGCCATGACCTCGTCGTTGGAGGTGCCGGCGGCGACCATCGGCCACACCATGGCGTCCTCGTGGACGATGAAGTCGATGACGACCGGGCGGTCGTTGATCGCGTTGGCCTCGGCGATGACCTTGTCCAGGTCGGCCGGGTCCTCGCAGCGGATGGCGTAGCAGCCCATGGCCTCGGACAGCTTGACGAAGTCCGGGACGCGGGTGCCTCTGGCGGCGTTGCCGTCCGCGTCCGGGCCGGAGTGCAGCACGGTGTTGGAGTACCGCTGGTTGTAGAACAGGGTCTGCCACTGGCGGACCATCCCGAGCGCGCCGTTGTTGATGATGGCGACCTTGATCGGGATGTTGTTGAGGGCGCAGGTGGTGAGTTCCTGGTTGGTCATCTGGAAGCAGCCGTCGCCGTCGATCGCCCAGACCGCGCGCTCGGGCATGCCGGCCTTGGCGCCCATGGCGGCCGGGACGGCGTAGCCCATGGTCCCGGCGCCGCCGGAGTTGAGCCAGGTGGCGGGCTGCTCGTACTGGATGAAGTGCGAGGCCCACATCTGGTGCTGGCCGACGCCCGCCGCGAAGATCGTGCCCTCGGGGGCGAGTTCACCGATGCGCTGGATGACCTGCTGCGGCGAGAGGCTGCCGTCCTCCGGCAGGTCGTAGCCGACCGGGTAGGTCTCGCGCCAGCGGTTGAGGTCCTTCCACCAGGCGGCGTAGTCGCCGGTGTTGCCCTCGGTGTGCTCGGCCTGGACCGCCTGGACGAGGTCGGCGATGACCTCGCGGGCGTCACCGACGATCGGGACGTCGGCGGCGCGGTTCTTGCCGATCTCGGCCGGGTCGATGTCCGCGTGGACGATCTTGGCGTACGGGGCGAAGCTGTCCAGCTTGCCGGTGACGCGGTCGTCGAACCTGGCCCCGAGCGCGACGATCAGGTCGGCCTTCTGCAGCGCGGTGACGGCGGTGACCGAACCGTGCATGCCGGGCATTCCCACGTGCAGCGGGTGGCTGTCGGGGAAGGAGCCGAGCGCCATCAGGGTGGTGGTGACGGGCGCTCCGGTGAGCTCTGCCAGGACCTTCAGCTCCGCGGTGGCGCCGGCCTTCATGACACCGCCGCCGACGTACAGCACCGGGCGCTTGGCCTGGGTGATGAGCTTGGCTGCCTCGCGGATCTGCTTGGCGTGCGGCTTGGTGACGGGCCGGTAGCCGGGCAGGTCCATCGTCGGCGGCCAGCTGAAGGTGGTCTTCGACTGCAGCGCGTCCTTGGCGATGTCGACGAGGACGGGCCCCGGACGGCCGGTGGAGGCGATGTGGAAGGCCTCGGCGATCGTGTGCGCGATGTCCTCGGCGCGGGTGACCAGGAAGTTGTGCTTGGTGATCGGCATGGTGATGCCGCAGATGTCGGCTTCCTGGAAGGCGTCCGTACCGATGGCGGCGGAGGCCACCTGGCCGGTGATCGCGACCATGGGCACGGAGTCCATGGCGGCGTCGGCGATCGGGGTGACCAGGTTGGTGGCACCGGGCCCCGAGGTGACCATGCAGACACCGACCTTGCCGGTGGCCTGTGCGTAGCCGGTGGCCGCGTGGCCCGCGCCCTGCTCGTGACGGACGAGGATGTGGCGGACCCGGGTGGAGTCCATCAGCGGGTCGTACGCCGGAAGGATGCAGCCGCCGGGGAGGCCGAATACCGTGTCGGCGCCGACTTCCTCGAGAGAACGGATGAGGGACTGCGCGCCCGTGAGGTGCTCAACGGAGGCGGAGGACGGTCCGCCGTTACGGGCCCGCGGCTGCGGGTGCTGGGCCCCGGTGGCCTGCTCGGTCATCGGCATTCTCTTCTCGAAGCTGAGGGTTTATGCGGTGTTTTTGCGGGGTTTTGACAGGTCCCGGTGCAACAAAAAACCCCTCGTGCCGTGAGGCAAGCGAGGGGAGCGCGCCGGTGCGGTCTGCAAGGTGTCCATGAGTGACCCTGCTTCAGCCGACGCGCTTTCCAAGTACGAGAATTCGGGTGCGCATGGCATTGACCCTCTCTCCGGCACGCACACGGTGTCAAGTGGGTGGGACGGGAGTCTCATCATGTGAGCGGCTCTGGAGCGGGATCCCGCCGCCCGCGAGGACCGGCTGAACGGCCGGGACGATGCCCGGGACCGGGTACTTCCCCCGGATCAGGGTGCGCCGCAGCCGGTACTCGTCGAGCGGCCCGGCGAAGGCCATCCCCTGCCCGTGCGTGCACCCCATGGCCCTCAGCGCGCGCACCTGTTCGGGCACGTCCACGCCGTCGGCCACGGACTGCATACCGAGGTCTCCGGCGATGCGCAGCAGCCCGCTGGTGATCTTGTGCAGCCGCGCGGACTCGACGACGCCCTCCACCAGACACCGGTCCAGCTTCAGTACGTCGATGGGGAGCCGGCGCAGGGCGTTGACCGCCGCGTACCCGCTGCCGAAGCCGTCGAGAGCGATACGGACACCGAGGCGGCGCAGCGCGACCAGCCGCTGCTCCAGCTCGTCGAAGGAGACCCGCGGGTCACTGTCGGCCACTTCGATCATCAGGGCGCCGGAGGGCAGCCCGTGCCGGGTGAGGAGCGCTTCGACGGATCCGGGGGGCAGGGCGCGGTCCAGCAGCCGGGCGGCCGACACCCGGACGGAGACGGAGACCGGGTGCCCGGCCCTGGCCCGGTCCGCGGCCTGTTCGACCGCCTCCTCCAGCAGCCAGGTGCCCAGCTCGGCGGCGCGGTCGCTGTCCTCGGAGACGCGGAGGAATTCGGCGGGGGTGAACAGGATGCCCTGGGCGGAGCGCCAGCGGGCCTGGGCGGCGACGGCCGCGACCGTGCCGCTGGCCAGGTGGACGACGGGCTGGTGGAGCAGCGCGAACTCGCCGTCGCGCAGGGCGGTGCGCAGCCGCGCCGCGAGCTCGGAGCGGCGCACGACGTCCGCCTGCATCTGGGGGGCGTACAGCTCGACCCGGTCCTTGCCGCCCGCCTTCGCCCGGTACATGGCGAGGTCGGCGTTGCGCATGAGGTCCTTGGGCGTGATGGAGGGCTCGGCGAAGGCGACCCCGATGGAGGCGGCCACCCGGACGTCGCCGGTGCCGATCCGGTACGGCTGGGAGAGCCTGAGGCGCAGCCGGTCGGCGATCTCGTGGACCTGGTACTCCCTGGCGGCCTGGTCGCGGGTGCCGTCGCCGACGATGAGCGCGGCGAACTCGTCGCCGCCGAGGCGGGCGGCGGTGTCCGAGGTGCGCACGGATTCCTGGAGGCGGCGCGCGGCCTGGACGAGGAGTTCGTCGCCCGCCTGGTGGCCGATGGAGTCGTTGACCGCCTTGAAGCCGTCGAGGTCGATGAAGAGCACGGCGGTGCCCGGGTCGCCGGACCGGCGGCCCCCGAGCGCCTGGCCGACCCGGGTGGTGAACAGCGAGCGGTTGGGCAGGTCGGTGAGCGGGTCGTGCTCGGCGTTGTGCTGGAGCTGCGCCTGCAGCCTGACCCGCTCGGTGACGTCGCGGCTGTTGAGCAGCAGGCCGCCCTGGTGGCGGTTGACGGTGGACTCGACGTGGAGCCAGTCCCCGGTGCCCGATCCGAAGCGGCACTCGATCCGGGTGGTGGGCTCCTCCCGGGGCGGTGCGGCGAGGAAGCGCCGCAGCTCGTGGACCACTCCCCCGAGGTCGTCTGGGTGGATGATCGAGGACAGCTCCGCGCCGACGAGGTCCTCGGCGTCCCGGCGGTAGACCCCGGCCGCCGCGGGGCTGACGTAGCGGAGCACACCGCTGGGCTCGGCGATCATGATGACGTCGCTGGAACCCTGCACCAGGGAGCGGAAGTGGTTCTCCTTCTGGGCGAGTTCCTGGGTGAGCGCGACGTTGTCGAGGAGCATGATGGCCTGCCGCAGGACCAGGGCGAGCACGACCGTGCAGCCGGTGAGGACCACGACACGGTCGACCCTGCGGCCCTCCACCACGTTGTACAGGATGCCGAGCGTGCAGACCGCCGCGGCCAGGTAGGGCGTGAGCGCGGCGAGGGACCCGGCGATCGGGCGGCTCACGGGTCGCGCCTCCGGGGCCTCGACAGCGTTGTCCTGGCTGCGGCGGGCGCCCCAGGGGGCGTACGCGAGGAGCAGGGAACCGGCGAACCAGCCGGCGTCCAGCAGTTGGCCCGACTGGTACGCCGAGCGCAGCAGCGGGGCCGTGAACAGGGCGTCGCACAGCACGGTCAGGGCGAGGCCCGCGATGGCGGTGTTGACCGCGGAGCGGTTCACGTTGACCCGCCGGAAGTGCAGCGCGAGGACCATGGAGACCAGCACGATGTCGAGCAGCGGGTAGGCCAGCGAGAGTGCCGCCCTGGCCACGCTCTCGCCCGCGGCGTTGGCCATGTGGGCGGTGTGGGCCAGCGCGAGGCTCCAGGAGAGCGTCAGCAGGGATCCGCCGATCAGCCAGGCGTCCAGCACCAGACAGACCCAGCCGGCCCGGGTGACGGGGCGCTTGGCCAGGACGAGCAGCCCGACGATGGCGGGCGGCGCGAAGCAGAGGAAGAAGAGGTCGGCGAGGGAGGGGGAGGGCACCGGGCGCCTCAGCACCACCTCGTACCACCCCCAGACGGCGTTGCCTCCGGCCGCCATGGCCGAGGAGAGGGAGAACAGGAGCCAGGCGGGCCGGAACCGGCTTCCGCCGGAACGGGCGTAGAGGAAGCACGAGACCGCGGCGATCAGGGCGGCGGCACAGAGGCCGAAGTCACCCATGAACAGAGCGACTCCGGGTGATCCCCAGCCGAACGCGGCCCCCACCGCGTATCCCGCGCAGACGGCACCGAGGACGAGCTGGGAGCGCAGCCCCGCAGCCCGCCCGGTGGCCGGCTGCCGGGAGAGCAGGGTCCCGAGGGCGCTCACCGGAGAGCTCCACGGGCCGTCCCCGGCGCCCTCGCTGCCGCTGGACCCGTCTGCCCGCCCCGTCGCGTCGGATCGTCTCTCCACTGGCCGAACATCGCCCGTCGCCCCCTCGCGTTCCGCTTCCCCTCCGACGCCGTCCCTTCCACGGCGCAGCCCCCCTTGGGACGATACACCAGAGTCGTCACTCAGGGACATAGCTTCTCTACTCTCCGTTACCACCTGGAACATTACCGGAACGTAGTGCGGCCGGCCCGCTCCGGAGCGTGGTCAGCCGGTGGTGAGCACGAGGTTGCCGACCGGCTCCCCCGCGGCGAAGCGGGTGAGCTGTCCGGCCAGCAGCCGCTTGGCCCGCGGCAGGAACGCGGAGGTGCTGCCGCCCACATGAGGGGTGATCAGTGTGTGGGGAGCATGCCAGAGCGGGTGGCCGGCGGGCAGCGGTTCGGGATCGGTCACGTCGAGCGCGGCACGCAGCCGCCCGGACTCGAGTTCGGCCAGCAGGGCGGCGGTGTCGACGACGCCGCCCCGCGCGACGTTCACCAGCAGGGCGCCGTCCCGCATCGCGGCGAGGAAGCCGGGGCCCACCAGCCCTTGTGTGGACGGGTTCAGCGGAGTGGACAGGATGACGACGTCGGCCTCGGGAAGCAGGGCGGGAAGCTCGTCGATCGCGTGTACGGGGCCGCGCGCGGTTGTCCGTGCGGAGCGTGCGACGCGCACCACCCGCGCGCACTCGAAGGGTTCGAGCCGGTCCTCGATGGCCGCGCCGATCGATCCGTACCCCACCACGAGGACGGACTTGTCGGCGAGCGCCGGGTAGAAGCCGGACCGCCACTCCTCCTTCTCCTGGCCCTCCGCGAAGCCGGGGAACCCCCGGAGCGAGGCGAGGACCAGGGCCAGTGCGAGCTCGGCCGTCGAGGCCTCGTGCACACCCTTGGCGTTGCACAGCCGCACTCCGGCGGGCAGCAGTCCGAGCCCCGGCTCCACGTGGTCGATGCCGGCGGAGAGCGTCTGGACGACCTGGACGGACCGCATCCCCTTGAGCGGACGGACCGCGACCTCCGGGCCCTTCATGTACGGAACGACGTAGAACGCGCAGTCGGCGGGATCCGCCGGGTACTCCCGGCCGCCGTCCCAGAAACGGTAGTCGAGGCCCTCGGGGAGCCCCTCGATCTCATCGGCGGCGAACGGCAGCCATACGTCGGTGGCAGATGTAGAAGTCATGGTCAGGAGGCTATGCGAAGGGCAAGAAACCGCAGAGGTTACTTTGGGGTGCTGGTGGCCCCGTGATCACGGGACCGAGGAAGGGTTCGGGGAGTTGGAGCGCAGGACTATCGGTGCGGCGGCGCTCGCCGTGGGTGCGGTCGGGCTGGGCTGTATGCCGATGAGCTGGGCCTACACCACGTCGCAGCAGCGCGGTGACCGCTCGCTGCGGACCGTGCACGCCGCGCTGGACGCGGGCGTCCAACTGCTCGACACCGCCGACATGTACGGGCCCTTCACCAACGAGCTGCTCGTCGGCCGGGCGCTCAAGGGCCGCCGGTCCGAGGCCTTCCTCTCCACCAAGTGCGGTCTGCTGGTGGGCGATCAGCACATCGTGGCCAACGGGCGGCCCGGGTACGTGCGCCGGGCCTGCGACGCCTCGCTGCGACGGCTCCAGACCGATGTGATCGATCTCTACCAGCTGCACCGGGCGGATCCCGAGGTGCCGGTCGAGGAGACCTGGGGCGCGATGGCCGACCTGGTGACGGCGGGCAAGGTACGGGCGCTCGGGCTGTGCGCGGTGGGCGCCAGGGCGGGTCGCGGGCCGGGGGCGCGGATGCACGACGGGACCATCCGGCAGCTGGAGCGCATGCAGCAGGTCTTTCCCGTCAGCGCGGTCCAGGCGGAACTCTCCGTGTGGTCGCCCCAGGCGCTGGAGGACCTGCTGCCGTGGTGCGCGGCCCGGGGCGTGGGTGTGCTGGCGGCGATGCCGCTGGGCAGCGGCTATCTCACGGGGACGCTCAAGCCCGGCCAGGGGTTCGAGCCGGACGATCCGCGGGCCAGGCACCCCCGTTTCACCGCGGAGATGATGGCGGCCAACCAGCCGGTGGTGTCGGGGCTGCGCAGGGTCGGTGAGCGGCACGGTGCCACCCCCGCGCAGGTGGCTCTGGCATGGGTCCTGCGGCAGGGCCGGCATGTGGTGCCCGTGCCCGGCGCGAAGCGGGAGCAGTGGGCCGTGGAGAACGCGGGGGCGGCGGGGCTGGTGCTCACGGACCGGGACCTGGCCGAGATCGCGGGGCTGCCGCGGGCCCTCGGCTCGTGGGACTGAACCGGAACGCCGGAAGCGGGAGAATGGGCGGAGATCGGTAACCCGGGGCCGGGCGGCGTGTAAGAACAGTAGTCGTGCGACCGTCGAAAGGATCGGTGCTGTGCAAACTCCCGTACTGCGCAAGGGGATCGTGGCCCTGCTCGCCTCGGCCTCCCTCCTGCTGTCCGCCTGCTCGTCCGATGACGGCCCGGCGGCCGGTGAGGGCGCCTCCTCGCCCCCGGCGAGCGCCACGTCCGCTCCGGCATCGGCGAGCCCGTCGGCGGACCTGCCGCCGGCCAAGGGCTCGGTCAAGGTGGAGAAGACCCTGACGGAGGGCCTCGCCTCCCCCTGGGGCCTGGCGGCGCTGCCCGGGGGTGATCTGCTGGTCGGCTCGCGCGACGAGGCGACGATCACCCGGATCGACGGGGAGAGCGGTGAGAAGACTCTGCTGGGCTCGGTGCCCGGGGTCGCGCCCGCCGGTGAGGGCGGCCTGCTCGGCCTCGCCGTCCCCCCGACCTTCGGCGCGGACCACCTGATCTACGTGTACTTCACGACCGAGTCGGACAACCGCATCGCCCGCCTCCAGTACGACGAGAAGAAGCCACCGGGCCAGCAGCTGGGCGCCCCGGACACCATCCTCCGGGGCATCCCGAAGGGCGCCATCCACAACGGCGGCCGGATCGCGTTCGGTCCCGACCGCATGCTGTACGCGGGCACGGGCGAGACGGGTGACACGGGCCTCGCCCAGGACAAGGCGTCCCCCTCGGGCAAGATCCTGCGGATGACGCCCGACGGTGAGCCGGTGCACGGCAATCCGGAAGCCGACTCTCCGGTCTACTCCTACGGGCACCGCAATGTGCAGGGCCTGGCCTGGGACGGCTCGAAGCGGCTCTGGGCATCGGAGTTCGGCCAGGACACCTGGGACGAGCTGAATCTGATCGAGCCGGGCAAGAACTACGGCTGGCCCGATGTCGAGGGCAAGAAGGGGAAGCCGGGTTACGTCGACCCGGTGGCCCAGTGGAAGACCTCCGAGGCCTCGCCGAGCGGCATCGCGTACGCCGAGGGGTCGATCTGGATGGCCGGGCTGCGGGGGGAGCGGCTCTGGCGGATCCCCCTGTCGGGCAAGGCGGACGGGGAGCCGCTGGCCGCCCCCCAGTCGTTCCTCGACGGGAAGTACGGCCGTCTGCGCACGGTGCTCGCCGCCGGTGGCGACAAGCTGTGGCTGGTCACGAGCAACACGGACGGCCGCGGCACCGCGAAGCCGGGCGACGACAGGATCCTGCTCCTGAAGGTGCGGTAGCGCGCGTCCCGGGGCCCCGCCCGGTCTCACACCGCCGTGTACAGCCGGAACCTGTGGGCCAGGGCGGCCGCCTCGCCACGGCTGGAGACGCTCAGCTTGGCGAGGATGTTGGAGACGTGCACGCTGGCGGTCTTCGGCGAGATGTACAGCTCCTCCGCGATCCGGCGGTTGGTGTATCCCGCCGCGACCAGCCGGTGCACCTCCTGTTCCCGCGAGGTGAGCCCGAACGACTCGATGGCGTCCACCGCCGGGGCGGGTGCGTCGGGCCGGGAGGCTTCGTCCTCGGCCGGGGCGCCCGGCCCGGTGAGCGCGATACGGGCCCGGCCGGCCAGCAGCTCGACGTTCTCCGCGAGCGGGCGCGCTCCCAGCCGTACCGCCTCCGCGTGGGCTTCGCGCAGGAGTGCCGCGGCGGGCGTCCGGTCACCGGACGCGGTGAGGATCGCCTCCGCCCAGTGGTGACGGATCTGGGCCAGCTCGTAGGGGCGCTGGAGCGTGGCGAAGGCGGTGGCGGCGCGGCACCAGTGGTCCGGGGTGTCCGCGCCTTCCGCGCGGGCCAGTTCCGCCTCGATCAGCATCCCGTACGCCGCCCAGACGGGCACCAGCATCGGCAGCCGCTTGAGGTGGTCCCGGATGCGCTTCAGGATTGCCGGCCGCCCGGGGTCGGTGGCGGGCAGCCCGCGTGCGTCGGCCTCGATCGCCGCGGCGGCGTGGAGCAGCGGCAGGGAGTACCGCTGGGTTCCGGGTGGCAGACCGGTCTCGGACTGCGCCTCGAACGCGGCCCGCGCCTCGGGGAGCCTGCCCTGCTGGGCCGCGAGGACCATGGCGTGCCGGACCGGGCAGATCAGGTGCTGCGGCTGCGGGTCGTGGCCGAGGTGACGGCGGTTCAGGGCCAGTTGCTCCTCGGCCTCCTCGAAGTTCCCCTTGGCCAGGGCCAGATCCGTGCGGCGGGCGGCCACCAGGGCGTTCGACTTGCGGGACCGGGCCAGCGGGGCCGCGGCCTCCGCCGCCGCCCCGCTCTCCTCCCAGTACCCCAGCGAGAAGTACGACTGCGCCTGGTTGGCCCGGGTCCAGGCCTCGGACTCGGGGACCCCGTGGCCGTGGCAGATCGCGATGCCGTGGTCGGCGGCCGCCACCGCCTCCAGGGAGCGGCCGCAGGACTCCAGCGAGGAGGGCAGGTTGACGGCGGCACGGCTCATGACGCCCACCAGGTGCAGCTCCTCGGCCCGGTCCCGGACGGCGTACATCTCGGCGAGGCCCTCCTCGACGTCCCCCGCGTCGATCGTGAGCCAGCCACGGGTGAGCCTGGCCTGCAGCTCGATGGACTCCTCGCCGACGAGCCGGGCGTACTCCACGGCCCGGTCGGCCGCGACCAGCGTCTCGGGTCCCGGCCGGTGCAGGGCACCCCAGCTGGCGACGGACGCCAGGACATCGGCGTGCACGGCGGACGGCCGCAGACCCCGCACCAGCTCCTCGGCGGTGGCCAGTTCCTCCCGGCCGTCCCCCCGGGAGAGGCTCTGCGTCAGCAGGGAGCGCTGCACCCAGAACCACGCCGCGCGCAGCGGGTCCATCTCCCGGTCCAGGATGCGCAGCGCCTTCTTCGCGACGGCCAGGGCCCGTTCGCGATCACCGCCGAAGCGGGCGGCCACCGTAGCCTCGGCCATCAGGTCGAGGTAGCGCAGCGGATCCGCCGGCTCGCAGCCGCACCCCGGGTAGGCCTCGGCGTGGTCGAGGGGCCGCAGGGTGGCACGTACGGTGTCGGGGACGTCGTCCCAGAGCTCCATGGCCCTTTCCAGCAGCCGGAGTTGCTCGCTGTACGCATAGCGGCGCCGGGCCGCCACCGCTGCCTGGAGCACCGCGGGCAGCGCCTTGACCGCGTCGTGCGCGGCGTACCAGTAGCTGGCGAGGCGTGCGGCGCGCTCGTCGGCGCGTACGAGCGACGGGTCGGCCTCCAGCGCTTCGGCGTAGCGGCGGTTGAGGCGTGTGCGTTCGCCGGGCAGCAGGTCGTCGCTGACGGCTTCCCGGACCAGGGAGTGCCGGAAGCGGTATCCGTCCGTGTCGGGGGCGGGCAGCAGCAGATTGGCGCCGACCGCGGCCCGCAGCGCTTCGTCGAGGTCGTCCTCGGAGAGGCCGGCGACGGCGGCGAGGAGCGGGTGCTCGACCGTGGAGCCGCCCTCGGCGATGATCCGGGCGATCCGCTGCGCGTTCTCGGGGAGCGCCTCGACGCGGACCAGGAGGAGGTCACGGAGGGAGTCGGAGAGCCCGGAGCTGTCGCCGCAGCACTCCACGCTGCGGGCGAGCTCCTCGACGAAGAAGGCGTTGCCGTCGGAGCGTTCGAAGATGTCGTCGACCAGCGCGGCGTCGGGGACCATCGCGAGGATCCCGGTGAGCTGCCTGCCGACCTCGGCGCGGCTGAAGCGGTCGAGTTCGATCCGGCGGACCGTGCGGAGCCGGTCCAGCTCGGCGAGGAGCGGGCGCAGCGGGTGGCGGCGGTGGACGTCGTCGGCGCGGTAGGTGCCGATCACGACGAGGCGGCCGCTGCGCAGGGTGCGGAAGAGGTAGGCGAGGAGATGGCGGGTGGAGGCGTCCGCCCAGTGCAGGTCCTCCAGGACGAGGACGACCGTACGGGAGGCGGAGACCCGTTCCAGCAGCCGGGCGGCGAGCTCGAAGAGCCGGGCGGTGCCGTGCTCGTCGTCGGGGGCCCGGTCGGCCTCGCCGAGTTCGGGCAGCAGCCGGGCGAGCTCGCCCTCCTGCCCGGCCAGAGCCTCGGTCAGTTCCTCGGGCAGCGCCCGGCGCAGGGCACGGAGCGCCGTCGCGAAGGGGGCGTAGGGCAGGCCGTCGGCCCCGATCTCCACGCACCCTCCGACGGCCACCACGGCGTCCCTGCGGCAGGCCGCCGTGATGAACTCCTCGACCAGCCGGGTCTTGCCGACGCCCGCCTCACCGCCGACGAGCAGGGCCTGCGGTTCTCCGCCGGCGGCGCGGGCGAGCGTCTCGGTGAGCGCGGCGAGTTCACCGGCGCGGCCGACGAAGACGGGGCTGACGGTGTTGGTCTCCACGCCGCTGAGCATCGCATACGTGTACGACACCCCGGCAGCGGATTTCCGCGCGAGGTCCATCGCTACGCGGCACGGGTGAACCAGCTCCGGTTCCTTCCCACCCGCCCTTCGGTGTCGTCCCGTCGCGCGCGCCGGGCGAGCACCGCCCGGCGGACGGTGCGCTGCTCCTCGGCCCTGCGGATCAGCTCGGCGACGGCGAGCTGGTGGAGTTCGTACTCGTACATGGTGTTCTCCCTGGTGGGACGCAGAAGTGGGGGCACGGTTCCTTGCCGTGCCCCCACTCTCGTCCGCCAGGGGGTGCCGCCACATCGGGCGAGTGCCGCATCTCTGCGGGTGAGGGGCCTTAGGCCCCGGTGACGGATGCCTTAGCCGTCTGCGGCAGGGCCTCAGCCGCCGGCCGCGGAGGGCAGGGCGACGAAGAGGTCGAAGTACATGCCGACGGAGAGCAGCAGGCCGAGTACGCCGAGCGAGATGCCTGCGACGGCCACGGATCGGACCCAGCCGGCCTGCGGGTGGAGGGCGGGAGTGCCGAAGGAGGGCCGGACCAGGACGAAGACGCCGACGAGCAGGGCGAGCAGCGCGAAGATCCCGTTCACGAGGGCCGTGCTGTGCCACGCGTCGCCGTAGATCTCGGAGATCTGCTGGGCGGCGCTGCCGCCGCCGGAGGTCTTGATCTGGCCCATCAGGGTCTCGCGCTCGGCGGCGACGCGGCCGGTCCAGGCTCCCGAGAGGGAGATGATGCCGAGCCCGGCGGCCACGACCGCCGCGGCTCCGGTCCCGACCCCGGACGCCGCGGCGGCTTCGGCCTCGTCGTAGGGGTCGGGCTCCAGGTCGGCCTCCAGGCCGTCCTCCGCCGCCGCGTCCGTCGCGGCCACGTCCATGGCGGTCACGTCCGACGCGGTCACGCCCGGTGCGACGTCGGCCGGAACGGCGTCGTCCGTCGGGCCGGCCTGCTTCGTCACGCCCGGTGCGGTGGCGGTCCCGTCGGCCGCCTTCTTCTCCTCGGTGTCGTCAGTGGTCGCAGTGGTGGGGGAGGTGTTCATGCGCCGCACGCTAGGGGTCCCGTATGAGAACCTCCTTAACACTGGCCCCCTCAGCCCTGTCGCTTACGCCATTCGGGCGCCAGGACGGCCCAGATCTCCTCGTCGTGACGCTTGCCGCGGTACGGATAGGCCTCGCGCAGTACTCCTTCGCGGGTCATCCCGAGCCGTTCGGCCACCGCGACACTGCGCCGGTTCGCGGAGGAGGCGACCCACTCCACGCGGTGCATGCCCCGTACGCCGACGGCCCAGTCGATCAGCTTCCGGGACGCGCGGGTCACCAGGCCCCGGCCCTCCGCGGCGGCCTCCAGCCAGCAGCCGATCTCGCAGTTGCCCGTGTCCGCCTCGAATATCCGGAACAGGACGCCGCCGACCAGCGTGCCGTCCAGCCAGATGCCGTAGAGCCGGCCGGTGTCGGCGGCCTGCTTGTCCGCGTACCGCTGGAGCAGGGCGCGGGCGGAGGTGAGGTCCGTGGCGGCCGCGGCGAACGGGATCCAGGGGTCCACCAGGGCACGCGCCCGGTCCATGTGCGCCAGGAACTCCGCCGCCTGCCAGGGCTCGATCGGGCGGAGCTCCGCCCCGTCGTCGCCCAGTGACACCGTGAACACAGTGAATCTCCCTCGGTCTCCGTGATGTCTCAGTGCACGCGCTGGGAGACCACCTGGGCCTCGTCGTCCGTGCGCTCCCCCGGGATTTTCGCACGGGGTGCCACACGGTCCGGCGGCTCGATGCTGAGGCGCGGGAGCAGCCTGTCGAGCCGGGCCGGCAGCCACCAGTTCGCGCCCCCGAGCAGGTGCATCAGCGCGGGCACCAGCAGGGTGCGCAGGACGAAGGCGTCGAGTGCGACGGCGGCGGCGAGTGCGATGCCGAACATCGCGATGACGCGGTCGCCGCTGAGGACGAAGGCGAGGAAGACGGAGATCATGATCACCGCGGCGGAGTTGATCACCCGGCCGGTCTCGGCCAGGCCGACCCGCACCGACCGGCGGTTGTCGCCGGTCTCCAGCCATTCCTCGTACATCCGGCCGACGAGGAAGACCTGGTAGTCCATGGACAGCCCGAAGAGCACCGAGACCATGATCACCGGGAGGAACGGTTCGACGGGGCCCGCGCTGCCGAGCCCGAGCAGTTCGCTCCCCCATCCCCACTGGAAGACCGCGACGACGACGCCGAAGGACGCGGCCACCGCGGCCACGTTCATCACGGCGGCCTTGAGGGGGACGGCGAGGGAACGGAACGCCAGCAGCAGAAGCAGACAGCCGAGCCCGATGACCACCCCGACGAAGAGCGGCAGCTTGCCGATGATGATGTCGGCGAAGTCGTCGTAACCGGCGGTCACCCCGCCCACGTGCATCCGGAGCGAGGTGGTCTCCCCCACCGGCGGCAGGACGTCGTGGCGCAGCCGGTCGACGAGTTCGCTGGTCCGCTGCGACTGCGGCGCGGAGCCGGGGACGACGGTGAGGAACGCGGTGTCGCCGCTGCCGTTGTACGTCACCGGGCTCACCGAGGCGACTCCGTCGGTGGCCCGCAGCACGGCGGGCAGGCCGTCCAGGGCGAGCCGGTCGTCGGCTCCGTCGAGGTGCGCGGCTATCGTCAGCGGCCCGTTGACGCCGGGGCCGAAACCGTCGGCCAGCAGGTCGTACGCCTGGCGGGTGGTGGCCGTGGCGGGGTTGTTGCCCTGGTCGGAGGTGCCCAGGTGCAGCGAGAGGGTGGGCACCGCGAGCACCGCCATGACGGCCGCGGCGACCGCCCCCAGCAGCCGGGGGCGCCGCTCGACGAAGGCCGACCAGCGGGCGGCGAAACCGGTGGCCCGTTCGCTCTGCGGCCCGTGCTCGGCGAGCCGTCCGCGCTCACGCCGGCTCAGGGCCCGGGTGCCGATGAAGGAGAGCAGCGCGGGCAGCAGGGTCACGGAGGCGGCGACGGTCAGCACCACGGTGAGGGAGGCGGCGATCGCGACTCCGTTGAGGAAGCCGAGCCGCAGGACCAGCATGCCCAGCAGGGCGACGCAGACGGTGGCTCCGGCGAAGACGACGGCGCGCCCCGTCGTCGCGACGGCGTTCCGTGCGGCCTCGTGCACGGACAGACCACGCCGCAGGCCCCGCCGGTGCCGGGTGACGATGAAGAGGGCGTAGTCGATGCCGACGCCGAGCCCGATGAGCATGCCCAGCATCGGCGCGAAGTCGGCGACGGTCATGACATGGCCGAGCAGCACGATGCCCGCGTACGCCGTGCCGACGGAGACGAGGGCGGTAGCGATGGGCAGCAGGCTCGCGGCGAGCGAGCCGAAGGCGAGGAAGAGGACGACCGCAGCGACGGCCACCCCGATGGCCTCGCTCAGGTGGAGGGCGGGCGCCTCGGTCAGCGCGGCCGCGGTGCCGCCGACTTCGACCTGCAGCCCGTCGCCACCGGCTTCCCGCGCGGTGTCGACGACGGCCCGCGCCTGTTCCGGCGGGATCTCGCCGGCCCGGTGGTCGAAGGTGACCGTGGCGTAGGCGGTGTGGCCGTCCGCGCTGATCCGCCCCTGGTCCGTCGGCCCGTAGGGACCGCTGACGTCACCGACGCCCGGCAGTGCGCGGATCGCGTCGAGCGTCCCGGTCATCGTCCGCTCGACACCGGGGTCACGGACGGCGGTGCCGGGGGTGTGCCAGACGACGGTGCCGGTGTCGCCGCCGAGGTCCTTGAACCCCGTCTGCAGGAGTTCACCCGCACGCCCGGACTCGGTGCCCGGCACCTCGTAGTCGTTGGAGTACGCGGACCCCGCGAACCCCGCGGCGGTGGCGGTGCCCCCGAGGGCGATCAGCCAGATGAGGACGGTGGCGAGGCGGTGCGTGAGACACCAGCGTGCGAGGGCGGCCAACGGAGGTGCTCCTGGGGTTCGTGGACTGTAGCGGGATATGACATGACATCCCGCGAAGTCGCATGACCTGAGAGCCTCACTCTGTCAGCCATCCCTCACCATTTGCCGCTTTCGTGGCCATGGTCACACGGCTCGGACCATCAGCCGGAGACGCTCGCCCGGCCGTTCTCGATGTGGCCCATCAGCCGGCGCCGGAAGGAGCCCGTCTCGTCGGCCGTCAGCTCCAGGTCGTACCAGCCGTGGGCGTCGGCCGCCGAGTGCACGACCGTACGGCTGCGGCCCGGCTTGACCTCGACCGTCCGCGTCCAGTTCCGCAGGTCGTCCTCGTCGACGTATCCGAGGGGCCGCACGGTGTAGGTCAGGGTCCGCCTGCCGGTGTTGCGCAGCGTGAGGTGCACGTCCCGCTCGTGGGCGTCGATGTGCGAGGAGACTCCGGCTCCGCCGTCGGCCGCTCCCTCGAACTCCCGCCGGAAGCCGTTCGGACCGGTGACGGTGAAGCGGTATCCGGCGCCGGTCAACGGCACCGTCCAGCGCGCCGTACCCCTGACGTCGCGGTGCTGCGGTGCGGGGAACTCCTGGGCGTAGGGGTAGAGCGCGAAGTGCGCGGACGAGCGGCCCGTGCTGCTGAGGTCCACCCGCAGTGCCCCGTCCACGCGCGTGGCCTGCGCGTCGCACTGGTAGGGCAGGGGCCGGGCCGGCCGGGCGCCCGGCTCCTGGGCGGGCATGTGCTGGACGGCCGGCGGCACGGGCTGCCAGCGCCCCTCGAAGGGCGGGATCGCGGCGGGCTGCTCCGTCCCGGGCTGCCGCCGCGCGCGGCTGAAGTCGAAGGCCGAGGTGAGGTCGCCGGTGACCTGGCGCCGCCAGGCACTGATGTTGGGCTCCTCGACCCCGGTCCAGCGCTCCAGGAGACGGATCACCGAGGTGTGGTCGAAGACCTCGGAGCAGACGTACCCGCCGACCGACCAGGGCGAGACCACGAGCAGCGGAACCCGCACGCCCAGCCCCGTGGGCCTGCCCTCCCAGTGCTCCTCGGTCACCTCCGCGGGGGCGACCGGCGGCGGGACGTGGTCGAAGAACCCGTCGTTCTCGTCGTAGTTGATGAGGACGACGGTGCGCCGCCACACGTCGGGGTGCCGGCCGAGCGCGTCCAGCACCTTGTAGACGATCGTCGCGCTGTGCACCGGCGAGGAGACGCTCGGGTGCTCGGAGTCCACCGCGGACGGGACCAGGTAGGAGACCTCGGGCAGTGTCCCCGCCGCCACGTCCTCGGCGAACGCGTCGGCGAGCGTGCCCGTCTCCACCCGGCGCAGCCCCCGCTCGAAGAGACTGCGCTCGGCCGCCGTCAGCGCCGCGACGCCCTCGTCGAGCAGACCCAGCAGCCGCTCCCGCTCGGCGGCGTCGTCCGCGTCGCGCACGGTGGCGTAGAAGGACTCCATGTAGGTGTGGCCGCCGGTCCTCGCCAGGGCCTTGCGGGCGACGGCCTTGAAGGTGGTGAAGAACTCGATCTGGTTGTCGGTGAAGTTCTCCCACTCCGTGTACGTCCTCCAGCTCCGCCCGGCCTTCTCCAGCCGCTCGGCGTACGTGCCCCAGTCGTATCCGGGGTGGGTGCCCTCGTCGTACGCGTCGTTGCCCACGGCCCGCTCGCCGTTCGGCTCGTACCCCGTCCGCCCGCTCCAGAGGTGGTTGCGGTTCGGGCTGGTGGAGGAGTGGATCGAGGAGTGGTAGGCGTCGCAGACGGTGAAGGTGTCGGCGAGTTCGTAGTGCAGCGGGAGGTCGCCGCGGTCGTAGTACGCCATGGTCGCGGCGGTCTTCGCGGTGACCCAGCCGTCCATCCAGCCGCCGGCCCAGGCCTTGGCGCCGCCGTCCCAGGAGTGGTCGAGGGCGCCGATGTACTGGAGGTCCTTCTTCTGCGTCTGTGCGGCCCCCCGCACGGGGAACGGCAGCACGGTGGAGCCCAGGGGCCCCGGCTGTGCGAAGACGGGCCTGCCGGAGGGAAGCTCGATCGCGTTGCGGTCCCCGAAGCCGCGCACTCCGCGCAGGGTCCCGAAGTAGTGATCGAAGGAACGGTTCTCCTGCATCAGGATCACCACATGCTCGATGGCGTCCAGCCCCGCCCCGCCGGACCGTTCCCCCGCGGGCTGTGCGGCGATCGCCGCCTGGAGCGAGGGGGGCAGGAACGATCCCGCCGCAGCGGCGCCGAGTGCGCCGCCCCCGAGCGCGAAGAGCCGCCGCCGTGACATGTCCGTGGTCAAGTGAGCCTCCCGATTGCTTTCCTACGGCGGGAAACTAGCCACGCCGGGTGGCTGCCGGAAGACCGTCGTACGGCCTGACGATGAACGTCCAACAGGGCGTCACGGAAAGTCCAAGCGCGAAGAACGCAAAAAAGGGGGCGGCGCATCCGGACCACGGATGCGCCGCCCCCAGGGGCCCGACGGGATCAGCCCTCGACGCCGAGCTTCTCCAGGATCAGCTCACGCACGCGCGCCGCGTCGGCCTGGCCACGGGTGGCCTTCATGACCGCGCCCACCAGCGCACCGGCGGCGGCGACCTTCCCGCCGCGGATCTTGTCCGCGATGGCGGCGTTGCCCGCGATGGCCTCGTCGACGGCCGTGGACAGCGCGCCCTCGTCCGAGACGACCTTCAGGCCGCGCTTCTCGACGACGGTGTCCGGGTCGCCCTCGCCCGCGAGGACGCCCTCGAGGACCTGGCGCGCCAGCTTGTCGTTGAGGTCACCGGAGGCGACGAGCTCCGCCACCCGGGCGACCTGCGCCGGGGTGACCGGCAGCTCGTCCAGGCTGCGGCCGGTCTCGTTGGCGTTACGGGCGAGCTCGCCCATCCACCACTTGCGGGCCTGGTCCGACGGGGCACCCGCGTCCGTCGTGGCGACGATCAGGTCGACCGCGCCCGCGTTGAGGATGGACTGCATGTCGTGATCGTTGACACCCCACTCCTCCTTCAGCCGCTTGCGGCGCAGCCGGGGCAGCTCGGGAAGCCCCTTGCGGAGCTCCTCGACCCAGTCGCGGGCAGGGGCGACCGGCACCAGGTCCGGCTCGGGGAAGTAGCGGTAGTCCTCGGCGTTGTCCTTGATGCGGCCGGCCGTGGTGGAGCCGTCCTCCTCGTGGAAGTGCCGGGTCTCCTGCACGATCGTCCCGCCGGAGTTCAGCACGGCGGCGTGCCGCTGGATCTCGAAGCGGGCGGCACGCTCGACGGAGCGCAGCGAGTTGACGTTCTTCGTCTCGGAGCGCGTACCGAACTTCTCGGTGCCGTTGGGGCGCAGCGACAGGTTGACGTCGCAGCGCATCTGGCCCATCTCCATCCGGGCCTCCGAGACGCCGAGCGCCTTGATGAGCTCGCGGAGCTCGGCGACGTACGCCTTGGCGACCTCGGGGGCGCGTGCTCCGGCTCCCTCGATCGGCTTGGTGACGATCTCGATGAGGGGGATGCCCGCGCGGTTGTAGTCGAGCAGCGAGTGGGAGGCGCCGTGGATACGGCCGGTGGCACCGCCGACGTGCGTCGACTTGCCGGTGTCCTCCTCCATGTGCGCGCGCTCGATCTGCACGCGGAAGATCTCCCCGTCCTCCAGCTGGACGTCCAGATAGCCGTCGTAGGCGATCGGCTCGTCGTACTGGGAGGTCTGGAAGTTCTTCGGCATGTCCGGATAGAAGTAGTTCTTCCGGGCGAAGCGGCACCACTCGGCGATCTCGCAGTTCAGCGCGAGACCGATCTTGATGGCGGACTCGACGCCGATCTCGTTGACGACCGGCAGTGCGCCCGGCAGCCCGAGGCAGACCGGGCAGGTCTGCGAGTTCGCGTCCTGCTTGAGCTCGGTGGAGCACCCGCAGAACATCTTGGTCCTGGTGCCGAGCTCCACATGGACCTCGAGGCCCATGACGGGGTCGTACGCCGCGAGGGCATCCTCGTACGACTCCAGGTCGATGACAGTCACTGAAACTTTCCCTCTCAGCCCAGCAGGACGTCGTCGTCGCCGAGACGCTTGAGCTCGCGGTAGAGGATCGCGAGTCCGGTCACGATCGCTGCGGCGGATACGGCGGCGTCGATCAGCCGCAGTGTGTCGTTCTCCTGGCGGGCCATCTTCACCTGCTTGAACACGCTGAGCGCGCCGAAGGCGGTGGTGCCCATGGACACGTACGCGCCGGTCTTGGACTTCTTGAAGTTCTTGGCCTTCTTAGCCATTGCGCTCATAGCGACGGAGCCTCCTCAAGCAGCGGGTGCCCCCACTTTTCCACGAAAGCGGCCTCGACGGCTGCTCCGACCTTGTACAGCCGGTCGTCCTTCATGGCGGGGGCGATGATCTGCAGCCCGACCGGCAGGCCGTCCTCCGGGGCCAGGCCGCAGGGAAGCGACATGGCGGAGTTGCCGGCGAGGTTGGTCGGAATGGTGCACAGGTCCGCGAGGTACATCGCCATCGGGTCGTCGGCGCGCTCGCCGATCGGGAAGGCGGTGGTCGGCGTCGTCGGCGAGACGATGACGTCCACCTGCTCGAACGCCTTCTCGAAGTCCTGGGTGATGAGGGTACGGACCTTCTGCGCCGAGCCGTAGTACGCGTCGTAGTAGCCGGAGCTCAGCGCGTACGTACCGAGGATGATGCGGCGCTTGACCTCGTCGCCGAAGCCGGCCTCGCGGGTGAGCGCGGTGACGTCCTCGGCGGAACGGGTGCCGTCGTCGCCGACCCGCAGGCCGTAGCGCATGGCGTCGAAGCGCGCGAGGTTCGAGGAACACTCGGACGGCGCGATCAGGTAGTACGCCGACAGGGCGAGGTCGAAGGACGGGCAGTCCAGCTCGACGATCGTGGCGCCGAGGGACTTCAGCAGCTCGACCGACTCGTTGAACCGCTGGACGACCCCGGCCTGGTAGCCCTCGCCCGCGAACTGCTTGACCACGCCGACGCGCATGCCCTGGACGGAGCCGTTGCGCGCGGCCTCGACGACCGGCGGGACCGGCGCGTCGATGGAGGTCGAGTCCATCGGGTCGTGTCCGGCGATCGCCTCGTGCAGCAGCGCCGCGTCCAGGACCGTACGGGCGCAGGGGCCGCCCTGGTCGAGGGAGGACGAGAAGGCGACCATGCCGTAGCGGGAGACGCCGCCGTAGGTGGGCTTGACGCCGACGGTGCCGGTGACGGCGGCGGGCTGGCGGATGGAGCCGCCGGTGTCCGTGCCGATGGCGAGCGGGGCCTCGAAGGAGGCCAGCGCGGCGGCGGAGCCACCGCCGGAGCCGCCCGGGATGCGGGTGAGGTCCCAGGGGTTGCCGGTCGGGCCGTAGGCGCTGTTCTCGGTGGAGGACCCCATGGCGAACTCGTCCATGTTGGTCTTGCCGAGGATGACGACGTCGGCCGCCTTCAGCTTCTTCGTGAGGGTCGCGTCGTACGGCGGGACCCAGCCCTCCAGGATCTTCGAACCGACGGTGGTCGGCATGTCCTGGGTGGTGAAGATGTCCTTGAGCGCGAGCGGGACGCCGGCCAGCGGGCCGAGCTTCTCGCCCGCCTCACGCTTGGCGTCGACGGCGCGGGCCTGCGCGAGCGCGCCCTCGCGGTCGATGTGCAGGAAGGCGTGGACCTTCTCGTCGACGGCGTCGATCCGGGCCAGGTGGGCCTCGGTGACCTCGACGGCCGTCAGCTCGCCGGAGGCGATCCTCGCGGCGGTCTCGGCCGCGGTGAGCTTGATGATGGTGCTGATGTCCGTCATGGCTGTTAGTCCTCCCCCAGGATCTGCGGCACCTTGAAACGCTGCTGCTCCTGGGCCGGGGCGCCGGAGAGCGCCTGCTCGGGGGTGAGCGACGGACGGACCTCGTCCGCGCGCATGACGTTGGTCAGCGGCAGCGGGTGGGAGGTCGGCGGTACGTCTTGGTCGGCGACCTCGGAGACGCGGGCGACCGCGCCGATGATGTCGTCGAGCTGACCGGCGAAGTGCTCGAGCTCTTCGCCCTTCAGCTCCAGACGCGCCAGCCGGGCGAGGTGGGCGACCTCCTCGCGCGTGATGCCAGGCATGCAGCGATCCTCAGGGGTTGGTGTGTGGTTTTGGCCCAATCCTATGGGGTCGCGGGACACGCCGAGGGACACACCGTCCTCCGGGGGCCCGGCCCGTCCCTCAGGCCGTGGCCGGGCCCGGGTTCAGCGCGCGTCCCGCGGACCGGGGCGCCTGCTCGGGGGCCACCGCCGGTGCGGCCGCGGCCTCCAGCTCCGAGGGCCGCCGCCACCCGTGCTCGCCCCGGGCCCGCAGCCAGGCCGTCGTCTCCTGCGGCGGCATCGCGGCGGCGACCAGCCACCCCTGCACCGCGTCGCAGCGCAGGTCACGCAGCCGCTCCCAGGTCTCGTCGTCCTCGACGCCCTCGGCGACGACGATCAGCCCGAGCGAGTGGGCCAGGTCGATGGTGCAGCGGACGATCTCGGCGTCCTCGTTGTCCACGGCCAGCCGTGCGACGAACGACCGGTCGATCTTGAGCTCGCTGACCGGCAGCTTCCGCAGGTGGACGAGGGAGGAGTAGCCGGTGCCGAAGTCGTCGAGGGACATCTTCACCCCGTGCCCGGTCAGCCCGGCCAGGGTGTCGGCGGCCCGCTGGGGGTCCTCCAGCAGGACGTGCTCGGTTATCTCCAGCTGGAGCGCACCGGCGGGAACGCCGTGCCGGGCGAGCCGTGCGGCGACGCTGCCCGCGAACCCGGGGGTGTGGACGTCGCGCGGCGAGACGTTGACGGCGACGGGGACGAACAGCCCCTGCGCCCTCCACCGGGCCACCTGGGCCAGCGCGGTCTCCAGCACGTACTCGGTGAGGTGGGGCATCAGCCCGGAGGACTCGGCGATCGCGATGAACTCGTCCGGGGGGACCCGCCCGCGCTCCGGATGCACCCATCGTACGAGCGCTTCGAGGCCGGCCACCTGGCCGTCGAAACGGACCTTGGGCTGGTAGTGGAGTTCCACCTCGCGGGCGTCCAGGGCACGGCGCAGATCGCCCAGCAGGCCGAGCCGGTCCGGGGTGTTGCTGTCACGCTTGGACTCGTAGACCTCCACGCCCGTGCGGTCCCGCTTGGCCTGGTACATGGCCACGTCCGCCCGCCTGAGCAGCCCCTCGGCGTCGAGCGCGTGGTCGGGGTGGACGGCGACCCCGGCGCTCGCCTCCAGCACCAGGATGAGCCCGTCGAGGTCGAGGGGCGAGGAGAGCTCGGCGACCAGGTGCCGGGCGACACGCTGGGCACTGGTGGTCGAGTCCGCGGTCGGCAGCAGTACGGCGAACTCGTCGCCCCCGAGCCGCGCTGCCTCCGCGCCGCGGGGCAGGGCGAGCTGCAGCCGCTCCGCTATCTGGAGCAGGAGCCGGTCGCCGGCGAGATGGCCGAGGGTGTCGTTGACGGCCCGGAAGCGGTCGAGGTCGATGAGGACGAGGGCGGTCCTGGTGCCGGTGCCGTCGGCCTCCTCCAGCGCCGTCCACGTCCTCTCCAGGAGCCACTGGCGGTTGGGCAGGCCGGTGAGCGGGTCCCTCAGCTGCTCCTCGGCCCGCGCGCGGGCGATCCAGAGCGTGGAGTCCAGGGCGATCAGCGGGACGGCGAAGAGGGGCAGCAGGACGGGCTTGGCCGAGGCCACCACGCAGATCAGCGGGGCGATGCCGAGCAGGGCGACCGCGACGAGCCCCTGGCGCAGCACTGCGGTACGGGCGATCGTCGGCAGCCCGCCGCTCTGGGACGCCCTGGCGTACCAGAGCAGGAAGCGGGTGACGAGGAGGTACGCGCCGGCGGCGAGCAGCACTTCCGGTACGGCGTCGATGCCCCAGTGGAGTGGCCGCCAGGGCGCTTCGACGCTGGGCACCTCGCCGAAGGCGGCGAGGACCAGGGCGGCCGCCCCGATGCCGAGTATGTCCACCGCCCCGTGCAGCAGCCCCTGCCACCACCGGTGACGCCTGGCCATGCCGACGAGCACCACGACGACGAGGCTGACCAGCCCGGCGGCCACCCAGCCGTAGAGCAGCAGCACGGCGAGGGTGAGGGCCGCGCCGGAACCGGTGCCGCCCCACCAGCGGTCGCGGCCGAGGGCGACGAGATGGCCCACGACGATTCCGGTGAGCAGGGCGAGCGACCAGCCCGCGGTGCCGGCGGGGAAGAGGGCGTGTCCGTCGTGGACCGTCCGGTAGAAGCCGGTCGCGAGCTGCACGGCTGCGACCGCCACGACGACGGCGCCCACTGTGGACGTGAGGCCCACGAAACCTCGCAGACGCGACACCGGTGCGGCGCTCTCGGTCGGTTTCATTCCGTCCCTCTCACAGCCGGCGGTGCCGATGTCCCACGGTGGCCCCCGCTCCCATGCCACCACGACCCGAATCCCACCACGCGGCCGGGCACGGCAGGTGCTCGTTCAACAGTAGGCCGACGAGGGCCCCCGCGGGCAGCGCTCTGCAGCTCTTGCCCGAATGCGGTCCTGCGTTGCTCACTGTCTGATAAGCGCCGAACGGGTGATGCGGGCGGGCAGGACCGGGCCTCCGCGTCCTCTCCCGTCCGATTGCTTCCCCCCTGGCCCATGACCACGCGTCACCGGCGTCTCGATCGCGCCTCGATCAGACCTCCTCGGCGGGGACGGCGGCCTCCCGGGCCGCGTCCGGCCCCTGTTCCAGGAGCACGGCGAAGCCGTCCTCGTCGAGGACGGGCACCTTCAGCTGCATCGCCTTGTCGTACTTCGACCCCGGGTTGTCGCCCACCACCACGAAGGAGGTCTTCTTCGAGACGGATCCGGTGACCTTCGCGCCCTGGCTCTGGAGCGCGTCCTTGGCCCCGTCCCTGGTATGGGTGGCGAGCGTGCCGGTGACCACGACGGTGAGTCCCTCCAGCGGCCGCGGCCCCTCGTCCTCACCCGCGCCCTCGTCCTCCATGCGGACCCCGGCCTCCCGCCATTTGCGCAGGATCTCGCGGTGCCAGTCCTCGGCGAACCACTGCTTGACCGAGGCGGCGATGATGGGGCCCACCCCGTCCGCGGCTGCCAGCTCCTCCTCGGACGCCTCGTCGATGCGGTCGACGGAACGGAACTGCCGGGCCAGCTCGACGGCGGCGACCGGTCCCACGTGGCGGATGGAGAGTCCGGTGAGGATACGGGCGAGCGGGGCCTGTCTGGCCGCCGCGATACCTTCCAGCATGCCGAGCGCGTTCTTCCTCGGCTCACCCTTGTCGGTGACGAAGACCTTGGCGATCTTCTCCTCGCCCGTCTTCGGGTCGCGCTTGGGCAGTCCGCTGTCCGCGTCCAGGACGTACGCCCGGATCGGCAGCAGCTGGTCCACCGTCAGGCCGAAGAGGTCGCCCTCGTCCAGCAGGGGCGGCTCGGCGGGCTCCAGGGGCTTGGTGAGGGCCGCGGCCGCCACATAGCCGAAGTGGTCGATGTCCAGGCACTTACGGCCCGCGAGATACGCCAGACGCTCCCGCAACTGGGCGGGGCAGGAGCGGGCGTTGGGGCAGCGGAGGTCGATGTCGGCCTCCTTCATGGGGCGCAGCGGCGTCCCGCACTCGGGGCACTCGGACGGCATGACGAACTCGCGCTCGCTGCCGTCGCGCAGATCGACGACCGGCCCGAGGATCTCCGGGATGACGTCGCCGGCCTTGCGGAGGACCACCGTGTCGCCGATGAGGACGCCCTTGGACTTCACGACGTTCTGGTTGTGCAGGGTGGCGAACTCGACCTCCGACCCCGCCACCTCGACCGGCTCGACCTGGGCGTACGGCGTGACCCGGCCGGTGCGGCCGACGCCGACCCGGATGTTGACCAGCTTGGTGTTGACCTCCTGCGGCGCGTACTTCCAGGCGATCGCCCAGCGCGGCGCGCGCGAGGTGGAGCCCAGCCTGCCCTGGAGCGGGATCTCGTCGAGCTTGACGACGACGCCGTCGATCTCGTGCTCGACGGACTGGCGGTTCTCGCCGAACCAGGCGATGAACTCCCGCACCTCGTCGAGGGATCCGACCACCTTGTTGTGCTTGGCGGTCGGCAGGCCCCACTCCTTCAGCAGTTCGTACGCCTGGGAGAGCCGCTCGATGTCGAAGCCCTCGCGGGCGCCGATGCCGTGCACCACCATGTGGAGCGGGCGGGTCGCGGTGACCTTCGGGTCCTTCTGCCGCAGCGATCCGGCGGCCGCGTTGCGCGGGTTGGCGAAGGGCTTGTCGCCTGCCTCGACCAGCCGGGCGTTGAGCCCCTCGAAGGCCTCCATGGGGAAGAAGACCTCACCCCGGACCTCGACGAGGTCGGGGACGCGGTCGCCCTTGAGGCGCAGCGGGATGTCGGCGATCGTACGGACGTTGGGGGTGATGTCCTCCCCCGTGCGTCCGTCGCCCCGGGTCGCCGCGCGGGTCAGCCTGCCGTGCTCATAGGTGAGGTTGACGGCGAGGCCGTCCACCTTGAGCTCGCACAGGAAGTGGTATCCGCCCCTGCCCACGTCCTTGGCCACGCGGTCTGCCCAGGCGGCGAGCTCCGCGTCGTCGAAGGCGTTGTCCAGGGAGAGCAGGCGCTCGCGGTGCTCGACCGAGGTGAACTCCGTGGTGTACGGGCCGGCGACCTTCTGGGTCGGCGAGTCCGGTGTGCGCAGCGCGGGGTGCTCGTCCTCGATGGCCTCCAGCGCGCGCATCTGCCGGTCGAACTCGGCGTCGTCGACGACCGGCTGGTCCTTCACGTAGTACCGGAAGCGGTGCTCCTCGATCTGCTCGGCGAGGAGTGCGTGCTGTTCCTGCACCTCCGCCGGCACACCGGTCAGCTGCTGCGCCTGCTGTTCGCCGGCCATCGCCTGTTCCTCCCGTTGCCCCGTTGACTCTTCGACCCGTTACTCAGGGTTGTCCGCGAGCGACCTCGCCGCCCGGGCGCAGTGGGCGAGCGCGGCGCGCGCGTACGCGGGCGACGCTCCCGCCAGCCCGCAGGACGGGGTGATCACGACGGACTCGCTGAGAGTCCCCGGATTCAGCCCCAGCCTGCTCCACAACGTCCTGACCCCCATGACGCTACCGCCCGGGTCCGACAATGCGGTCGAGGCGGCGTCGTGGCCGGGAACCACGCCGAGGAAGAGCTGGGTGCCGCCCTCGACGGCTTCCCCGATCGCCTCCTCCTCACGCTCGGTGACCAGCGAGAAGTCGAAGGAGACCGCGCCGGCCCCCGCGCGGCGCAGCAGCCCGAACGGCACCTCGGGGGCGCACGAGTGGACGGCCGTGGGCCCGTCGCCGTTCACCGCGAGCAGCTCGCGGAGCGTCCCCTCGACGACCTGGCGGTCCACGGCGCGGTAGGTGCGGTAGCCGCTCGCTGACCTGACGCGCCCCAGCAGTACGGCGGTGAGGGAGGGTTCGTCGAGCTGGAGCACGACCTCGGCGCCGGGAATCCTGCGCCGCACCTCCGCGAGGTGGGAGCGCAGTCCCTCGGCCAGCGAGCCGGCCAGGTCGCGGCAGGCGCCCGGGTCGCCCAGCATGGCCTCGCCGCCCCGCAGTTCCAGCGAGGCGGCCAGGGTCCAGGGTCCGACGGCCTGGACCTTGAGCAGCCCCTCGTACCCCTGGGTGAACTCCTCCAGCGCGTCGAGGTCCTCGCCGAGCCAGGAGCGGGCCCGGCGGGTGTCGCGGCCGGGGCGGTCGCTGATCCGCCAGCCGCTGGGCTCGACATGGCCGTACATCTCGGTGAGCAGGCCGACGGTCCGCCCGATCATGTCCGCGCCGGGGCCCCGCGCGGGCAGCTCCGCCAGATACGGCATGCCCTGACCGTCGGCGAAGGACCCGGTGACGGTCTTCGCCGCCTCCCGGGCGTCCCCTCCGGGCATGGACCCGATCCCGGTGGCTGCACTCGCGCTGAACCTGCTCTTCTCGCTCACGCGGAAAGCCTACGGGCCCCCGGGCGCGGGCTCGCCGCAGCTCAACGGCCCGGGCGGACCGTGAGGTCGTTGATCTCGGCGTCCCTGGGCAGATCGAGTGCGAGCAGGATCGTGGTGGCCACCGATTCCGGGTCGATCCAGCGGGAAGCGTCGTACTCCTTGCCCTCCTGCTGGTGGACCTTGGCCTGCATCGGGCTGGCGGTGCGGCCCGGGTAGACGGAGGTGACCCGGACGCCGTTGCCGTGCTCCTCGTGGCGCAGCGAGTCGGCGAGGGCCTTCAGCCCGTGCTTGCTCGCGGCGTACGCGCTCCATTCGGCGTGCGCCGCGAGCCCGGCGCCGGAGTTCACGAAGACGACGTGACCCTGGGCGACGCGCAGCTGCGGCAGCAGGAGACGGGTCAGCTCGGCCGGGGAGACCAGGTTGGCGTTGAGCTGGAAGTGCCAGGCCTTGGGGGTGAGGTCGCCGACGGTGCCGAGCTCGACGACGCCCGCGATGTGGAGCAGCGAGTCGAGGCGTTCGGGCATCGGCTGCTGCCCGAACGCCCAGGAGAGCCGGTCGGGGTTGCCGAGGTCGCCCACGAGCGTGCGGGCCCCGGGGTGGAGCGCGGCCAGTTCCTTGGCGCGCCCGGCGTCCCGGGCCAGCAGCACGAGTTCGTCGCCGCGCTCCAGGAGACGGCGGGCGACGGCCGCTCCGATGCCGGAGCCGGCGCCGGTGATGAGGTGAGTAGGCATGCCCTCATGCTCGCATCACGGCAGGTGCTCGCCTCACCGCGGGCGCTGTTGTCACTGCAGGCCGGCGGACTCCTCCAGGTAGGCCAGCGCCCCGACGCCGTCCTCGGCGAAGAAGACCAGCTCGGTCAGCGGGAGCGGCAGGAAGCCCTCGTCCTCCATGCGCCGGAACTGCTGGTGCAGCCCGTCGTAGAAGCCGGCGGTGTTCAGCAGGACGACGGGCTTGGTGTGCTTGCCGTGCTTCTTCAGCTCCAGGATCTCCGTCGCCTCGTCGAGCGTCCCGGTCCCGCCGACCATGATCACGATCGCGTCGGACTTCTCCAGGAGCAGCGCCTTGCGCTCGGCCAGGTCCTTGGCTATCACCATCTCGTCGGCGTTCGTCCGCGCCTTCGCCGCGAGGAAGTCCACCGACACCCCCACGAGCCGTCCGCCGGACTCCTGGACGCCGTCGGCGACGACCTTCATCAGGCCGCTCTCCGACCCGCCCCAGACCAGGGTGTGGCCGCCCCGGCCCAGCAGCTCGGCGAATTCGCGGGCGGGCACGGTGTAGCGGTCGTCGAGGTCGGCGGCGGAGAGGAAGACGCAGATGTTCATGCGGACACCGTACGGCCGGTCCAGGGCCCGGGAAGAAACCGGGCTCCTCCTCGGCTGAACCACGTATGACCTCCCTCACAGGACACACCATCACCGTCGGACCCGAGGCCGTGCATGTGCGCGCGGTGCACGGCGGGCAGGTGCTCGCCGAGAGCAGCCGCCCCCTGGTGCTGCGCGAGACGGGCTGTCCCGACCGCTACTACCTGCCGCCCGAGGATGTGCGTACGGAGCTGCTGACACCCTCGGACACCAGCACGCACTGCCCGTTCAAGGGTGACGCCTCGTACTGGTCGTTGCCGGACGCGGCGGACCTCGTGTGGGCCTACCCGGAGCCGAAGGAGCAAGTTGCGGCGATCAAGGACCACTTCTGCTTCTACGCCACGGAAGTCGTCCCCGACTGATCCTGCCCGACTGACCGTCAGAAATATTTCTCCGTACGGCGATGAGTTCCGCGGGGCCCGGCGGTCCACCCTCACATGGAAAAGACTCTCTCCCGTGACGGTACGTCGATCGCGTATCGCCGCCACGGTGACGGGCCGCCGGTGATCCTGGTCGGCGGTGCCCTGAGCACCTCGGCCGACGAGGCACCGCTGGCCGCCCTGCTGGCCCCGCGTTTCACGGTCGTCACGTACGACCGCCGGGGCCGCGGGGCGAGCGGTGACGGCGGGCCGTACGCCCCCCGCCGTGAGATCGAGGACCTGGCGGCGGTCGCGGCGGTGGCGGGTGAGGGCGTATCGCTGTTCGGGATGCTGTCGGGCGGGGCGCTGGCCCTGGAGGCGCAGGCCGCGGGGCTGCCCGTGGACCTGCTCGCGGTCTACGAGCCGCCGTACACCCCAGGTACCGACGGCCTCCTCTTCAAATCCCGCTGCACGGCCCTGCTGCACCGGCTGCTGGCGGCCGGTGACCGGGGCGGCGCCGTCGAGCTGTACCTGTCGCGGACCGGGGTCCCGGAGGAGACGATCGCCCGCATGCGCCGGGCCCCGCTCTGGTCCGGCCTCGAAGGGGCGGCCCACACCCTCGCGTACGACGACGCCCTGCTGGGCGACGGCTCGGTGCCCGCCGGGCGGTTCGCCTCCGTGACCGCGCGCACCCTGGTGGTCACGGGCGGTTTCAGCACGGAGCAGGCGCACCGGACCACGCTCGCCCTCGCGGACGCGATCCCCCGGGCCCGACACCGCACCCTGACGGGCATGACCCGTGAGCTGGCGCCGCACGCGATCGCGCCGGTGCTGTCGGACTTCTTCGCCCGCGACCCGTTCCTGCGTACGGCGGCCTCCTAGAGAACGCCGGCAGGGGCCGCCGATTCGGCCGGGTCGTCGCAGGGGAGCGACCCGGCCGGCCCGGAGGTCCGTTCAGCCGGCGGCCGAGGCCGCCTTCTCCTTGCGCACCGTCGTCGCGATCGTGGCCGAGCCGACGACCCGGGTGCCGTCGTACAGCACGACCGCCTGGCCGGGCGCCACGCCGCGGACCGGCTCGGTGAAGGTGACGGAGAGCGTGCCGCCGGTGAGCTCCGCCGTCACCTCGGTCTCGCCGCCGTGGGCGCGGAGCTGGGCGGTGTACGTCCCGGGGCCCGCGGGGGCGGTGCCGCACCAGCGGGGCTTGATGGCGGCCAGCGCGGTGACGTCCAGGGCCTCCACCGGGCCCACCGTCACCGTGTTGTTCACCGGGGAGATGTCCAGGACGTAGCGCGGCTTGCCGTCGGGGGCGGGGTGACCGATGCGCAGGCCCTTGCGCTGGCCGATGGTGAAGCCGAAGGCGCCCTCGTGGGTGCCGACCTTCGTGCCGGACTCGTCGAGGATGTCGCCCTCCGCCGGGCCGCCGAGGCGTCCGGCGAGGAAGCCCTGGGTGTCGCCGTCGGCGATGAAGCAGATGTCGTGGCTGTCGGGCTTCTTGGCGACCGCCAGGCCCCGGCGCTCGGCCTCGGCCCGGATCTCGTCCTTGGTGGTGAGGGTGTCGCCCAGCGGGAACATCGCGTGGGCGAGCTGCTTCTCGTCCAGTACGCCGAGGACGTAGCTCTGGTCCTTGGCCATGTCCGAGGCGCGGTGCAGCTCCCGGGTGCCGTCGTCGTTCAGCACGACGGTGGCGTAGTGGCCGGTGCAGACCGCGTCGAAGCCGAGGGCCAGCGCCTTGTCGAGCAGCGCGGCGAACTTGATCTTCTCGTTGCAGCGCAGGCAGGGGTTGGGCGTGCGCCCGGCCTCGTACTCCGCGACGAAGTCGTCCACGACGTCCTCGCGGAAGCGTTCCGCCAGGTCCCAGACGTAGAACGGGATGCCGATGACGTCCGCGGCGCGGCGGGCGTCCCGGGAGTCCTCGATGGTGCAACAGCCTCGCGCGCCCGTACGGAAGGACTGCGGGTTCGCGGAGAGGGCGAGGTGCACACCGGTCACGTCGTGGCCTGCCTCGGCGGCTCGGGCCGCCGCGACGGCGGAGTCGACTCCGCCCGACATGGCGGCGAGCACACGGAGGGGGCGCTGGGAGGTCTGAGTCATAGCTTCTCCAGAGTACGGGGCTCCGGGAACCGAATGCTCGCGGATATGCGTTGAGGAGCACGTGACTCCACCCACGCGTAAACGCGCGGGCTTCCTGCGTCGGTGGCTAAGCCGCCACGCAGAGGACCAGCCCGGCCCTGTTGAGGACGTTCGTCGCGCCGACGTGGTCCGCGTTCGCCGCGAACCCGCACGCCGTGCACTGGAACCTTTCCTGGGTGACGCGGTTCTCCTTCGCGACATGCCCGCACTCGGGGCACGTGCGGGAGGTGTTGCGCGCGTCCACCGCAACCACCAGGCGACCGGCACTCTCAGCCTTGTTCGCCAGGATTGCGAGGAATTGCGCCCAACCCGCGTCGAGGATGCTGCGGTTGAGTCCGGCCTTCGCGGCAGCGCCGTTCGGCAGGAAGCTGCCGGGCTGCTCGGGGTCGGCCTTGGGTGCGGGGGCTTGGGTCATGCCCGCCGTGTTGAGCCGCTCGTGCGCGATCACGTCATGGTCACGGACCAGGGCACGGGCGGTCTTGTGGTGGAAGTCGGCGCGCTGCCGCCGGATCCTGGCATGCAGCTTGGCGACCTTCCGGGCGGCGGCCCGATGTGCCTTGGTGCGCTGCCGGGTCCGCTTCGGGAACGTCGCGAGGTGCCGCTGCGCTTCGGCCAGCTCGTCGGCCATCGCCTGAAGGAAGCGCGGGTTGGCGACGTGTTCGCCCACCGAGGTGGTGAGGAAGTGGGCGACACCCATGTCGATACCGACGTTTCCCCCGGTGGGCGGCAGTTCCTCGGCGGGCACGTTGTCGCAGGACAGGATCACGTACCAGCACTTCCCCTCGCGCTTCACGCTGATCGTCTTGACCCGGCCCTTGACGGGCCGGTGCTGGTGCACGCGGACGTGCCCTACGCCCTGGAACCGGACGCGGGTCTGCGTGTCGTGGGGAGTGGAGTCCCAGCGGCAGCCGTCACCGTCCTTGGGGAAGGTGACGGTGTCGAAGTGCCCGGTGCCCTTGAACCGGGGGTAGCCGGGGGTCTGTCCGGCTTTGACCCGGCGGAAGAACGCCTGGAACGCCTTGTCGAGGCGGCGCAGGGTGGCTTGCTGGGAGGAGAACGACCAGCGGCCCTGACGCTCCGGGTCGAAGGCGCGGATGTCTTTGAGCTGGGCGGACTGGTCGCCGTAGCGGACGGTGGTCTTCGAGGTGTGCCGGTAGGCGTCCCGGCGTTCCTGCAACGCGCCATTGTAGAGGGAGCAGTGGTCCCGCAGCATCTCGCCCAGTGCGACCGCCTGGCGGGCCGTGGGGCGCAGGAGGAACGTGTACGCGCGGATCACGAGCCGTCCCCGTTCTTCGACGGGCGTTCCCACTGGGTGTTGATGTACTTCTCGACCGTGGCCGCCGACACGGCGCCGACCGAGGCCGCGAAGTACGACGACGACCACAGCGTGGGCATCCGCGACTTCAGGTGCGGGAACTCCTCGCGCAGCACGTGGGATGTGAAGCCCTTGAACTGGTTCGCCACGTACGAGGCAGACGACTTCGGGTCATGCTTCACGAAAAGGTGCACGTGGTCGGGCATCACCTCAAGGGTGATGATCTCCCAGCCGCGCTCGTCGGCCTTCTGCCGGATCAGTTCGTCCAGCCGTTCCGCGACCCGACCGCCGAGGACCGGACGGCGGTACTTCGGGCACCACACGACGTGGAGCCCGAGGTCGTACACGCCGCCGGAGAATCGGCGAACTTTCCTGGCCACGGTCACGCAATCACTATACACGCGTCACAGGTCTAGTGCGGCAGAGAGGCAGGAACAGGTGAACAGCACGTGCACACAGTCGAGGTCAGAGCAGGACTCAGAAGCCATTCCCCACCCCGCTGAAGCGGGGCGTCCCCTGGCTAGGTACTGATGGGGAACAACGGGAGTGCCGGGTCACCGGGTAAAGGCCCGGGTCACGGCATCAGCCGGCGCTCGCTGCTGATCGGCGGCGGGGCCGCGGCGGTGGGCACGGCCGCTCTGGCCGCGGGGGAGATCCGGCGCGTCTGGTGGCGGGTGCCGGGCGTGGAGAAGCCCCGCAAGGCAGGCGAGCTGGACTACGCGCCGGCGAGCTGGGTCTCGGCCTCCGAGGCGAACTGGCGGCGGGCCGACCGCCCCGACGACTACGGCGTGGACCGGGTGATCATCCATGTCACCCAGGGCAGCTACGCCAGCGCGGTCAAGGTGTTCCAGGACCCGGCGCACCAGGCGGCGACGCATTACATCGTCGGGCAGAACGGCCGGGTGACCCAGATGATCCGGGAGCTCGACGTGGCGTACCACGCGGGCAACCGCGCGTTCAACGAACGCAGCGTCGGCATCGAGCACGAGGGCTTCGTCGACCGCCCGCAGGACTTCACCGGGGCGATGTACGAGTCGTCCGCGCGGCTGACGGCAGCGATATGCAAGCGGTACGGGATCCCGATCGACCGCGAGCACATCATCGGCCACGTCGAGGTGCCCGGCACGGACCACACCGACCCCGGACCGCACTGGGACTGGCGCCGCTACATGAAGCTGGTCCGCGCCGCGTCCACGGGCGGTGCTACTGCTAGCTGAGCCCTGCCGTCCTCGCCCGCTCGACGGCCGGGCCGATCGCACGCGCGACCTCTTCCACGTCCTGTCCGGTCGAGGTGTGGCCGAGCGAGAAGCGCAGGGTGCCGCGCGCCAGCTCGGGGTCGGTGCCGGTGGCCAGCAGCACATGGCTGGGCTGGGCGATGCCGGCGGTGCACGCGGATCCGGTCGAGCACTCGATGCCCTGGGCGTCGAGGAGCAGCAGGAGGGAGTCGCCCTCGCAGCCGGGGAAGGTGAAGTGGGCGTTGGCGGGCAGCCGCCCGCCGGGGGCCGGGTCGCCGCCGAGGAGGGCGTCGGGGACGGCCTTCAGCACGGCTGCGGCCAGCTCGTCCCGGAGCGCGCCGATCTCACGGGCGAAGCGCTCGCGTCCGTCGGCGGCGTGCCGTCCGGCCACGGCGAACGCGGCCACGGCGGGTACGTCGAGGGTGCCGGAGCGCACATGCCGCTCCTGGCCGCCGCCGTGCAGGACGGGCACAGGGGTCTGGTCGCGGCCGAGCAGCAGTGCGCCGATGCCGAACGGGCCGCCGATCTTGTGCGCGCTGACCGTCATGGCGGCCAGCCCGGAGCGGGCGAAGTCGACCTCCAGCTGCCCGAACGCCTGCACCGCGTCGGCGTGCATGGGGACGCCGAACTCGCGCGCCACCTCGGCGAGTTCACGTATCGGCATAATGGTGCCGATCTCGTTGTTGGCCCACATCACGGTGACCAGGGCGACGTCGTCGGGGTTACGGGCGAGGGCCTCACGCAGGGCGTCCGGGTGCACCCGTCCGTACGTGTCGACCGGGAGGTACTCGACGGTGGCGCCCTCGTGCTCGGCGAGCCAGTCCACCGCGTCGAGGACGGCGTGGTGCTCCACCGGGCTGGCGAGGACCCGGGTCCGCCGGGGGTCGGCGTCGCGGCGGGCCCAGTAGAGGCCCTTCACGGCGAGGTTGTCGGCCTCGGTGCCGCCGGAGGTCAGGACCACCTCGCTGGGGCGTGCGCCGAGGGATTCGGCGAGGGTCTCTCTGGACTCCTCGACGGTACGGCGGGCCCGGCGCCCGGCAGCGTGCAGTGAGGACGCGTTGCCGGTGACGGCGAGCTGCGCGGTCATCGCCGCGATCGCCTCCGGAAGCATCGGCGTGGTCGCGGCGTGGTCGAGGTAAGCCATGGTGATGACGATTCTACGAGCCCGTGGCGCGGGGTGTGCCGGGCGCATCGGCGTCCCACCCCTCGGACGCCCGGGCGGAGGCCGGTCCGGGCCGGGGCGACCCGGCCGGGCCCCGGCCCTCCCGGGCCCCGCACCTGGTCAGCCACCCTGCGAAGGGCTCCCGGCGGGGGGCGCCCGGCGCGGAGCCCGGGGCCCCCGCCCGGCCGGGCTCAGGCGGTCGTCCAGCGCTGGGACGCCGCACCCGAGCAGCTGTCCGCGAGGAGGCCGCCCCCGTTGCCCACGCCCAGGCAGCCCCCGGTCCCGACGCTCACCAGGGTGCCTCCCGCCCCGGAGCGCCAGAGACGGCTCTCGGTCTGGTTGCAGGAGAGCAGCAGGACCCCTCCCGCGCCCGCGCTCAGGCACGAGCGACCCGACTCCTGGACGAGCTCGAAGGACCCGCCGGACACCGGCCGGGCGGTCCAGGTGGCACCCGATCCGTCGCAGTTGCCGGTGGCCGGATAGCCGTTGTACGGGGCCGCGAGGCATTTGCCGTTCTCGGCGTTGCGATAGCGGTGGGCCCCGGAGGGAGCCGTGCCGCCCCCGGAACCGGCTCCACCGGAGGAAGCCGACCCTCCCGAGGCGCTGGAGCCGCCCGCACCGGCGCCCCCGGACGAACCGGACCCCCCGGAGCCGTCGGACCCGCCGGCCCCGTCCCCCTTGTCCCCGGCGCCCGGGGCGGGGGCCGAGGCGCCCTCCGCCGCCCCGTCCCCCTTGTCGTCCCCCGCGCCCTTCTCCTTGTCCTTCGCCGACCCCGTCGGCGACTTCCCCGGTGACGCCGAGCCGGACGGGCTCGCGCCCGAGGCGGAGGCGCCGGGCACGACGGGGGCCGTGACGGAGACGGACGGGCCGGCGGCCTCGTGGTCGTCCGGCGCCGAGACATGGGGCAGGAGCTGGACGGCGAGCGTCGCGCCGCCCACCGTCACGACGACGGGGACGACGGCGAGGAGGAGGCGGGCCCGCCGCGGCCGCTCGCGGAACTTCGGGCGGGCCTTCCGCCCGAGGTTCCGCGTCTCCACGGACACGGGCGGCGGCAGTTCGATCTCCTGGACGTCCGCCGCGAACGCGGCCTTCTCCGCAAGGTTCCCCCTGATGGACTCGGGCCACAGGGGCGCCGTGAACGGCCCGTGTTCCCCGGCACGGCGCACCAGCTCCGCCGCCGTGGGGCGGGCCTCGGGGTCCTTGGCGAGACAGTCGGCGACGAGGTCGGCGAGACCGGGGTCCAGCGCCCGCACCGCATCCAGGTCGGGCTCCTCGTGCACGATGCGGTACAGCACGGCGGGGCCCGACTCCTCACCGAAGGGCGGGCTGCCCCCGGCCGCGTACGCGAGGACCGAGCCCAGGGCGAAGACATCGGTGGCGCCGGTCAGGTCCCGCTTCGTCGTTGCCTGTTCGGGAGCCATGTACGCCGGGGTGCCCACGACCATGCCGCTTCTGGTCAGCTGGCTCTGCTCGGTGGCGCGGGCCACGCCGAAGTCGATGACCGTGGCGCCCTCGACCGTGAGCATGACGTTGGACGGCTTGAGGTCCCGGTGCACCATGTCCAGCTCGTGCACGGCGACGAGACCGGTGGCGGCCTCACGCAGCAGGAACCACAGGGTGGCGGCGGGCAGCGGTCCCTCGTGCAGCCCGATGGCCTCGCTCAGGGTGAGCCCGGGGACGTACGCGGTCGCCAGCCAGGGCGGCCGGGCGTCGCGGTCGCTGGCGATCAGGGGTGCGGTGGCCTCCGCGGGCAGCTGGGAGAGGTTGTCCAGCTCGTGCCCGAAGCGGCGGACGAAGTCCTGGTCCTCCCCCGCGATCGAGGGCAGCACCTGCTTGACGGCGACGTACCGCCCCTCGTGGACACCGAGGTAGACGCGCCCCATCCCGCCGGAGCCGAGCTTTCCCGCGAGCGGAATCCCGCCGATCTGTACCGGATCACCCGGTTCCAGGGGCTTGGCCCCACTGCCCATCAGGTCCAACACGCCCACACCGTCTCCCCCGTGACACGCCTTTTCAGTTCCAGGGGAAGTCTGACCAGTGGATACTGGAAGCGGAAGCGCCTTCTAGAAAGTCACTCCAGAAATTCACGCGGAAGAGCCTGCCCCACGGACCACAGGGACGATCATTCGATGAGCCCCAAGCAGCAACGCGGCGAAGTCACGTCCGGACTGCTCCTCGACTCCGCACTGCGGGTGTTCATCGCCTCGGGCGAGCAGGGCCTCACGGTCAACGCCGTCGTCCAGGACAGCGGCGTCAGCCTCGGCAGCCTGTACCACCACTTCGGCAGCTTCGACGGTCTCATCGCCACGCTCAGCCACCGCTGGCTGGACCGGCTGCTGGGCGAACTGACCACGGCCCTGCGGGACTCCGGCACCGCGCGGGAGGGCATCGCCGCCGCGGTGCGGGCCTATCTGACCTTCGTCCAGGAGCACCGCGACCCCGCTCTGCTCCTGCACTCACCTCTCGCCGACCGCAAGAGCATGACGCGGGGCAGGGAGTTCCGGGACTCCCAGGAGGCGAGGATCTCGGAGGTGGCCCGGTGGATCCGGCTCCGCACCGAGTCCGGGGAGCTGGCCCCGCTCCCTCTTCCGCTGATCGAGTCCCTGGTCATGGGCCCGGTCGTCGCGGTCGCACGACGGTCCCTGTCGGGCATCGACGACGTCGACCTCGACGAGGCGGCGCGCCTCCTGCCGGAGCGGATCTGGCGCTCGGTCCGCGCCTGAGCGCATCCCTGACGGACGGTCAGCCGGCGAGGCTCCAGGAGACGGTGCCGTTCTGCGTGACCAGGACGGCCAGGACGACCAGGTCGGCGACACCGAGGGCCAGTCCGAGCAGCGCGCGGCCCCGCCGGGCGGTGGAGCGGGCGAGGGCGATGAGCGCCATGACGATGGCGACGGGCCCCAGCAGGATGTTCATCACGAGCAGGCCGAGCAGCCCGAGCACGAACGAGGCGACGGCGAGCCCGTCGGCCTCCCGGGTCGCGGAACGGCCATCGGCGGAGCCGGAAAGGGTGTCGCGCAGAGCGGTGCGTGCGGTGCTCGCCGGGCGTTCGGTACGGGCAGTGGTGAGCGTCATGGTGCGTCTCCTTCGTCAGCGGGTGCGGCGGGCGAGGCGTTCACGGACACCGAAGACCGCCAGCCAGAGACCGATCACGGCCGCGGCGGTCAGGGTCACGGGGAGCGGAAGGTGTGCGACCGCTCCGAGGACGACCCCCAGCAGGAGCAGTGCGGCGACGAGGACGAACATGTCCGGGCCTTTCTGCGAGCTTTGAGAGTACGACTGTTCACTGACTCTTGAGTCTAGACCCTCCACCCCTTCCAAGACTCGGAGAACGGTTGTTTACTGAATGGCATGAGTCACACCATCGGCATCCGCCAGGCCCAGAAGCTGAGGACGCGCCAGTCGCTGCTCGACGCGGCCCTCGAACTGCTGGAGCACCAGAGCCTGAGCAGCCTGGGACTGCGTGAGGTGACGCGGGCCGTGGGCGTGACCCCGACCGCCTTCTACCGCCACTTCGACGGCACGGCGGCCCTGGGCGTCGCCCTCGTCGAGGAAACCCTGGGCAGCCTGCACGGCATGATCGGCGCGATCCTCGCCGACACGGGGGACAGCGAGGAGCGGCTGGACCGCAGCGTCGACCTGATATCCCGTCATGTCACCGCGCAGCCCGCCCACTTCCGCTTCATCGCCCGTGAACAGCACGGCGGCGTCGGGGAGGTCCGCGAGGCCATCGCGGCCCAGCTGCGCGGCTTCGCCGAGGAGGTCGCCCAGGCCCTCGGCGAGGAACCCGCGTCGGCGGGCTGGGACCGGGAGGACCTCCTGATGCTGGGCGGGCTGTACGTCGACCACATGGTGCTCACCACCTCGGCGCTGCTGGACGCCGGCCCGCAGGGCGAGCAGGAGGTCGTCCGGGTGGCGAGGCGCCGGCTGCGGCTGGTCACGCTGGGCCGGGCCCACTGGCTGGACGGGACGCCGTAGGGTCGGCGTCATGAGCGACTGGACCCTGGACCGGACCTTCATCAGTTCCTCGGGCGAGGTGCGCTGGGACGTGCTGGGCCCCGAGGAGGCCCCGCCGGTGGTCCTGGTGCACGGCACGCCCTTCTCCTCGTACGTCTGGCGCGGCATCGCCCGGGGGCTCGCGCAGGACCACCGTGTGTACGTCTGGGACCTGCCGGGTTACGGCGCCTCCGCGCAGTACGCCGGCCAGGACGTGTCGCTCCGCGCCCAGGGCTGGGTGCTCGCCGAGCTCATCGAACACTGGGGCCTCCACGAACCGGCCGTGGCCGCGCATGACTTCGGCGGCTGCGTGGCCCTGCGCGCCCACCTCCTGCACGGCGCCCGCTACCGGCGCCTGGCCCTCGTCGACCCGGTGGCTCTGGCCCCCTGGGGCTCGCCCGCCTACCGGCTGCTCGGCGGCCGGGCCGAGGTCTTCGGCGAGCTGTCGCCGGAGCTGCACCGGGCGCTGGTGCGCGAGTACGTCGGCTCGGCGAGCCACCGCGGGCTGCACCCGGCGGTGCTGGACCGGCTCGTGGCCCCCTGGTGCACGGAGACCGGGCAGCCCGCGTTCTACCGGCAGATCGCCCAGAACGATCAGCGGTTCACCGACGAGATCCAGCACCGCTACGGGGAGCTGGAGCTGCCCGTGCTGGTGTGCTGGGGCACGGAGGACACCTGGATCCCGGTCGCCCGCGGCCATCAGCTGGCCGGGATGGTCCCGGGCGCAGAGCTGCGGCTGATCGAGGGGGCCGGGCACCTCGTCCAGGAGGACGCGCCCGCCGAGCTCACGGCGGCCCTCACCCGTTTCCTCCGTACAGCTCCGTGACCGCGGCCGCGGCTTCGATGAGCACGCGGCGGGCCTCCGGAGGCGAGAGCACTTCGAGGTTCGGGCCGAAGGAGAGCAGGGAGCGCGCCCAGGCGAGCTCCGGCACGGCGAGCTCGGCCACCAGCCACTCCCCCGCCGGCTCCTCTTCGGGGACCGGCCGCCCGGTCAGCACCGCCGTGTGCAGGCGTACGAAGAGGTCCAGCCGGGAACGGTGCACGCGCACCCGGAGCCGTACGTCCCCGGGCCGCTCCTCGACCTGCCGGCGCAGCTCCTCCCATACGTCGACGGGCTCCACGCCGGGCCTGCGCACCACGGGATCCCCGGTGACGGCCGCCCGCCCCACCCGGTCCGCGCGGAAGAGCCGGGGCGCGCCGTCCAGGTCGGCGATCAGGTACCAGATGCCCGCCTTCACCACGAGGCCGTACGGGTCGACGGTGTAGACGCGCGGGGTGTCGGTGCCGCTGTGCCGGTAGTGGAGCAGCAGCCGCCGGTCGGCGAAGACCGCGTCGTGCAGCTCGCCCACGTCGACGGCGGCCCGGGGGCCGCTCATCCAGCGGACCGGGTCCACCAGGATGCGCCGACTGGTCTGTTCGGCGGCGGGCCGGTGCGGGGCGGGGAGTGCGGCCATCACCTTGCGCAGCGCGGAACCGAGCGCCTCGTCCAGACCGAGCGCGGCGTGGGCGCCCCGCGCGGCGAGGACGAACAGGGCGCGGGCCTCGTCGGCGGTGAGCCCGGTGACATCGGTACGGAAGCCCGGCAGCAGGGCGATCCCCCCGTTGCGCCCCCGCTCCGCGTACACGGGCACCCCGGAGGCCGAGAGCGCCTCGACGTCCCGGTAGATGGTGCGTACGGAGACTTCGAGGCGCTCGGCCAGCTCACCGGCGGGGACCAGCCCGCGGGTCTGGAGCAGCAGCAGGATGGAGAGCAGCCGGTCGGACTTCACGGCACCATCATGACGGGACCGGGCCGCGGGACCGGCCGGGGGACTCAGCCGCGGGGCGCGCGGGCCAGCTGGCGGGACTGGGCGACCAGACGGCCGGCGCTGTCCCAGACGTCCGCGTCCTCCTCCAGGAAGCCGCCCGCGAGGTTGCGCGTGGTGATGGAGACGCGCAGCGGCCCGGGGGCCGGGCGGCAGCGGATGTGGGTGGTGAGCTCGATGGTGGGCGTCCAGCCCTTCAGCCCGAGCTCGAACGAGGTCGGCGGCAGCGCGTCCACGGTGAGCAGCAGCGACAGCGGATCCGGGTCGCGGCCGTCCGCGAGCCCGAACCAGCCCCGCATCTCGCCCTTGCCCGACGGTGCGCCGACGGCCCAGCCGACCGTCGCGGGGTCGAGCTTGATGTCCAGCCGCTCGGTGATGGCGGAGCTGCCGGGGATCGGCGCCGTCCCGTCGCTCGCGCCGAGGCACTGCTCCCGGGGCGGCATGGCCGGCGGCAGGGCCACCGTACGGACCTCGTCGCTCAGGCCGTCCAGGTCGCCGTAGGTGGCCAGCACCCGGATGCGCTCGATCTCCGAGCCGTCCTCCGCGAACTGGAAGAGCGAGGCCTGGCCGGTGGAGAGCGTACGGCCGGTGCGGACGACCTGCGTACGGATCACCGCGGGGCCGGGGACGGAGGCCGTGAGGTAGTGCGCGGAGACCGAGAAGGGGTCGGAGTGCGGGAGCGCCTCACCGAGCGCGCGGCCGAGCATGGCGAGCAGGTAGCCGCCGTTGACCGCGTGGATGATCGTCCACCCCGCGGAGAGTTCCGCGTCGTAGACGCCTTCCTCCCGGAGAGTGACTGCGGTGTCGCGGTCGAATTCGCTGTCACCGATGGTCGCCTGTACTGCGCGCGACTCCTGCGCTGCTGCCTGTGCCATGGAATGCACGCTACACCGATCGTATTACTGAGCGGTAGCTTTTGTTTCGTTCAGATGACGGGCGACGTCTCCTCCGCCCGGGCCGAGCGCCTGTTGTAGGCGCGCGGGGCCCGCCAGTGGAAGCGCATGGCCAGCAGTCGCAGGACGAACGCGGTGATCGCGGCGGCGCCGCTGGTGTAGGCGTCGAGGGCCTCGAAGCGGATGCAGAGGACCACCATGACGGCGCCGACTATCGCGGGCACGGCGTACAGGTCGCGGTCCCAGCGCAGCAGCGAGGGCACCTCGTTGGCCAGGACGTCGCGCAGCACACCGCCGCCGACCGCGGTGGCCAGCCCGAGGGCGGCGGACGAGGTGAGGCCGAGGCCGTACTCGTACGCCTTGATCGTGCCGGACACGCAGAAGAGCCCCAGCCCCGCCGCGTCGAAGACGTTGACGCCGACCTGGATCCGTTCCACGTGCGGGTGCAGGAAGAAGACCAGGCCGGCCGCGATCAGGGGGGTCACGAAGTAGCCGAGATCCGTGAAGGCCGCCGGAGGGATCGCGCCGATCATCACGTCACGGAAGATCCCTCCGCCCAGCGCTGTGACCTCGGCGAGGACCGCGATGCCGAAGACATCGAAGTTCTTGCGTACGGCGAGCAGGGCGCCCGAGATCGCGAAGACGAAGATTCCGACGATGTCGAGCGCATGCTGGACGGAGGGGGTGAAGAGTTCGTTGAGCACCGGGCAATTGTGCCGGTACTACTCCTTCGGCTTGTCCTCCGCACCGGTGGGCGTCTCGGACGCACCCTTGTCGTCCGCCTCGGCGGCGGGCTCGGGAGCCTCCTCCGACGCGGCGGGCTCGGCGGGCGTCTCCGGCTCGGGAGTCTCCTCCGTCACAGCCGGCTCCGCGGGCTCCGGAGTCTCCTCCGTCACGACCGGCTCCGTGGCGACCGCGGACTTCACCGTGATGACGTCCGCGACGAGCGGCGCGTCCCCCGGGGCCTGGTCCTCGCCGTTCTCCGGGTGGTGGCACGCCACCTGGTGCCCGGTCTTCAGCTGGAGCAGCGGCGGCTCGGTCGTCGCGCAGACCTGCGTCGCCTTCCAGCACCGGGTGTGGAACCGGCAGCCGCTCGGCGGCGAGATCGGCGACGGCACGTCACCCTTGAGCAGGATGCGGTCGCTCTTGGCGCCGCGTCGGCGCGGGTCCGGCACGGGCACCGCGGACATCAGCGCCTTCGTGTACGGGTGCATCGGCGCCTCGTACAGCGACGTACGGTCCGCGAGCTCGACGATCTTGCCGAGGTACATGACCGCGATCCGGTCCGAGACGTGGCGGATCACCGACAGGTCGTGCGCGATGATCATGTACGTGAGCCCGAGCTCGTCCTGGAGGTCGTCCAGCAGGTTCACCACCTGCGCCTGGATCGACACGTCCAGCGCCGAGACCGGCTCGTCCGCGACGACCAGCTTCGGCTTCAGCGCGAGCGCCCTCGCGATGCCGATGCGCTGGCGCTGGCCGCCGGAGAACTCGTGCGGGTAGCGGTTGTAGTGCTCGGGGTTGAGCCCCACCAGCTCCAGCAGCCGCTGAACCTCCGCCTTCACACCGCCCTCGGGCTTGACGCCCTGGAGCCGGAAGGGGGTGCTGACGATCCCGCCGACCGTGTGGCGCGGGTTCAGCGAGCCGTACGGGTCCTGGAAGATCATCTGGATGTCGCGGCGCATCGGCCGCAGCTTCCCCGCGGACATGTGCGTGATGTCGCGGCCCTGGAACTCGACCGTGCCGCCGGTCGGCTCCAGGAGGCGGGTCACCAGCCGGCCCATGGTCGACTTGCCGCAGCCCGACTCGCCGACGACGCCCAGGGTCTCCCCGGGGCGCACGTCGAAGGTGAGCCCGTCCACGGCCTGGACCGCACCGACCTTGCGCTTCAGCACGCCCTTGGTGATCGGGAAGTGCTTGACCAGGTTGTCGACCTTGAGGAGCGGCTCGGAGCCGTCCGACCCCGACCCGTCCGACCCGGCCGCGGGAGACGCGGGAGTCTTCTTGTTCAGATCAGTCACAGCTTCGGCGCAATCTCTTCGGTCCAGATCCGGTCGCGCTGCTCACGCGACATGTGGCACGCCGAGTAGTGCCCGTCGCTGACCTGCTGCAGCTCCGGACGCTCGGTGCGGGTGATGTTGTCCGGCGGGACGTCGGCGTACGGGCAGCGCGGGTGGAAGGCGCAGCCCGACGGGACGTTGATGAGGCTGGGCGGCGAGCCCTTGACCGGGATGAGCCGCTCGGTCTGCTCCCGGTCGATGCGCGGCATCGAGCCGAGCAGGCCCCAGGTGTAGGGGTGCTGGGGCTCGTAGAACACCTTCTCGGAGCTGCCGCGCTCGATGCACCGTCCCGCGTACATCACGAGCAGGTTGTCCGCGATCTCGGCGACGACGCCGAGGTCGTGGGTGATCATGACGACCGCGGAGCCGAACTCCTTCTGCAGATCGCGGATGAGGTCGAGGATCTGCGCCTGGACGGTGACGTCGAGGGCGGTCGTCGGCTCGTCGGCGATGAGCAGCTGCGGGTTGTTGACCAGGGCCATCGCGATCATCGCGCGCTGGCGCATACCGCCGGAGAACTGGTGCGGGTAGTCCTCGTACCGGCGGTGCGGCTCGGGGATGCCCACACGGTCGAGCATCTCGATCGCGCGCTTCTTCGCGGCCTTCTTGTCGACCTTGTTGTGGACCCGGTGGGCCTCCACGATCTGCGCGCCGATGCTGTAGTACGGGTGCAGGGCGGACAGCGGGTCCTGGAAGATCATGGCCATCTTCTGGCCGCGCAGCTTGCGTACGCGCTCGGGGCCGGCGCCGATCAGCTCCTCGCCGTCGAGCCAGATCTCACCGCCGATCCGGGCGCGCTCCGAGGTGTGCAGGCCCATGATCCCCAGCGAGGTCACGGACTTACCGGAGCCGGACTCGCCGACGATGCCGAGGGTCTGACCGGCCTTCAGGTCGAAGCTGACACCGTCGACGGACTTGACCAGGCCGTCGTCGGTGTCGAAGTGGACGCTGAGGTTGCGTACGGAAAGGAATTCCTTGTCGTCGCCGGACCGCGGCGCCGGAACGGTGTCCGCCGCCGGGGAGTCCTTCTTGATTGCGTCGCTCATGAGAGCCTCACCCGGGGGTCGATCGCGGCGTACACGAGGTCCACCAGCAGGTTGCAGATGACGATGAAGAAGGCGGCGACCAGGGTCACGCCCATCACCTTGGGCAGGTCGGCGGTGGTCACGCCCTGGATGGCGAAGGCGCCGAGACCCTGGAAGGAGAAGACCCGTTCGGTGATGACGGCGCCGCCGAGCAGCAGCGCGAAGTCCATGCCGAAGATCGTGACGAGCGGGGTGAGCGCGGAGCGCAGGCCGTGCTTGACGACGACCTTGCGTTCCTGGAGGCCCTTGGCCCGCGCGGTTCTGATGTAGTCCTCGCCCATCGTCTCCAGCATCCCGGCCCGGGTGAGCCGGGCGTAGAGGGCGGAGTAGAGCAGGGCAAGCGTGCACCAGGGCAGGACGAGACTGCCCGCCCACGCGACCGGGTCGTCGGCGAAGGGTACGTACTCCCCGTTGCCGAAGAGCGCCAGGACGACGAGGCCGGTGAAGAACATCGGCAGCGAGACGCCGGCGAGGGCGACGCCCATGGAGAGGCGGTCGAAGAACGAGCCCCGCTTCAGGGCGGAGAGGACGCCGATGGCGACACCGGAGACGACCCAGAGGACAGCCGCACCGACGGCCAGCGACAGCGTGACCGGGACACGGTCGACGAGCTGGGGCCAGATCTCGGTGTGGGTCTTGAAGGAGTAGCCGAAGCACGGGGCGTTGCAGGTGACGGGGTCGGGGCCGAACTGGTAGTCGGCGCCTACGACGATGCCCTTCACGAAGTTCCAGTACTGGAGGTACAGGGGCTGGTCGAGCCCCAGGTTCTTCTTGACCGCGGCGATGACGTCCGGGTCGGGGCTCTTCCCGACGTACTGGGCGGCCATCGAGTCGAGGGTCTGCCCGCCGAGGCGGGGGACCAGGAAGAAGATCGCGAACGTGACTGCGCTGACCACCAGCAGCAGCAACACCGCGGCGAATACGCGTCGGATGATGTACGCAGCCACAGCCGTGCGGCGCCGGGCGGGCGGACGGGGTACGCCCGCCGGCCCGGCGCCTTCACCTGCCTTTCAGGGGATGCTGTCGATGAACAGGTGTTACTTGGTGGACGTCATCAGCACGTAGTCGTACATGCCGAGGTACGCGTCCGTGACCGTGACGTTCGCCGCGGAGTCCGGGCGGTAGAGCAGGTTCTTGCGGTAGAAGAGCGGAACGACCGAGGCGTTCTCCATGACCTTCTGGTCGACCTCGCCCCACGTCGCGTTGCGCTCCGTGGTGTCGACGGTGCCGATGCCCTTGACGAGGAGGTCGTTGATGACCTTGTCGTCGAGCTCCATCAGGTTCGTGCCGCCGGAGGGCTTGATGGCCGAGCCGTTCACGATCTGGTCGAGGAAGCCGAAGCCGGTGGGCCAGTCGGCACCCCAGGCCATCATCATCATGCCGACCTTGTTCTTGTGGACCCAGTCCGGGACGCCCGCGAAGTCCGTGAAGTACTTGTCGGCCGGGAACTGCTTGATCTCGGCGGTGATGCCGATCGCCTTCAGGCTGCCCTGGAGCTGCGTGGCGGCGGTGATCTCGTCAGGACGGTCCGAGCGCGCCGTCAGAGTGGTCTTGAAGCCCTTGGGCTGACCGCACTTGGTCAGGTGCTCCTTCGCCTTGGCGACGTCACCCTTGTTGCCCTCGGACGGGTACAGGTCGAACTTCTTGTAACCGGCGACGGACGGCGGGATGACCGTGGTGGCCGGGTCGCCCTTGACGGAGCCGCCGATGGAGTCGACCATGCTCTGCTTGTCGACCGCGTACTGGACGGCCTTGCGGCACTCGGCGTTGTCGAACGGCTTCACGTTGACGTTCAGCGCCAGGTACTGGAGGGCGCCGGCGTACGGGTTGTCCGTCTTCGCCTTCTCGGCGGACTTCGCCAGGACCTTGGGCTGGGTCTTGGACTGCAGACCCGTGCCCTCGGCGCCCACGGTGATGGCGTCGTTGAGCAGGTGGTCGTCGATCGTGGTGGCGTTGACGTTGAACTTGAGCTCGACCTTGTCGGCCAGCGCCTTGCGGATCGGGTCCGTCTTCGGGTCCCACTCCGGGTTGCGGACCAGCGTGGCGCCCTTGCTCTCGTCGTACGCCGAGACCTTGTACGGACCCGAGGAGACCATCTTCTGGACGTAGCTGGCGCCCGTGTCGGCCTTCTGCTGGATCGGGGCGGTCTGCGAGAACGCCGCGAGGTAGTCCATGTCCGCGAACGGCTTGTTCAGCTTGAAGACGATCGTGTGGTCGTCCGGGGTCTCGATGGACTTGAGGCCCTCGGCCGACTTGTCCTTGTACGGACCCTTGTACTTGTCGCCGCCGTCGAGGTACGCCTTGAAGTACGTCGGGCCGTTGGACAGGGCCTCCGGCGCGAAGTTGGAGCGCTCGACGGCGTACTTGACGTCCTTCGAGGTGATCTCCGTGCCGTCCTCGAACTTCACGCCCTCGCGGAGCGTGTACGTCCAGGTCTTGGCGTCCGCGCTCGCCTTGCCGAGGCTGGTGGCGAGGTCGGGCACGACCTCCAGGCTCTCCTTGCCGGCGGCCGGCTTGAAGGTCACCAGGGAACGGGCGTACAGGCGGGAGAAGTTCTGCACCCAGCCGTAGTACGTGTTGCCCGGGTCCAGGGAGTCCGGACCACTCGCGTGCTCCAGAGTGACCGTCCCTCCCTTCTTGTCGGTCGCGTTGACGACGCTGGTCAGCGCCGCGTCGGCCTTGGCGTTGCCCCCACCGCCGTTTCCGTCACCGCCCGAGTCGCTGCTGCTGCACGCCGATGCGCCGAGCGACACCGCTACGGCCACGGCTATGGCCGCTGCTGTCTTTCTGTTCTGCATGCTGAGGAAAGCCCCCTCGCTAGTCCGGTGCGGCACTGCCGCGATTACTTGCCACGAGGGTCGAGTGCGTCACGCAGCCCGTCCCCCAGCAGATTGAAGGCCAGCACGGTGATGAAGATCGCCATACCGGGGATGACCATGAACATCGGGTCCACCTCGTAGAGGTCGACCGCCTGCGTGAGCATGCCGCCCCAGGACGCCTGCGGCGGTGCGATACCCACGCCGAGGAAGGACAGGGAGGCCTCGAAGAGGATGTTCGTGGGGATCAGCAGCGTCGCGTACACGAGGATCGGCGCGATCAGGTTCGGCAGCAGCTCGCGGAAGAGGATGAACGGCCCGCGGGCGCCCAGGGACCTGGCGGCCTCGACGAACTCCCGCTCACGCAGCGACAGGGTCTGCGCCCGGACGATGCGCCCGATGTAGGGCCAGCTGAAGAAGCCGATCACGAAGATCAGGACCGCGATCCGCAGCGTGAGCCCTTCCAGCCCGAAGGCATTGCCCTGCAGGGAGGCGGAGATCGAGATCGCGAAGAGCAGCAGCGGGAAGGCGAGGAAGGTGTCCATCAGCCGGCTGATGAAGCTGTCCACCCAGCCGCCGTAGAACCCGGCCACGACGCCCATGACGACACCGATGACGACGGACAGCAGCGTGGAGCCGACGGCGACCACGAGGGAGACCCAGGAGCCTTCGAGGATGCGCGCGAGGATGTCGCGGCCGGTCTGCGGTTCCACTCCGAGGGGGTGGTCCCAGCTGATGCCGCCCAGGGCGCCCTTGGGCGCCAGCATGACGGGGTCGACCAGGCTCTGGTTGAAGGCGTTGGGGTCGAGCCCCAGGAGCGACTGGAGCGGCTTGGACAGCACCGCGGTGATGATCAGCAGGACGACAACGATGCCACCGGCCATTGCGGCCTTGTCCCGCTTGAAGCGGGTCCAGGCGATGCGGCCGAGCGAGCGGCCCTCGATCTCCTTGCGGCCCGCGCCTTCCAGCACCGCTTCGGGCTGCGCATCCGCCCTGGTGGTCTCGATAGGTGCCGTCATTGCGCTGGAGACCCCTCTCGGCCGACGGTGGCCGGCCTGTGACCGCCGCTGTAGCGGCTCTAACAAAACATGACAGATGCGATCATGCATGCCGAACTGACCCTGTTTGAAAGAGGGGTTCGCCGGGCATGGAGCACCTGCTGTGTGGAGTCTTCAACCACTTTGCGATCACCCGCCAGACCTGACAGGGAATGTTTGCTCAAACGTGATGCTGCCAAGCACCTTCCGTTATGCGGACAGCTGTGCTTGGTGAGCGGACCACTCGGTCACTAATCCGCTATAACGGGCATGACGCCCAACAGCGTTGAATAGGCCACTAATTGCCTCTCGACCCCATGGGCCGCTGACGCTTCCTCAGTACGCGTGCGGGGCCGGGCCGGTGGCCGGCGGGTAGCCGTACCCCGTGGCGGCGGGTGCCGGGGCGTGCGCCTCCCGGTCGTAGAACGGCCGCGAGTTGGCGTTCAGCCACATCGCGACGGGGTCGTACTCGTCGGACAGCGAGACCGTGGAGACGGGCAGCCCCTCGGGGACCACACCGATCGACTGCTGCATCATCGCGCGGGCCGCGTCGACGGCCGGCCGGCCGTTGTCGTAGAGGTCGAGCCCGATCGCGAGGTACGGGGCGCCCAGCGCGGGCTGCACCCAGGCCCGGCGCAGCGCGCGGACGGCGGAGGTGCGGTGGGCGTTCTGCGACAGCAGGGCGTAGAACTGCGGGAGCTCGATGGCGGGTTCGGTGAGCCGCAGCGGTCCCGCGGGCATCCGGTCGAGGCCGGTGGCGATGCGCCGCAGATCCAGCCACGGGATGCCGACACCGCCGCCGGGGGCATGCGGGTTGAGCCAGATCCCCCAGCGGTCGGGGAAGAGGGAACGGGCGATGTCGCGGCCCGTGGTCACCTCGTGGGCCCGGTTCCAGCCGCTGGCCGAGAGCTCCTGGGCGGAGGTCACGCACGGGGCGTAACCCAGGCCTCCAACCTCCATGTTGCCGTACTGGGCGTCGGGGGAACCCGCCGTGCCGTGCCAGAGCAGCATCCAGACCTGGCCGTCGGCCAGGGAGCGCAGCAGCGACTCGTACGCGTCGAGGCGCTCGGGGGTCACTTGGCGAAGCATGTGCTCGACCTGCCCGGCCGCCGCGGCGCCTGACGCACTCACCCTGGGTCCCGCCCCTCTTCGTTCCGCTGTTCCGCATGGAGCGCGGTGCTGTGGCGCCACTCCCGGGCACACGGGGCGGCCTCGTCATCCAACCAGCTTATGCGCCGCCTCTGACACCGGCTTGACGCCACGTGGTGACCGGGGTCCCCGCTCTCAGTACGCGTCGCGCCGGTAGAACGGGCGTACCTTCTCCAGCATCCAGTCGCCGACCGGGTCCTGGGCCACGTCGAGCAGGGCGAGATTGACCGGCCAGGGCACCTGGACCCGGCCCAGTGCGCGGCCCAGGGCCTCCAGCGGGGCGCTCTGCGCGGCGGCGTCCCACACGGCGGCCTCGACTCCGACTATGAGGACGGGGCTGTCGCCCTCGATGCTGGCCAGCGTCCGGCGCGCGGTGTTCACGACCCCGGTCTCCTGGAACTCGGCGGACACCGCGGAGAGGAAGTCGACGGGGTCCTCCTTCCAGTCCGGCTCGTACAGCCGCACCCGGCCGCCGCTCGCGGGGCCGTCCAGCGGGGTGCGCCCGGCCCGGCAGAGCTCGGCGACGGCTCCGGGCGGCAGGGGGACCCCGACGGCACCGCCGGGGTTGACCGCGATACCGAGCTGTGGCGGCAGACCGCGGGCGAACTCGCGTGCGGGCGCGACGGTGAAGGAGAGATGCGTGCCGACGCACTGGAGGAACTGGGCCTCGGAGCTGAACACGGGGACGTACGCGCCGCCGTCGATGTCGACCGTCGGCAGGTCGAGGCCGGTGCTGTCGGGCCCGCCGCCGTTCGGCAGGGGCACCCAGACCTGGCTGCGGCCCAGCACCTCGACCAGCCGTCCGCCCGCCCCGGGTACGCCGAGCGAGGCGCTGAGCACTTCTTCGAGCTCATTGGCCGGCCATCCCTGCGACGGATGCGACGGGGCCTGGGCCTGAGCCGGAATGTCCACGGTGTCTGTGTCCCTCTCTCGCCATGCGGTGCGGCTGAAACCATAGACCGGGTCGCGCCACGAAGGCAGCGCCGCAGGCAGGTGCGGTGCCCGGTCCACCGCACCTGTCCACGGCACCGTCCAGATACCGGACGGCCTGCCGGACACCTGCGAACTGTGCGTATGCGAACGGTGACGCCTGCGCGGCCTACCGCTGCGGGAGCCGCGCCTCCGGGAACGAGATCCGGCCGATCGCCGCCGCCGCGTCCCGGTCGAGCAGCACCGCCGAGGCGCACCCCGGCGGCAGCAGGCCGGTCTCGGTGTCCCGCAGCAGCCGGCCGACGGCGCGCCGGTGCCGGGCGAACGCGTATCCGGACACCCCGCGCCCGCGCTCCCGCTGCCCCTGCCTGGCCACCAGGGGGGTGACGTCGAGCAGGACGAGGTGCAGGCCGCCGCCCCGCCGCCGGGCCTCGTGCGCCAGCCAGCGCCGCACCCAGGCCTGCGTACCGCAGTCGTGCACGACGACGGATCCGCCCGAGCGCAGCGCCCGCCACAGCCCGGCGTAGTGCGCGGCGCGCACCAGGGGGCGGTAGAGGGCGTACGGGAGTAAGCCGGGCACGGCCGCCGCCCAGCGGTCCCTGGCGTCCTGGGAGTCGATCGCGTGCTCCTGGACCGCCCGCCGGATCAGCGTCGACTTCCCGCTGCCGGGCAGCCCCGAGACCACCACCACATCGCCGGCCGCGAAGTCCAGGCTGCCCGGCACCCGGCCGCCCCGGCCCCGCAGATCACGCACCACCGGGGCGTGCCCGCCCGTCGGCTCCCGGTCCGGGACGCCCGGCTGCCGGGGCATCGCACCGCGTGCCGCCCCCGCGGTGGTCGCGTAGCGCTGCAACGTCATCGCCCTCCCCCTGCCGAGTCACCCACTGACCTGCCCAAGAAGTGTAAAGAAAAGGTAATGCGGCACAACCGGTTCCACCCGTACGTGTCGGGGCTTTCGCCGGTGCGGACCAGGACGCCCCACTCTCCCGCAATGCGTGCGATGATGACCCCGCCAACTGCATACCGGCCGTTTGAATCCGCGCGGGAGAGTCCCGGTCACTGTGTGCGCCGGGCGCCGAAGGAGCAAGTTCCTCCCTTGAATCTCTCAGGCCCCGTACCGCGTGGATGAGGCAGATCTGAAAAGCGGGCCGCTCTGCGGCTCCACCCAAGGTGCAAGCCGGACCCTTTCAGGGGCTCTCGGCGAACCTCTCAGGTTCCGATGACAGATGGGGAGGGAACCACCCCCTGTCGTCATGCCCTGGAGCCATGTCCATGAGCACTGCCCGTCTCACCGCCCTCGATGCCCTGCACCGGTCCCTGGGCGCGACCATGACCGACTTCGCCGGCTGGGACATGCCGCTGCGGTACGCCAGCGAGCGCGACGAGCACAACGCCGTACGCACCCGGGCCGGCCTGTTCGACCTGTCGCACATGGGCGAGATCACCGTCACCGGCCCGCAGGCCGCGGCCTTCCTGAGCTACGCGCTGGTCGGCAACATCGCCACCGTCGGCGTGGGCCGGGCCCGCTACACGATGATCGTCGCGGAGGACGGCGGGATCCTGGACGACCTGATCGTCTACCGCCTGGCGGACGCCGAGGCCCCCGAGTACATGGTGGTCGCCAACGCGGGCAACGCCCAGCTCGTCCTGGACACCCTCACCGAGCGCGTCGGCGGCTTCGACGCCGAGGTGCGGGACGACCGCGACGCGTACGCGCTGCTCGCCGTCCAGGGCCCCGACTCCCCCGCCGTACTGAAGTCGGTCACGGACGCCGACCTGGACGGCCTGAAGTACTACGCCGGCCTCCCCGGAACGGTGGCCGGTGTCCCCGCGCTCATCGCCCGTACGGGCTACACCGGCGAGGACGGCTTCGAGCTCTTCGTGGACCCGGCCCACGCCGAGCAGCTGTGGAAGGCCCTCACCGAGGCGGGCGCCCCGTACGGCCTGATCCCCTGCGGGCTCTCCTGCCGTGACACGCTCCGCCTGGAGGCGGGCATGCCGCTGTACGGGCACGAGCTGACCACCGCGCTGACGCCCTTCGACGCGGGCCTGGGCAGGGTCGTGAAGTTCGAGAAGGAGGGCGACTTCGTCGGCCGCGAGGCGCTGGCCGCCGCGGCCGAGCGGGCCGGGACCACCCCGCCCCGCAAGCTCGTCGGCCTGGTCGCCCAGGGCCGCCGGGTGCCGCGCGCCGGTTACCCCGTAGTGGCGGGCGGGGAGGTCGTCGGCGAGGTCACCTCGGGTGCGCCGTCGCCCACCCTGGGCAAGCCGATCGCCATGGCCTACGTGGACGCGGCGCACGCCGCGCCCGGCACCGAGGGTGTCGGCGTCGACATCCGGGGCACGCACGAGCCGTACGAGGTCGTGGCGCTGCCGTTCTACAAGCGCCGTAAGTGACACCGCGCGCCGCGCACGTGACGCAGTCGTGTCTCACACCGTAAGACCACCGTTCATCAGCACTCCCCCGCGTACAGGAGAATTCAGGTCATGAGCAACCCCCAGCAGCTGCGGTACAGCAAGGAGCACGAGTGGCTGTCGGCCCTCGAGGACGGCGTGGCCACGGTCGGTATCACCGAGTTCGCGGCCAACGCGCTCGGTGACGTCGTCTACGCCCAGCTCCCGGAGGTCGGTGACACGGTGACCGCGGGCGAGACCTGCGGTGAGCTGGAGTCGACCAAGTCGGTCAGCGACCTGTACTCGCCGGTGACCGGCGAGGTGACCGCGGCCAACCAGGACGTCGTGGACGACCCGTCGCTGGTGAACTCCGCTCCCTTCGAGGGCGGCTGGCTGTTCAAGGTGCGCGTGGCGGAGGAGCCGAAGGACCTTCTCTCCGCCGACGAGTACACCGCGTTCTCCGGCAACTGAGACCTTAGGGACTTAACTGATGTCGCTTCTCAACTCCTCCCTCCACGAGCTGGACCCGGACGTCGCCGCCGCCGTCGACGCCGAGCTCCACCGTCAGCAGTCCACCCTCGAGATGATCGCCTCGGAGAACTTCGCTCCGGTCGCGGTCATGGAGGCGCAGGGCTCCGTCCTCACGAACAAGTACGCCGAGGGCTACCCCGGCCGCCGCTACTACGGTGGCTGCGAGCACGTCGACGTGGTCGAGCAGATCGCGATCGACCGCATCAAGGCGCTCTTCGGCGCCGAGGCCGCGAACGTCCAGCCGCACTCCGGTGCGCAGGCCAACGCCGCCGCGATGTTCGCGCTGCTGAAGCCGGGCGACACGATCATGGGCCTGAACCTGGCCCACGGCGGTCACCTGACCCACGGCATGAAGATCAACTTCTCCGGCAAGCTCTACAACGTGGTCCCGTACCACGTCGACGACACCGGCGTCGTGGACATGGCCGAGGTCGAGCGCCTCGCCAAGGAGTCGAAGCCGAAGCTCATCGTGGCCGGCTGGTCCGCCTACCCCCGTCAGCTGGACTTCGCCGCCTTCCGCCGCATCGCGGACGAGGTCGGCGCGTACCTGATGGTCGACATGGCGCACTTCGCCGGTCTGGTCGCCGCGGGTCTGCACCCCAACCCGGTGCCGCACGCCCACGTCGTCACCACCACCACGCACAAGACCCTCGGCGGTCCGCGCGGCGGCGTGATCCTGTCGACACAGGAGCTCGCCAAGAAGATCAACTCGGCGGTCTTCCCCGGTCAGCAGGGTGGCCCGCTGGAGCACGTGATCGCGGCCAAGGCGGTCTCCTTCAAGGTCGCGGCGACCGACGAGTTCAAGGAGCGCCAGCAGCGCACCCTGGACGGCGCCCGCATCCTCGCCGAGCGCCTGGTGCAGCCGGACGTCACCGAGGTGGGCGTATCCGTCCTCTCCGGCGGTACGGACGTGCACCTGGTCCTGGTCGACCTGCGCAACTCCGAGCTGGACGGCCAGCAGGCCGAGGACCGGCTCCACGAGCTGGGCATCACGGTCAACCGGAACGCCATCCCGAACGACCCGCGGCCCCCGATGGTCACCTCGGGCCTGCGCATCGGTACGCCGGCGCTGGCCACCCGCGGCTTCCGGGCCGAGGACTTCACCGAGGTCGCCGAGATCATCGCGGCCGCGCTGAAGCCGACGTACGACGCGGACGACCTCAAGGCGCGCGTGATCGCTCTGGCCGAGAAGTTCCCGCTGTACCCCGGCATCAAGTAGTCACCCGCAATTTGCACGCAGGGTGGGGGCACCGCGCACACTGAACACAGTGAGCCCGGTGCCCCCACCCCTTTGCCCCGCGCTCCCGGGCCCACCCGGCCCGTCCCGCACCACCCGGCGGACAAAGACGTCCACCAACGCCTTAGGAGTACTCCCGTGGCCCTCTCGGTCTTCGACCTCTTCTCGGTCGGCATCGGCCCGTCCAGCTCCCACACGGTCGGCCCGATGCGCGCGGCCCGCATGTTCGCCCGCCGCCTCAAGAACGAGGGCCTGCTGGCCCACACCGCGTCGATACGCGCCGAGCTGTACGGCTCGCTCGGCGCGACCGGCCACGGGCACGGCACCCCGAAGGCCGTGCTGCTCGGCCTGGAGGGCGAGTCGCCCCGCACGGTCGACGTCGAGGGCGCCGACGCCCGCGTCGAGGAGATCCGCGCCTCGGGCCGCATCAACCTGCTGGGCATGCACGACATCCCCTTCGACGCCGACGAGCAGCTGGTGCTGCACCGGCGGAAGGCCCTGCCGTACCACGCCAACGGGATGACGGTCCTGGCGTACGACCGTGACGGCGCCCCGCTCCTGGAGAAGACGTACTACTCGGTGGGCGGCGGCTTCGTCGTCGATGAGGACGCCGTGGCCGGTGAGAACCCGATCGTCCCGGACGACACCGTCCTGAAGCACCCCTTCCGCACGGGTGACGAGCTGCTGAGGCTCGCCCGGGAGACCGGGCTGTCCATCTCCTCCCTGATGCTGGAGAACGAGAAGGCCTGGCGGACCGAGGGCGAGATCCGGGCGGGTCTGCTGGAGATCTGGCGCGTCATGGAGGCCTGCATCGCGCGCGGGATGTCCCGCGAGGGCATCCTGCCCGGGGGCCTGAAGGTCCGCCGCCGCGCCGCGAACTCGGCCAGGCAGCTGCGCGCCGAGGGCGACCCCCAGACGCACGCGATGGAGTGGATCACCCTCTACGCGATGGCCGTCAACGAGGAGAACGCCGCAGGGGGCCGTGTAGTCACCGCCCCCACCAACGGCGCGGCGGGCATCATCCCCGCCGTCCTGCACTACTGGATGAAGTTCGCCGCGAGCGGCTGCACGGAGGCCGAGAAGGAGGACGGCATCGTCCGCTTCCTGCTGGCCGCCGGCGCGATCGGCATGCTCTTCAAGGAGAACGCCTCCATCTCCGGCGCCGAGGTCGGCTGCCAGGGCGAGGTCGGCTCCGCCTGCTCCATGGCCGCGGGCGCCCTCGCCGAGGTCCTGGGCGGCTCGCCCGAGCAGGTGGAGAACGCCGCCGAGATCGGGATGGAGCACAACCTGGGCCTGACCTGCGACCCGGTCGGCGGCCTCGTCCAGATCCCGTGCATCGAGCGCAACGGCATGGCGGCGGTCAAGGCGGTCACGGCGGCCAAGATGGCGCTGCGCGGCGACGGCAGCCACAAGGTCTCCCTGGACAAGGTCATCAAGACCATGAAGGAGACGGGCGCGGACATGAGCGTCAAATACAAGGAGACGGCCCGCGGCGGGCTCGCGGTGAACATCATCGAGTGCTAGACCGCGTCCACGTGTGAATCCCCTCGGTACGGACAGGCGATCGGTACCGGCTCCCCCACGGATGCCGACTCGTCCCTTGACTGGCCGGTTGTCCATGTTTGCCTACATTGGTAGAGGGTTACCAGTGCAAGGCGCAGGGGACAGACGAAGGGGAACGACGCACATGACCGACACCTCGCACAAGCCGACCACCTCCGATTCGGGCGCCCCGGTGGAGAGCGATGAGCATTCGCTCACCGTCGGCCCGGGCGGGCCGATCCTGCTCCAGGACTCGTACCTGATCGAGCAGATGGCCCAGTTCAACCGTGAACGCATCCCCGAGCGCCAGCCGCACGCCAAGGGCAGCGGCGCCTTCGGGAATTTCGAAGTGACCGCGGACGTCTCCGCGTACACGAAGGCCGCGCTGTTCCAGCCCGGCGCCAAGACCGACCTGGTCATCAGGTTCTCCACCGTCGCCGGGGAGCGGGGCAGCCCGGACACCTGGCGGGACCCCCGCGGTTTCGCGGTGAAGTTCTACACCAGCGAAGGCAACTACGACATGGTGGGCAACAACACCCCCGTGTTCTTCGTGAAGGACCCGATGAAGTTCCAGCACTTCATCCGGTCCCAGAAACGCCGGGCGGACAACAACCTCCGCGACCACGACATGCAGTGGGACTTCTGGACCCTCTCGCCGGAGTCGGCGCACCAGGTCACCTGGCTGATGGGTGACCGCGGCATCCCGCGCACCTGGCGCCACATGAACGGCTACACCTCGCACACGTACATGTGGATCAACGCGCAGGGCGAGCGGTTCTGGGTGAAGTACCACTTCAAGACGGACCAGGGCATCGAGACGTTCACCCAGCACGAGGCCGACCAGATGGCCTCCGCGGACACGGACTACCACACGCGTGATCTCTTCGAGCACATCCGCGACGGGGAGTTCCCGAGCTGGACGCTGAAGGTCCAGATCATGCCGTACGAGGACGCCAAGGACTACCGGTTCAACCCGTTCGACCTGACCAAGGTGTGGCCGCACAGCGACTACCCCCTGATCGAGGTGGGGCGGATGACGCTCGACCGCAATCCCACCGACAACCACGCCGAGATCGAGCAGGCGGCCTTCCAGCCGAACAACTTCGTGCCGGGCATCGGCCCGAGCCCGGACCGCATGCTCCTGGCGCGGCTGTTCTCCTACGCGGACGCGCACCGCTACCGCATCGGCGGCAACTACCAGCAGCTGCCCGTCAACGCCCCGGTCGTCCCGGTGAACACGTACTCCAAGGACGGGGCGATGGCGTACCGGAAGACCACGGACCCGGTCTACGCGCCGAACTCCAAGGGCGGCCCGGCGGCCGACACCGCGCGTTACGGGACCCCGCCGAGCTGGTACGCGGACGGTGACATCACCCGGGCGGCCTATGTCGACCACGCCGAGGACGACGACTGGGGGCAGCCCGGCACCATGGTGCGGGAGGTCCTCGACGACGCGGGGCGGGACCGGCTGGTGGACAACGTGGTCGGCCACCTGCTCAACGGCGTGACCGAGCCCGTGCTCCAGCGCGCGTTCACCTACTGGTCGAACATCGACAGCGCCATCGGCAAGCGCATCGAGCAGGGTGTGCGCGCGAAGGCCGGCGAGAAGGACCCCAAGGCGGAGCAGCAGGGCAACCCCGCGCGCCGGGACATGCAGCGCAAGGCCTGAGGGCCGGGTTCCGCACACACACGTCGCACAGGCCTCCACCCCCCCGGTCCGCCGGGGAGTGGAGGCCTGTCGCACGCCCTGGGGGAGCGCCGGACGAGCGCCGGTGCCTCCGTCGGGGCCTCCTCGTCGAGGAGGGCGAGGGCCCGGTCGAGCACGGCCTCCACGAGAAGGGTGTCGGTGCCCATCGGGAGATGCCCGGCGTGCTGCTCCTGGGAGCCGACGGGGAGCAGCGCGATGGCGTCCGGGGCGGACTCGCGCGTCTCCAGCCAGGTGGTTCCGGTCAGGTTCCGGTAACTCATGCGGCTGTCTCCCCGGAACACTCACGTGGCAGAGTCGGCGTATGGCGCATGAACGTTCTCCCTTGCGGTTGGTGCCGGACCCCGTGCCGGGTCCGGTGGTGGCGGCGGTTCCCCGCACGCTGGGGGCCGTGGAGCTGCTGCCCGGCCGGATCCGCGCGGCGCACCGGGCTCGTCTTCACCCTGGACCGCGCGGGCGTCGAGCTGTACGGCCCGATGGTCCGCGCCGCGGCCCGCGCGTCTCCGCGGAGCTCGGGGCCGACGGGCGGCCCGGGCTCGCGGTGGCCCGCCGAGAGGCACGGGCCGGCGACCTGGGCACGGGCCTGTGAGCGCGGCGCGCTGTCCCTGGCCGGCACGGTGGGTGAACTCCTCCCGCGCTACCGGGACACCGACAAGGCGCGGCTGACCGTCACCGAACTCCTCACCCACACCTCGGGCCTGCCCGGACGGGTCCCCATGTACCGCGGCCACCCCACCCGGGAGTCCCTGCTCACCGGCCTGGGCACCCTGCCGCTGCGGTCGGCGCCGGGGGTCCGGGTCGAATACTCCTCCCAGGGCTTCATGCTGCTCGGCCTCATCGCCGAACACGCGGGCGGGCAGGGGCTGGACGCCCTGGTGGACGAGCTGGTGTGCACCCCGCTGGGCATGGAGGACACCGGTTTCGCACCTGGCCCCGGGGACCGGGAGCGGGCCGTCGCGACCGAGCGGTGCCCCTGGCGCGGCAGGACGGTCATGGGAGAGGTCCACGACGAGAACGCGGCCGTCCTCGGCGGGATCGCGGGCCACGCGGGGCTCTTCGCGACCCTCGCCGACACGGAGCGGCTCGCGGTCTGCCTGGC
>NZ_JBIWKD010000007.1:39512-441712 GCF_044765485.1 Streptomyces sp. NPDC102451 | reverse complement strand
GGTGTGTTGGGCCCACAAAACGCCCCGCCCCCCCCCCCGCGGGGGGGCCCCCCCGGGGCCCCCCCCGCCCCCCCCCCCCCCCCCCGGGCGGGGCCGGGGCCCGCCGCCCCCCCCCCGCGCCGGTCTTCACGTTCCTCCGGTCACTGGGCGCCGGGGCGCACCAGCCCGCTCTCGTAGGCGTAGACGGCGGCCTGCACACGGTCGCGCAGGCCCAGCTTCGTCAGCACATGGCCGACGTGCGTCTTGACCGTCGTCTCGCTCACGAACAGGTCGGCCGCGATCTCCGCGTTGGACAGCCCGCGCGCCACCAGCTTCAGCACCTCGACCTCACGCTCGGTGAGGGTGTGCAGGGCGTCCGGAACGGGGTCCTCGCCCGAGGGCAGATGGTCGGCGTACTTGTCGAGCAGCCGGCGCGTGATGCTCGGCGCCAGCATCGCCTCTCCCGCGGCGACCACCCGGATGGCCTGCACCAGCTCGTTGGCCGGTGCGTCCTTCAGCAGGAAGCCGCTTGCGCCGGCGCGCAGCGCCTCCACCACGTACTCGTCGAGGTCGAACGTGGTCAGCACCAGGACCTTCGCCGGGCCGTCCCGACCGGGGCCGGTGATCTGGCGGGTCGCCTCGACCCCGTCCATCCGCGGCATCCGGATGTCCATGAGCACGACATCGGGCTGCAGAGCCCGCACCTGCTCGATGGCCTGCAGGCCGTCACCGGCCTCACCGACCACCGCCAGATCACCCTCCGCCTCCAGGATCATCCGGAAACCGGTGCGCAGCAGTGGTTGATCATCGACGAGCAGGACGCGGATGGCCACGTAATCTCCTTAAGGGCCTTCGAGGGCCACGGGCTGACCGGCCTCGGACCGGGCCGGCTCCATTCTGCCCTGCACAGCCTCCACCGATTCGGGCGGGCGCACGGACAGCGGATAGACCGGGGGAGTCCCGCCGAATTCGGGGCAGACCGCCCGGTGGTCGCACCAGCCGCACAGCTTCGTCGGCCTCGGCCGCCACTCGCCCGTCTCGGTGGCCAGCCGGATCGCCTCCCACAGCGCCAGCAGCTTGCGCTCCACCCGCTCGAGGTCGGCGGGAACGGGGTCGTACGTCAGCACGTCACCGCTGCCGAGATAGACCAGCTGCAGCCGGCGCGGCACCACCTTCTTCAGGCGCCACACCACCAGGGCGTAGAACTTCATCTGGAAGAGCGCCCCCTCCGCGTACTCCGGCCGCGGCGCCTTGCCCGTCTTGTAGTCGACGATGCGGACGTCACCCGTCGGGGCGACATCGACGCGGTCGATCACGCCGCGCAGCTTCAGCCCCGACTCCAGCTCCGTCTCGACGAACAGCTCACGCTCGGCCGGCTCCAGGCGGGTCGGGTCCTCCAGCGAGAACCACCGCTCCACGAGCCGCTCCGCCTCGCCCAGCCACCCCGCGAGCCGCTCCCCTCCGGGATCGCCCTCGAAGAGCTCCGTCAGCTCGGGCTTCGACTCCAGCAGCCGGTCCCACTGCCCGGGGATCAGCGCCTTGGCCCTGGGCGCCGTACGGTCCACCGCCGGGGCGTCGAACAGACGCTCAAGCACCGCATGCACCAGCGTGCCCCGGGTAGCAGCCTCACTGGGCTTCTCGGGGAGCTTGTCGATGACCCGGAAGCGGTACAGCAGGGGGCACTGCATGAAATCGTTCGCGCGCGACGGCGACAGGGACGAGGGTGGCTGAGGCGGGCGCGGTACGGACGTCATGTGGCAGACCCTACGGCCCGCCACTGACACCCAGCGGCATACCATCGACGACAGAGCTCGCACACAGCATGATCGTGGCAGAAGCCACCGACCGAAGGGACCCCGTGGACGAGAGCGGCGACAGCGGGCGCCCGCAGCCCGGCGCAGGGGGCACGGGCCCCGGCTCCGGACCGGACAAGGGAAAACCGCGCCGCGCGGCGGAGCCGGGCGGCGGCCTCCTCATGGGGCGCCCCTTCGGTGTGCCGGTCTACGTGGCACCCAGCTGGTTCGTCGTCGCGGCCCTGATCACCTGGGTCTTCGGAGGACAGCTCGACCGCGTCCTGCCCGACCTCGGCGGAGCCCGCTACCTGGTCGCGCTCTTCTTCGCGATCGCCTTCTACGCGTCCGTGCTCGTCCACGAACTCGCCCACACCGTCGCCGCCCTGCGCTACAAGCTGCCGGTGCGCCGCATCCAGCTCCAGTTCTTCGGCGGCGTCTCCGAGATCGAGAAGGAATCCGAGACCCCGGGCCGCGAATTCGTCCTCGCCTTCGTGGGGCCCCTGCTCTCCCTCGTCCTCGGCGGGCTCTTCTACATCCCGCTCCAGTTCGTCGAAGCGGGCACCGTCCCCGGCGTGCTCCTCGCCGGACTGATGATCTCCAACCTCATCGTCGCCGCCTTCAACCTGCTGCCCGGGCTCCCCCTGGACGGCGGCCGCATGCTCCGCGCCGTCGTCTGGAAGATCACCGGCAAGCCGATGAGCGGCACCGTCGCCGCCGCGTGGGTCGGCCGGGGCCTGGCGGTCACCGTCCTGATCGGCCTGCCCCTCCTCACCCACACGGGCGCCCTCGGCAACGACACCAGCGAGATCAGCGGTGTGGAGACCGTCACCGACGCACTGCTCGCCGCGATCCTCTGCGGCATCATCTGGACCGGGGCCGGCAACAGCCTGCGCATGGCCCGCCTGCGCGAACACCTCCCCGACCTCAAGGCCCGCGCCCTCACCCGGCGGGCCGTCCCCGTCGAGTCCGCCACCCCGCTCTCCGAGGCGCTCCGCCGCGCCAACGAGGCCGGCGCCCGCGCCCTGGTCGTCGTCGACGGACAGGGCAGCCCCAAGGGCGTCGTACGGGAGGCGGCCATCGTCGGCGTCCCCGAACACCGCCGGCCCTGGGTGGCCGTCAGCGGCCTCGCCCAGGACATCACCGACGGTATGAAGGTCCCCGCCGAACTCGCCGGCGAAGCCCTCCTGGACCGGCTGAAGGCCACCCCGGCCACCGAGTACCTGGTGGTCGAGGAGACCGGCGAGATCTACGGCGTCCTCTCCACCGCCGACGTCGAACGCGCCTTCGTCAAGGCCATGGCCCGTCCCTCGGCCTGACGCCCCGGAAAGCGGCCCCCGAAATACCGGTAGGCTGGTCACATGTCCGAACCGACCGGTGCCGCCCGCCGTCGCGGCCCATTCAAAGTCGGGGACCAGGTCCAGCTCACCGACCCCAAGGGACGCCACTACACCTTCACGCTCGAGGCCGGAAAGAACTTCCACACCCACAAGGGTTCTTTCCCGCACGACGAGCTGATCGGTGCTCCCGAGGGCAGTGTTGTCCGTACCACGGGAAACGTCGCCTACCTCGCGCTGCGCCCCCTGCTCCCCGACTACGTCCTGTCCATGCCCCGCGGTGCCGCCGTGGTCTACCCGAAGGACGCGGGCCAGATCCTGGCCTTCGGTGACATCTTCCCCGGCGCCCGCGTCGTCGAGGCCGGCGTCGGCTCGGGTGCGCTCAGCACCTTCCTGCTGCGCGCCATCGGCGAGCAGGGCATGCTGCACTCCTACGAGCGCCGCGAGGACTTCGCCGAGATCGCCCAGCAGAACGTCGAGCGCTACTTCGGCTCGCCGCACCCCGCCTGGCAGCTCACCGTCGGCGACCTTCAGGACAACCTCTCGGACACCGACGTCGACCGTGTCGTCCTCGACATGCTCGCCCCGTGGGAGTGCCTGGAGGCCGTGTCCAAGGCCCTGGTGCCCGGCGGCATCCTCTGCGCCTACGTCGCGACCACGACCCAGCTCTCGCGGACCGTCGAGTCCATCAGGGAGATCGGCTGCTTCGCGGAACCGCAGCCCTGGGAGTCGATGATCCGCAACTGGCACGTCGAAGGCCTGGCCGTCCGCCCCGACCACCGGATGATCGGCCACACCGGCTTCCTCGTCACCGCCCGCCGTCTGGCGGACGGCGTCGAGCCGCCGCTGCGCCGCCGCCGCCCCTCCAAGGGCGCCTACGGCGAGGACTACAGCGGTCCCGGCAGCCGGAGCGGCTCCGCCACCGACTGACCCGTACAACGCGCAGGCGCCGCCGCCGAGTTCCCGGACCGACCCGGGAGCCCGGCGGCGGCGCCTTTCCGTCGGCCGCGACGACCCCGCCGTTCCCCTCAGGTGTGAGGTGTGGCACGATGCTGGCCACCCCCACCCGCCGACGACCGTTCGGCACCGCCTACCCGGGCCCCCAGGAACCACAGGAGACATACCGCGTGCAGACCTCCGCGCTCCCGGACCTCGCGCACACCGACGCCAAGCCGGTGCACTGGCTCGCCACGGCGACCGCGATGGCCGCGGTCGTCGCCGTCGCGGGCCTGCTCCAGCCCGACGCGGCCACCGCGACGGCCTCCGCGTCCGAGCACGGCGACGTCACCACGCAGCACGGGAGCGCGCCCGCCGCGACGGCGCCCGACCCGAAGGGCGTGACCTTCCCCCTCGACTGCGGCCCGGCTGGACACACCGTGGCCGACAGCGCCCCGGGAGACCTCGACGGCGACGGCGGCCCCGAGACGGTCGCCGTCGTACGCTGCGCCGCGGGGTCGGGCACCCCGCCCAGCGGCATCTACGTCGTGACACGGCCGAGCGGGGCCGCACCCCGGGTCGTGGCGACCCTGGTGGACCCCGCTCAGAAACTCAACGTCACCGACTTCACCGTCCGTGACGGCCGGGTGTCGGCGACCCTGCTCGGCTACTCCTCCACCGACGTACCGCGCTGCTGCCCGGACGAGCTGGAGAACGCCTCCTGGCAGTGGAAGGGCAACGCGTTCATCAAGTCCACCGGCCCCGCCGGCAGCACCGCACAGGGCGTCTGAGCCGTACGACGCGCAGCCCTCCGCGCCCTCACTCGGCGTCGGGCCCGAAGACTTCCACGTTGTCCGAAACGCGACGTACATGAATACAGTCGCCCGGGCATTCCTTGGCCGAGTCCACGACGTCCTGGAGGAGCGGCAGCGGCACCGGTGTGGTGGCGCCCTTGTCCTGGAGGAGCTCGTCCTGGTCGCTCTTGACGTACGCCAGACCGTCGATGTCCAGCTCGAACACCTCGGGTGCGTACTGCACGCAGATGCCGTCGCCCGTACAGAGATCCTGGTCGATCCAGACCTCGAGGTCCTGCGTGTCGCTGTCGCCCGGAGCGTCCTGCTGCACGGTCATGTGTCCTGCCGTTCCCTGCGTATCTGCACCAATTGAAGCCAGCCCTGACGGGTGTTGAACGCTTCGACGATACAACCGGCTGCTTTCCGGTGCCGAAGGGTGGGTATTCCCTTGGCGTGAGGGAGAGCGCAAGGGTGAAGATCGGACAGAGTCCCGGGTCTTTGTGATCTAGGGGTTTCAATCACCACCCACCCAGGTAGGGTCAGGAAGCGTCCAGCTCCCCTTGGAGGAGGTGAGGACCGTGGCAGCCCACGACGACGACATCAACCGCGGCATCCGGCCCGGGCGGGGGTCAGAAGACCCAGCCGGCCAGGTCGCCTATCTCGAGCAGGAAATCGCCGTCCTGCGACGTAAGCTCGCCGACTCTCCGCGTCATACGAGGATTCTCGAAGAGCGGATCGTCGAGTTGCAGACCAACCTGGCAGGCGTGTCCGCGCAGAACGAGCGGCTCGCCAACACACTCCGGGAGGCCCGCGACCAGATCGTGGCCCTCAAGGAGGAGGTCGACCGGCTCGCACAGCCACCGGCCGGCTTCGGTGTCTTCCTGCAGGCCAACGAGGACGACACCTGTGACATCTTCACCGGGGGCCGCAAGCTCCGGGTGAACGTCAGCCCCAGCGTCGAGCTCGAAGGCCTCAGGCGAGGCCAGGAAGTCATGCTCAACGAGGCGCTCAACGTGGTCGAGGCCATGGAATTCGAGCGGGCCGGGGACATCGTCACCCTCAAGGAGATCCTCGAGGACGGCGAGCGCGCCCTGGTCATCGGGCACACCGACGAGGAACGGGTGGTGAGGCTCGCCGAGCCTCTCCTGGACATCACCATCCGCCCCGGCGACGCCCTCCTGCTCGAACCCAGGTCCGGCTACGTCTACGAAGTGGTCCCCAAGAGCGAGGTCGAGGAGCTCGTTCTCGAAGAGGTCCCGGACATCGACTACAACAAGATCGGCGGCCTGGGCGACCAGATCGAACTGATCCGTGACGCGGTCGAGCTCCCGTACCTCCACCCGGACCTCTTCAAGGAGCACGAACTCCGTCCGCCGAAGGGCATCCTGCTCTACGGCCCTCCGGGCTGCGGCAAGACACTCATCGCCAAGGCCGTCGCCAACTCACTGGCCAAGAAGGTCGCCGAGGTCACCGGTCAGCCCGCGGGGAAGAGCTACTTCCTCAATATCAAGGGCCCCGAGCTCCTCAACAAGTACGTCGGTGAGACCGAGCGGCACATCCGCCTCGTCTTCCAGCGTGCCCGGGAGAAGGCGAGCGAGGGCACCCCCGTCATCGTCTTCTTCGACGAGATGGAATCCCTCTTCCGCACCCGTGGTTCCGGTGTCAGCTCGGACGTGGAGAACACCATCGTCCCCCAGCTGCTCGCCGAGATCGACGGTGTGGAGGGCCTGGAGAACGTCATCGTCATCGGCGCCTCCAACCGTGAGGACATGATCGACCCCGCGATCCTGCGGCCCGGCCGTCTCGATGTGAAGATCAAGATCGAGCGTCCGGACGCGGAGGCCGCGAAGGACATCTTCGCGAAGTACCTCACGCCGTCGCTGCCGCTGCACTCGGACGACCTGGCCGAGCACACCGGCTCGAAGGAGGCCGCCGCCCACGCGATGATCCAGTCCGTCGTGGAGCGGATGTACACGGAATCCGAGGAGAACCGCTTCCTCGAGGTCACCTACGCCAACGGCGACAAGGAAGTCCTGTACTTCAAGGACTTCAACTCCGGAGCGATGATTCAGAACATCGTGGACCGGGCAAAGAAAATGGCCATCAAGGCATTCCTCGAGCAGGGCCAGAAGGGCCTGCGCGTCTCCCATCTCCTCCAGGCCTGCGTGGACGAGTTCAAGGAGAACGAGGACCTGCCCAACACCACCAACCCGGACGACTGGGCCAGGATTTCCGGAAAGAAGGGCGAGCGGATCGTGTTCATCCGCACACTCGTCACCGGAAAGCAGGGCGCAGACACCGGTCGCTCCATCGACACGGTGGCAAATACCGGACAGTACCTGTAAAACGCAGACCGGCTGCGGATGCCCGGCAGGGTATCCGCAGCCGGCCGTTTTCCCGGCAGCTCCGGCCACACCCGAACAATGACGCAATTGATCTCCCCACCGGCGCAGAGGCGCTCTAGGCTCTGCCGTACCGCCGAGTCGCGCAGTGCGGGGACGGGCACCGCGGACCAGCAGCGGTACTTGAGCGCCGCTCCCGGACGGGAGCGACGCCGGGCAAGGAGGGCCGCATGACCGTACGGCGAGTGATGGGCATCGAGACGGAGTACGGGATCTCCGTCCCCGGTCAACCCAACGCCAATGCCATGCTCACCTCGTCCCAGATCGTCAACGCCTACGCGGCGGCGATGCACCGGGCGCGCCGCGCCCGCTGGGACTTCGAGGAGGAGAACCCGCTGCGCGACGCGCGAGGCTTCGACCTCGCCCGTGAGACCGCCGACTCCAGCCAGCTCACCGACGAGGACATCGGCCTGGCCAATGTCATCCTCACCAACGGTGCGCGGCTCTACGTCGACCACGCGCACCCCGAATACAGCTCACCGGAGATCACCAATCCGCTGGATGCGGTGCTCTGGGACAAGGCCGGCGAGCGGGTGATGGCGGAAGCGGCCGAGCGGGCCGCCGCGATCCCCGGGGCCCAGCCGATCCATCTGTACAAGAACAACACCGACAACAAGGGCGCGTCCTACGGCACGCACGAGAACTACCTGATGAAGCGGGAGACCCCCTTCTCGGACATCGTGCGCCATCTGACCCCGTTCTTCGTCTCCCGCCAGGTGGTCACGGGCGCCGGCCGGGTCGGCATCGGCCAGGACGGCCGTGAGCACGGGTTCCAGATCAGCCAGCGCGCCGACTACTTCGAGGTCGAGGTCGGCCTGGAGACCACCCTCAAGCGCCCCATCATCAACACCCGCGACGAACCGCACTCCGACGCCGAGAAGTACCGCAGGCTCCATGTGATCATCGGCGACGCGAACCTTTCCGAGATCTCGACCTATCTGAAGCTCGGCACCACCTCACTGGTCCTGGCCATGATCGAGGACGGCTTCATCAACGTCGACCTTGCGGTCGACCAGCCGGTCCGCACCCTGCACCAGGTCTCGCACGACCCCACGCTCAAGCAGCTGGTCACCCTCCGTAGCGGCCGGACGCTCACCGCGGTACAGCTCCAGATGGAGTACTTCGAGCTGGGCCGCAAGTACGTCGAGGAGCGGTACGGCGCGGACGCGGACGAGCAGACCAAGGATGTCCTGGCCCGCTGGGAGGACACCCTGAACCGCCTGGAGAACGACCCGATGAGCCTCTCGGGCGAGCTGGACTGGATCGCCAAGCGGGAGCTCATGGAGGGCTACCGGCGCCGTGACGGCCTGGACTGGGACGCCCCGCGCCTGCACCTGGTGGACCTCCAGTACGCCGACGTACGGGCCGACAAGGGCCTGTACAACCGGCTGGCGGCCCGCGGGAAGATCAAGCGGCTCCTCGACGAGAGCGACGTCGAGCGGGCCCGTACGAAGCCTCCCGAGGACACCAGGGCCTATTTCCGGGGCCGCTGCCTGGAGCAGTACGCGGACGACGTCGCCGCGGCCTCCTGGGACTCGGTCATCTTCGACCTGCCCGACCGTGACTCGCTGCAACGGGTCCCCACGATGGAACCGCTGCGGGGTACACGCGCCCACGTCAAGGACCTCCTGGACCGTTGCCGTACCGCGGATGAGCTGGTCCGGACCCTGACGGGGGGCTGAAAGGCGTCCCGGCTGGGAATCAATCAGATGACCTCCGGACGTTGAGGAAAGTACCGGGCCAATGTCGGACCCCGTAGGTAGGGTCTGATCAAGTGCTTCGAACCGAGCGGGGTGAGCTAGATGGCGACCAAGGACACCGGCGGCGGACAGCAGAAGGCGACACGTTCCACCGAGGAGACCGAGGAGCAGACGCAGGACGCGCAGGCCTCCGAGGACCTCAAGGAGCGGCAGGAGAAGCTGGACGAGGACGTCGACGACGTCCTGGACGAGATCGACGACGTACTCGAGTCCAATGCCGAGGACTTCGTGAGGTCATTTGTTCAGAAGGGCGGGGAATAGGACTTAATGTCCGATATTCCTGCCGGGAAGAAATGCTCTCGCTGCCGGAAGGCTCTGCCGACGGAGTCCTTCGCCAGTAACAGGGCTATGCGCGACGGCCTCCAGGCGTACTGCCGGGAATGCTCTGCTGAGTACTATCGGCAGCGCCAGGAGGCCAGAGGCAGGTCCGTCCGAGTCAAGGTACCGGTGCAGCGCGGACACAAGCGTTGCCCCCAGTGCGGCGAGGTGAAACCGCACGACCAGTGGGAACGCAACAAGTCGTCCTCCGACGGCTGGTCGAGTTACTGCCGTCCATGCCGAGCCGAGCGGAATCGGGTCAGTTACTTCCAGCGCAAGTACGGCCTCAGCCCGGCCGATTTGGGTGACTTGATCGCCGCTCAGAAGGGTGTTTGCTGTATCTGTCTGACTGCTCCGGCGGAGCATGTGGATCACTGTCACAAGACGGGTAGGGTCCGTGGCGTACTGTGCTTCAGCTGCAACGCAGCCCTGGGGCAGCTCAAAGATCGGCCGGATGCCATAAGGCGTGCAGCCGCATACGTGGAGGGAAACGCGTGGAAGCCAACACTCGTAGCACCGGGCGTCTACCAGCTGCCTTCCTGACGCCGGGTTCGTCGTCGTTCATGGACTTCCTGTCCGACCACTCACCCGAGATCCTTCCCGGCAACCGCAGCCTGCCGCCGCTGCAGGGCGCCGTCGAGGCGCCGCACGGCACCACGATCGTCGCGGCCTCGTTCCCCGGCGGAGTGGTCCTCGCCGGTGACCGGCGGGCGACCATGGGGAACATGATCGCGCAGCGCGACATCGAGAAGGTGTTCCCGGCCGACGAGTACTCCGCGGTGGGGATCGCCGGCACGGCGGGTCTCGCCGTGGAGATGGTCAAGCTGTTCCAGCTGGAGCTGGAGCACTTCGAGAAGGTCGAGGGCGCCACGCTCTCGCTGGAGGGCAAGGCCAACCGGCTCTCCACCATGATCCGCAGCAATCTGGCGATGGCCATGCAGGGCCTGGCGGTCGTCCCGCTGTTCGCCGGGTACGACGTCGACCGCGACAAGGGCCGGATCTTCTCCTACGACGTGACCGGCGGCCGTTCCGAGGAGCGCGGCTACGCGGCCACCGGCTCAGGCTCCGTCTTCGCGCGCGGGTCGATGAAGAAGCTGTACCGCGACGACCTGACGGAGGAGCAGACACTCACCCTGGTCGTGCAGGCGCTGTACGACGCGGCCGACGACGACTCGGCGACCGGCGGCCCGGACGTGGCCCGCCGGATCTATCCGATCGTCACCGTCATCACCGACGAGGGCTTCCGCAGGCTGGACGACACGGAATCCTCGGAGATCGCGCGCGCGATCCTGGAGCGCCGCCTGGAGCAGCCCGACGGCCCCCGCGCCGCGCTGCTCTGACCGGCCCGATGCTTCTCCGATGCACTCGTCACTGACAGAAAGGGACGGATAGCCGGTGTCGACGCCGTTCTATGTCTCACCTCAGCAGGCCATGGCCGACCGGGCGGAATACGCCCGGAAGGGCATCGCCCGTGGTCGCAGCCTGGTTGTGCTGCAGTTCGCCGACGGCATTGTGTTCGTCGGCGAGAACCCGTCCCGTGCGCTGCACAAGTTCAGCGAGATCTACGACCGGATCGGCTTCGCCGCCGCCGGCAAGTACAACGAGTACGAGAACCTCCGTATCGGCGGCGTGCGCTACGCCGATCTGCGGGGGTACACCTACGACCGCGACGATGTGACGGCCCGTGGGCTGGCCAACGTCTACGCGCAGACGCTCGGCACCATCTTCTCCAGCGCGGCCGAGAAGCCGTACGAGGTGGAGCTGGTGGTCGCCGAGGTCGGCGCCGGGCCCGAGGGCGACCAGATCTACCGGCTGCCGCACGACGGATCGATCGTGGACGAGCACGGCTCGGTCGCGGTCGGCGGGAACGCCGAGCAGATCAGCAGCTTCCTGGACCAGCGCCACCGCGACGGGATGTCGCTCGCCGAGGCGCTGAAGCTGGCCGTGCAGGCGCTGTCCCGCGAGGCCAACGGCAATGAGCGGGAGATCCCCGCCGAGCGGCTGGAGGTCGCGGTCCTGGACCGCACGAGGCCGCAGCAGCGCAAGTTCAAGCGGATCGTCGGCCGGCAGCTGACCAGGCTGCTGGACGCGGACGGTGCCGGGGCGACCCCGACGGACGCCCCGTCCGACACGGAGGAGCCCGAAGGCGGCAGCACCCCGGCCGCCGGGACCGACACCCCCGCGAAGGGCACCGACACCCCGGCGAAGGGCACCGACACCCCCGCGAAGGGTGCCGACGGTCCGGCACAGGACACGGGCGAGGCCTCCAAGGAGTAGCCGGCTCCGGAAGAATTCCGGACGGAGCCCTCCGGCCGCCGCACGCGGTGGCCGGAGGGCTTTGTCATGCCGTGGCCGGGGGCGCGGTCGAGCCCCTGACCACCAGACGGACGGGGAGGTCGTGCTGCTCCGCGGGGCGGCCGTCGAGGGCGGCCAGCAGGGCGCTCATGCCCCGCTCGCCGACCTGTTCGGCCGGGAGGCGCACGGTGGTGAGCTCCGGTTCCACCGCCGTGGCGAGCGCCAGGTCGTCGAAACCGGTCACGGAGATGTCGTCGGGCACCCGCAGCCCCCGTCTGCGCACCGCCTTGCAGGCGCCGGCCGCCAGGATGTCGTCGTCGCAGACGATGGCCGTGGGCAGGGGGCCGGGGGAGGCCAGGACCCTCTCGGCGGCCTCGCGCCCCGCCCGTACGTCCAGCGGGGCGCGCACCGTACGCAGGACTGCCCCGGGGACGTCCCCCACGGCTTCCCGCAGCGCCTGGGCACGCACCGTGAAGGTCCAGGTGTCCACGGCGGAGGCGAGGTGCACGATCCGGCGGTGGCCGAGGCCCAGCAGGTGGTCCGTCACCTGGCGCATGCCGTCCGCGATGGCGAGGTTCACGTGGGCCGCGGCGCCCTGGTCCCCGGGGTCGCTGTCCAGCATCACCAGCGGCAGGTCCGCGCCCCGCAGCGCCCCCAGGGCGTCCGCCGCCATCGACGAGGCGATCACCCCGTCGAGCGCCGCGCGCGCCGGGTCGAACGGGTCCCGGGCGGGGCCGGTGCCGTCGGGGGAGGGATAGAGGACCACGCCGAAGTCGTGCTCGGCGGCGACGGCCGCGGCACCCGTGTAGACCCGGGCGAAGAACTCGTTGGTGAGCGCGGGGACGACGAGGAGGGCGGTGCGGGTGCGGCCCATCCGGAGACTGCGGGCCGCGAGGTTCGGCCGGTAGCCCAGGTCACGGGCGCTGCCGCGGACCCGCTCGGCGGTCGCCGACGACACCCGGCCCCGCCATTTGTCACCGAGGACGAGCGAGACCGTCGCCTGCGAGACACCCGCTGCCCGCGCCACGTCACGGCTGGTGGGCCGAGGTGGGGCCGGTTGCCGCGTGCTGCTCACTCGTGCCTCCGTGCTGGGCCGGTCGGATGCTGCGGGGGTCGTGGCGGGATGGACTCCCGAGCTGCCCACATGGTACGTATGAGCGTCGAAGTTATACGTAAAACCCCGAGGTGTGGCACCGTCGGGGGAGAGGGGCGGACATGGCCGCGGGCTATCTGGACATCCTCCGGACGCGGCACGCCGCCCGGCTGCTGGCGGGCACCCTGGTGGGGCGGCTGCCGAACGGCACCGCCCACATCGCGATCGTCCTGTTCACCCGCGCCGAGGGCGGCAGCTACACGCTGGCCGGCGCCCTCGCGGCGGCGTACGGACTGGCCACGGCGGTGGGGCAGCCCCTGCTGGGCCGGGCCGTGGACCTGTACGGTCAGCCGCGCGTCCAGCTGCCCGCGGCGGTCGTCTCGGCGCTCGGGATGGCCGTGCTCGCCCTGATCGGTCTCGGCTCGCTCCCGGCCGCGTACGCGGCGGTCGTCGTGGCCGGCGTGTTCACGCCCCCGCTGGAGGGCGGTCTGCGGGCCCTGTGGCCGACGGTCCTGGGCCGGGAGGACCGGGTGCACCGGGCGTACGCCATGGACGCCGTGGCCCAGGAGGTCATGTTCACCGTGGGGCCGCTCCTGGTGACGGTCCTGGTGTCCCTCTGGTCACCGGCCGCCGCACTCCTGGTCATCAACGCCATCGGGGTCCTGGGAGCGCTGTCCGTCGTCCTGTCCGAGCCCTCCAGGGTGTGGCGCTCCGCGCCCCGCGAGGCGCACTGGCTCGGCGCCCTGCGCTCCCCGGGGCTGCTCGCCCTGCTGGGGGCCTTCTTCTTCGTGGGGCTCGCTCTCGGCTCGATCACGGTGGCCGGCGTCGCGTACGCCGACGACCACGGCCGGGAGTCCGTGTACGGCTGGCTGATGGCCGCGCTCGGCCTCGGCGCGCTGATCGGTGGCGCGGCGTACGGGGCGCGGCAGTGGGCCGGGGCGCCCGAACGCAGGCTGCGGGTCATCGTGGCGCTGCTGGCCCTGGGCTATCTGCCGCTGATGCTGACGCCCGGGGTGCCCGCCATGACCGCACTGTCGGCACTCGCCGGGGTCTTCCTGGCCCCGGCCATCGCCTGCTCGTTCATCGTCGTGGACCGGCACGCGCCGCAGGGCACCGTGACCGAGGCGTTCTCCTGGCTCGTGACGACCTTCGGGGTGGGCGCGGCCGCCGGAACGGCGGTGGCGGGCCCGGCTGTCGAGCTCGGCGGGACGGCGTGGAGTTTCGCCGTCGCCGGGGCCGGTGGAGTGGTGGCGCTGCTGGTCCTGCTGGCCACCGGAAGGGTCCTCGCAGCTCCCGGGCGTACGCCCGCAGTTGTGGCCGGTTCGGAAAATGATCGAAACGGTGCTGCCGAACCCGGTTTCAGCTCAGGCCGTAAGGCGTAATGTTCAGTCATGGACCGCCGCATTTTCGGGCTGGAGAACGAGTACGGCGTCACGTGCACGTTCAGGGGACAGCGCCGACTGTCACCTGACGAAGTGGCGCGCTACCTCTTCCGCCGTGTTGTGTCATGGGGCCGCAGCAGCAATGTCTTCCTGCGGAACGGCGCCCGCCTCTACCTCGACGTGGGATCGCATCCGGAATACGCGACACCCGAATGCGACAACGTGACCGAACTGGTCACGCACGACAAGGCGGGCGAGCGCATTCTCGAAGGACTGCTCGTCGACGCCGAACGCCGCCTGCACGAGGAGGGAATCGCGGGCGACGTCTATCTCTTCAAGAACAACACCGACTCGGCTGGAAACTCCTACGGGTGCCACGAGAACTACCTCGTGGCCCGGCACGGAGAATTCTCCCGGCTCGCGGACATCCTCATTCCGTTCCTCGTCACCCGTCAGCTGATCTGCGGTGCCGGCAAGGTGCTGCAGACGCCGCGCGGAGCCGTCTACTGCGTGAGCCAGCGGGCCGAGCACATCTGGGAGGGCGTCAGTTCCGCGACGACGCGCTCCCGCCCGATCATCAACACCCGGGACGAACCGCACGCCGACGCCGAGCGGTACCGCCGTCTCCACGTCATCGTCGGTGACTCCAACATGTCCGAGACGACCATGCTGCTCAAGGTCGGCGCCACCGACCTCGTGCTGCGCATGATCGAGGCGGGCACCGTGATGCGCGACCTGACCCTGGAGAACCCGATCCGGGCCATCCGCGAGGTCAGCCACGACATCACGGGACAGCGCAAGGTGCGCCTGGCCAGCGGCCGCGAGGCATCGGCCATCGAGGTCCAGCGCGAGTACTACGAGAAGGCCGTCGACTTCGTCGAGCGCCGCGGCATCCGCACCGGCACCGTCGACCAGGTCCTCGAGCTGTGGGGCCGCACCCTGGACGCCATCGAGGCCGAGGACCTCGACCGGATCGGCACCGAGATCGACTGGGTCATGAAGTACAAGCTCATCGAGCGGTACCGGGCCAAGAACAACATGACCATGTCGAATCCGCGGGTCGCCCAGATAGACCTCGCCTACCACGACATCCACCGCCGGCGCGGGCTCTACTACCTCCTGGAACGCAAGGGCCAGGCCGCCCGCATCTGCAACGACCTGAAGATCTTCGAGGGCAAATCGGTGCCCCCGCAGACGACCAGGGCGCGGCTGCGCGGCGACTTCATCCGCAGGGCCCAGGAACAGCGGCGGGACTTCACCGTCGACTGGGTCCACCTCAAGCTCAACGACCAGGCGCAGCGCACCGTGCTGTGCAAGGACCCCTTCCGTTCCGTCGACGACCGGGTGGAGAAGCTGATCGCGGGCATGTGATCCGGGACAGGAATGTCCCGCCCCTTAGGCGACCGGGCCCCGTACGTTCCTCGTACGGGGCCCTTCCGTCCGCCTAGAGTGTCGGGGACCGTTCACGTGCCGTCTGAGATCTGAGGAACCAGTGCGCCGACTTGCCGGCCTTCTCGTCGTCCCCCTACTGCTGCTGTCCACGGCGGCATGCGGCAACGACAAGGCCTCCGACTCCGCCTCCCAGGACGAGTTTCCCGCGATCACCGCGGGAGCGAAGTTCGGGGAGAAGCCCACTCTGGCGAAGGGTGAGGGCGATCCTCCCAAGGAACTGAAGACCGACGTCATCAGTGAGGGTGACGGCGCGAAGCTCAAGAACGGCGACGCGATCCAGGTCAACTACCTCGGACAGGCCTGGGACTCCGCCAAGCCGTTCGACAACAGCTTCGACCGCAAGCAGCCCTTCGATCTGACGCTCGGCGCGGGCATGGTCATCCAGGGGTGGGACAAGGGGCTCCTCGGCAAGAAGGTCGGCAGCCGCGTCGAGCTGGTGATTCCGCCGGACCTCGGCTACGGCGAGCAGGGCCAGGGCGACATCAAGCCGAACGCCACCCTCGTCTTCGTCGTCGACATCGTGAAGGCGACGACGGTCCCGGCTTCCGCCGAGGGCACGGAGGTCGCCCAGGACAACATCGACCTGCCCAAGGTCGGTACCAAGACCGACGGCAAGGCGCCGACCGTCACGATCCCCAAGAGCGACCCGCCGAAGAAGCTGGTCTCCAACTACGTGCTGGAGTCCAAGGGTGACGTCGTCAAGGAGACCGACAGCGTCGTCGTGAACTACGTGGGTCTGCTCTGGAAGGGCAGCAAGGCCTTCGACAGCACCTACCAGACCGGCAAGACCCAGACGTTCCCGCTGGCCCAGGTCACCCTCAAGGGTCTCAAGAACGGGCTGATCGGCAAGAAGGTCGGCAGCCGTGTGCTGCTCGTCATCCCGCCGGACCAGGCCTTCGGCGACAAGGCGCAGCAGTCCATCCCCGCCAAGTCCACCCTCGTGTTCGCCGTGGACATCCTGGCGAAGATGTAAGACTGTCCCGGTTACGCAGTTCATCAGTAAGAGGAGCAGTTCAGTGAGCATCGACAAGCCCGAGATCGACTTCCCGGGTGGCGAGCCGCCGGCCGACCTGGAGATCAAGGAAATCTGGGAGGGCGACGGACCGGTGGCCCAGGCGGGTCAGACCGTCTCCGTGCACTACGTCGGTGTGGCCTTCTCCACCGGCGAGGAGTTCGACGCCTCGTGGAACCGCGGCACCCCGCTGCAGTTCCAGCTCGGTGCCGGCCAGGTCATCGCAGGCTGGGACAAGGGCGTCCAGGGCATGAAGGTCGGCGGCCGTCGCCAGCTGACCATCCCCGCGCACCTCGCCTACGGCGACCGCGGCGCGGGCGGCGGCGCCATCGCCCCCGGCGAGACGCTGATCTTCGTCTGCGACCTCGTGGGCGTCTGATCCGTCCGTCTACAGCAGTCGGGGCCCGTGCCGCAAGGCACGGGCCCTCGCTTTGGTCCGGACACCCCGGGGCGGTACGGTCGACGGTCGGAGAGCACGTCGAGAAAGGGCGTCGATGGCGATTGCCAAGGCCGAACGGCTGATGAACCTGGCACTGTGTCTGCTGGGTACCCGGCGCCCGCTCAGCAAGCGTGAGCTCCGCGGGTCCATCGAGGCCTACCTGGAGGCGGGCTCCGACGAATCCTTCAACCGGATGTTCGAACGCGACAAGGACGATCTGCGTGAACTCGGCCTGATCATCGAGACCGTGGAGAATCTGGACGGCGATACGGGATACCTCGCGCGCCGTGACAGCAACCGGCTGCCCCCCATCACCCTGGACGCCGAGGAGGCCGCGGCCCTCGGGCTCGCCGCCAAGGTCTGGCAGCAGGCCCGGCTCGCCGGCGCCGCCAGCGGTGCCCTGCAGAAGCTGCGGGCCGCCGGCATGCCGGAGGCCGAGGACACCTACGAGGTGCACAGCGCCCTCGAACCCCGCATCCCGGTCCACGAGGCCGCCTTCGAACCGCTGATGCTCGCCTGCCGGGACCGCCGCCCGGTCACCTTCGACTACCGCAAGGGCAATGCCGCCCGCCCGGAGCAGCGCCAGGTCGAGCCGTGGACGCTGGAGTGCTGGCGCGGCCACTGGTACCTGGCCGGCTGGGACCGCGACCGGGGGGCCGAGCGGGTCTTCCGGCTGTCCCGGATCTCGGGCCGGGTCCGCTCCCGCGCCGGTGCCTTCACGGCCCCGGTCCCCGACGCAGTGACCGTCCGGGAGACCGTGGAGAGCTGGGCGGGGGAGACCGCCACCAGGACCGCCCGCATCAGGCTGCGGGCCGGCTCCGGTTACCCGCTGCGCTCCCGCGCGATATCCGTACGGGAACTCGGTGACGGCTGGGACGAGTTGGAGATCCCGTACGGGCACGGGCTGGACGCCTGGCTCGTGGAGTTCGGGCCCGACGTGATCGTGAGCGAGCCCGCCGATCTGCGGGCCGACGTGATGGACCGGCTGCGCGCCGTGGCCAAGGACTGAGGGGACCCGTACTCGTGGCCACGAACGCGATCGACCAGACCCGGCGGATGCTCTCCCTCGTGACGTACCTGCGGGAGCGCCCCGGCGCGCACGTCCAGGACGTCGCCCGGGCCTTCGGGATCACCGAGGACGAGCTGATCTCCGACCTCGACGTGCTCCCCATGTGCGGGACCAGCTTCCGCGGCGGTGACCTGCTCGACATCGACACCGACGGCGACCGGATCTGGTGGCACAACCCGGACGACGTCGCGGAGCCGCTGCGGCTCGCCGCCGACGAGGCGACCGCCCTGCTCGTCGCGGCCCGCGCCGTCGCCACGCTCCCCGGCCTGCGGGAGAGCGACCGGCAGGCGCTGGTGCGCGCGACCGCGAAGCTGGAGACGGCGGCCGGTGAGGTGGGCGCCGCCAGCTCACGGCTCTCGGTCACCTTCGAGTCCGAGGGCGGTGTCTTCGCCGACGTCGACCGGGCGATCTCCGAGCGGCGCCGCCTCTGGCTGCGCTACTACTCGCCCGCCCGCGACGAGCTGACCGAGCGCGAGGTGGACCCGATCCGGCTGTTCGCCGTCGGCCACACCTATATGGAGGGCTGGTGCCGGCTCACCGAGGCGCGGCGTACGTTCCGGCTCGACCGGGTCGCCGAGATCCGTATCCTCGACGCCCCGTCCGCACCGCCGGAGCTGGAACTGCGTGATCTCTCGGAGGGGCTGGTCCAGCCCGCCGCCGAGGACCCGGAGGTCGTGATCGAGGTCGGCCCCGGCGGCCGCTGGGTCGCCGAGTACTACCCGCACGACAGCGCGGAGGAGCTGCCCGACGGCGGCCTTCGGATCACGCTCCGCACCCCCGATCCGGCCTCCCTGCGCAGGCTCGCCCTGCGGCTGGGCGGCGAAGGACGCATCACATCGCCCCCCGACCTGGCCGAGAGCGCCCGGCTGGCGGCGCGTGAGGCACTGGCCGCCTACGACGGCGCGCTCTGAGGGGCGGCCACCGGTGCACCGAGGAGACGAAGGCCCCATGACCGCGATATCGAGCACGCAGAACGGACCGGTTCCGGTCCCGGTGCCCGACGCCGTACGCTTCCGGGCCGCCTGCCCGGACTGCCGTGAGCGGTTCGAGCTCATGGCGGGCGCGCTGCGGCTGGCCATAGGCGCCAGCCGTCGTACGACCTTCTACTCCTTCACGTGTCCCGCGTGCGGGTCCGCGGTCCGCAAGCCGGCCGGGGAGCGCATCATCGAGCTCCTCAGCGGCGGCGGGGTGCGGACACTGCGCCTTCACACCGCCCTGCGGTGACGAGAAACATCGAGGATCCGTCCATGTTCTGGCCCATGCTCGCCATCGCTCTGGGATTCGCCGGCCTTGCCGTGCTCGGCGTGCTGGCCGTCAAGGTCTTCGTCGAGGCACAGCGGCTCGCCGGACAGGTGGCCGCGACCACGCAGCGGATCAACCGAGCGGCCGAGGATCTCGAACGAGCGGCCACGACTCTCGCCGACACCGGAGAGGCACTGCGCTAGCAGGCGCGGCCTCCTGATTCACCGGTTCGGGGGGTACGCTTCTGGAGCGGCCCAGGCAGGGAGGTGTGGGCCGCAAGCGGGAGTACGCACGGGCATTGCCTCACGTTTACCCCTGCGGGTTACGATCGCTGCCAGCGCGAAGGTCGGACATCTGTCCGGTCGAACGGGTAGCGAGCCCACCCCCCGGACGCCTCAGTGAGAAGGAAGTCGCACATGATCGGCAATCTGAAGCCCCTCGAGATCGTTCTGATCATCGTTGTCATCCTGCTGCTCTTCGGTGCCAAGAAGCTTCCCGACATGGCGCGTTCGCTCGGCAAGTCGGCCCGCATCCTCAAGAGCGAGGCCAAGGCCATGAAGAAGGACGACGCGGATCCCGCGGCGCCCACCACGGAGACCGTGGCCGACACCACCCCGCCCGCGGCGACCGCCCGCACCATCCAGGCCGCTCCGGGAGACGTCACCAGCTCCCGCCCGGTCAACGAGGCCAAGCCCACCACCCAGAGCTGACGGCTGATCCGCACCACCGGACGCTGTTGCACGAGACGAGGGAAGTGGGTTGCTCAAGTCTGCCCGCAAGCAGGAGAAGGACGACGAGGGGCGGATGCCCCTCCTCGATCACCTGCGTGAGCTGCGCAACCGCCTGCTGAAGTCGGTCCTGGCGATCGTCATCGCCGTGATCGCGGCGGCGTTCTTCCAGAAGGAAATCTTCGAGTTCCTGATGAAGCCGATCCTGGACTCGGTCGGCTGCAAGAACGGCGCCGTGACCATGATCAACGGCCGGCCCTGCGCGGAGATGACCACCAACGGCCTGCTGTCGCCGTTCACCATCGCGCTGAAGGTGTCCCTGATGGCAGGCGTGCTGGTGGCCACCCCGGTGTGGCTCTACCAGCTGTGGGGCTTCGTCGCCCCCGGCCTGCACAAGCAGGAGAAGCGCTACTCGATCGCGTTCGTCGCGGCGGGGGTGCCGCTCTTCGTCGCCGGTGCCTACCTGGCGTACGCCATCCTGCCGCAGACCGCGCAGATCATGCTCGGCTTCACCCCCGACAACGTGAAGAACCTGCTGCCGCTGGACGACTTCCTGGACCTGATCACCCGCATGGTGATCGTCTTCGGGCTCGCCTTCGAGCTGCCGCTCCTGCTCATCCTGCTCAACCTGACCGGCGTCCTGACCGGCGCCCGCATGCTGCGCTGGTGGCGCGGCATGATCGTCGGACTGACCGCGTTCGCGGCCATCGCCACACCCGGCGGCGAGCCCATCTCGATGCTGCTGCTCGCGGGCCCGCTCGCGGTGCTCTACTTCATCGCCGTCGGCATCTCGCTGCTCAACGACAAGCGCAGGCGGCGGGCCAACCCCGATGCCGAGCTCGACGACGACGAGGCGTCCAGCCTGGACCTCACCCCCGAGACGGTCGGCGCCGTGGAACCGGTGGCCTCCCGGCCCGCACTGCCCGAGCAGGCGAGCGGCGACGCGGACGGCGGACGGTCGCACGGGATCAACGGTTACGACGACATCACCTGACCTTGTAAGGTCCCGCGGGTGACCAGCGAGATCACCCTCTTCGTCAATCCCACCGCGGGGAGCGGCCGGGGCGCGCGTGCCGCGCAGCCGGCCGCTTCCGCTCTGCGGGACGCCGGCTTCTCCGTACGGACCGTCCTCGGCGAGGACGCCGACGACGCACTGCGACGTGCCCGGGAGGCCGTGGCGTACGGGACCGGAGCACTGATAGCCGTGGGCGGGGACGGCATGATGTCCCTCGCCCTGCAGGCCGTCGCCGGGACCTCGACGCCGCTCGGCGCCGTGGCCGTCGGCACCGGCAACGACTTCGCCCGCGCCCTCGGGCTTCCGATCCGCGATCCGGCCGCTGCCGGGCGGCTGGCCGCCGAGGCGCTCAAGGCCGGCACGGCGCGCGCGATCGACCTGGGCCGGACGGACGAGCGCTGGTTCGGCTCCGTGCTGGCCTCCGGCTTCGACTCGCGGGTCAACGACCGGGGCAACCGGATGCGCTGGGTCGGCGGGCGCTTCAAGTACGACCTGGCGATCCTGGCCGAGCTGGCCGCCTTCAGGCCTATCCCGTACCGGCTCCGGCTGGACGGCGGCCCGGTCACCGAGATCGAGGCGACGCTGATCGCCGTGGGCAACGGCACCACGTACGGCGGCGGCATGCGGATCTGCGCCGACGCGGTCATGGACGACGGGCTCTTCGACGTGACCGTGGTCGGCGACTGCAGCCGGACCACCCTGCTCAAGGTCTTCCCGAAGGTGTACAAGGGCACGCACCTGGGGCACCCCGCGGTCACCGTGCACCGGGTGTCCTCGATAGAGCTGGCCGCGGCCGGCGTCACGGCGTACGCGGACGGCGAACCGCTGGGCGCGCTGCCGCTCACCGCCACCTGCGTACCCGGCGCGGTCAGGGTCCTTGCACCGTGAAATAAAGATCGGGCTGACTGTCATACGGGGCGGGTAGGCTCGTATCAAGATGACAGAGGACCTCTCACCAGCTGAGCGATACCAGGCTTCTCGGGTCCGTGCGGCCGAGCAGGCCACGGCCCTCGGGCCCTTCCGCGAGATGTACGAATTCGGACTGGACCCGTTCCAGATCGAGGCCTGCCAGGCACTGGAGGCCGGCAAGGGGGTGCTGGTCGCGGCCCCCACCGGGTCGGGCAAGACCATCGTCGGTGAATTCGCCGTACACCTGGCCCTGCAGCAGGGGCGCAAGTGCTTCTACACCACGCCCATCAAGGCCCTGTCCAACCAGAAGTTCACCGATCTCGTCCGGCGCTACGGCGCGGACAAGGTCGGTCTGCTGACCGGTGACAACAGCGTCAACGCGGACGCACCCGTGGTCGTCATGACGACCGAGGTCCTGCGCAACATGCTCTACGCCGGCTCCCAGGCCCTCATCGGCCTCGGTCATGTGGTCATGGACGAGGTGCACTACCTCTCGGACCGCTTCCGGGGCGCCGTGTGGGAGGAAGTGATCATCCACCTGCCGGAGTCCGTGACCCTGGTTTCGCTGTCGGCCACCGTGTCCAACGCCGAGGAGTTCGGCGACTGGCTGGACACCGTCCGCGGCGACACGCAGGTGATCGTCTCCGAGCACCGGCCGGTGCCGCTGTGGCAGCACGTCATGGCCGGACGCCGGATGTACGACCTCTTCGAGGAGGAGACCGACCACGGCGGCCGGGGCACCGGCAGGCGCGAGGTCAACCCCGACCTCGTCCGGCTCGCCCGCATGGAGAACCAGCGCGGATACAACCCGCGCGAGCGCCGGCGCGGCAAGATGGTGCGCGAGGCCGACCGGGAGCGGGAGCGCCGTCAGCGCAGCCGCATCTGGACCCCGTCCAGGCCCGAGGTCATCGACCGGCTCGACGCCGAGGGGCTGCTGCCCGCCATCACGTTCATCTTCAGCCGGGCCGGCTGCCAGGCGGCCGTGCAGCAGTGCCTCCAGGCCGGGCTGCGGCTCAACGACGAGGACAAGCGCCGGCTGGTGCGGGAGATCGTCGAGGAGCGGACCGCTTCCATCCCCGGCGAGGACCTGCACGTCCTCGGCTACTACGAGTGGCTCGAAGGCCTGGAGCGGGGCATCGCGGCGCACCACGCCGGCATGCTGCCGACCTTCAAGGAGGTCGTGGAGGAGCTGTTCGTCCGCGGCCTGGTCAAGGCGGTCTTCGCGACCGAGACCCTGGCTCTCGGCATCAACATGCCCGCGCGCTCCGTGGTGCTGGAGAAGCTCGTCAAGTGGAACGGCGAGCAGCACGCCGACATCACCCCCGGCGAGTACACCCAGCTGACCGGGCGGGCCGGGCGCCGGGGCATCGACGTCGAGGGCCACGCGGTCGTCCTGTGGCAGCGGGGGATGGATCCCGGCGCGCTCGCCGGACTCGCCGGGACGCGTACGTATCCGCTGCGCTCCAGCTTCCGGCCCTCGTACAACATGGCCGTCAACCTCGTCCAGCAGTTCGGGCGGCACCGCTCGCGCGAGCTGCTGGAGACCTCCTTCGCGCAGTTCCAGGCCGACCGGTCCGTCGTCGGGATCTCCCGGCAGGTCCAGCGCAACGAGGAGGGCCTCGCGGGCTACAAGGAGGGCATGACCTGCCACCTCGGGGACTTCGAGGAGTACGCACGGCTGCGCCGCGACCTCAAGGACCGCGAGACGGAGCTGGCCAAGCAGGGTGCCGCCCAGCGGCGGGTCGCCGCCTCCGCGTCCCTGGAGAAGCTGAAGCCCGGTGACGTCATCCACGTCCCCACCGGCAAGTTCGCCGGCCTCGCCCTGGTGCTCGACCCGGGGCTGCCCGCCGGGCGGACCAACGGCCATCGCGGGCTGGAGTACCACGACGGACCGCGCCCCCTGGTGCTGACCGCCGAGCGGCAGGTCAAGCGGCTGGCCCAGATCGACTTCCCGGTGCCCGTCGAGGCGCTGGAGCGGATGCGGGTGCCCAAGTCGTTCAACCCGCGCTCACCGCAGTCCCGCCGCGACCTGGCCTCCGCGCTGCGGAGCAAGGCGGGGCACATCGACCCGGGACGGCACCGTAAGCCACGGGCCGCCGCGGCCGACGACCGTGAGATCGCCCGGCTGCGCACGGAGCTGCGCGCGCACCCCTGCCACGGGTGCGACGAGCGTGAGGACCACGCACGGTGGGCCGAGCGCTATCACCGGCTGCAGCGCGACACACGGCAGCTGGAGCACCGCATCGAGGGCCGGACGAACACCATCGCCCGGACCTTCGACCGCATCGTCGCGCTCCTGACCGAGATGGACTACCTGCGGGGCAACGAGGTCACCGACAACGGCCGGCGGCTGGCACGGCTCTACGGAGAGCTCGACCTGCTGGCCAGCGAGTGCCTGCGGGACGGCGTCTGGGAGGGGCTCAACCCCGCCGAACTCGCCGCGTGCGTCTCGGCGCTGGTCTACGAGGCGCGTCAGGCGGACGACGCGGTCGCGCCCAAGCTGCCCTCGGGACCCGCGAAGGCGGCGATGGGCGAGATGATCCGCATCTGGGGCCGGCTCGACGCCCTGGAGGAGGACTTCAAGATCAGCCAGACGGAAGGGGTCGGCCAGCGCGAGCCCGACCTCGGCTTCGCCTGGGCGGTCTACATGTGGGCCTCCGGGCGGACGCTGGACGAGGTCCTGCGCGAGGCGGAGATGCCGGCCGGCGACTTCGTGCGGTGGTGCAAGCAGGTCATCGACGTGCTCGGCCAGATCGCGGCCGCCGCGCCCCGGGACGGGAGTTCGGTCGCGAAGAACGCCCACAAGGCCGTCGACGCGGTGCTGCGGGGTGTGGTGGCGTACAGCTCCGTGGGGTGAGCGTCTCTCCCCATGAGCGTCTCTCCCCATGAGCGTCTCTCCCGATGAGCGGCTCTCCCCGCGGGTGAGATGAACGGACGAGTGGCCACGGGCGGCTGTACGCGCCTGTGGCCACTCCTGTGCGTTCTCCCGTCAGGTCTTCTTCCTGTTCTTCATCGAGAGTCCCGCGCAGGCTGCCCCCAGCACAATCGCCAGACCACCGACGATCACGTTGTTGAGGATCACACCCATGTCAGGGCTCTGGCCCACGACCCAGGTCGACACGATGAGCCAGGCGCCCAGCGCGACGATGGCGATGCTCATCCCGGTCATCCGCTCGGGCATGGCGGTGAAGCAGAGTGCCAGCACGGCGATCGCGATGCCGATGACGAGGTTGTGCGTCACCAGGGAGGGCTGGTTCGCGGTGAAGTGGAGCACCCAGGGCGAGACGGCGCAGTACAGACCGAGCAGGAACACCGGTGCGTCCGCACCGGCGGTGGTGCGGCGGGCGCCGCCGCCCATCACGCGGTCGTGGCGTGCTCGCATCTCTTCGGCGTCGGGGTGTCCGGAGAGGTCCCTTCCCGTGTGTCCGGAAACGTCTCTGGTCTGCCCGGAAACGTCCCTCCCGGTGTGCGAGATGTTACTCATGAGGATGTTCTCCTTCGCACTTGTCTGAGCGACCGCGATCGGGGAGTGCGGTCATCAGCTCTCCCCACCAGTGTGCTCTTATATGCCCCTTATGTGTAGTTTTCCTGGCGGGTGGATCCTGCGGTTCCGTCGAGGTCACGGGCCGGTGGTCCCGACGGCGCGAGCCCCGCGGACCGTGCCGCTCCGGTCGGGTCGGAGCGGGCGGTCCGCGGGGCTCGCGGTGTCATGCCGACGGGGTGCCGACGGGCCGCCGGATCAGCCGGCCGGCATCAGGACGGTGTCCACGATGTAGACCGTCGCGTTGGCCGTCGGGACGTTGCCGCAGACGACCTTCGAGGAGTCGTTCACGGTGTAGGACATCCCCGAACCCGAGGTGGTCAGCTTCGTCTTGGCCAGGGTGTCGAAGGAGCCCTTCTCCAGCTGCTTCGGGGTCAGCTTCTCGCCCACCACGTGCGCGGTGAGCACCTTGGTGAGCTCGGCCTTGTCCGCGAGCAGCTTGTCCAGGTCGGCCTTCGGGATCTTGGCGAAGGCGTCGTTGGTCGGGGCGAACACCGTGATGTTCTCCGCGCTGTTCAGGGTGTCGACGAGACCGGCCTGCTTGACGGCGGCGACCAGCGTGGACAGCGCCGGGTTGTTCGACGCGGCCGTGGCGACCGGGTCCTGTGCCATGCCCGCGAACGAGCCGGCGCCCTCCTTCGGAACCGTCGCACAGCCCGGGCCGAACGGCTCGTCCATGGTCCCGGCGGACTCGGTCTCCTTGGCGGGCGCGCTCGACGCGGACTTGTCCGCACCGGAGCCGGACGCCGAGGTGTCGGAGTCGCTGGAGCAGGCGGTCAGCGCGAGCGGCAGCAGGGCTGCGGCGGAGACGGTGACGGCGATGCGGCGGAAGTGACGGTTGTTCATGAGGTTCTCCTGAGTGGTTCGTTGATCAAGGGATGGGAGAAGGGATGTGCGCGTCGGTCGTCAGGTCACGTCGACCACCACCGAGTGCCACCCGGTCGCACCGTCGGGCACGGTGCCGACCCGTTCGTCGGTCTGTGTGGCGCCGGTACGGTCCGTCGCACGGACCTCGAGCGTGTGGTGGCCGGTCGTGGCCGGCCACTCCCACACCCACTGGCGCCAGGTGTCACGGCCCGCCTCGGCGGCCAGCCGCGCGGTGTGCCACTTGCCGCCGTCGACCCGGACCTCGACCCGGGCGATGCCCCGGTGCTGGGCCCAGGCGACACCGGCGACGGGTACGGTCCCCGCCTTCGGGGCGGCGAAGGGGCGGGGCGTGTCGATGCGTGACTGGGTCTTGATCGGAGCCTCACGCGACCAGTCGCGCTTGACCCAGTAGGCGTCGTACGCGTCGAACGTCGTGAGCTCGATGTCCTGGATCCACTTGCACGCCGACACATAGCCGTAGAGACCGGGGACGACCATGCGGACCGGGAAGCCATGGTCGAACGGCAGGGGTTCGCCGTTCATGCCCACCGCGAGCAGTGCGTCGCGGCCGTCCATGACCTCCTCGACCGGAGTGCCGATCGTCATCCCGTCCACGGAGCGCGCCACGATCTGGTCCGCGGGCCCGCCCTTCGACGGGGGCCTCACCCCGGCCTCGGCCAGCAGCGTGGCCAGGCGTACGCCGATCCACCGGGCCGTGCCCACATAGGGGCCGCCCACCTGGTTGGAGACGCAGGTCAGCGTGATGTCGCGCTCGACGAGCTCGCGCCCCAGGAGGTCCTGGAAGCTGAGCGTGACGGGCCGCGCCACCCCCTTGCCGTGGATCCGCAGCCGCCACCGGTCGGCGTCGACGCGCGGGACCACCAGAGCGGTGTCCACCCGGTAGAAGTCCTTGTTCGGGGTGGTGAACGAACTCAGACCCCGGATGCCCAGATCCGCTCCGCCGGGTATCCCTGGTGCGGGGGAGGCCGGTGCCGGCAGGGTGATGTCACCGCGTGAGGCGGAGACCCCGGCCAGCTGGGACGCCTGGAGCCGACGGCCCAGGAGCCCCGCACCGGCCGAGGCCGCCGCGGCGGCGGTCGCCGCGATCACGAATCCGCGGCGGTCGAAGGCGCCCTGTTCCGCGTCGGCCGATTCCCCGTCGGCCGGCACCCCGTCGCCCGTCTCTCCAGCCGCGGGAGACGGACCGGTGACGGGGGTCAGCCGGCCGGCCAGGAGATACAGCACTCCCGCGGCCACCAGTGCGCCCACGGCCGACGGCAGCGCGTCGGTCGGACGGCCCTCGGGCCGCCCGGCCGCCGACACCGCGCCGACCACCCCGAAGACCAGGACGGCCGCAGCACCGGTCCACCGGTACCGCAGCGCGAGGACCCCCACCGCCATGGCGAAGACCGCCAGGAGGACGAGGATCCCGAGCTGCAGCACCAGCTTGTCGTCCGTGCCGAAGTTCCGTACGGCGAAGTCCTTGACGGCCGGGGGAGTGCGGTCGATGACCGCCCCGCCCACGGCCGTGACCGGACCCGCCTCGGGACGCACGGCGGCGGCGACCAGTTCGGCGACGCACAGAGCGGTGAACCCGGCGATCAGACCGCTGAGTGCGGCGAAAGCGGTACGCGCCCAGGGGGAGCGCCGGGCCCCGGAGGCCCCTTGCTTCTGCGAAACGTCTCGGTCTGTTCTCACACCGGGGGTTCGGTGCCGATCGCCCGGCGGATTGGTCGTTCACCCGATCGAAGGAATTCCGATCATCGGCCAATCCGCGGTGCCCGCTGCCACGAATGACCTCTGAGGGGCGCTCCCGCAGCGCCCCGGCCAGGCATGCGACACCGGAAGGAACCCGAATGACAGGGGAGCGGCGGCGAACAGCCGTAGTGGGCAGCGGGGTGGCGGGACTGACCGCCGCGCACGTCCTGGGAAAGGCGCACGACGTGACGCTCCTGGAGGCGGACGAGCGTGTCGGCGGGCACGCGCACACCCATGACCTGAGCGCGTCGGACGGCCGGACACACCGCGTCGACTCGGGGTTCATCGTGCACAACCGGCGGACGTACCCGCACCTCCTGCGGCTCTTCGGCGAACTCGGGGTGGACACCCAGGAGTCGGAGATGAGCATGTCCGTGCGCTGCGAGGGGTGCGGCCTGGAGTACGCGGGCGCCCGTGGCGCCGCCGGGCTGTTCGCCCGGCCCGGCTCCCTGCTCCGGGGCCCGTACCTGCGGATGCTGACCGAGGTGCCCCGGTTCCACCGGGCCGCCAGGGCGCTGCTCGCCCTGCCCGGGGGCACGGCGGAGATGACCCTGGGGGAGTTCGCCGCGCGCGGCCGGTTCTCCCCGTACTTCTCCGCGCACTTCCTGACGCCGATGGTCTCCGCCGTGTGGTCCTGCGACCCCGTGACCGCGCTGCGCTACCCGGCCCGCTACCTCTTCAGGTTCCTGGAGCACCACGGGATGCTCACGATCGGCGACTCGCCGGTCTGGCGGACCGTCACCGGCGGGTCCCGCGCGTACGTCGACCGCGTCGTGAAGCAGGTGCACTCCGTGCGTACGGCCACCCCGGTGCGGGCGGTCCGGCGGCACAGCGACGGCGTGGAGATCGTCACCGAGGACGGCACCACCGAGGACTACGACGCGGTGGTCGTCGCCACCCACCCCGACCAGGCGCTCCGGCTGCTCGCCGACCCCACCGACGAGGAGCGGAGCGTCCTCGGCGCCTTCCGGTACTCCCGTAACCCCACGCTGCTGCACACCGACACCACGCTGCTGCCGCGCAGCCGGGGCGCCGCCGCGTCCTGGAACTATCTGATGCCGTCCTGCGCCGCCGACGCCGACCGGGTCACCGTCAGCTACGACATGAACCGCCTCCAGCGCCTGGACGCCCCCGAGCGGTTCGTCGTCACCCTGAACGGCGCCGACCGCGTCGCCCCGGACAGCGTCCGCGCCCGCACGGTCTACGAGCACCCCGTCTTCACCCCGGAGTCCGTCACCGCGCAGGCCCGGCTGCCGGCCCTGTCGGGACCGGTCACCGCCTACGCCGGGGCGTACCACGGCTGGGGCTTCCACGAGGACGGCTGCCGCTCCGGGGTGCGGGCCGCCGAAGCGCTGGGGGTGATCTGGTGAACGCCCTCTACCCGTGCGCCATCACCCACGTACGGACCGCGCCCCGAAGGTACGCCCTGCGCCACCGCACCTATCTGTGGCTCGTCGACCCGGATCGCCCGCCGCGGCTGCCGGCCGTCCTGCGCCCGCTGGCCCGGTTCGACGCCCGCGACCACTTCGGCGGCACGGCACCCACCGTCCGGGCCGGACTCGAACGGTTCCTCCTGGCCCGTGGCGTCGACCTCGCCGACGGAACCGTCACCATGCTCACCCAGGCCCGGGTCCTCGGCCATGTGTTCAACCCCTTGACCGTCTACTGGTGCCACCGTCCCGACGGCACCCCGCTCTGTGTGGTCGCCGAGGTGCACAACACGTACGGGGAGCGCCACTGCTATCTGCTGCACCCCGACGAGGCGGGCCGCGCGGTGACCGGCAAGGACTTCTACGTGTCGCCGTTCTTCCCGGTGGACGGCGGCTACCGGATGCGGCTGCCCGAACCCGGCCCCCGGCTCGACCTGACGGTCCACCTGGAGCGCGAGGGCGCACGCCCGTTCACCGCGACCGTACGAGGCACCCGGCGTCCCGGGTCGCCCGCCCAGCTCCTCCGGCTGTTCCTGCGCCACCCCTTCTCCACCGTGGTGGTGTCCGCCGCCATCCGGCTGCACGGCATCCGGCTGTTCCTCCGCCGGCTGCCCGTACAGCCACGTCCCCGTCATCGCACCCAGGAAGGCATGCAGTGAAGGTGCCCACCTCCCCCGTCCCGTCCCCCGCCACCGGGGCTCCCGCCGGCATCGGCATCCCGGCCCAGGCCGGCCCCGTGAACGTCCCCAGGGTGACCGTCGATCCCGGGCGCTGGCCCGACGTGGCCTCCCTGCCGCGGGTCTCCGGGGCGCGGACCGCCGTGGCCGAACGGCTCGTACGGCGCGCGCTCGCCCGGCTCCCGCTGCGTGCCCGGCTCGCCGGCCGCGGCAGCGTCGGGCTGGGCGGACCCCTCATGGAGATCCGTGAACCGGACGCCTTCTTCCGGCGGATCGGAGCGAGCGGGCTCATCGGCTTCGGCGAGTCGTACATGGCGGGCGAGTGGGACTCACCCGACCTCGTCGGCGTACTCACCGTCCTCGCGGGGAACGCCGCCGGCCTCGTCCCCGCACCGCTGCAGAGACTGCGGAGCCTGTGGGCCCTGCGGCAGCCCGCCGCGCAGACCAACACCCCCGAGGGCGCCCGCGACAACATCAGCCATCACTACGACCTGTCGAACGACCTCTTCGCCCTCTTCCTCGACGACACACTCACGTACTCCTCCGCCGTCTTCCGCGGGTTCCCGGCCGAGCAGGACCTGCTGTCCGCCGCCCAGCACCGCAAGATCGACCGGCTGCTGGACCTGGCCGGTGTGGGCGACGGCACCGAACTCCTGGAGATCGGCACCGGCTGGGGCGAACTCGCCGTACGGGCCGCCGCCCGGGGCGCCAGGGTCACCACCCTCACCCTCTCCCGCGAACAGCAGGAGCTGGCCCGGGGCCGGATCCGCGAGGCGGGCCACCAGGACCGGGTCGACGTACGACTCAGCGACTACCGGGACGTCACCGGCAGGTACGACGCGATCGTCAGCGTCGAGATGATCGAAGCCGTCGGGGAGGAGTTCTGGCCGGAGTACTTCCGGACCCTGGAACGCTGCCTGGCCCCCGGCGGGAGGATCGCGCTCCAGGCGATCACGATGCCGGACGACCGGATGCTGGCCAGCCGCCGCACCTACACCTGGATCCAGAAGTACGTCTTCCCCGGCGGACTGCTGCCCTCCACCGAGGCGATCGACCGTGTGACGGCGGGTCACACCTCCCTGCGGACCGAGCGGCGCGACAGCTACGGCGCGCACTACGCCGAGACCCTCAGGCTGTGGCGTGAACGCTTCACCGAGCGGGCCGCCGAGGTCGACGCGCTCGGCTTCGACGCGGTCTTCCGCCGCATGTGGACCTTCTACCTCGCCTACTCCGAGGCCGGCTTCCGGTCCGGCTACCTCGATGTGCAGCAGATTCTCCTGACCCGTGAGGACACCGCGTGAACACCACGACCGACACCCCGGCCACCGGAGCGGCGCAGCGGATCGCGCCGGTCGTCGAGCAGTTCCTCGGCGGCCCCCCGCCGGTCCGGATCAGGATGTGGGACGGCAGCGAGACCGGGCCCGAGAACGCCCCCACGGTGCACGTCCGCTCCCGCCGGGCGCTGCGCAGGCTGCTGTGGCAGCCGGGCGAACTCGGGCTCGCCGAGGCCTACATCACCGGTGACATCGACATCGCGGGCGACCTGGCGGACGGGCTGCGCGCGCTGCGCCGCGCCTCGGAGGAGGGACTGCGGCTGCCCCGCCCCGGTGTCTCCGGCCGACTGCGGGCGGCCGGAACCGCCCTGCGCCTCGGAGCGATCGGGCCCCGGCCGCCCACTCCCGCGGCCCGTGCGGGACTCAGCGGGGCACTGCACAGCAAGGACCGCGACCGGGCCGCCATCAGCCACCACTACGACCTGTCCAACGCCTTCTACTCCCTGCTGCTCGACGGGACCATGGCCTACTCGTGCGGCTACTGGACGGGCTCCGGCCCGGACTACGGCCCGGCCGACGCACAGCGCGACAAGCTGGAGCTGATCTGCCGCAAGCTCGGGCTGACGGCCGGCACGCGGCTGCTCGACATCGGCTGCGGCTGGGGGTCCCTGACCCTCCACGCGGCGGCCCGGCACGGCGTCCGGGTCACCGCCGTCACGCTCGCCGCCGAACAAGCGGCGTACGTACGCGGGCAGGTGGAGGCGCACGGCCTGGAGGACCTCGTCGAGGTGCACCGCTGCGACTACCGTGACGTCGCCGGCCTGCCCGGCTTCCAGGGCGGATACGACGCCGTGTCCACCGTCGAGATGGGGGAGCACGTCGGCGACGCCCAGTACCCGGCGTTCACCGCGCTGCTCCACTCCGTGCTCCGGCCGCGCGGACGCGCCCTGGTCCAGCAGATGTCCCGGGGTACGACCGCGCCCGGCGGCGGGGCGTTCATCGAGTCGTACATCGCACCCGACATGCACATGCGTCCGCTCGGCGAGACCGTGAGCCTGCTGGAGGGCGCCGGACTCGAGGTCCGTGACGTCGAGTCGATGCGCGAGCACTACGTCCTGACCGTACGGGCCTGGCACCGCACCCTGGAGGAGCGCTGGCCGGAGTTCGTGGCACTGGTGGGTGAGGAGACGGCCCGGGTGTGGCGCCTCTACCTGGTGGGCGGTGCCCTCGCCTTCGAGGAGCGGCGCATGGGCGTCGACCAGATCCTCTCGGTGCGGCCCGACGCGGCAGGTTCGGCGGGCCTGCCCGCCACCCGGCACGGCTGGCACGCGCCGAGCGGCCCCATTCCTGCCCAGGCCACGGCACCGGACCGGAAGGACGCCCGGTGAGCGGCTTCGGATGGGCGGAGTTCGCCGGGAACCTTCCGGTGGCGGCGGGCGCCGCCCTCGGCGTCATGCTCGTGACGTTCCTGATCGCCCTGCGCAAGGGCATGCACCGGATCGTCGACGTGGCATGGGGGCTCGGCTTCGCGGCCGTCGCCCTCGTCTCGTACGCGATGTCGAGCGGCGACGGCGACGACGGGCGCCGCGTCCTGGTGACCGTGCTCACCGTCGTCTGGGGCCTGCGGCTGGCCGTGCACATCGGCCGGCGGGGCCGGGGCCACGGGGAGGACCCCCGCTACGAGGCGATGCTCGCCAAGGCGCCCGGCAACCCCGACCTGTACGCCCTGCGCACGGTGTACCTCCTCCAGGGCGCGCTCGTATGGCTGATCTCCCTGCCGGTGCAGGCGGCCTTCCACCTCTCGGGGCCGCTCGACGGGTGGGCCTGGGCGGGGACCGCGCTGTGGGCGGTGGGGCTCGGCTTCGAGGCGCTCGGGGACAGCCAGCTGGCACGGTTCAAGGCCGACCCCGCGAACAAGGGACGGATCATGGACCGGGGCCTGTGGTCCTGGACCCGGCACCCCAACTACTTCGGGGACTTCTGTGTCTGGTGGGGGCTGTTCCTCATCGTCTGCACGAACCCGGCGGTCGCCGCGGCCACACTCGTCTCGCCCGTCGTCATGAGCTTCCTGCTGACCAGGGGCAGCGGAAAGGCACTGCTGGAGCGGCACATGGCCGGACGGCCGGGGTACGCGGAGTACCGGGCCCGCACCAGCGGCTTCTTCCCACGGCCGCCCCGCCGCAGCTGAAGCCGCGTCAAGGAGCTGAAGTCCGCCCCGGCGGCGCCGAAACAGCTGCGCCCAAATCGCGTTGCCATGCCGTCGCCGGGGTGGGCATGCTTCGGGGCGTGACCACTGAGGGCATGACCATTGAGGGCGACACCACCCGAGCCACCGTCAGCATCCCCGTCCAGGTGCGCGATCTGCTGCCGCAGGACCTGCCGGCGTGCACCTGGTCGGGCTCGGCCACCCATCTGCGGCACGTGGAGCGGGAGCTGGCACGCGCCGCCGCGGGCGAAGTGGACTACCTGGCCGTCTGCACCCCCGCGGGTCTGCCGGTCGCGATCGGCGGCGTGGACTACCAGGTCACCGAGGGAGCCGGAACCCTGTGGCAGCTCGGCGTGCTCCCGGCTCTGCAGTCCAGCGGCCTGGGAACGCTGCTCGTCCGGGCCGCCGAACGACGGATCCGGGACCGTGGACTGCACCGGGCCGAGCTCGCCGTCGAGGAGGACAATCCCCGGGCCCGCGCTCTGTACGAGCGCCTGGGCTATGTCGCGTACGGCCGTGAACCGGACGCCTGGGACGAGGAAGGGCCCGACGGATCGGTCCGCCGCCACGAGACGATGTGCGTCCTCATGGGAAAGAGCCTCTGAGGCGTTCCCGGGCGCGGACATGCGTGTGGGCGCGCCCCCCGGGAAGGGGCGCGCCCACCGCCGCTCAGGCGTCCCGGAACTCCATCAGTGCCACCGGGGCCGAGGTCGGCTGTTCGGAGCCGCCCGCCGGTTCGACGGTGATGCCCATGCCGGACGCGCGGTCCACGGGCCCGTCGAGCAGCACGGCGTCATCCGTGGCGGACGGGTCCATCAGACCCGCCGACCGCATGGTGCCGCCGTCGTCGAACCAGAGCTGGTACACCTTGCCGCCGGGCGGCCGTGCCAGGTCCGACGCCAGGAACACCGCCCGGTTCACGCTCTGCGAGACCACCACCGTGCCCCGGGCGCCGTTCCCGAGGTCCGCGGCGCTGGTCGCGGCGTCCGGAGCGGTCAGCACCCGCGCCACCTGCTCGTTGTGCTGTGCCGCCCGGGCGGCCTCCTGCCGGGCGTCCTGCGCGACCTGGTTCTGCCACACGGCGACCCCGCCGAACGCGGCAGCGGCGGCGACACAGGCGGCGAGGGCGTACGTCGACCAGCGGCCGGCCCGGCCCGTGGAGGCCCCGGAGCGGGCGCTGCGGCCCGAGGACGGCGGATCCTGCCGCACGGTCGTGATGTCACGCAGCACCCGGTCCCGCAGTGCGGGCGGTGGAACGGCGGACACGGCGAGCCCCAGCCGGGCCGCGGTGGCCGACAGTTCCCGTACCTCCTGGGCACACGCCTCGCAGGCGCCCAGATGCCGTTCGAACGCGAGGCGTTCGTCCTCCGGCAGCGCGTGCAGGGCGTAGGCGCCGGTCAGTGTGTGCAGCTCGGCCGTACTCATGCGTTCACCCCCAGGCAGTCGCGCAGCCGGATCAGCCCGTCACGCAGCCGCGTCTTGATGGTCCCCAGTGGTACGGACAGCAGCTCGCCGACCTCGCGGTAGGTCAGTCCGCGGTAGTACGCCAGCGTCACCGACTCCCGCTGGAGTTCGGAGAGCGTCCGCAGACAGCGCCGGACCTGCTCCCTCTCCAGCCGGCTCTCCACCTGCTCGGACACCTCGTCGAAGTCCGGGGTCCGGTCGAGCAGCGCGGCCTTGTGCTCCCGTGCCGCGGTCGCCTCGGCCGACCTGACCCGGTCCACCGCGCGGTGGTGGGCGAGCGTCAGCACCCAGTTCATGACGCTGCCGCGGGACGGCTGGTAGCGGGGAGCGGTGCGCCACACCTCGACCAGGACCTCCTGGGCCACCTCCTCCGACTGGGCCGGGTCGCGGAGCACGCTCCGCACCAGGCCGAGGACCGGCCCGCTGACCTGGTCGTACACCTGGGTGAAGGCATTCTGGTCGCCACGGGCCACCTGGCCGAGCAGCTCCTGCAGGCCGGGGCCCGACGAGGGGACCCCACTGATGTGTACGGCTTCTCTCACGCGGACGGTCCTCCCGGAACACGCATCGGTTTCCTGGGTGATTCGGAGCCGACGACCCGGAGGATTGGTCGGAGACCCTCACGGATTCGCCGGTCCGCCCACCCTCTCGTACGTACCCCCGGCCGACCCCGCCCGGGTCCTCACGGCCGCGCGGACGACGAGGAAGGCCACCAGGCCGAGCGGCGAGAGCAGGATCGTCAGCACCAGGAGCGGGCCCATCAGGAGCGGTGACACGCCCAGCCTGCGCGACTCCAGGAACATCCACTGGCCGAGCAGCAGGTCCCAGGCGATGATCTGCGCCCAGACCGCCCCGGCGCCGTTCGCCAGTGCCACCAGGTCGCGGAAGGTGTCGATGTCCGGACTGCTCACCGCCGCCCACAGCTCGGGGAACACCGGCGCGGCCATCACCGCCCAGAGCGTCAGCACCGGCAGGACGGTCAGCGGGGAGGCGGCCACGCGGGCGGTGACGCGCAGGTGGGGCGCGAAGATCATGAGCAGCCAGAAGGGCGCGGCCGCCATGAACGTGATCTCGAAGAGTGCACCGGTCATGACACGAGCTCCTTGTCCGGCGCACCGGCCGATGAGGTGGGGGCGGCCGGGCGGAGGGCGGCGAGGGTTCCGGCAGCCGTGGCGGCGGCGATCAGGCCTGCGGCGGCGAGCGTCGCGCCGTCGGGATGGATCAGCGACTGGCCGCGCAGCGCCTGCCAGGTCACCAGGGCGACGACCGCGGCGTACGCACCGGAGGCGACCAGCACCAGACGCAGTCGCACCCGCGGGTCGCGCAGCCGGGCGAAGCGCGGCGCGAGGAGGACCAGGGCGATTACGAACAGGGGGAGCACCTGCAGGGCGTGCATGCCGATGAAGTGCGGGACGCGCAGGTCGCCGCCCGTCGTCGACCAGCCCGTCAGCGGCATCGAGGGGCCGCCGTCCGGCACACCGACCGCGTGGGCGCCGACCACGTCCGCGGTGTCGAGGCCGCCCGCCGCCCGCTGCCCGGCGGAGGGCTGCGACATCAGGAAGCCGAACGCCGCGCCGACCAGAGCGATCACCACTCCGGAGCGCACGGCCCAGCCCGAGGCACGGTCGGCGATCCGTGACCGGAGCAGCAGGAGCGCGATGACGAGCGTGCCGGTCCAGAGGATGACGACGGTGACGGCCATCGCGTCGTACAGCATCGAGTCGAACGGTGTGGCGTGGTTGAAGTGGCTCCGCTTCCCCCTGATCACCTGGCCGGTGATGATCGCCATCTCCCCGGCGCACGCCAGGGCGACCACGGTGCCGGCCCACCGGCCGAGGCGCCGGCCCCGGGTCAGGAGCGTCAGCATCCACGCCAGTGCCAGTGCGTACGCCACGAACGAGAGGGCGAACTTGAACGGCTTGGCCCAGATCGGCGCGCCCGCGAGGACCCGGTCGTCCACCAGGATCCCCACCGCCCCGACGACGGACATCACGATCATCGAGGCGGCGAACAGAACTAATGGCCGGTGCCATGTGCGCCAGGACTGCATGAGATACCCCCGGAAGTTATGGATAGTGGGACTGTCCACTATCCGATAGGGGAACTATCTATGATGAGTGTCGGTCAGGCAAGCTCTTTGGAGGGTGAACGCACGGTGCGCATCGGCGAATTGAGCCGGAGGTCCGGGGTCCCGGTACCGACGATCAAGTACTACGTACGCGAGGGGGTGCTGCCCGCCGGCACGCTCACCAGCCCGAACCAGGCGCGCTACGACGACGGGCACGAGCGCAGGCTGCGGCTGATCCGGGCCCTTCTGGACGTCGGAGGGCTGTCGCTGTCCGCGATCGCGGAGGTGCTGGAGGCCGTCGACGATCCCGGGCAGCCGGTGCACAAGGTGCTCGGCGTGGCGGCCAATAACATCTCACCCGAGCCGTCCGAACGCTCCGGGGAGGCCGAGGGTGCCGAGGACGCCGAGGGGACGGGGCCCGGATCGGCCGGGGCCCGCGAGGAGGTCGCCGCACTGCTGGCGCGGCGCGGCTGGCACGTGGACGCGGACAATCCGGCGGCACGGTCCCTGGCGGGGGTGCTGGCCGCCCTGCACAGGGTGGGGCACGGCGCGTTCGTCGAACTGCTCGACGTCTATGCCGACGCGGCCGAGCCGGTCGCGCGCGCCGACCTCGACTACGTCCGGAAGCGGGTGGCGCGCGAGGATCTGGTGGAGAGCGTGGTCGTCGGCACGGTGCTCGGGGAGGCCATGTTCAGTGCCCTGCGACGGCTCGCCCATGTGGACGCCTCCGCCCGCGCCTACGAGGGCGGAGCGGAGGCGGGGGCGGGGGAGTGAGGCACACGGAAGACCCGGTCGCCGTCAGGGACGGCGACCGGGTCTCAGTGGCGGGGTGACTAGGCGGCGCTCTCCTGCTCGCGCTCCACCTGCTCGTTCCACTCGCGCTTGACCGCGCGCCAGGCGTCGTCGTTCTGGCCGAGACGCCAGTAACCCGAGATCGACAGCTGCTGGAGGGGGATGCCCCGCTCCAGGCGGAGGTGGCGCCGGATCTCCTTCACGAAGCCCGCCTCGCCGTGGACGAAGGCCTGCACCGCGCCCTCGGGGAACTCCAGCCCGCTCACCGCGGCGACGAGGCCCTCGCCGACCGGGCGGTCACCGCGGTGCAGCCAGGTCACCGAGACGCCGTCCGGCGCCACGAGCTTCTGCTCCTCCGACGCGTCCGGCACCTCCACGAAGGCGTGCACCAGCGCGCCCTCCGGCAGGTGCTCCAGCGACGCGGCGATCGCGGGCAGGGCGCTCTCGTCGCCCACCAGCAGGTGCCAGTCGGCCGAGGCCTCCGGTGCGTAACCACCGCCGGGGCCCAGGAAGGTCACCTGGTCGCCGCGCTGTGCCCGCGCCGCCCAGGGGCCCGCAAGGCCCTCGTCGCCGTGCACCACGAAGTCGATCGCCAGTTCACGGGATTCGGGGTCCCAGGAGCGCACGGTGTACGTCCGGGTGGTGGGCCACAGCTCACGCGGGTACTCCTCGCGGATCCTGGCCATGTCGAAGGGGTGGCTGTAGTCCGCGCCCTCCGGCGCGAAGCACAGCTTGACGTAGTGGTCGGTGTACTCCCCGAGGGTGAAGTCGGCCAGGCCGTCGCCACCGAGGATCACACGCACCATGTGCGGGGTGATCTGCTCGGTGCGCAGAACCTGCGCCCCCTGCGCCTTCGGTGCCCGGCGTTGCGGCCGCTCTGCCACGAGGTTCTCCCTGCTCTGGACGTATCTGAGGTACTACAAACTTAGGTTTACCTAAGCTAGCACCTCATGCCTGGAGTGTGACGAGGAGCCGCTGGAGCGCGTTGCCCAGACCCCAGCGTGCCGCCAGTGCTTCCAGGGCCGCCGGATCGCGCGGTTCGCGGGGGAGGGCGGGGGTGAAGTCGGGCAGGGGCACGTCGTCGGCGACCCGGACGACCTTCGGGGCGACCGCCACATAGTCCCGGGCCTCGTCCAGCCGCTTGCGCTGGGACGGGGTGAGCCGGGCGGCGGGATCGTCCACCGCGGCCATGATCCCGGCCAGGTCCCCGAAGGCGTCCAGCAGCTTCGCCGCCGTCTTCTCGCCGATGCCGGGGACCCCCGGCAGCCCGTCGCTGGGATCGCCGCGCAGCAGCGCCAGATCGACGTATCCGCTGCCGTCCACGCCGTACTTCTCGCGCAGCCACGCCTCGTCCGTCACCTGGAGCGTGCCCACGCCCTTGAGGGGGTAGAGCACCCGCACCCCGCGGGCGTCGTCGACCAGCTGATACAGATCGCGGTCCCCGGTCACGATGTCCACCGGTCCCGCGGCCCGCCCGGCCAGCGTGCCGATCACGTCGTCCGCCTCGTACGGGGCGACGCCCACCCGGGCGATCCCGAGCGCGTCCAGCACGGCCTCGATCACCGGGACCTGCGGGGAGAGGGTGTCGGGGACCTCCTCCTCGTCGGGGACGCCCTCGGCCGTCTCCGTGGCCACCCGGTGCGCCTTGTAGGTCGGGATCAGGTCGACCCGCCACTGCGGGCGCCAGTCCGCGTCCATGCAGGCGACCAGGTCGTCCGGCCGGTGGTCCTGCACCAGCCGGGCGATGAAGTCGAGCAGCCCGCGCACGGCGTTGACCGGCGTGCCGTCCGGTGCGCGCACCGAGTCCGGGACGCCGAAATAGGCGCGGAAGTAGAGGGAGGCGGTGTCGAGGAGCATCAGGCGTCGCGTCACACCCCGATGATGCCGCACCCCACCGACAGGGCCGCGCCGGTGAGCGTGCGGTTCCCGGATTCACAGGTTTCCCGGGTGAGCTGGATCACACATGTGTTTGGTTCGCGTAAGCGGGGGCAGGCGCGGCACCGGAGCGGACCACGTCCATTTTTCAACGAAGTGCGCGTGCTCTGCGGACCGAATCCGCACCGCTCCACGGTCTGCCGAAGGGGGTGGCAGACCGTTTTCGGTTCAACGCGTGAGGTGTATGTGTCAAGGCTGCAAGCCGAGCACTTGTACAAAGTGTTCGGCAGACGACCCGATCAAGCCGTGCAGAAGCTCGAAGGCGGTACCCACCGCGACGAGCTGCGCGCCGACGGAACGACCGCAGCGGTGATCGACGCCTCGTTCACCGTGGAACCGGGCCAGATCTTCGTCGTCATGGGACTCTCCGGTTCGGGGAAGTCCACATTGCTGCGGATGCTCAACGGCCTGCTGGAGCCCACCGCCGGACGTGTGCTGTTCGACGGGGAGGACCTGACCGCCCTGAGCCCCCGTGAGCTGCGCAACGTACGCTCCACCAAGATCAGCATGGTCTTCCAGCACTTCGCGCTCTTCCCCCACCGGAGCGTGCTGGAGAACGCCGCGTATGGCCTGGAGGTCCAGGGCGTACCGCGGGTCGCGCGGGAGGAACGCGCCGCCCAGGCACTGGAGATGACCGGCCTCGCCGGCTGGGAGAAGTCCTGGCCCGACGAGCTGTCCGGCGGCATGCAGCAGCGCGTGGGTCTGGCCCGCGCGCTCGCCACCGACGCCGACCTGCTCCTGATGGACGAGTCCTTCAGCGCGCTCGACCCGCTGATCCGGCGCGACATGCAGGACCAGCTCCTCGAACTGCAGAAGCGTCTGAAGAAGACGATCGTCTTCATCACCCACGACCTCAACGAGGCCATGCGCCTCGGCGACCGCATCGCCGTGATGCGGGACGGCGAGATCGTCCAGCAGGGCACCGCCGAGGACATCCTCGTCCGGCCGTCCAACGACTACGTCGCCTCCTTCATCCAGGACGTCGACCGCTCCCGGGTGCTCACCGCCGGCTCGATCATGGAGGCGCCCGCCAAGGGCAGCTCCGACGCCGAGCTGAAGGCCGAGGCGCCCGCGACGGTGTCGGCCGAGACGCCCATCGCCGAGCTCTTCACCCCGTGCTCCACCAGCGGGGCGGCCGTCGCCGTCACCGGTGAGGACGGCAAGGTCGTGGGCATCGTCCCGCGCGCCAGGCTGCTCGCCGCGCTCGGCGAGGAACCGCAGGTCGAGAGCCAGGCCGACGGCCAGGTTCCGGCTCCGCGCGAGGTCAAGAAGGTGATCGCCGGTGCCTAGGCTCTCCTTCGGCAGCTGGGTCGAGGACGCGGTCGACTGGCTCCAGTCGAACCTCACCTGGATCTTCGACTTCATCAAGACCGTCCTCGGCGGCATGTACGACGGCGTCAACGCCGTGCTCGGCGGCGGCGAGCCGCTGCTGATGGCCGGGATCTTCGCCGTCATCGCGTTCTGGCTGCGCGGGGTCGTCCCCGCCGTGCTCACCTTCGTGGGCTTCGCGCTCATCGACTCCCTCGCCCTCTGGGACGAGGCGATGGCGACCCTCTCGCTGGTCGTGGTGGCCGCGGTCATCACCATCGTGATCGCGGTGCCCACGGGCATCTGGGCGGCGCGCAACAACAGGGTCAGCGCCGCGCTGCGGCCGGTGCTCGACGTCATGCAGACGATGCCGGCCTTCGTCTACCTGATCCCCGGCGTCATGTTCTTCGGCGTCGGCGTCACCCCCGGTGTGATCGCCACCATCGTCTTCGCGATGCCGCCCGGCGTCCGGATGACCGAGCTCGGCATCCGCCAGGTCGACGGCGAGCTGGTCGAGGCCGCGGAGGCCTTCGGCACCACGCCCAAGCACACCCTCACCCGGGTGCAGCTGCCGCTCGCCCTGCCGACGATCATGGCCGGGATCAACCAGGTCATCATGCTGGCCCTGTCGATGGTCGTCATCGGCGGCATGGCCGGCGCCGGCGGCCTCGGCGAGAAGGTGTACGCCGCGATCACCCAGCTCCAGGTCGGCCTCGCCGCCGAGAGCGGGATCGCCGTCGTCATCCTCGCCATGTACCTGGACCGGATGACCGGCGCGCTCAACGAGCGGGTCTCCCCGCTCGGCCGCCGTGCCGCCGCCAAGGTCGCCGCCGGTGCGCGCCGGCTGAAGTTCACGCACTACAAGCCGGGTACCGCCGTCGCCATGACCGGTGTCGTCGTCCTCGCGCTCGTCGCGGGCGGCCTCAACATCGCCGGTTCCGGCGACTCGAAGGCCGACCAGGCCGACAGCTCGAACGTCGGCCAGGGCCAGAAGATCAACATGGGGTACATCCCCTGGGACGAGGGCATCGCCTCCACGTACCTGTGGAAGGAGATCCTGGAGCAGCGCGGCTTCGAGACCGGGATCACCCAGCTCGACGCCGGTCCGCTCTACTCCGGTGTCGCCCGCGGCGACATCGACTTCCAGACGGACTCCTGGCTGCCGACCACGCACAAGGACTACTGGGACAAGTACAGCGACCAGCTGGACGACCTCGGCTCCTGGTACGGCCCCACCTCGCTCGAGCTGACGGTTCCCTCGTACGTCAAGGGCATCGACTCGCTCGAGGACCTCAAGGGTCAGGGCAAGAAGTTCGACGGCAAGATCATCGGCATCGAGGCCAGTGCCGGGATGATGGGCACCCTCAACAAGAAGGTGCTCAAGGAGTACGGCCTCGAAGGTGAGTACGAGGTCGTCTCGTCCAGCACCTCCTCGATGCTCGCCGAGCTGAACGCCTCCATCAAGAAGAAGGAGCCGGTCGTGGTGACCCTGTGGTCGCCGCACTGGGCCTACGGCAAGCACGACCTGAAGAAGCTCAAGGACCCGAAGGGCGCCTGGGGCAAGGGCGAAGAGGTCCACACCGTCGCCCACAAGGGCTTCGCGAAGAAGTCCCCGGTCGTCGCGGACTGGCTCAAGGACTTCAAGCTCACCGAGAAGCAGCTCACGAGCCTGGAGAACGAGATCCAGGGTGCCGGCCAGGGCAAGGAGCAGGACGGCGTCCGCAGTTGGCTGAAGAAGAACCCCGGCCTCGTCGACAAGCTGGCCCCGGTGCCGGACGGCGCGGGCGGCTCGAAGCAGGGCAAGGACGCGGGCAAGACCGTCAACATGGGCTACTTCCCGTGGGACGAGGCCATCGCCTCCACCTACCTCTGGCAGAACATGCTGGAGGACCGGGGGTACAAGACCTCGGTCAAGCAGCTCGACCCGGGCCCGCTCTACACCGGTCTCGCCCAGGGACAGCTGGACGTCCAGTTCGACTCCTGGCTGCCCACCACGCACAAGGACTACTGGGACCGGTACAAGGACAACCTCACCGATCTCGGCTCCTGGTACGGGCCGACCTCGCTGGAGCTGTCGGTCCCGTCGTACGTCAAGGGCATCGACTCGCTCGAGGACCTCAAGGGCCAGGGCAAGAAGTTCGACGGCAAGATCATCGGCATCGAGTCGAGCGCCGGGATGATGGGCACGCTGAACAAGAAGGTGCTCAAGGAGTACGGCCTCGAAGGTGAGTACGAGGTCGTCTCGTCCAGCACCTCGTCGATGCTGGCCGAGCTGAACCGGTCGATCAAGAAGAAGGAGCCGGTCGTGGTGACCCTGTGGTCGCCGCACTGGGCCTACGGCAAGCACGACCTGAAGAAGCTCGAGGACCCGAAGGGTGCCTGGGGCAAGGGCGAGCAGATCCACACGGTCGCCAAGAAGGACTTCGCCAAGGACTTCCCGGAGCTGACCGGCTGGCTGAAGGACTTCAAGCTCAGCGAGGCGCAGCTGGCCTCGCTGGAGGTGGAGATCCAGAAGGGCGGCGCCGGCAAGGAGAAGGAGTCCGCCCGCCGCTGGATGGACGCCAACCCGGACGTGGTGGCGAAGCTGACGCCGGTCGGCAGCTGACCCGCCGGTCCACCCACCCGTCACGGTGAAGGGGACGGCCCCGGTAGCGAACCGGAGCCGTCCCCTTCACGCTGGTCGGAGGGATCCCCGAAGGTCTCCCGTCCGTCCCCGTCCGCCGGCTTCCCCCTCCGTCCCGCGAACGACATGCGTAGGGTGCTGGCAACCGGGAGGATGGCGATCCGGGGAGGGAGCCGGACATGGACGAAAAGGAAGCACTTCGAGTGGGTGCGGCGGTTCGCCGACGCCGCAGGACCCTTGGACTCACCCTGGCCGCGGTGGCCGGGCGCAGTGGACTGTCCGTACCGTTCCTCAGCCAGATCGAGAACGAACGGGCCAGACCCAGTCCCCGGTCCCTGCACCGGGTGGCGGAGGCGCTGGAGACCACGACCGAGCGGCTGCGCGCCGCGGCGGACTCGGCACGCGCCGTGGACGTCGTACGGGCGGACGACGAGGACGGCGTCCGCAGGCTGGTGCGCGGACGGCACCAGCTCAGCGCGCTGGAGTTCATCGGCGAGCAGGACCTCGGGCGGGAGTTCCAGCACCGCAACGACGAGGTGATGTACGTCGTGGAGGGCGCCGTCGAGGTCGAGGCGGAGGGCCGGGCCCACCGACTGGGCCGGGGCGACACGCTCTTCCTCTCCGGCGGGGTCCGGCACCGGTGGCGGGCGACCGTACCGGGCACCCGGCTGCTGGTCGTCTCGGTCGCCGAGCACATCGACGCCACGTACGACTCGCGGCGCTGACGGGGTGCCGATGCGTGTCGTCTCCCTCGTCCCGTCGCTCACCGAGGCCGTCGCCGTCACCGCGCCCGGTCTGCTCGTCGGTGTCACCGACTGGTGCACCCACCCCGCGGGGCTGACCGCCGCCCGTATCGGCGGCACCAAGAACCCCGACACCGCGGCCGTGGCGGCCCTGCGCCCCGACCTCGTCCTCGCCAACGAGGAGGAGAACCGGGAGGTGGACCTGGCCGCGCTGCGGGCCGCCGGGCCGGACGTCCTGGTCACCGAGGTCCGCACCCTCGACCAGGCCTTCGCCGAGCTGGAACGGGTCCTCACCGCCTGCGGGCTGTCCGGGCCGCGCTGGCTGGAGGAGTCCCGGGCCGCCTGGGAGGCGCTGCCGCCCGACCCCGCGCCGCGCCCCGCGATCGTGCCGGTCTGGCGCAGACCCTGGATGGTGCTGGGCCGCGACACCTTCGCCGGTGACCTGCTCGCCCGCCTCGGGGTGCACAACGTGTACGCCGGCCACCACGACCGCTACCCCCGCATCCCCCTGGACGAGCTGAACGCGTCCGGCGCCGAGCTGGTCGTCCTGCCCGACGAGCCGTACCGCTTCACCGCCACCGACGGGCCCGAGGCCTTCCCCGGCCTGCCCGCCGCCCTCGTCGACGGGCGTCACCTCACGTGGTACGGACCGTCACTGGCCGAAGCGGCCGGGGCGCTGCGAGCAGCGCTCCGCTGAACAGCCCGCCCAGCGTCCGTACGCCGGCGAACGCCCAGGCCGTCACCAGCAGCGCGTAGAGCGCCACGGCCAGCCAGGTGAACGCGTCCAGCCCGGTGTGCCGGGCCAGCCCCGCCGCGCCCGTGACACACGTACCGACCGGGAAGGTGAACCCCCACCACGTCATCGTGAACCCCATGCCGCGCCGCACCGCGCGCACCACCATCGCGGCCGACAGGGCCAGCCACAGCAGGGCGAACCCCATCACCGGCACCCCGTACAGCACGGCGAACGCGCCGAAGGCCGAGGCGTACGGCGCCGCGACCGCGCCCGGTGCCACATCGGCCAGCTGGTTGACGGCGGTCGTGGACTGGCCCAGCGGCCCGAGCACCAGGAACAGCGTGGGAGTCAGCGCGAGCGGCAGCGGGCCCTGGTGGACCAGGCGCGCGAAGACCAGCGGAACGACCACCAGGGTCGACAGCAGGGACAGCCCGAACATCGCGTAACAGGCGAGCAGCAGCGCCTCGCGCCCCTGGCCGGGCGCCAGCTCGGGCACCAGCAGGGGCCCGACAGCTGCGGAGACCATCGGGGCCACCAGGGGCAGCAGCCAGACCGGCGACGCGGTGCCCGGGGCGAGCCGGTGGCGTACGACCATGAGGTACGGGATCGCCACGGCGGCGGCGAGCCCCGCGACCGTACCCGCCGTGAACAGCACCACGTCCACGGCGACGGCGGCCGGGTGTCCGATGGCGTCCTGGCCGGCCACCAGGGTGCCCGCGCCGACGGCGAGCAGCGCCATGGACAGACAGCCGTGGAACGGGGCGACGGCGGGGTCCAGCAGGCCGGCGCGGGCCTGGTCCCGGTGCAGGACCCAGTGCCCGGCACGGGCCGCCAGCACGACGGCCAGCAGCACCGCGGACAGGGCCCACACCACGACACAGGCGGTCCGCAGACCCGGCACGCCCACCGGCAGCGCGGCGCCCGCGGTCGCGACGATGGCGGTCCCCATCACCGTCGCGTACCAGTTGGGGCCGAGGTGCCGCAGGGACGGGAGCCGGTGGGAAGGGGAAGGGGAGGCGGGAGTCCCGGTCTTGGTCTGCGGAAAGATGGCCATGCCACGATTCTCGGTGGACGGGCCCCGGCCCACCAGGGAGCGCGGGGCTATGAGGTCATAGGCTGGGGTTATGACCAGTCCCGTACCCCCGCCCTCCTCCCTGCCCCACCGGGTCCCCGACCTGGGAGCCATGGTCCTGCTGCTCGCGGTCGCGCGGCACGGGAGCCTGGGCCGGGCGGCGCGGGACGTCGGCATCAGCCAGCCCGCCGCCTCCAGCCGCATCCGCTCGATGGAGCGGCAGCTCGGCGTCGCGCTCCTGGACCGCTCACCGCGCGGATCCCGGCTGACCGACGCGGGCGCCCTCGTCACCGACTGGGCGCGCAGGGTCGTCGAGGCGGCCGAGGCGTTCGACGCGGGGGCCCAGGCGCTGCGGGACCGGCGCGACTCCCGGCTGCGGGTCGCCGCGAGCATGACCATCGCGGAGTACCTGCTGCCGGGCTGGCTGATCGCGCTCCGGGCCGAAAGGCCCGGCACCGCCGTGTCCCTGCTCGCGGGGAACTCGGCGGCGGTCGCCCTCCGGCTGCTGGCCGGCGAGGCGGATCTGGGCTTCGTCGAGGGACTCTCGATACCGGAAGGGCTCGACGGCACCGTCATCGCGCACGACCGGCTCGTCGTCGTGGTCGCCCCCTCCCACCCGTGGGCACGCCGGGCCACGCTGACCCCGGGGGAGCTCGCCGAGGCGCCCCTGATCCTGCGGGAGCACGGTTCGGGCACCCGCCAGGTCCTGGACGCGGCGCTCGCCGTGCACGGCGGACTGGCGCGCCCCCTGCTCGAACTCTCCTCGACCACCGCGGTGAAGGGGGCCGCGGAGAGCGGCGCCGGCCCCTGCGTACTCAGTGAACTCGCGCTGGGCGAGGAGCTCTCCGCGCGGCGGCTGGTCAAGGTCCCGGTCGCGGGCGTCCGGCTGCGCCGCCAGCTGCGCGCGGTCTGGCCGGCCGGCCACCGGCCCACGGGGCCGGCGCGTGACCTGCTCTCGCTGACCGCGCGGGACACCTGACCGCCCGTACGGGGCCGGGCCCCCGGGGCCTCAGACGGTGGCCACGGACGCCGCGGCCGTGGCCGCCGCCACCAGGGCCCGCATGATCCGCAGGTCGTCACCCATCTCCGGGTGCCACTGGACCCCGAGCACCCACTGCGCGCCGGGCAGTTCGATCGCCTCGACCGTGCCGTCCGCCGCGTACGCCGAGGCCACCAGACCCGGCGCGAGCCGGTCCACGGCCTGGTGGTGATACGTGGGTACGGACGCCTCCTCGGGCACGAGCGAGGCGTACAGCGTGCCCGGGACCGGCGTCACCGGGTGCTCGCCGAGGACCCCCGCCTTGCCGAACGGGCCCGCGTGGCCGTCCAGATGCTGGGTCAGCGTGCCGCCCAGCGCCACGTTGAGCAGCTGCATGCCGCGGCAGATCCCGAGCACCGGGGTGCCGCTCTCCCGGGCCGCGCGGAGCAGTGCGACCTCCCAGGTGTCGCGCTCGTGTGCCGGCGGACCCGTCCTGAAGTCGCGCTCCGCGCCGTACAGCCCGGGGTCGACGTCGGCGCCGCCCGCGATCACCAGACCGTCCACCCGGGCCACCGCGGCCCGCGCCCTGGCCGGGTCGTCCGGCGGCAGCAGCGCGGCGAGTGCGCCGGAGCGCTGGACCAGCGCGGGGTAGGCGGAGGGGAGTACCGCCGCGGGGAGTTCCCAGACGCCCCAGCGAGCCGCCGGCTCCAGATAGGTCGTGACGCCGATGAGCGGTTCGTGCATGGTGCGGTCCCTCCGGCGGCCGGTCTGCGGGCCGGCCCGGTGCAATGGTGTTACGTCATACCTTTGTTCGTACGGAGCCGTCACGCAAGAGCAGTGATCCGGAAGGGCGGGTTCAAGCCAGGAAGCCCCGAAGGAGCGCGGCCGTACCCGCGCAGTGCTCGCGCATCACCGCCCGCGCGCCCTCCTCGTCGCCGTCGAGCACCGCGGCGACGAGCGCCGTGTGCTGTTGCTGCGAGTGTTCGAGATTCCGTACGAGCAGGGGGATGCAGTCCAGCAGGTCGTTGACGCGCGCCCGCACGGACGCGTACCCGGCCGCGAGGGAGGGGGAGCCGGAGAGCTCGGCGAGCGTCAGATGGAAAAGGGTGTCGATCCTGCGGTAGTCGGGCAGAGGTGCCTCGTGTGTCGCCGCCAGAGCCGTACGCAGCCGGTCCGCCCCCTCCTCGCCGAGGCCGCGCGACGCGCAGAGCCCGGCCGCGCCCGACTCCAGGACCTCGCGGAAGAGCAGGACGTCCTCGATGCCGACGTCCGCCACCCGGCGGCGCAGCTCGTCACCGGCGTCCGGGCCGGGGTCCCGGGGCAGCACGAACGTACCGCCGTGCCGGCCGCGTCTGGCCTCGATCAGGCCCTGGTCCTGAAGGACCCTCAGCACCTCGCGCAGGGCCACCCGGCTGATGCCGAGCAGCCCGGCCAGCTCGCGCTCCGCCGGCAGCCGCCCGCCGCCGGGCACCAGGCCGAGCCGGACCACCTGGAGGATCTGCTCCAGCGCCTCCTCGAAGCCGTTGCCCGCGCGGACCGGCCGCAGGGCGGACAGCAGCCGGTCGGAGTAGCCGGGCTCCCCGGTTTCTTCCGCCACGTCCCGATCCCCTTCCCCCCAATGGTTTTCCCCCATACCTTAGGCCGGTCGGTCCCGGGCCGACCGGCAATCCCTCCGGCCGACCGAACGAGGAGTATTCCGTGGCAGACCGCACACCCCCGCTGGGGACCGACGAGCTGCGCGTGCTGGTGGAGCGCGGTGAGATCGACACCGTCGTCCTCGCCTTCACCGACATGCAGGGCAGGCTGCAGGGTAAACGGTTCGCGGCGTCCTTCTTCCTCGACGAGGTGCTGGAACACGGCACGGAGGGCTGCAACTACCTGCTCGCCGTCGACACGGACATGAACACTGTCGACGGGTTCGCCATGTCGTCCTGGTCCAACGGCTACGGCGACTTCGCGATGCGCCCCGACCTCACGACCCTGCGCCGGATCCCCTGGCACGAGGGAACGGTCCTGGTCATGGCCGACCTCGCCTGGGAGGACGGCTCTCCGGTCGTCGCCGCGCCCCGCCAGATCCTCCGGCGCCAGCTGGAGCGGCTCGCCGCCCACGGACTGACCGCCCACGTCGGCACGGAACTCGAGTTCATCGTCTTCAAGGACACCTACGAACAGGCCTGGGACCGCAACTACCGCGGCCTCACCCCGGCCAACCAGTACAACGTCGACTACTCGGTCCTCGGCACCGGCCGCATCGAACCGCTGCTGCGCCGCATCCGCAACGAGATGGCGGCCGCCGGACTCACCGTCGAGTCCGCCAAGGGCGAGTGCAACCCCGGCCAGCACGAGATCGTCTTCCGCTACGACGAGGCCCTCGTCACCTGCGACCAGCACGCCGTCTACAAGACCGGCTCCAAGGAGATCGCCGCCCAGGAAGGCGTCGCGCTCACCTTCATGGCCAAGTTCAACGAGCGCGAGGGCAACTCCTGTCACATCCACCTCTCGCTCCAGGACACCGGAGGCCGCAGCGTCATGGCGGGCGAGGACGGCTCGATGTCCCCCGTGATGCGGCACTTCCTCGCCGGCCAGCTCGCCGCCCTGCGCGACTTCTCCCTGCTGTACGCGCCGAACATCAACTCCTACAAGCGGTTCCAGCCCGGCTCCTTCGCCCCGACCGCCGTTGCCTGGGGCCACGACAACCGCACCTGCGCCCTCCGCGTCGTCGGACACGGCCGCTCGATGCGCTTCGAGAACCGGCTGCCCGGCGGCGACGTCAACCCGTACCTGGCGGTCGCCGGCCTCGTCGCCGCGGGACTCCACGGCATCGCACACGAACTGGAACTCCCCGACGCCTGCGAGGGCAACGCCTACACCGCCGGATACGACCAGGTCCCCACCACACTCCGTGAGGCCGCCGCCCTCTGGGAGGACAGCGAGGTGGCCAGGGAAGCCTTCGGCGACGACGTCGTCGCGCACTACCGCAACATGGCACGCGTCGAACTGGAGGCCTTCGACGCGGCCGTGACCGACTGGGAGCTCCGCCGCTCCTTCGAACGCTTGTGAGGAGCCCCGTGATCCACGAGCACCGCGTCCTGAACCCGGCCACCGAAGAGCTCGTCGCCACCGTCCCCGCCACCACCGCCGACGAGGTCGACGCCGCCGTCACCCGCGCCACGGCCGCCCAGCGCACCTGGGCCGCCCTGGCCCCCGCCGACCGCGCCCGGCTGCTGCGCCGCTTCGCCGTCCTCGTCGACGAACACGCCGAACGGCTGGCCCGGCTGGAGGTAACCGAAGCGGGACACACCCTGGGCAACGCCCGCTGGGAGGCCGCCAACGTCCGGGACCTGCTGGACTACGCGGCCGGGGGAGTGGAACGCCTGACGGGACGCCAGATCCCCGTACCGGGCGGGATCGACGTCACGTTCCTCGAACCGCTGGGCGTCGTCGGGGTGATCGCCCCGTGGAACTTCCCCATGCCCATCGCCGCCTGGGGCGCCGCCCCCGCCCTCGCCGCGGGCAACGCCGTCCTGCTCAAACCGGCCGAGACCACCCCGCTCACCGCGCTCCGGCTGGCCCGGCTCGCCCTCGACGCCGGCCTCCCCGAACACCTCTTCCAGGTGCTGCCCGGCGCCGGCGACGTGACGGGCAACGCCCTCGTCGAACACCCCGGCGTGGCGAAGATCGTCTTCACCGGGTCGACCCGCGTCGGCAAGCAGATCATGGCCAGGTGCGCGGACCGGGTGAAGCGGCTCACCCTCGAACTCGGAGGCAAGAGCCCCAACATCGTCTTCGCCGACGCCGACATCGAGGCCGCCGCGGCCGCCGCCCCCATGTCCTTCCTGGACAACGCGGGCCAGGACTGCTGCGCCCGCACCCGCATCCTGGTCCAGCGCTCCGCCTACGACCGGTTCCTCGAACACCTCGTCCCGTCCGTCGCCTCCGTCGTCGTGGGGGATCCGTCGGACGAGAAGACGCAGATGGGGCCGCTGATCTCCCGCGCCCAGCTGGAACGCGTACGGACACTCGTCCCCGAGGACGCGGACGGCATCCGGGGCAGCGCGCCCGGCGGCCCCGGGTTCTGGTTCCCGCCGACCGTCCTCACCGGCATCGCTCCTGATGCCCCCGTCGCCACCGAGGAGGTCTTCGGCCCGGTCGCCGTCGTCCTGCCCTTCGAGGACGAGGAGGACGCGGTCCGGCTGGCCAACGCCACCGACTACGGCCTGGCCGGTTCGGTCTGGACCCGCGACGTGGGCCGCGCCCTGCGGGTCTCCCGGGCGGTCCGGGCCGGGAACCTGTCCGTCAACTCCCACTCGGCCGTGCGCTACTGGACCCCGTTCGGCGGGTACGGGCGGTCCGGGCTCGGCCGCGAACTGGGGCCCGACGCCCTCGCGGCCTTCACCGAAACCAAGAACGTCTTCATCGGCACGGAGGCCTGAACAGACATGACGACCGACTCCGGAAACATCTGCCGCCGTCTGACCGGCCGCACCGCCGTCATCACCGGGGCGGGCAGCGGCATCGGCCTCGCCACCGCCCGCCGGCTCGCGTCGGAGGGAGCCCACGTCGTCTGCGGCGACATCGACGCGAGCGCGGGCAAGGCGGCGGCCCAGGAGGTGGGAGGCACCTTCGTGCAGGTCGACGTCACCGACCCCGGCCAGGTCGAGGCGCTCTTCGCAGCCGCCGACGACACCTACGGCTCCGTCGACATCGCCTTCAACAACGCCGGCATCTCACCCCCCGACGACGACTCCATCCTCACGACCGGTCTCGAGGCCTGGAAACGCGTCCAGGACGTCAACCTCACCTCCGTCTACCTCTGCTGCAAGGCCGCCCTCCCCTACATGAGGCGCCAGGGCCGCGGCTCGATCATCAACACGGCGTCCTTCGTGGCCCGCATGGGCGCGGCGACCTCCCAGATCTCGTACACCGCGTCCAAGGGCGGTGTCCTCGCCCTGTCCCGCGAACTCGGGGTGCAGTTCGCCCGCGAGGGGATCCGGGTCAACGCCCTGTGCCCCGGGCCGGTCAACACCCCGCTGCTGCAGGAGCTGTTCGCCAAGGACCCGGAGCGCGCCGCCCGCAGGCTCGTGCACATTCCGCTCGGCCGGTTCGCCGAGGCGACGGAGATCGCGGCCGCCGTCGCCTTCCTGGCCAGCGACGACTCCTCGTTCGTCAACGCCACCGACTTCCTCGTCGACGGCGGGATCTCGGGGGCGTACGTGACCCCGCTCGGCTGAGGCTCCCTACAGTGGTGACATGACCAACGCGACCCCGCCCGGCTGGTACCCGGACGTGAACGTGCCCGGCACCGAGCGCTGGTGGGACGGCACGGCCTGGACCGGGTACACCCGTTCCGTCGCCGCCACGCAGCCGGTGGTGCCCGCTCCGCAGCCCGTACGCAGCGGAGCGGGCACCACCACCCGGACCGTGGCCATGACCGTGGCGGGCCTGCTCGTCGTCGCCGCCGCGGTCACCGGCTTCCTGGTGCTGGGCGGGGACGACAGCGGTACGCAGCCGACGGCCGCGCCCAGCAGCAGTGCGCCGCCCACCGCCACGGACAGCGCCGGCACGCCCGGCCCGACGCCCGCCGATGGCCCGGAGGACGACCCCACGGTGCTGGTCGACCAGCTGAACGGCGTCACCCTGCAGATCCCCGAGGGCTGGGAGAAGCCGGAGAACACCCTCGACGACGCGTCCACGATGCGTACGGTCGGCTCCTACACCTGCCCCGGCGACTCGGGAAGCTTCTGCTACCACGGCACGGTCACCGTCCGGACCGCGAACGGCACCGACCTCACGGACATGAAGGCGCTGGCCGAGGAGGACATCGGGACGGCGGCCGACCGCGCCTACGGCAAGGACACCGTCGGCGACCTCATCCACGGGGGCATCCGGTCCCACAAGGACCTGGCGTCCAGGCCGGTGACCGTGGCGGGCCGCACCGGATACCTGGTGCGCCGGCAGATCACCACGGGCAAGGGCCCCGGCGGATACGTGCAGTCGCTCGTCTTCCCCTCAGCCGTGGGCAGCGAGACGCCGGTCATCGTGCGTTTCGCCTTCGACGCGGGCCAGGACGCGCTGCCGCTCTCCCTGATGGACACCATCACCCGGGGCATCCGCCCGATCGGCGACGCCACCGGCGGCGGTGTGGGCAGCACCGTGGCGCCCTGACGCACGCGCCTCTAGAGGAAGGTGCGGCCCTCGCCGCGGTACGTCGGCACGGTCGCCGTGATCCGGTCGCCCTCGATCAGCCGCAGCTCGTCGAAGCGCTCGCACAGCTCACCCGCCTTGGCGTGCCGGAACCACACCTTGTCGCCGATCAGCAGATCGTCCGCCGGGGCGCCGAGCAGCGGGGTCTGGACCTCGCCCGGCCCCTCCTGCGGGTCGTAACGCAGCCCCTCGGGCAGATACGGCACCGGCAGCCGGTCCGGGCCCGCCGCCCCGGACGCCGGGTAGCCGCCGCCGAGCACCGTCACCACGCCCACCCCCGGCCGCCGCACCACGGGCTGGGCGAACAGCGCCGCCGGACGGCCTCTGAACGAGGTGTAGTTGTCGAACAGCCTCGGCACGTACAGCCCGGAACCCGCCGCGATCTCCGTCACCGCGGACTCGGCGGCCGTGTGCTGCACACTGCCGGTGCCGCCGCCGTTCACGAACTCCAGGCCGGGCGCCACCGCGCGGACCGCCCGCACGACCTCCGCGCGCCGGGCCGCCAGCTCCTTGCGGGCCGCCGCCTGCATCAGCCGGACCGCACGCGACCGCAGCGGCCGCCCGGCCACCGAGTCGCCCACGCCCGCGACATGGCCCTCGTACGCCATCAGCCCCACCAGCCGGAAACCCGGCCTGCGGACCACCGAGCGGGCCAGCTCAGCCAGTTGGGCGGGGAAGCGGAGCGGGGAGCGCAGCGCGCCGATCCTGACCCGGCCGCCGAGCAGCCGCAGCGAGGTGTCCAGCTCCAGGCAGACCCGGATCTCCTCGGTACCGCCCGCCCGCGCCGCGTCGATCAGCTCCAGCTGGGCGTGGTCGTCCACCATCACCGTCACGGCCGCCGCGAGCTTGGGATCGGCCGCGAGTTCGGCGAACGCGGACCGGTCGGCCGACGGATAGGCCAGTAGTACGTCGTCGAATCCGGCGCGGGCCAGCCACAGCGACTCCGCGAGCGTGAACGACATGATCCCCGCGAACCCGGGGCGCGCGAGCACCCGCTCCAGCAGGGCACGGCAGCGCACCGATTTGCTCGCCACCCGGACCGGCTTCCCGCCGGCCCGGCGCACCAGATCGTCGGCGTTGGCGTCGAAGGCCTCCAGGTCGACGACGGCCACCGGGGCATCGAGATGGGCGGTGGCGCGGTCGTAGCGGCTCCGGTCAGCGGCGCGGGGAGTCATGGCCGCAGCTTGCCAGACGGCCGTACCACTGGGTAGGGGACGTTCGGTGCAGATCGCCCAGCGCCCTCCGTCCCGTTCCCACGGGGTGCCGTCCACCCCGTAGAGTGACCGTCACACGATCGACCGACGGGCCCGTGCGCAACGGTGGTCCGTGGGCGGTGAGGGGACGTGGACCAGGGGGACGGATGAGTACCGAAGCGCAGCGCGCTCCAGTGCCGCCCCGTCCGGCCACCCCACCGCGCGTACCCGGCAGCGCCTCCGTGCCGCAGGGCCGTCCGGAGCCCGCACCGCAGGCCCCCGCCGCCACCCCCGCACCGCAGGCCGCCCCGCGCGCCGAACCCGCGGCACCGGCCCCGCGCGCCGAACCCGCACCGCAGGCCCCGCGCGCCGCTCCTGTCCCGCCCGTGCCCGGGGCCGCCCCGGTGCCGCCGGTGGAGACGACCACCCGGCTCCGCCCCGTACCGCCCGGGCCGCCGCCGCCACCTCCCACCGCCACCAGGCGCAGGCCCGTCGGCGCGGTGGACCTCACCCCTCGCCCCGGCGCCACCCCGGCCCCGCCCGGCGCCTACTACGCGTACGCCGAGACTCCCGCCGAGACCACCACCCGGCTCCGTCCCGTCAAGGCCAGGAACCGCGGCAGGACCGCGGCGGCCGCGGTGTGCGCCGTGCTCGGCCTCGGGCTCATCGGCGGCGCGGTCACCGGCAGCTGGCTCACCGGCGACTCCGCGGCCGACCCCGGCGACGCGAGCGCGTACACCGTGGGCCGCTCCGCCTGGCACAGCACACCGGTCGACACCCTCTTCCCGCGCACCCTCAAGGGCGACGGCGCGGGGCCGGGAGCCACCGACCGGGTCTGGACCAGGGTCGCCGTCGCGAGCGACAGCGGCTGCACGGCCGGCCTGGACCCGCTGCTGCTGAAGACGCTCGGCCCGGTCGGCTGCGAACGCCTGGTGCGCGCCACCTACACCGACGCCACCCGCAGCAGCGTCACCACCGTCGGCATGGTCTTCACCGAGGCCGACACCGAGGCGATGAGCGCGCTCGACACCCGGTTCACCACCCAGCACCTCGCCGACCGCTCCGACCTGATGCCCCGCACCTACCCGGTCAAGGGCACCGTCGCGGCCGGCTTCGGCGCCCCGCAGCGCGCCAGCTGGACGGTCCACGTCCTGACCGAGCTGCCCGTCGTCGTGTTCGCCGTCTCCGGCTTCGCCGACGGCCGCGAGGTCGCCGAACCGCAGCCCGCCGCCGCGGCGATGGCCCCGGATGCCACGACGGCGCCCGCCCAGGCGGGACTCGGCCACGAGGCGAAGGGCATCGCCGACCGGGTGGAGCGCACCCTGCGCAGGACCGTCACCGACCTCACGGAGAAGCCGGCATGACCCGCCCCCGCCGGCTCCGGGCGCTCGCCGCCGTGGCCACGGCCACCGCCTTCGCACTGCTGCCCGCCGTCCCCGCCCGCGCGGACGCCATCCGGGACCAGCAGTGGGGCCTGGAGGCACTCCACACCGACAAGGCCTGGCAGACCACGAAGGGCAAGGGCATCACGGTCGCGGTCCTGGACACCGGGGTCGACGACGACCACCCCGACCTCGCCGGGCAGGTGCTCCCCGGCAAGGACCTCATCGGCTTCGGAGCCGGACGCGGCGACCGCTCCTGGGCCCTGCACGGCACCGCGATGGCCGGCATCATCGCCGGCCGCGGCAACGGCCCGGGGCAGGGCGACGGCGTGCTCGGCGTGGCCCCTGAGGCGAAGATCCTGCCCGTACGGGTGATCCTCGAGTCCGGCGACCCGTCACGCGCGAAGGCCCGGGAGTCACGGGGAACCGCGCTCGCCGAGGGCATCCGCTGGGCGGCCGACCAGGGCGCCGACGTCATCAACCTCTCCCTCGGCGACGACAGCGAGTCGGCCCACCCGGAGCCCGGCGAGGACGCCGCCGTGCAGTACGCCCTCGGCAAGGGCGTCTCCGTCGTCGCCTCCGCCGGCAACAGCGGGGAGAAGGGCGACCGGGTCTCCTACCCCGCCGCCTATCCCGGCGTGATCGCCGTCGCGGCGGTCGACAAGTACGGCACCCACGCCGCGTTCTCCACCCGCCGCTGGTACGCCACCGTCAGCGCGCCCGGCGTCGACATCGTCGTGGCCAACCCCGACCAGCACTACTACATCGAGTGGGGCACCTCGGCCGCGTCGGCGTTCGTCTCCGGGGCCGTGGCCCTCGTACGCGCCGCCCACCCGGGGCTCTCACCGGCGCAGGTCAAGACCCTGCTCGCGGACACCGCGGGTGACGCCCCCTCGGGCGGACGCGACGACTCCAGGGGCTACGGCCTGGCCGACCCCGCCGCGGCGATAGCGGCCGGGGCGAAGCTGCGCCCCGGCGATCTGAGCGCGCAGTCCGCCAAGGCCGGCTACCGCGAGGAGTACTTCGGCTCCGGACCCGCTCCCCAGGACGACGACGGGGACCCGGCCGGTTGGCTGGCCCCCACGGCGGGCGGCCTCGGGGCCGTGCTCCTCGCCCTGGCCGTGGTGCTGTGGCGCGGCAGGACCCCCAGGAGGAGGACCGGCGGCCCGTACACCGGAGGGAACCCGCCCGCACCCGGGTACAGCCCGTTCCCCGCCGGCCCGCCGCGCTGAGCGAAGGGCGGCCCCGCCCCGCGCTGAGCGCAGGGCGGCCCCGCCTCCCGGACCCCCCTCAGTCCGACCCGCTCACCGCATCCGTCACGCCGACCGCCGCCTTCGCCACGGTCTCCACGAGAGCGATGCCCGCCTCCTTCGTCGCATGCCCGCGCGACAGCACCGCCACCAGCACGGTGTGCCCGCCGCTCCGGACCCGCCCGATGCTGTTGACGTCCCACAGCCCCGTCGTCGTCCGGGGCATCCAGCCGTTCTTCAGCACCGCGTCGGTGCCCGCTGCCGACACGCCCCACCGCTGGTCCGCCTCGACCTGGCCCATCAGCCCCGTCAGGTACGCCCGCGAGGCCTCCGACAGCACCGAACCGGCCCCGGACACCGCCTCCAGCAGCCGCACCTGGTCGGCGGCCGTGGTCTGGGTCAGCCCCCACGCATGGGCGGCCTCCGTCCCGGTCAGCCCCAGCCGTACGTTGGCCGCGTCGAGGCCCTCCTCCCCGCCGACCACCTTGAGCAGCTCGGTGGCCGAGGTGTTGTCACTGCGCTGGATCATGGCCTCCGCGTACGCCTGCTCGGCGCCGTTCAGCTCCCGGTCCTCGTCCTGCGCCCGGAGGAGCAGCGCCGCCAGGATGTCGACCTTGACGATGCTCGCGGCGTCGTAGGCCCCGTCCCCGTACACGGCGGTCGCGCCGCTCTCCGTGTCCAGCACCGCCACCGACACATCGGCGCCGTCCGCCAGGGGCGCCAGCGCGTCGGCCAGCTCCGCGTCGAGATCCACCTCGGTCTCCTCGCTCGGGCCCGTCGTGGCCGACGGGCTGGAGGCGGACGATACGGCGGCAACGGCCGGTGACGCGTCATCCGGCGAGTGACCGACCAGATACGCACCCCCTGCGGCGGTACCGGCCAGCAGCACGGCGACGGCGGCCAGGAGGCCGGACAGCGCGGGCCTGCGCGTTCTGTGACGGGGCATGGCCCGGACGCTAGGAATCCCACCTGGCAGCAGCCTGTGCCCGACCTGTCGCCCAGGTGAGAGAACCGACCCACTACGCTCGTCGTGTGGCGCTCAAGAACATCCCGGACCCCGGTTTCTCCGACGACGACGGCACCGCCTCGCCCGAACTGACGGCGGCCCTCGCCGCCTGGGCCGAGGACCGGACGGCCGTCGGACCCGTCCTCGCGGCACTGCGCGACGCCCGGCTGCTCGTCCCGGTCGTCGCCGTACTCGGCGAGGTCGAGGAGGACAGTGAGGAGGGGCGCGAAGCTCCTGAGAAGGGTGGTGGCGGGCGACGGGGGGGCGGGCTGCGCCGCGAGAAGACCAGTGACATGGCCGTGCCGACCCTCCAGGCCGGCGACCGGCGTGCCCTGCCCGCCTTCACCTCCACCGCCTCGCTGGCCCGCTGGGATCCGCAGGCGCGCCCCGTCGCCGTACCCCTGCACCAGGCGCTGCAGGCCGCCGCGCACGAGAAGGCGGACACGGTGGTGCTCGACCTCGCCGGGCCCGTCGCCTTCGAGCTGACCGGCCCCGCTCTGCTGGCCCTGGCCGAGAACCGCACCAGCGCGGACCCGCTCGACGACCCCGCCGTCGTTACCGCCGTACGGGACGCGGTCGCCGCCGAGCCCGCGGTGCTGCGGGCCCACCTCGGCCCCGGCCGGGCCGACGGAACCCTCGCCCTGGTCCTCACCCCGGACGCGGTGGTCGCCGAGGCCGCCCGCCGGGTCGCCGACGCGCTGTCCGCCAGCGAGGTGCTGCGCGCCCGGCTGGTGCGCGGGATCGACCTGGCGCTGCTGCCCGCCGACGCCGAGGCCCCGGGCGAACCGCTGTTCAGCCGCTGACACGCAGGAGCCCGCCGCCTGGCACAGGCGGCGGGCTCGAAGCGGGTGCGGGGTGACTAGCCGTAGACGGGACCGGTGTACTTCTCGCCCGGGCCCTTGCCCGGCTCGTCCGGTACGAGCGAGGCCTCACGGAACGCCAGCTGGAGCGACTTCAGACCGTCCCGCAGCGGCGAGGCGTGGAAGGTGCTGATCTCGGTGGCGCTCGCGTCGAGCAGCCCCGCCAGCGCCTGGACCAGCTTGCGCGCCTCGTCCAGGTCCTTGTGCTGCTCGCCCTCCTCGGTCAGGCCGAGCTTCACGGCCGCCGCGCTCATCAGATTGACGGCGACGGTGACGATCACCTCGACCGCGGGAACCTCCGCGATGTCACGGGCCATGTCGTCGAAGCCGGGGTTCTCGGTGCTGGGAGTGGTCGCGTCGCTCATGCCCCACACGATAAGGCCACGTCGGCGCGGCTCCTCCTGCGGGAGCCGTCCGGGCAGCGGGTTCGCCGTAGCCCCGGGGAGCTGCTAACCTTGTGTAACGACCGGCCGGACACATATGTGCTCGGCCCACAAGTGGAGGCTCCGATCTCCCACCTGACCGTCCTCAGGGACGGCGGGTCACCGGTCAGGTGGCAGCCATCGTTCCGTACGGACGATGGGGCCGCCCGATGCACGCCCCGCGGTAGCACGCGGCGGTGTTCCGGTAGTTCCTGGAGCCCCGCCTGTGTCCCGTCCGGGGCGTTTGTGCTTTTCCCGGCTCGGTTGGTCTCAAAAGAAGACGTTACGCGGCTGTCCGCCAGGCGGTCGCGTGGTGCTACCGAGGAGGATCCATCAGCGCCGAGCCCCGCATCAACGACCGGATTCGCGTTCCCGAGGTGCGACTTGTCGGTCCCAGCGGCGAGCAGGTCGGGATTGTTCCGCTTGCCAAGGCCCTGGAGCTCGCACAGGAGTACGACCTCGACCTGGTCGAGGTGGCGGCGACAGCCCGTCCCCCCGTGTGCAAGCTCATGGACTACGGGAAGTTCAAGTACGAGTCGGCCATGAAGGCCCGTGAGGCGCGCAAGAACCAGGCGCACACGGTCATCAAGGAAATGAAGCTCCGGCCGAAGATCGACCCGCACGACTACGACACCAAGAAGGGTCACGTCGTCCGGTTCCTCAAGCAGGGGGACAAGGTCAAGATCACGATCATGTTCCGCGGCCGTGAGCAGTCCCGCCCCGAGCTGGGCTTCCGACTGCTCCAGCGTCTCGCTTCGGACGTCGAGGACCTCGGCTTCATCGAGTCGAACCCGAAGCAGGACGGCCGGAACATGATCATGGTTCTGGGCCCGCACAAGAAGAAGACCGAAGCCATGGCCGAGGCCCGCGAGGCCCAGGCCGCCCGCAAGGCGGAGCGTCAGGGATACACCCCCGACGCCGAGTCCGAGGGTGACACCGCTGAGGCCCCGGCCGCAGCGGCCGAGGCTCCGGCCGAGACACCTTCCGAGGCGTGACCTCCGGGGGTCGCCATCCAGGCGCCCCCGGGTCCCTCGGAAACCACCCAAAGATCTGACGCCCCTGCAGTCCGGTGCCCGCACCGAGAGGGGCGCCACTGACGAGGAGATAACGGCGCGATGCCGAAGAACAAGACGCACAGCGGTGCCAGCAAGCGCTTCAAGATCACGGGCTCCGGCAAGGTGCTGCGCGAGAAGGCCGGCAAGCGCCACCTGCTCGAGCACAAGTCCTCGAAGAAGACCCGTTCGCTGACCGGCACGGTCGTCGTGGCTCCGGCCGACGCCAAGAAGGTCAAGAAGCTTCTCGGCAAGTGAGGCGCCGCCTCCGGTGAACCCGGGGGCGCGACCTCGATCCGACCGGGACCAATTCGTTTCCGGGCCGGGTGAGTCCTCACTGCGACCACCCGACCCCGCTGCAAGGAGTTAAAAGTGGCACGCGTCAAGCGGGCGGTAAACGCCCACAAGAAGCGCCGGGCGATCCTCGAGGCCGCCAGCGGTTACCGCGGTCAGCGTTCGCGTCTGTACCGCAAGGCCAAGGAGCAGGTCACCCACTCCCTGGTCTACAACTACAACGACCGCAAGAAGCGCAAGGGCGACTTCCGTCAGCTCTGGATCCAGCGCATCAACGCGGCCGCCCGCCAGAACGGCATGACGTACAACCGCCTCATCCAGGGTCTGAAGGCCGCCAACATCGAGGTGGACCGCAAGATCCTGGCCGAGCTCGCGGTCAACGACGCCAACGCGTTCGCCGCCCTCGTCGAGGTCGCCCAGAAGGCCCTCCCGAGCGACGTCAACGCCCCGAAGGCCGCCTGATCCAGGCAGTTCTTCCGACGTTCAGCGTTTGAGCCGGACCCGCAGGCGTGTGCCGTCTGCGGGTCCGGTGCGTTGCAGCACGTGTCGCGTACGCAGTCAGCCGTACGCAGAGAAACGTACGCAGAGAAGCTGACTTACGCAGAGAGGCTCGCCGCCGACCATGGGCACCCCCGAACTGATCTCCGCACGGTCGCCGCGGATCGCCGCCGCACGCCGGCTGGCCAGGCGTAACTTCCGCGGCAAGGAGCGCAGATTCATCGCCGAGGGGCCGCAGGCCGTACGGGAGGCCGCCGCGCACCGCGGCGGTGACGGCGAACCCACCCTGACCGAGCTCTTCGCCACCGTCGAGGCCGCCGACCGGTACGCCGGCATCATCGACGCGGCCCGCGGCGCGGGCGCCCGGGTGCACCTCGCCGACGCCGACGTGCTCGCCGACGTCTCCCAGACCGTCACGCCCCAGGGCCTGATCGGCGTCTGCCGGTTCCTGGACTCGCCCTTCGAGGACATCCTCGCGGCGAAGCCCACCCTGGTCGCGGTCCTCGCCCATGTACGCGACCCCGGCAACGCCGGCACCGTGCTGCGCTGCGCGGACGCCGCCGGCGCGGACGCGGTCGTGCTCACCGACGCCTCCGTGGACCTCTACAACCCCAAGTCGGTCCGCGCCTCCGTCGGCTCGCTCTTCCACCTGCCGGTGGCCGTCGGCGTACCCGTCGAGCAGGCCGTGCAGGGGCTCCGGGACGCCGGGGTACGCATCCTGGCGGCCGACGGCGCGGGCGAGGACGACCTCGACGACGAGCTCGACGCGGGCACCATGGGCGGGCCCACCGCCTGGGTCTTCGGCAACGAGGCGTGGGGCCTCCCCGAGGAGACGCGCGCCCTGGCCGACGCCGTGGTCCGGGTCCCGATCCACGGCAAGGCCGAGAGCCTCAACCTCGCCACCGCCGCCGCCGTCTGCCTCTACGCCTCGGCGCGCGCCCAGCGCCCGGCACGCTGACCCCTCCACCGACCGATACGCGTCACTCCCCGCCGGGCCCGCCCCTGAGGGTGTCGCCCGGCCGCTGACGCCTAGTAGGGTGACGAACTCGGGGGCCCACTGCACCGGTTCGAGAGGTGGGGTACGGGAAGATGGCTGTCGGCATGAGCAGGCCGCGAGCGGCATACACGGCCGCCGTGCGCGCCCTCTCCGACGGAGCCGGCGCGAGCCCGGTCCTCGGGGACCCCGCGACGGGCATCGGCCCGGACGACCTGCCCGACGGTCTCGTCGTCGCCGACGGGGACGGCAAGGTCGTCTGCTTCAACACGGCCGCCGCCCGGATCACCGCCACCCCCGCGGCCGACGCGCTCGGCCGCTCCCTGGACGAGGCACTGCCGCTGGAGGACCTCAAGGGGCGGCGCTGGTGGGACCTGACCGATCCGTACGGCGGGCTCGCCACCCGGGTCGGCCAGCCCGAGCGCAACCTGCTGCTCCCCGGCGGCCGTGAGGTCCTGGTCTCCGCCCGGTACGTACGCGAGAGCCCGACCGGCCCGGTCCGCCGGCTCGTCGTCTCACTGCGCGGCACCGAGGCGCGCCGGCGCACCGAGCTCAGCCACGCCGAGCTGATCGCCACCGTCGCCCATGAGCTGCGCTCCCCGCTGACCTCGGTGAAGGGCTTCACCGCCACGCTGCTGGCCAAGTGGGAGCGGTTCACCGACGACCAGAAGCGGCTGATGCTGGAGACCGTCGACGCCGACGCCAACCGCGTCACCCGGCTCATCGCCGAGCTGCTCGACATCTCCCGCATCGACTCCGGCCGACTGGAGCTGCGCCGCCAGCCCGTGGACATCTCCGCGGCCGTCGAACGCCACGTCCAGGCCCTCGTCGCGGCGGGCCAGGCGCCCGACCGGTTCCTCGTCCGGACCGGACAGCCGCTGCCCGGTCTGTGGGCGGACCCGGACAAGGTCGACCAGGTCCTGGGCAACCTGCTGGAAAACGCGGTGCGCCACGGCGAGGGAACCGTCACCATTGAGATCGCCCCTGCACCCGCACCGGGCAAGGACGACGAGAGCGGAACGGCAGTCACCGTGAGCGACGAGGGTCCCGGCATCCCCGAGGAGTCGATGGGCCGCGTCTTCACCCGCTTCTGGCGGGGGAGCAAGCGCGGCGGGACCGGCCTGGGCCTGTACATCGTCAAGGGCATCGTCGAGGCGCACGGCGGCACGATCACCGTCGACCGTGGACCCGGCGGCGGCGCCGAGTTCCGATTTATCCTGCCCGTGAGCACGCCGGCCTACCTGGCCTAGGCGGCCCACGGGCTTCTTCGCCTCCCGGCGGCCCGTAGACTCGACTTTTGGCACCTTTGCGTCCTCAGTCGTCGAACCAGGGTCGCCACCAGCCAATCGGAAGCACGGGAAGAGATGTCGGCACCGAACAAGTCGTACGACCCAGTCGAGGTCGAGGCACTGAAACCGGAAGAGATCGAGCGCATGCGGGACGAGGCGTTCGCCGCCTTCGCCGCCGCCGGCGACCTCGACGCGCTCGCCCAGGCGAAGACCGCGCACACCGGTGGAACCTCGCCCCTGTCGCTCGCCAACCGGGAGATCGGCGCCCTGCCCCCGCAGGCCAAGGCCGAGGCGGGCAAGCGCGTGGGCCAGGCCCGCGGCGCCGTCTCCAAGGCGCTGGCCGCCCGCCAGGCCGAGCTGGAGGCCGAGCGTGACGCCCGGGTGCTCGTCGAGGAGGCGGTGGACGTCACACTGCCCTACGACCGCGTCCCGGCCGGCGCCCGCCACCCCCTGACGACGATCATGGAGCGCGTCGCCGACGTCTTCGTCGCCATGGGCTACGAGATCGCCGAGGGCCCCGAGGTCGAGGCGGAGTGGTTCAACTTCGACGCCCTGAACTTCGTGCCCGACCACCCGGCGCGCCAGATGCAGGACACCTTCTTCGTCCAGGGCGCCGACGGCGCGAAGAGCGACGAGTCCGGTGTCGTGCTGCGTACGCACACCTCGCCGGTCCAGGCGCGCTCGCTCCTCAGCCGTAAGCCCCCCGTCTACGTGGTCTGCCCCGGCCGGGTCTACCGCACCGACGAGCTCGACGCCACGCACACCCCGGTCTTCCACCAGATCGAGCTGCTCGCCGTCGACGAGGGCCTCACCATGGCCGACCTCAAGGGCACCCTCGACCACATGGTCCAGGCGCTCTTCGGCCCGGACATGAAGACCCGGCTCCGGCCGAACTTCTTCCCGTTCACCGAGCCGTCCGCAGAGATGGACATGGTCTGCTACGTCTGCCGCGGCGAGTCCGTCGGCAACCCGGACCGCCCCTGCCGCACCTGCGGCAGCGAGGGCTGGATCGAGCTCGGCGGCTGCGGCATGGTCAACCCCAAGGTGCTCGTCGCCTGCGGCGTCGACCCCGAGAAGTACAGCGGATTCGCCTTCGGGTTCGGCATCGAGCGGATGCTGATGTTCCGCCACAACGTCGAGGACATGCGAGACATGGTCGAGGGCGACGTCCGGTTCACCCGGCCGTTCGGGATGGAGATCTGATGCGCGTCCCGCTTTCCTGGCTGCGGGAATACGTCGACCTGCCGGCGACGGAGACCGGCCGTGACGTACAGGCCAAGCTCGTCTCCGTCGGCCTCGAGGTCGAGACCGTCGAGCAGACCGGCGCCGGCCTCAAGGGCCCGCTGGTCGTCGGACAGGTCCTGACCATCGAGGAGCTGGAGGGCTTCAAGAAGCCCATCCGCTTCTGCACGGTCGACGTCGGCACCGCCAACGGCACCGGCGAACCGCAGGAGATCGTCTGCGGCGCCCGTAACTTCTCCGTCGGCGACAAGGTCGTCGTGGTCCTCCCGGGCGCCGTGCTGCCCGGCGACTTCGCGATCGCCGCGCGCAAGACGTACGGCAAGACCTCGCACGGCATGATCTGCTCGACCGACGAGCTCGGCATGGGCGACGACGGCACGCACGGCATCATCGTGCTGCCGCCCGAGTTCGAGCCCGGCACCGACGCGATCGAGCTCCTGGAGCTCGTCGACGAGGTCCTCGACATCGCCGTCACCCCGGACCGCGGCTACTGCCTCTCGATGCGCGGCGTCGCCCGCGAGACCGCCATCGCGTACGGGCTGCCGCTGCGCGACCCGGCGCTCCTGGACGTGCCGCCGCCCAACGCGCACGGCTACCCGGTGAAGGTGTCCGACCCGTTCGGATGCAGCAACTTCACCGCGCGTACGGTCACCGGGCTGCGGCCCGAGGCACGCTCCCCGATCTGGATGCAGCGCAGGCTGCAGAAGGCCGGGATGCGCACCGTCTCGCTCGCCGTCGACATCACCAACTACGTGATGCTGGAGCTCGGCCAGCCGCTGCACGCCTACGACCGTTCCCGTGTCGCGGGGACGATCGGGGTGCGCCGTGCCCAGCAGGGCGAGAAGCTCACCACGCTCGACGGTGCCAAGCGCGTCCTGGACTCCCAGGACCTCGTCATCACCGACGACCGCGGGCCGATCGGCCTCGCGGGCGTCATGGGCGGCGCCGACACCGAGATCGCCGACCACGCCGAGGACACCGGGACCACCGAGGTCGTCATCGAGGCCGCGCACTTCGACGCGATCTCCATCGCCCGGACCGCGCGCCGCCACAAGCTGAGCTCCGAGGCGTCCAAGCGCTTCGAGCGCGGCGTCGACCCGCAGGCCGCCGCCGCTGCCGCACAGCGCACGGTCGACCTGCTGGTCCTCCTCGCGGGCGGCACGGCCGAGGCCGGCGTCACGGAGATCACCGCCCCGTCCGCGCCCCGCACCATCGCGATGCCCGCGAACCACCCCGACCGGGTGGCCGGTGTCGCGTACGGCCGCGAGACCGTCGTACGCCGCCTCCAGCAGGTCGGCTGCGACGTCTACGGGCAGGACGAGCTGATCGTCACGGTGCCGTCCTGGCGCCCCGACCTTGCCGAGCCGAACGACCTGGCCGAAGAGGTGATCCGGCTGGAGGGGTACGAGAACCTCCCGTCGACCCTGCCGACGCCGCCGTCCGGCCGCGGGCTCACCGACCGCCAGCGGCTGCACCGCCGCATCGGCCGGGCGCTCGCCGGCGCCGGTTACGTAGAGGCGCTCAGCTACCCGTTCATCGGCGACGCCGTCCTCGACCAGCTCGGGCTGGAGAAGGACGACGCCCGCCGCCGTACGGTCACCCTCGTCAACCCGCTCTCCGACGAGGAGCCCGCGCTGCGCACCACGCTGCTGCCGGGTCTGCTCGGCGCACTGCGGCGCAACGACGGCCGGGGCAGCCACGACCTGGCGCTCTTCGAGACCGGGCTGGTCTTCAGGCCCACCGGCGAGGAGACCAAGGCCGTACGGCTGCCCGTCGACCGCCGGCCCACCGACGAGGAGATCGCCGGGCTGGACGCGGCGCTCCCGCGTCAGCCGCGCCGCGCCGCCGTGGTCCTCGCGGGCGCCCGCGAGCAGGCCGGCTGGTGGGGCAAGGGCCGCCCCGCCGACTGGGCGGACTCCGTCGAGGCGGCGCGTTCCATCGCCCGGGAGGCGGGCGTCGAGGTGACGGTCCGCGCCGACCGGCACGCACCGTGGCACCCCGGCCGCTGCGCCGCGCTGTACGTCACGGTCGACGGCGAGGAGACCCTCTTCGGACACGCGGGCGAACTCCACCCGCGGGTCGTCAAGGAGCTCCACCTCCCCGAGCGGACCTGCGCCATGGAGGTCGAGATCGACGTCCTGGAGCGGGCCGTCGACGGTGCGCTCCAGGCACCCCGGATCTCCACCTTCCCGGTGGCGACCCAGGACGTCGCGCTCGTCGTCGCCTCGGACGTGCCCTCCGAAGAGGTGGAGAAGGCGCTCAGCGAAGGCGCCGGCGACCTGCTCGAATCGCTGCGGCTGTTCGACGTCTTCACCGGCGAGCAGATCGGTGAGGGCAACAAGTCCCTGGCGTACGCGCTGCGGTTCCGTGCCCCGGACCGCACGCTGACCGTGGAGGAGGCCTCCGCGGCCCGCGACACCGCGGTCGCCCTGGCGACCGAGCGCACCGGCGCGGTGCTGCGCGGCGCGTAGGGCCCACGGCAGTGAGAAGGGGCGTATCCGGCCACCGGATACGCCCCTTCTGTTCTCGCCGGACGGCCCGGGGACCGCAACGCACCCTACTGTCATCGGGGCAGTGGGCTGTGCGGTCCGGCGCCGCCCGCCCTGCCACGGAGTGTCGGGCAGGCCGGCAGAACGAACGGCGCGGGGCGGGTCGTCGAACTGTTACGAGGGGGAGCCGACGACCCGGCCGCCTCTTGCGAGGGACTCATTCAAGCGAGCGGCGCCCCGGCGCGGCAGAGCGCACAGCAGGATGGTTCGGGCATTCCGTTCACACCCCGTGTGAATCGTGCTCCACTTGGACCGTCCGGCACATGGTGGGTGGCGTCGCGGGGCTGGGCACGCACTCCCCCGAGCTCTCGGCTTCGCTCGAGCAGGGGGGACCCCCAGCGGCGTTGTCGTCAATCAACAACGCTCCGCGTTGCCTCAATCCTCCGCCTTGCAGCTGCACGCACCCAGCCCCGCTCCTTCTTCCACCCACCATGTGCCGGACGGTCTAAGCTCATTGCGACGCGTACATGGGGGGGCAATGGAGCCCAACGTCCTGCTCGAATCCCTGATCGACGAGGCGGGTGTGTCCCGTGCCGGACTGGCCGGCCATGTCAACCAGGCCGGCCGTGCCCGCGGGCTGTGCCTGCGCTACGAGCACACGGCGGTAGCCCGCTGGCTCAAGGGCCAGCGCCCGCGCGGACAGGTCCCCGACCTGATCTGTGAGGTCCTCGCCGCCCGGCTGGACCGGCCCGTCACGCTCGACGACATCGGCATGGGGATCCCCGGGATGCACCCGGCGGCCCAGGGAGCCGGGCTGTCCGGCTTCGTCGAGCACGCGACGGCCCTGTGGCGCTCCGACGAACAGCAGCGACCGCACCTCACCACCGCGCCCGCCGTCACGGGCACGACAGCCGTGATGCCGGTCTGGGAGTGGGAGAACCCTCCCGAGGACGCCGATGTGTCCCGCCCCGGCCCGTGCCGCGTGAGCATGGCGGACATAGCGATGCTCCGCGCGGCCCGCGCGCACTACGAGCAGATGTACCGGAAGGCCGGCGGCATCGCGACCAGGTCCCGCATCGTCGGCTTCCTCAACGCCGAGACCGCGCCGCTGCTGCGCGGCGGCTACAGCGACGCCACGGGCCGCCAGCTCCACCGCGCGACCGCCGGGCTGGTGGCCGTCGCGGGCATCTGCGCCTACGACTCCGACGCCCACGGACTGGCCCAGCGCTACTTCCACCAGGCGCTGCGCCTGGCCAAGGCCAGCGGGGACCGGGGGCTGGGCGGCTATGTGATCGCGCTGCTCGTGAACCAGTCCCTGTACCTGGCCGAATTCCGCCGGTCCGTCGCCTTCGCCGAGGCGGCACTGCGGGCGGCGGGCCCGCACATCACCCCGGCGCTCGCCACCGATCTGCACGCCATGCAGGCGAAGGCTTACGCCCAGCTCGGCGACCACCGCAGCGCCCTGGAGTGCATCCGCCGCGCCGAGGCCGAGTCGGGCCGAATCCGGAGCGGGGGCGAGCCGGACGAGACGGGATACGTCCAGCCCGGCCTCGTCAACGTCCAGGTGGCGGAGGCGCTGCTGTGCCTCGGCGATCTCGCCGGCGCCCGGGAGCACGCGGCGGCGGCCGTACGCTCCCCGGCGCACGATCGCGGGACCGTGCACCGGCTCGCCATGCTCACCCATCTCGAACTGCTCCAGGGGGAGGCGGACAGAGCGGCCGGCACGGCCTCGGAAATGGCGGAACGCGCCCGGGGCATGGAATCCCAGCGCCTCCGGGACCGGCTGCGCTCCGTACGCAAGCTTCTGGCCGCGAGCGGCAGCGCCGATGCCGCGGCGGCGGCCGGCCTCATCGACGGGGCGCTGCGCGTGCCCCTGTGAGCTTCGTCCCGGGAGCCTGCACGCGTTCCCCTGCGGGGCGGACCCTGCTCCGATGTTGCCATCGACCAGTCGGAAGGTGGCAGAACTGTGCAGTGGACGAACTTAAACGAACAGACCGTGTATGAGAATCGCTGGTTCCAGGTCAACCTGGCGGACGTCGTGCTCCCCGACGGCCGGCACCTGGACCACTTCCTCATCCGGCTCAGGGCCGTCGCCGCGGCGACCGTCGTCAACGAGGCCAACGAGGTCCTGCTCCTGTGGCGGCACCGGTTCATCACCGACAGCTGGGGCTGGGAGCTGGCCGCGGGCGTGGTCGAGGACGGCGAGGACATCGCCGCCGCGGCGGCCCGGGAGATGGAGGAGGAGACCGGATGGCGCCCCGGCGAGCTGCGCCCGCTGATGACCGTGGAACCGGCCAACGGCCTCGTCGACGCCCGGCACCACCTCTTCTGGTCGCGGGAGGCGACGTACACCGGTCACCCCGCGGACGACTTCGAGTCCTCACGCCGCGAGTGGGTCCCGCTCAAGCTCGTGCCGGACATGGTCGCGCGCGGTGAGATACCGGCGGCCAACATGGCGGCCGGGCTGCTGATGCTCCATCACATGCAGCTGGGCTGACGGAGCGTGCCGGTGCGGCGGGCCGGCCCGGAGGCTCCGGCCGTCCGCCGCACCGGCGGAAGCGGTTCACTCGTACGGGTAGAACCCCGAACCCGTCCTGCGGCCGAGCCGGCCCGCGTCGACCATCCGCTGGGCATCGTGACCTGTCAGAGAAGGACGGGAAGAGACTCCAGCCCGCGAACGAGCCGGGTCCGCCGCCAATCCAACCGGTCCGCCGATACGGCGAGCCGGATGTCGGGGAAGCGGGTCAGGATCGCGTGCAGGGCGATGTGGGCTTCGGCCTTCGCGAGGGGTGCGCCGACGCAGCGGTGGATGCCGTGGCCGAAACTGAGATGACCGGTCGCGTTCCGGTCCAGGTCGAGCAGGTCCGGTGCCGGGAAGCGTTCCGGGTCGCGGTTGGCGGCTCCGAGGGCGACCAGCACCGGGACGCCGGCAGGGATCTCGGTATCGCCCAGGGTGATGGCTTCCGTGGTGAACCGGAAGGTGGAGGTACTGACCGGTGCGTCGAAGCGGAGCAGCTCGTCCAGCGCCTGCGGGATGGCCTCCGGGTCGCTGCGCAGACGTGCGAGCTCGGCCGGGTGCCGCAGCAGGGCCAGGGCGGCGTTGCCGAGGAAGTGGGTGGTGGTCTCGTGGCCGGCGACGAGCAGCAGCACGGCCAGGGAGACCAGCTCCTCCTCGGTGAGGCGGTCCTCGCCGTCGCGACCGAAGACAAGGCGGTCCAGGAGCGAATCGCCCGGGTGCAGGCGCTTCGACGCGATGAGGCCGGTCATGTATTCGGCGACGGCGTACGAGGCGGCGTCGGTGCGGCCGGGCTCTCCCGCGGCGAACAGTTCGGCGGACCAGTGCTGAACCTTCGGCCGGTCGGTCTCCGGCACGCCGAGCAGTTCGCAGATCACCATGACCGGAAGCGGGACGGCGAGGCCGGCGACGAGGTCGACCGGCCCGCCGACGGCCCACCGGTCCAGCAGCTCATCGGTCAGCCGGGTGATGAACGGCCGGAGTCCGTCGACAGCGCCGCTCGTGAACGCACCGGTGACCAGCTTGCGGAGCCGGGTGTGCCGGGGTGGGTCGCCGGCCAGCATGTTGTGCGCGACGGCGGGATGCAGCCGGCGCTTCGAGTCCTTGCCGGCGAAGAAGGCGGCGGTGTCCTTGGAAAGCCGCTCGTCACCGAGAACCTGCCGGGCTTCCGCATAACCGGTGACCAGGTAGCTGTGGCGTCCGCCGGATCCGGATGCCACAGCCTGCACAGGGCATTCGGCGCGCATGACCGCGTACGCCGGATAGGGGTCGCGGGCGGACCGGCTGTCTTCGGCGGCGTCGTTCATGGTGTCAGGGCTCCAACCGTGGATGGCAGGCCATCATCTGCGACACGCAGCAACGGACGGGTCACGTGACCTGGAGCAGCCGATCCGTGAGTGGCCGCACGACAGTCGGCTTACGACGTCGGGCACATCATGGCGCTCAGAAGGTGTCGAGCGCGCCCACGGCCGCACAGATGTGGCCCGGCCCGCCCCCCGGCCGCCCACCGGCGCACCACCAGGAGAGCAGCCCCTCCACGTCGCGCGTATGCATGCCCAGGTTGTGTTCGACACACAGGGGCCACGCCTGCCACAGACGCTCAGCGACGGTTTCCTGCGCGGCGTCGGCGACGATCGCCAAGGCATGAGCAGAGTCTTCCGCCGTCTTCGGGTACAGATGACTGCCGTGCCACTCGCCGTTGGCCAGGGCAACGTAGACGTACTCGGGCTCGCCCGCCTCGTAGGAAGGCTGGGCCAGCAGCTGCAGAGGTCCCTGCTCAGGAAGAGTCACGGCCAAGTCCTGGTTGAGGACCACGAGAGCCTCGTCCCACAAGGGGTACTTGCCTTGCGAGACCCGACGGACTTCGGGTTGATCGAAAAGAGCATCCACAGGGCCATCCTCCGCTACGGAACGTGCCCCGGCGGGCCCGGCGGTGTGAGCGCCGGGCCCGCGGGCGGGCGGTCAGTCGTACGGGTAGAAGCCCGAGCCCGTCTTGCGGCCGAGCCGGCCCGCGTCGACCATGCGCTGGAGCAGCGGGGGAGCGGCGTACAGCGGCTCCTTGTACTCGGCGTACAACTGGGCGGCGTTGCGCGTAGCCCTGTGACCTGCGGTTTCTTCGGTTGTGTGGCGGCTTTGACGGCGCCAGGGACTTCTCGGGGACTTTCGATCCCGCATCACACGAGCCACGTATCCATCGCGGCCAGTCCGCGCTTGCCTGCGCCCGGCATGAAGTGAGCGTAGTAGTCGAGCGTGACCTTCGGGGAGGAGTGCCCCAGCCAGGTCGCCACGCTCACGATGGACTCGCCGGCCTCCAACTGCACACTCGCGAAGGTGTGGCGCAGGACGTGGAACATGTCCGGCCGTGAGCGCTCGTAGACGGGGTGGAGGCGGACGCGGGAACCGTAACTCTCCGCCTTCTCGCCGACCTGGCGCAGAACCCCTGCGGCTACGAGAGCGGGCTTCCAGCTGCGCTCGTTCCAAGTCCCGGGATTGATCCGAAGCCCGTGGGAGGTGCTCAGCACGAGTCGAACGGTGATCGGCTTGCGCTGACGCTCTTCCAACTCGGTCGCCGGCGTCTCAGGATTACGCCACGGCAGGGTGCACTCGACCGGCGGGAAGAGCTGGAAGTGGAGCCGAACGCGGCGGGCGAGGTTCGGCGGAAGGGGAACATCACGGGTCTTGCGGCCCTTGGGGAGGCAGAAGTACGGCCGCCCTTTCCCATCCCAGCGGAGTTGGCGCCGTATGTGGACCACCTCCGCCCTGAAGTCGAAGTCCTCTTCCGCGAGGCCGAGCGCCTCGCCTTGGCGAACTCCGAGTGCGAGCCCGAGGTCCACGGCGATCCGGTACCGCTCCTGTAGACCCTCCCGCACCGCGTCGACTGTGGTTCGAGACCACGCCTTCGCCTTCTTGTCGACAGGCTTGGGCCGCTTGATCGATCGGTGGGCAGCGATGGGACTCTTCAGCAGGCGCTTGTCATCAACAGCGGCATTCAGGATGGTGGTGAGGTGTATCCATATGATCTCGGCGGAAGACTCCTCGACTCGAGAGAGCAAGTCGGCCCTGAACCGGCGAAGGGCCGAGGCGTCGATCTCACGCAGAGGATACGAACCGAGCAGGGGAATCAGGTGGTTCCAGATCCGGCTCCGCATGGGGCCCGCAGTTGACGGCTCATCCGTTCGACTGGGCCACCAGTGGTCGACGATGTAATCGGTGAGCAAGATGGCACCATTCCGCGGGTCGACGAAGTCGCCCCTGCTGGAGTCCGTCTGAGCCTCAGCGAGCCAGCGCTTGGCGTCCTCGCTGGTGTCGAAGGACCTGTCCTGGATACCAGGAATTCCCTTGACTCGGTACCGCTTCCCCTTCCCCCAAATGGAAGTACGATCTCGCTTGCCGGTCGCCTTGTCCGGCCTCTTCTTGAGCCAGCGATCCTCGATGTAGCCCGCCATGTGGGCCTCCTACCTGTGCGAATGATGCGTTCCGGGTGCTTGACGGTGTTGGGAACGCTTCTTCGCGACAGGTCATATCCCGCTGTGGCAGTCGGAATTGATGTCGGTTTGGAGTCGATGCTCTGTGCTGCCGTGGACGTCACGATGTGCGACGCAGCGGCTTGCGGTTCAGTGGATTCAAGGCAGGGTTCGATCGCGAGTCCGCCCTTTCCTGCCGGTCCACCCACTCGTCGAGCGCGGAAATCCTGTACATCACGCGTCGGCCCATCTGGAAGCTGGGCGGCCCTTGTCGGCGATGGCGCCAGACGTAAAGGGTGTTGGGAGAGATACCGAGATAGACCGCTGCCTTGTGCAACGTGAGGAATGCTATTTCGGGCATGCGGGCCTTACTCTCGTCCATGGTGTGCTCCTGCCTGTCGAATCGACGTTTGCAAGAGTCCCTGATGAGTCGCGATTTGGGCGAACCGCGCTGGCGTGATAGACGAGGGTCTCGCATTTCTGGTTCGGCAACGTTCACATACCGTGCCCAGGCGCCGAGCAAAGTCCCGCCCAGCGCCGTTGCGTCTGGATCCCGGCGAACGCCGTCGGCGTTCGGCCCGTAACCGGTGTCCGCGATCAGTACCGTGTGCCGCAGGCTGCCCGCCCCGAGTTCGTCGTGCATGTCCAGCGTGAGCTGCTACTTCGACCGGTGATGCTATTGATCGGAGCCTCGGCACCGGGCCCGCCTCTCGGCAGCTTCGGCCCGTCCCAGCTATCAGGCAGGAACAGCTGCCAGGACAGCGTGCACGTCTCCGTGTCAGAAGCGGCGAGGACACCGAGCCCCGACGACGTCATGAACTGCCGTAACTACTGATGATCAACACCCAGGCGTCCGGCAGTGGAGCTGGTGCCGCTTTGCTGCCCCGTCGTGCAGTCAGGCTTGAACGAAGAAGGCTGGCTCATATACCTGTGCCGTGCTGACGTCTTCGTACACCACGGTGGGGCGCAGCCGGTTCCAGCGGTGGCCGAGGAGGAGGGCGAGTCCCATGGGGCAGGCGAGGAAGAGGTGGATCCGGGAAGTTGCGTGGCTGGGACGGCGCAGGGCATCGCGGACTCCGACAGTGAGGGCGTTGGCGGCGGGGCTATCGAGGACCGAGCGGTCCTTGGGTCCGGCTGGTGGTGTGAGGACGAGAAGTCTGGATGCGGGGATGTTCTGTCCTTCGAGGTATTCGAGGACGTCCTGGGTGAAGTGTTGTTCCTTGACCGTGACGTTGATGCCGACGGCGAGTTCTTCGCCTTGGCCGATGTCGTATTCCTTGACGGCGGGGTCGCATTCGGTGTCGTAGGTGTCACGAGTGGACCACAGGTCTCCGCGCTGGAGAACGGCGAGATCAGCTCCGGTGACCATACGGAAGGCTGTGCCAGTCAGGAACGCGGGGGCGAGACGGAAGCTTCCTGACACGGAGATGTTGGTGCGGCCGGGCAGGCGGGCGGGGGCTGCCTCGATGTCGTCCTGGAGCTGTGCCCAGGTGGCCGGTGCGAGCGGGCGGCGTTTGGTGTATTCGGAATCAGTTTCGAACCGGTCGATCCAGTTGATGGTGTGGTCGGCTTCGGCGGCGATCGGGTCGGGTTTGAGGGTGGCGATCGACAGGATCGCGTAAGCGGGCCCCCTCTTGAGGTCAAGACCTTCGACGGCTGCCTTGACCATCTCGAGGGTGAGAGTGCGGTGGCCGTCGCGGACCTGCTGGGCAACCCAGTTGGCGCCCTCGTCGACCGCGTGGCTGTCGTTTCGCAGACCGCAGACGGCCATCAGGAGCTGCAACTGATCCCGTACGTGCTGTAGTTCTCGGGACAGGTCGAAGCGCAGGCGGGAGAGGAGATCGCGGAGTTCGCTCTCGCTCAGGCCGGCGTTCTGGGCCCAGCGGGTTCGTGCCTGGCCGGTTTTCGCGCGTGCGGTTCCATGAGCCGCCTTGGGCAGGAGGAGCTGAGTGCGGGCGTCCCGCACAGCGATGAGGGGGTCATTGGGGTCCGGGGCCCGGTTGGTGATGATCACAAGGTCGGCGTCGATGCCATCGGCGGTGAGAGTGCGCCACGTCGTGGCGATCTTCTTCAGGATCGATGGGCCGCCGGTGGGGCTCGGCTTGGTGAGGTAGTCCTCATTGACGGGTGTGGTGCTGCTGACGGTGTATTTGACCTGGGCGTATGTGTGGGGCTGGGTGCGACGCCGCAGGACCACGTCGTCGAGGTTGCCCGCGTCATCGGCTTCGACGCCGACGGAGATGACGGCGTTGGCGGTGTGAATGGCGTTCTCGCGCAGGAGGGTGAGGCAGCCGGTCCAGGCGATGAGCCACTGGTAGTGGTCGCCGGTGATTCTGACACTGGTGGGGCTCGGCGCGGGCAGGGGTTCCATGGTCACTCTCCGGGGGCGCGGGGCGTGGAGACTGCTGTGAAAGTCGCGTTGCCTTCGGCCGTTACCAATAACGCGGCTGAGGCGGCAGGCCATGCACGGAGACCTGGGCGATCGTGTTGTTGTGGCAGGTCCAGGCAGTGATGTCCCAGTGCGGTCCTCGAGAGCCGAGGATGACGGCGATGAAGCTGTGGAAGGCGAGTTCGGGGTCGTTGAGGAGTTGGCGGTAGGTAGCTGCGTCACGGGAGCTGGGGACGGGGCGGCTGGTGGGGTGGGTGTGCCACTCGCCGATCCAGACGCTGTGGTCCTGGGCGTAGGCATGGTCGGCCAGGGTCTGGGCGTGGGCGAGGTCGCGAAGGAAGTAGGTGGGAGTTTGAACCGCTTCGGGCCCAGGTGTTCCGGCGTGCTGGACGGTCACCGTGTTGTGGACGTGGTGTCCCAGCAGGATGCCTCCGGTTTCCCTGCTTCTGTCGGCGGTTCGAAGTTCGTCAGTGATGACGCGAAGAGCCTCCTGAGTGAGGTGTACAGCGATGACGGGGCGCGGGTTCATGGGGATTCGCAGGTGGGGCATCCGGGGCGTGGTGGTGTGGCGGGGAGCCATCGGGTTTCGCCGGTTCGTCCGAGGTCGAAAGGTGGTGCGCAGTCGGGCTGTCGGCGCAGGCTGATGAGGCCGTGTTCGCCGGGCAGTCGCTGGTCGGGGTGCCCGCGGCGTTCCAGGAGAGTGGCGATGGCGGTCTTGGCTGCGAGATGGGCGACGAGGTGGAGGTCGGGGCCGACAGCGGTCATCGGCCGGTGTCGGGTGCCGGTTCCGTATCCGGCGTCAAGAACGGGTTCGGGGTCGATGCCGCCGTGCTCGGCGAGTGTCTGGCGCCTGCAGGTGAGGCATCCGTGCTGGGGCCAGGGTCTCAGCCGCAGGATTTCGCCCAGGGCGCCGTCCTGCAGGACGCAGGCCATGACGGCGGGGATTCCTGCGCGGCGGGCGAGGTGTCCGGTGACACGGCGGGCGGCAACGCCGTCGGCCGTGCAGAGGACAAGGTCGCTTTGAGAAAACAGTGGTCTGATTCGGTCGGCGTCATCGATGACGTCAAGGACCAAAGGAGTGACGGTCGTGTCGGGGCGGAGCTCGGTGAGTTCCTCGGCGAGAGCTGTGACTTTGGGGCGGCCGACGTGGCGGCGGCTGGTGGTGTGGCGTACGAGGTTGTGCCAGGAGAGCCGGTCGGGGTCGACGAGGGTGAGGCGTCCGATGCCGTAGCCGGCGAGGGCGTGCGCGGTGGCGGATCCGATGCTGCCAGCGCCGACGAGCAGGACCTGTGCTGTTTGGAGGTCCTTGACGGGCCAGTGGTCCTGGATTTGGCTGATACCGGTGGTCGACGGCTCGACGAGACAGTTGAGGGGGTACGCGCCGTCGTGCCCGACCCTCCAGGCGACGATGTCGGGCACGTCGTGGTCGGGGAAGGCCTCGGTGAGGTTGGGCGCGTAGGTCAGGGCCAGGTACGGGGCGGGGCCGGGCTTCTTGTAGCCGCTGGTGAGGTGCTCCTGGAATACGGACAGAGGCACCCCTGTACCCAGTCGGCCGCTCACCTGGCGCCAGTAGACGTGCAGTACAGGGGCCACGCGGTACCAGTATCCGGAAGCGCGTACGTCGCCGGTGGCCGCGATCAGGTTCTGGCCTGGCGAGGTGTTGACGGGGAAGGTCGCGCCGTCGCGGGTGGAGACTCCCCGGATGACGGCCAGGTCCTCGTGGTTGCCGCGCAGCGTCATCCCGCCCCAGGGGCCGGCCTGGCGGATGGTGGCTGCGGCGTGGTGAGGGACGAGGATCAGCACAAGGGTCCACCCCCGGCGTCCGAGTGGTCCGGTGCTGTGCCGGGCGGGGCCGTCAGGCTGGCGTGGGCAGGCCCAGCGGCGGGCGGCCGGGTGAGGAGGTGGTCGAAGCGGTCGTCCTCGACGATGCCGCAGTCGGACATCTGCGTGATGGCCTCGTGCTTCATCAGCGCGTACTCCACTTTCCACCCTGCGGCCTTCAAGAGCAGGTCGACGACAGATTCGCGGCCCGTCCACAGTGCGTCGGCGCGCAGGAGACACAGGGTGCGGTCGCCGTTGACATGCCAGCGTGACTGCGTCCACTCGGCCGGCTCGGGAACCGGGTCGAGAGGCCAGATGTACGGCGGCACCATGGGATAGGCCTGCCGGTAGGCCATCACTACATGGAGCCCTGTGCTTCCTGTCCAATCGGTGAGGTGTGCGGGCTGGGGCCGGTTGAACGGCCACAGAGACAGCGTGCCGTGCCAGCTCCCGGCACCATCGCCGTCGTAGGCAAGGTCGGGGAAGGCGGTGGTGATCTCGCGCTGGTCCCGCTCGAAACGGTGTGGCTCACAAGCCCACCACGTGACTGGGGCCGGCTGAGAGGACCGCTGAGGGCCGGGGGCGGTCGTCATCCCTGGGGGGCGTCTTTGATCGGCCGAGGAGTGATGAGCGCGGGCGTGCCAGTGATCAGGGCCGGGGCCCCGGTCACTGGGTTCGCGGGCTTGGTCGGCGCGGCGGGAGCGGGGAAGGAATCGCCGAGGATCTCCTGCCACAGTCGCAGGGCCTGATCGGTCTCACCAGCTGCGGCGGCCGCGCACGCCCGGTCGGCGAGCTCGGCGGCGTCGGCAAGGGCGGCCTGCAGACCGTCGTAGTCGAGGTCGGGTTGGATCTCACCGCACAGCTCGGCCGGGTCCTTCACGCGCTCGTTGACGCGTGCTGCCGAGGCGGTGAAGAAGGCGCGCAGTGCGCTGGGCCGGTTACCGGATGTTGGCATGCAGTCGAGAGCGAGGACTTCGATGACGAGCGACTTGATCCGTCCTGTGACGGCGACGTCGTGGCGCCACTGCTTCAGGACGCGGACCAGTGGGCGGAAGTGCTCCCAGTCTCGCTGGCGATCGGCCACGAGGTCGATCAGGTGTTCCGGGTCGGCGGGTACCCAGTTCTGGGTGAGCTTCTCGGGGATGAGGAGGGTGCCGTCGGCCTGGCGGAGAGCCGGCATCACGTCGACGGTGAAGCCGTTCTCGTCGTCGGGGTCGTCGAGGAAGCACTTGACCGCGTGATTCCTCGGCAGCGCCAGCCGGACTTCGTTGCCGTGGCTGCCGTTGGTCTTGCCCAGCAGCCGGTTGACCTGGCCACGGGCGTGGTCCAGGGCGTCCTCGGCGCTGAGACCGGCAGTACCCCAGTCGGGGTGCTGGGTGGTGTCGTAGACGGCGATGATGTCGACGTCGTTGATTGGCTTGAGCTGAGTGCTGCGGCGGAGCGAACCCGAGCCGAACGCCTCGGTGACATCGGGCTCGCTGATCAGCGCCCTCTTGAACAGATCGCGCCGCTCCCGGGCGATCCGGGTCTGGCCCACGTCCTCGTTGACACTTCTCTGGAACTCGTCAAACGCTTCGTCGATCCGCATGCTGCCTCCTCGATCTTGCGTGTCCGGCCCTGTTTCCACACCGAGTTCGGCCGCCTGGTGGGGCAGGCTTCGTCCGTGTTCGGGAGGCATCGGGCAGCTGTCAGCCAGCGTAGACGCCGCCACTGACAACGCTCCGCGGAGAAGCTCTTGCGGGACGTGACGTGCTTGCGGGCGTGCCGGACATCCCTCGCGCGGAGAGGTCACACGGGCGAGGAAGGGGCCGCCCCTGCGGCACGATCGTTACGACTGGACATGCAGATGCTGCGTCCGGAATGCGGTACGACGACAGAAGGCGTACCGGATGTATGGCTTCCGACGTTGCTTCGCATCGAGCGTCCTTGGAAGCAGAATCCCCATCACCCACATCGCGGAATAGATGGGCAGCGAGTCCATCGATGAGACGTTCCGCACCTGCTGGTACCTGAAGCCGGGCAGCATCACCGAGGCCGCCCGGATCCAGGACGACGACCTCTGGCGAGCCACCTGATGATCTCACCGCTTCGGTGAACTGCAGGTTCTTCGCCCGTTAGTGAGCCCTTTCCAACCTGATGGTGTGGACGGGTGGTTGGCGGGCTGTACGAACTGACGAAGCTCCTGGTAGACGGGTTCACGACCAAGATCACCCGTGCCGACCAGGAGCTTCCAGAAGGGAGGGCGCTGACGGACCATCCCCCGCCCCTTCCAGCGCAGAGCCGGGGACCTACCTATCGCGCGACCACGACGCCCGAGTCCTGTTCGTCGCCGCTCCCACGTCTCGTTGCCCGATCTCGATCGTTTTGCGGAAGAGCGTTGGTGGCACGCCCTATTGTCGGTCTTCCAGGCACCACTGTGCGGGGCGTATGGGTGTGGGGTCGCGGGAATCCAAGGGGAGCGGGTACCACTGTGCAGGCCAAAGAGACGCTGTTCGCCGACCTCGTGCAGGGGCGGGCTCAACAGTTCCAGGTGCCGCTCTACCAGCGGACGTACTCCTGGACAGAGAAGCAGTTGGCTCAGCTGTGGAGCGACATCCTCGATCAGGTGGACCTGCTGGAGACCGGGGAGAATGCGAGCGCGCACTTCCTCGGCTCCGTGGTGCTTGCCCCGTCCCCGCAAAACGAGGCGACGTTCCCTCGCTGGCTGGTGGTCGACGGCCAGCAGCGGCTGACCACGATCTCCCTCGCACTCGCCGCCATCCGGGACCATCTCGCCCAGAGCCGGCCGGACGAGGCCGAGCGGATTGACGAGGAATACCTGATCAACAAGCGGAAGAACGAGAACGACCGGTTCCGTCTCCTGCCCACCCAGGCCGACCGGCCGAACTACGCCGCGCACATCCGAGGCACCCACGAGGGGCAGGCGGCGGGGGACAACGTTTCTGTCGCCTACCGCTTCTTCCGCCGCAAGCTCGTCGAGGCGGAGGACCCCGCCGACCCGCAGGACGTCCTCCGGATCGAGCAGGCGATCACCTCCCGGCTCACCCTGGTCGCGGTGACCGCCGAGGCCGGTGACAACGTCCACCGCATCTTCGAGTCCCTCAACAACACCGGTCTCAAGCTCAGCCAAGCCGACCTGCTGCGCAACTACCTCTTCATGCGGTTGCCGACCCGTGGCGAACTGGTCTACGAGACGTACTGGCTGCCGCTCCAGGCAAGCCTGAGCAACAAAGAGCTCGAACAGCTCATGTGGCTGCAGCTCGTGCTTGACGGCGACGACCGGGTCCGCCGCCAGGACCTGTACGCGGCTCAGCAGCACCGTTTCGAGCAGACCGAGGTCAGGGAAGCGGACATCGAGGCGTACGTGAAAGAACTGCACCGGCGGTCCATGCACTTCCGTAAGGTGGTCCGCCCCGACGAGGAGGGCGATTCGGCTGTCCGTGCCCACCTTCGCCGACTCGACGCCTGGGAGGCCGCGGCCACGTACCCGGCGCTGATGCTGCTGCTCGACCGTCGCGAACGTGGAGAGACCGACTCGGCGGAGACGGCCCGCGCCTTGTCGTACATCGAGAGCTTTTTGGTACGCCGCACCGTGTGTCGCGTACCGCCAAACAACCTCAACCGGATCTTCCAGTCGGTTCCCGCCCAGCTTCCGCTGGACGTCGCCGTCGCCGACGGGCTGCGTCAGCTCCTCTCCGCCAGCAACCGCTACTGGCCCGACGACGACGAACTGCGCGAGAAGTTCAGGACCGCGCCCTTCTACCTGTACGGCCGGCCGGAGCAGCGCAAACTGGTCCTCCAGCGGCTGGAGGAGAGCTACGACCACCCCGAGCCTGTGGACTTCGCCGCCGCGAAACTCTCCATCGAGCACGTCCTGCCGCAGTCGGCGGGCGATGACTGGCTCCAAGTTCTCGCCGAGGACGCCATCGACGGCGAGACCCCACAGGACGTGCACGCCCGACTCCAGCACACCTTGGGCAACCTGACCCTCACCGCTCAGAACTCCGAGCTCTCCAACCACCCCTTCGACCGCAAGCAGGACCTGCTGCACAGCAGCCACCTGGAGATGAACCGCCGCATCGCCGCCACCGACCGCTGGGGCGCCCGCGAGATCGGCGCCCGTGCCGACGAGTTGGCCGAGCGGGCGCTCGCGCTGTGGCCGTCCCCGCTGCGCGGGGTGGGCCGAGCCCAGCGGAGCCGCGACTGGCAGCTCGTCCACCAGGTCCTCGCCGCCCTGCCGCACGGCACCTGGACCTCGTACGGCGACCTCGCCGCGTACATCGGCTCCGGCGCCCAGGCGGTGGGCAACCACCTCGCCCAGACCGCAGGCGTCGTGCAGGCCTACCGCGTCCTCAACGCGGAGGGCCGGATCGCCGACGGCTTCCGCTGGGCCGGCCCGCAGCCGGAGGGCGAGGACGTACGGGCGCGACTGAGCGCCGACGGTATCCACTTCACCCAGACCGGGGCCGCGGACCCCGCGCAACGCTTGACCAGCACCGACCTGGCACTGCTGCTGGCCGATCCCGACCAGGAGCAGTCTTCGGAGGGCGCGGTGGCGGCGGGGCGCGACGGAGCGGAGCCAGAGGAGGAAACCCGGGCCGAGCGGTTCTTCCGCCAGCTCGCCGCGGACGATACCCCCGAGACCGTGGGCGCGGTGCGTACTCTCCTCGCCCGGTGGGAGGAGCTGGGCGGCTGGGTCGGCTATGGGGCCGGCCAAGTCACTACCAGCGCCTTCCTGATGCTGGGTGCGGCAGGTCTCCCCGGCGCCGGGATCTGGCCGCTGGTGCTCTACCCCGGTGGTGGACGCGGCGGTTCGGCGGAGGTGGTCTTCCAGTACCTCGCCACCCGCGAGCCCTTCACCGACCGCCTGCTGCGCGCGGAGCTCCTCGGCCGCGTCAACGGTTTGGACGGCGTCGACATCCCGGAGGGGAAGCTGGACTTGCGTCCCAACTTCCGGTTGGCCTTGCTGGAGAAGGACGGGAACCGCGACGCGCTCGCTGAGACTCTGACCTGGTTCCGGGACCGCTGGATCGGCCGGGACGTGTCCTGAGCTCCGACTTCGGCACCGGGACTGGTGGGCGCGCATGTTGATGTGCTGAGTATTCAGGCTGAGATGCGGAGCTCTATCACTCAGCATTCCCTGCGTTGCCTCTCCAGGGTGAGGACGGCCTTGGCGATTGACGTCATGCGGTTGGGCCTGATTCGGAAGCTGCGGGAGACGCGCCAGGACGGATCTTGAGCAGGCCGGAGGCCTGCGCGGCCAGGAGGCCGATCACCGCGGTGGTGTAGGCGTGTGTCGTGCCGACCGAGATCTCGACGCCAGCGGCTACCTGAGTCGGGGTGTCGTGCTTACGCAGGTGCACCAGAGCGACGAGCGCGCGTTGGTGCGGCGAGAGCTTGCAGCGGCGATCACCCTCGCGGGCGACGATGGGGGCTTAATTAACCCCGATCTCGAATGACCGTCAAAGCAGATCAAGCCCAGACCCTGGAGGTTCTCTGAATCCGAGGATCAGAGGAGGTGCCGGTTCGGCGCTTGTGCTGCGTTTGCGTACTCAGGCAGTGCAAGAACTGTGACGCCGGCGTCTTCGAGGGTCTCGGTGCCATCGGCGCCGACGACGAACGTATCGGGTTCGCTCCATGCGGTGACGACGCGGCGGAGGCCCACGTTGCGGATGAGCTGGGCGCAGGGGCGAGGTCGGGATGCCCGTCTGGCGCAGGGCTCCAGGGAGCTGTAGATCGTGGCGGTGGCGAGCCGGGTGTCCTCGGCGGGCAGCTTGGCGAGGGCCCCTTCCTCTGCGTGGTCGTGGGGGTCGCTTTCACGGGAGTAGCCGCGGGCGAGCTCGGTCCCGTCGGCCGCGACGATGACCGCCCCCACGCTGAAGGCGGTCTCCGAAGGTGGGCAGAGGGCGGCCAGCTCACAGGCGAGGGTGAGCCAGTTCCGGTCTGCGATGTTGGGCTCGCGGCCGGTGCCGGGGGCGCCGGCTGAAGAGGTGATGCTCATCGGGGCTCCGTCGAGGTGTCCTTGGGGGCGTACCTCAGGAGTACCACGTCATCGATCTGGCGGGACTCGAGGAGCCGGAGCCGGGCGGCGGGGCCGCCAGGGTAGCTCGCGGGGCCGAACATTCTTACCGCATCGAATTGGCCGACCAAGAGCGGGGCGATGACGAGTTGGAGTTCGTCGGCAAGAGCTGCTTCGAGGAGCTGTGTGTGAACGGTGCCACCGCCTTCGACCATGAGCCGCTTGACGGCGTATTCGTCGCCGAGGATGTCGAGCGCGGCCGGCCATACGGCCTCGGCGGGGACGCTCTGAACGGTAGCCAGGTCGCCGAGGTTGGCGCGAGCATTCGCGGTGGCCTCGTGGCCCACGGCCAGGACGAGCTTGTCTCCGCCGTGGTGCCAGAACTTCCAGCCGGGGTCGAGGTTGCCCGTTCCTGTGATGGTGACCTTCAGCGGGTACTCCGGCTTTCCTGCGGCGACCCGGGACGCCCTGCGTTCCGCCGAGTTGACGAGGAGGCGGGGGTTGTCGGCGCGGAGTGTGCCGGCGCCGACAAGGATCGCGTCGACACTGGCTCGTACGGAGTCGACGCGCTCGAAGTCCTCCTTGTTGGAGAGCAGGAGCCGGTCCTCGCCCGGGCGGGTGTCGAGGTGACCGTCGATCGATACAGCTGCGGACAACAGGACGTACGGGCGGGGCACGGTATCTCCAGGCGGTGTGCGCGGGTGAGTCAGGCAGGATGCAGAACGATTCGGTCGAGTGAGGCTCGGAACTCGGCGACGCCGTCCTCGCCGGTTGCGGGGGCCAGTGCCTGGTCGAGCCGGTCGAGCTGTCCGAAGATGCGCGCGGATCCGGTCTCGGCGGCGATCCCGACGGCCTGCCCGCCGATTCGGGCAGCGAGGGTTACGTTGCCTGTGCCCGCGTGGGCACGTGCAGCGCGAGCGAGGTAGACACCGCGGTCCCGGCGATATGCGGGCGGGAGCACTGTGAGGGCGCTGTCGAAGCCTGCTGCGGCCTGCTCATACTCGCCGAGTGCGGCGAGGGAGCGGGCTCGGGCGGTGCTGATGTACGCCGTATCGAGCCAGGAACCCCAGACGCCATCGGAGCCCGCGCGAACGAGAAGAGCAAGCGCGGTGTCGTACGCCCTGTGGGCTTCACCGCCTTCACCGAGTACGGCGTGCGCGTGGGCCTCGTGCAGAACGGCGATGACTTCGAGGCGGCTCCCGGGTCGGGCGGTGCGTCGGGCGGCTGCGGCGAGGCCGAGAGCGTCGGCAGGATGACCGGTGTCGACAGCGAGCTGGGCCTTACGGCCGAGGATGTACGCGGTGAGATCGGTGTCGCCGGTGATGTGGGAAGCGTCCAGTGCTTTCGCGGTGTGGCCGTGGGCGGTGCGCTCGTCGCCGATGTCCTGGGCGAACCAGCCTGCCAGCTCTTCGTATCGCGTCTCCAAGGCGAGAAGCTCGACGGCGTCGGTGCCACGAGCGGATCGACGTCTTGTGGCGAGGGAGACGAGGTGTTGTTGCAAGGCGGGCAACACGTGCCGGGGGCCGATGAGGTTGTCGGTCTGGATCATGACCCGGCGGAGTTGCGCGAAGTGCTCGAAGGGAGACCCCATGTCGGCGAGTTCGGTGGCAGCCGCCGGCGTCGCGGCCGGCATGGCTGTCGCAGCCAGGCCGGCGATCCCTGATGCGAGAACAACGCGGCGGGGCACGGGCACGAAGAGGATCCTTCCGTGGATGCGGGCGGGGACGGCGACCGTGTCCGTGGCGTCTCCAAGCGAGCCTGCCCGCACGACTGCGTTCATGGCCAGGGTCTCCGGGGCGCTGGCCCCATGGCCCCGGGTACTGGCCCCATGAGTCGCTGTCCCGGCTCTGGACACCGGGACAGAGCAATCCTGGGGGGCCTCGCGCTCCGCGCTGTCCCAGCCACGAACCAATGCACCGGCGGCATCGAGGATGTCGTCGAGAGTGATGGCCGCATGTTTCGGGACGGGACGTTCAGCGCGCTCGAAACGCCCGAGATGTGAACGGTCGATCAACGCCCTGCGAGCCAGAGCCTGCTGCGACAGCAGACGGGCCTCGCGGAACTGGCGTAGCTCGTAACCCCAGCGGTGCCATGGGCCGGCGTCCGGAGTCAGCTCGTTCGGCTGCTGCCCCACGCTTCCTCCTCCACCGTGGACTTTCGTTCACCCGCGGTCGATGTCAGCGACAGGGGCGGCTCTCCATGGGGCCTGCGGAGCCAGCGTGTGAGGCTCCATCTAGGGCCTGCCCACCGGGGCTCCGTACCGCTTTCATCGTCGGTACGAGCTGATCACACGGTATCCGAACGGCGCCTGGCACGGACCTGATTCACGTCAGTGGCGAACGTAGTGGTCGGTCGGACCGAACGCATGGCGCAACCGTCGGATGAGCCCTGCGCGGGCTGAGCGCGATCTAGGGGAAGGCGACCATGAAGACACGTAGAAGCCTGGGCGACATGATCGCCGTCTCCAGTCCACGGATCAGCCTGATGGGATCCCGGGACCGAACGGACACCGACACTGCTCGAACCCAGGAGTGGCACCGCGAACCCGCCCCGCTGGAGCGTCCGGCGCGCAGGGGCGAGCTCGTCCGGCTCCGTCAGCAGTTCCGTCGCGAGGCGACCGAAAGGTGCGACCGCCGCTCCGGTGATCGCCGTCTCCGGGTGTTGGCGTACAGCTTGGTGCTTAGCAGGAGTGCCAGGCCGGATGAGGACTGGAACACCCTCCAGACCGAGGCTGAGCAGCGTGGCTACGCAATGGGAGCGAGGTTTCACGACGTAGCCGTTCCCGTGACCACGACGTGCCTCCCCGGCTCGGGTGCCGGCTGTGGCGTCTACACGCCGCCCTGGAAGCGCCCAGGCTGGGGGGAGGTCGAGCGACTGATCCGAGGCGGCTTCGCGGACGGCGTGATCGTCCTCGACCGGCACAACATCAGCTCCGATGACGACGAGTATCGCGCTGTGATCAAGGAGCTGGGTGAGCGGTACCAGGCATTCATTCACCTCGTGATCCCCGAGGAGCTGTCCGGTCCGACTTGAAGGCGACCGTTGCGGTGGATGGATGCGAAGGGCTGGGGCTGGAGACAGGCCAGCGCTCAGGTTCTCCTCGTCGTCACCGTGTTCGCAGTGCTCGTCACCGTCTACCAATCCGCCTGATCGGAGGGCCGTTTTGACGTTCGAGGGATACACCAACCAGGCAACACATTTCCTGCCGCTCCGTGAGGTGGGACTCGACCTTTGCATCGTGCCTGCAGGTGACCCGCAGGGCGCGGCATGACCGCGATTAAAGAGACCTGCGCGTGCAGTGGTCGTCTCACCCGGATCCCTGCTTCGTTGTCGAGTGGGGGAGAGAGACCACTCACGCTCGAGGGCGACCGCACTGCCACCACCCTGGGGTGCTTCTACGGCTACAGCGAAGCAGCCATAGCGGCCTTCATGGGGCGGTGCCACAAGTCCCCCTCTTCGGCCGTGCCCGAACCGTGTTCCCCCACGGCACCGTAGCTGGCCGAAGAGGGCCCAACTTCCCACCCGAGAGGACGAGCACCATGTGTGCGCACAACCCGCCGTGCCCCACGGCCATGGCTCCCGACAAGGAGGCCGCGCGACCCGTCGCGCACCGCCCTGAGCAGGGCTGGAGCCTGCTGTGCAACGGAGTGCTTGTCTTCGAGGACACCGGAGAACTCCTCCCTGACGGCCGTATCGTCGCCCCCCACCGGCCGCTCGCGCTCACGGTCGGAAGCGCGGCATGACGATCACCGCAGCCGACCTGGTCGTTCCGTACATCACCGCCCGTGAAGGCGAAGAGGCGGACTCCCTCCTCAACCTGAACGTACGCATCGGTCCTGACCGGCGTCCGCGGCTCGGGTACAAGGACGAGGCAGGGCCCGACCGAGATCTCCGCGGCGTGCTGTGGGCCCGGTACTCCATGTCACTCGGCTGCGCGGGACAGCCCACCGGGAACCCGAGGTGGCGGCTGGTGCACCCGCTCCGCCAGCGCATCACGATGGCGCTCCTGCGCTGCCAGGTGTGCACGGTCCCGCTGAAGCCTAGCGACGGCATCCTCTTCGTAGAGACGGCCGACGACGGCGACGACCACACCGGGCCGGTGAAGACCGCGCAGCCGCCGGTGTGTCTGGAGCACGCCCGGATGGCGGCCCGGCGGTGCCCCCGGCTCAGGAGCAAGGGACACGTCGCCCTGCTGGCCACGCGGTTCCCGCTCTACGGCGTCATCGGCACCCCGTACCAGTACACCGCCGACGGCATCCAGCCCCTCGCCGCCTCGGACGCTCCCCTGCCCTACAACCACCCCCAGATCGGCTGGTTCCTCGCCTCTCAGCTCGTACGCGAACTGCGGGACTACGAGGTCGTCAGCCTGGACGATCTTGTGCCCGCCGCATAGACGGCTGCTCGACGGTCCTGGGCAAAGGACCGGACCGTCGAGCAGCACCCCAGAGCTTCCCGGCCCGACCATCGGACCGGGATGGCCAGAACCTGAACCCATGGCGTAGCCCCGTCGCTACGCCACGGTCCTCAGTGCGCTGGCAAGCACCACCTGTCCTACACACCAACGAATCACCTGGAGTTGTTATGACGCGAATCGTCACCAAGAGCACCACCCAGGTCCAGGAGCCGACGGCCGGCGGCCAGTCGGACGGGTTCGACTTGAACGTCTCCCTGCTGGAGGTGTCCGACGCGGCCGGGCTGACCGTTCTGACCGACGACGGGTGCGGCAGCTCCTGCGGTGCCTGCGTCACCTTCACCGACTGACCTGACCGTCTGAACCCGGTCATCAGGTCATGAACCGCGGTCGGTGCTGTCGCGCTACTTGGCGCGTCGGCGCCGACCGCCCCTCCAGACGCACGAAGGGACACGTCACGTGGCTATACCCCCAGCGTTCAAGGCGGGCGCGACCGCCCTGGTGCGCGCAGCCGCTCGACCGTCGGTGACCCAGCTTCCCCTACCGGACTTCGACGACCGGTCCTTCCGAGCCGAGGAGTTGGAGGAGGTCACCACCGGACGCCTCGCCTGGATTCGCAGCATCTGGCACGACCCGGGCATCGCACAGGCCTTCCGCCATGCCAGCCCGGTTCTCGCCGCCGAAGTCGAGGCCCTGGAGAGTGCTAACTCCCCTTCTACCCGCGAAGTCCGCCGCGTTGGAGTGTCGGTGGCGCGCTACCTCCTGCGCGCGCTGCACCGGCCCACACCGTTCGGACTGTTCGCCGGAGTCACCACGGCCACCTTCGACGCCGAGCCCCACTCCCGCTGGGGCCAGAACCACGTGGTCATGGCCCGCGCCGGTGCGGAGTGGGTGGGGAGGCTGATCGAGCAGTTAGAAAGGAGCGGAGAGCTGCTGCCGCTGCTGTCGGTCGTCGTCAACAACACCACCTTCGAGCGCGACGGCAGTCTCGTCGTCCCCTACCAGGACGACGGGCCGACTCGTCAGCGGCGAGCGGTCGAGGCGTCCGTCGAGCTGTCGGCGCCGGTCCGGCTTATCCTCCGCGCGGCTGACGCGCCGATCCGGATCGGGGAACTCGCCGAGAAGCTGATGGTCGAGTTCCCGGCCGTGGCCCCGGAGCGCGTCAAGCGGCTCCTCGCGGGCCTGGTGCGGCGGCGCGTGCTGATCACCAACCTCCACGCGCCGGCGACCGAGACCGACGCGCTCGGTCACCTCGTCACCCAGCTCGACGCGGTCCGTGCCGAGGATATCCGTCTCCTGGCACCCGTCATCCGGGAGCTGCGCGCCGTCCACGCCGGGCTGGAGCAGTGCGGCACCACAGAGGGCCGGGACGCCGTAGCGACCCGGATGCGCGATCTGGTGCCGGGCCTCCGCCGGCACCCGCTCGCCCTGGACCTGTGCCTGGACGCCACCGTGGTGCTCCCCGATCTGGTCGCCCGCGAGGTCGAGCGCGCCGCCACGATCCTCACCCGTCTCTGCGCCCGCCCGTACGGTACCGAGCCGTGGAACGCGTACCACCAGCGGTTCTACGAGCGGTTCGGCGTCGGCACCATGGTGCCGCTTATGGAAGTTGTCGCAGACAGTGGCGTCGGCTACCCGGACGGGTACCCGGGCAGGCCGACCGGCGAAGGCCGCCGGCGCCTGTCGCCGCGGGACGACGTGCTGCTCCGCCTCGCCCAGGCCGCGGCGCTCGACGGGTGCGACGAGGTCGTGCTGACCGACGAGATCGTGGCCGCCCTGGACCGAGGCCCGCAGGAGCCGCGGATACCGTCCCACCTGGAGGTGGGCGTGCGGCTGCACGCGGCCAGCCTCGCCGAAGTCCGCCGTGGGCGGTTCACCGTGGAGTTGACCAGCGTGTCACGCGGAGCCGGGGTTACCGCCGGACGCTTCCTCAGCGTCCTCCCGGCCACACAACGCGAATGCCTGCGCGCGGAGTTGGCTGACCTACCCACGGCTGACGAGGGCACGGTGGCGGCGCAGCTTTCCTTCCCCGCGCTGCTGCCCGACACCGCCCACGTCACCCGAACCCCGCGCGTGCTGCCGTTGGTGATCAGCCTGCAAGAGCACCGCGCCCCCGACACCGCAGTGCTCTCGCCGACGGATCTGGCGGTGGCGTGCGACGGGCGCCGGATGTACCTGGCGGCTCCGGGCCGCGGGCTGCGCGTCGAGGCCGTCGGCATGCATGCACTGAACCTTGCCGAGCACACCCCGCCCCTGGCGCGGTTGATCACCGAGGTGTCCCGGGCACAGAACGCCCAGGTCACCCGGTTCGACTGGGGCGCCGCCGCAGCAATGCCGTTCCTCCCCCGCCTGCGGTACGGCCGCATCGTGCTGGTCGCGGCCCGCTGGAGGTTGGAGGCCGTCGACCTCCCCAACCGCCATCGTCCCGGGGCGGACTGGGACGCGGCGCTGTCCGGCTGGCGGGAGCGCCGGCGCCTGCCGCAGCACGTGCACCTCGTCCAGGGCGACCGGCGCCTGCCGCTCGACCTCGATGAGGCCGGCCACCGGAGCCTGCTGCGCCAGCAGCTCGACCGCGCCGGTACGGCGCTGCTGACGGAAGCCGCTCCTCCCGGGGCGGACGGCTGGAGCGGGGGCCGGGCCCACGAGATCGCGGTCCCCCTCAAAGCGGTCCGGCCTCTGGCCTGGCCTGCGCTGCCCTCGCCGACCACCGCCCGCGCGCTGTCCCCAGCCCAGATCCAGACGCCGGCCGCCTCGCCGGTGCTCCTCGTGGCCCTGTACGGCGACCCGCGGCGTCAAGACGCCCTGCTGACCCGGCACGTGCCCGACCTGATGCGGCGCCTAGGCTCTCCTCCCTGGTGGTACGTCCGCTTCCGCGACCCCCAGCAGCACCTTCGCCTGCGGATCGCGCTGCCCGACCCGGACGACTTCGCCGACACTACCCACACGGTCAGCGCCTGGGCCGACGAACTGCGGACCGCGGGGCTGCTGGCAGACCTGCGGTACCCCACCTCCTACCGCGAGACGGGCCGGTGGGGCTCCGGACCGGCATGGGACGCGGCCGAGGCCGTGTTCCGCGCGGACTCCCTGGCCACGGTGGCGCAGCTCGCCCAGCCCGTCCGGCCCGCGCAGCGCACGCTCGTGGCCGCGCACTTCTTCGCCATCGCCTCCGCCCTCCTCGGCGGCCCGGACGCCGGCGCGCGCTGGCTGATCGACCACATCGAGCCGACCTCGCCGAACCCGGTACCCCGCTCGCAGTTCACCGACGCCGTGCGGCTGGCAGACCCGCGCGGTGACTGGGCGGCCCTTCGGTCAGCGCCCGGCGGCGCCGCGATCGTGGACGCCTGGGCCGAGCGCACCGCTGCGCTCGCCGCGTACGGGCCGCACCTGTCCGGCCCGCACGCCGACGGCATCGCCGTGGACGGCGTGCTGACCTCCCTACTGCACGTCCACTTCGTGCGGCATGTCGCGGTGGACTTCCCTGAGGAAGAGGTCTGCCTGTACCTGGCCCGCGCCGCCGCCCTGGCCTTCACCGCCCGCGCCGGGAGGCGACCGTGACCCACACAGCAGCCGCGGTGGCCGCCGCCATCGCCGACCGGCTCGCCCACCCCGACCAGGCGCCGACGGCGGCCACTGACGACGCCAACCGGCAGCACCTCGCCTACGGCCCGACAGGCATCGCCCTGTTGCACATCGAACGCGCCGCGGCCGGGCTTGCCCCCTGGCAGCGCGCCCACGACTGGCTGGCCGCCTCGACCCGCGAGCCCTTCACCAGCGGCCCGGACAGCCACCCCTTCTACGGCGCCCCGGCGCTCGCCCATGCCGTGGCGTGCGCCGCCGACCAGCTTCCGGACTCCTACCGGCGCGGCCTCGATGTGCTGGACCGGCAGGTGACGGCAGACGCCCGGCGGCGCCTTGACGCCGCGCACCGCCGGATCGAAGCCGGGCAGCTTCCGGCACTCGCCGAGTTCGACGCCATCCGGGGCCTGACCGGGTACGGCGCCTACCTGCTGCGCCGCGACCCTGCGGGCCCGGTGACCCGGGCCGTTCTCGACTACTGCGTGCGTCTGACCGACCCGGTCACCGACAGCGGCGAACGCCTGCCGGGCTGGTGGGTACCGACCGGGCCGTCCGGCAGGCCGGACGACCGCTTCCCCGGTGGGCACGCCAACCACGGCATGGCGCACGGCGTCGGCGCGGTCCTCGCGCTGCTGGCGCTTGCCGCCCGCCGCGGCACCACCGTCACTGGCCACCATCAGGCGATGCGCACCATCCTGGCCTGGCTGGAGCGGTGGAAGGTGCCCACCGGGCGCGGCACGGCCTGGCCGTACTGGATCACCCGCGAGGAACTGCGCAGCGGGCGGCCCGCGGCCTCGGCACCGCGGCGGCCGAGCTGGTGCTATGGCACCGCGGGCTTGGCCCGTGCCCAGCAGCTCGCCGCGCTCGCTCTCGGCGACAGCGACCTCCAGGCCGAGGCCGAGGCCGCCCTGCTGGACGCGCTGAGCGACCGCGTGCAGCTTCGCGTCACCACGGACAGCGGCCTGTGCCACGGCTTCGCCGGTCTGATCCACATCGCGGCGCGTGCCGCCGCCGACGCCGACCGGGCCACCGTCCTCCAGCTCCGCGCCATCATCCCCGCCCTTCTCACCATGCTGGTCCCGCCCGGCACCGCCCCGGACGACGCCGCTGCCCTGTTGCTGAAGGACGCGGCGGGCGCCGGGCTCCTCGACGGTGCCGCCGGAACCGCGCTGGGACTGACCACCGCAGACAGCGCGGAGCCGCCCCGCACCGCCTGGGACGCCTGCCTGCTCACCGCCTGAACCCGACCGAAGGACTTCTCGATGTGTCCCGACCGCTGGCAGCAGCACAACATCACCTTCCCCGACCGGGACACCGGACGACGGGCTGTCACGGAACGCCTCGCCCCCGTTCTGCTCGCCGCCGAGGCCGACGGGCAGCTCAGCGGCTGGTGGTTCATGAACAAGCAGCCCTGGCGCCTTCGGTACGTTGCCGACCAGCCGTCACCGACCGTGCTGACTCTGCTGGACGAGTGGGGGGCCGACGGCACCGCGCAGTCCTGCACGGCCGGGAACTACGAGCCGGAGACCGACGCGTTCGGCGGTGCGGACGCCATGACAGCCGCGCACGCCCTCTTCCACGAGGACAGCCGCCACCTGCTCACCTATCCCGTCAAGGACGGGCACCTGGGGCGGCGCGAGACCGCCATCCTGCTGATGAGCAGCCTGATGCGTGCCTCGGGTCTCGACTGGTTCGAGCAGGGCGACGTGTGGGCGAAGGTCTCCGCACTGCGCCCCGGTACCGGCACGCCCGGGTCCCCGCGCCTTACCTCGGCAATGCGGACCCTGATGACCACCGAAGCCCGCAGCCTGTGCCGCGAGCGCGGGCCGCTGGACGGCCACAGCGACTGGGTCGCCGCCTTCGAGCGTGTCGGCACCACGCTCGCCTACCTTGCCGCCCAGGGCGACCTGACCCGCGGACTGCGCGCCGTCATCGCGCACCACGCCATCTTCCACGCCAACCGTGCCGGTCTGCCGTCCGCCGACCAGCACACCCTGTTCAACATCGCACGAGAGGCAATCATGAGTTCGAGTGAAAACACCGCGTCAGCAACAGAATCAGGCTTTGCGGCCCATAGCGTCAGCACGGTGAACACCGACACACTCACCGCCCCTGGGGCCAATGCCGAACAGCTCCGCAACGCCCTGGTCGACCAGATCAAGGCCGACGGCCACGCCCGCACCCCCGCGGTCGAAGCCGCCCTGCGCACCGTGCCCCGGCACCTGTTCGTCCCTGACACCTCGCTGGCCGACGCCTACGACAACAGCCCGGTCAACGTGAAGTACGACCCCGAGGGCACCTCGATCTCCTGCGCCTCCCAGCCAGCCGTCGTCGCCCTCATGCTGGACCAGCTCGAAGCCCAGCCGGGCGAGCACATCCTCGAACTCGGCGCCGGCACCGGCTACAACGCCGCCCTGATCGGCCACCTCGTCGGCCCGAGCGGACACGTCACCACCATCGACGTCGATGACGACCTGGTCGAAGGCGCCCGAGCCCACCTCGCCGCCGCTGGAGCCACCAACGTCGAGGCCCTGACGCGCGACGGCGCCCTCGGCCACGCCGAAGGCGCCCCGTACGACCGGATCATCGCCACCGTCGGCGCGCACGGCATCCCCCACGCCTGGCTCGACCAGCTCGCCGAGGGCGGCCGACTCGTCACCCCGCAGCGACTCACGGGCAGCGTCTCGCGCTCCATCATCTACGTGGCGCGCGAAGGCCGGTGGCATTCGGTCGGCTCGGAGATGAACACCTTCATGCCGCTGCGCCGGGGCATCGCCGACGACGACCGCCGCGCCGTGCCGCTCAGCACGGACGGCGCCGTGCGCCTCCAGGCCCCGGCCGGCCTGGCGCTCGACGCCGACGCCCTTGCCGGTGTCCTTGACCAGCCGCGCGTCGAGGAGTGGACCGGGATGACGGTCCGCGCGGGGGAGTCCCCGGAATGGATGGAGCTGTTCGTCTCCTGCGTCCTGCCATCCGGGCTGATCCGGATGCTCTTCCCTCAGTCCGTCAAGGGAACGGTGCTGACCGATGACCCCTACCCCTCGGCCACGGCCGCCGTCGAGAAGGGCGCCGTCACCTATCTCGCACGGCGTCCCTCGGAGCAGAAGACCCCCGAGGGCGACAAGCTCTGGGAGTTCGGCGTCATCGGCCACGGCCCCGGGAGCGACGAGCTGGCCGCCAAGGTCGCCGAGGCCGTCCGCGCCTGGGACCGCGAGTACCGCGGCCGGGTCGCCACCTTCGAGATCCTGCCGCTCGACGCGCCCGCGGACGAGCAGCCCGGTGTCTTCGTCCTCGGCACCCCGCTGAACCGCGTCCGCGTCACCTGGCAGTAGCTGATCCGCCTGCGTGGTGCCCGCCGACCGGCCGGCGGGCACCACGCGGCCCTTCCCCGCTCCTCGTCGTCTTCATCCCCGGGGGACCTCATGGACCTGAACGGACCCATAGCCCAGCGCTTTCCGCTCATCTACCGATTCCGACCCGCGTGCCTGCCCTTGCCCCGGCGCGTGCACGGCTTGGCCGAACTCGCCGACGCCGCAGCCGCAAAGGCTGACCAGGGCCTCGCCTCGGCCGTCTACAACCAGGCCGCCCTCATCGCCTCCGACCTAGGGCTGCCCGACCTCGCGCGGAAGATGTGCCACCAGCACGCCGCCGCCTACCTCCACGCCACCCCCCTGCCCGGCATGACCGCGATCCGCGCCCTCGAACCCGTGGTGAACCTCGCCCGCCTCCAGATCCGCGCGGGCGCCGCCGACGACGGGCGCCACCGTCTGCTGCACCTCTTCGACGCCGTCACCAAAGGCACCAGCGCTCAGTTCGAGGGGGTCCACGTCCCGGCCGACCTCACCCTCACCGACAGCGACCGCCACGAGGTGCGCACCTGGCTGTGGAAGGTAGTCCTGGCCGACGGCACCCGCACCCTGACCACAGCCGGCCGCTGGGCGGAGGCGCTGGCCCACATCGAGGAACACCGGGGCATCGGGCAGCGCATGCTGGACGGCCGCCAGGTCGCCGTCCTGGCCGCACTCAGCCACACCCCCACCGACGCCGCAGCGCTCATCACCATGACCACACCCGGAGAACGCTGGGAGAACGCCGTCACCGGTTGCCTCGACGTGATGTGCAAAAAGGCCCTTCGCGGCCCGGCCGTACCCCTCCTCGACACGCTGGTCGAGGACTACGTCGAGCACCAATCCGTCCAGGGCATGACCGTCTTCGACACGCGCCTCGGCCTGACGATCCTGGACCTGCTGGAGCCGCACCAGGAAGACGCAGCGCACCGGATGGTTGCAGAGCTCCACCGCCGGGCCGCCGTGGCGACCGACGGCTATGCCGCCCGCGAGTGCCTGGCTGACCACCGGTTCACCAGCCTCGCCGAGCCGCGCCAGGTCGAGGCGGCCCGACGGCTTGTCCGTGCATGCGCACTGGGGAGCGGCAGCCTCCCCGAGCCCTGGCTCGTAAGGATGACAAAGGCGTTGCGGGGCAGCGACGAGGTGATCCGCGCCAGCGTCGGGCGCACCCACCCTCAGCAGGAGGGACTAGCGCACAGGGTCCAGGTGTAATGCCTGGGCAGCCGGAGCAGCCCACCCTGCACGGCGTCGAGCACCAGGGGAGCCAGGGCGCGTGGCGACGCTCATCGTCGGTAGAGGGTTCTCTGAGCGACGAACTGAACAGGTAGGAGAGAGGCCAGACACAACACGGCCCGCGACTTGGCTCGCCGATCACCTCAACTCTCCACGCTGGAGCACCATGAGGAAGGTCGCCATCGTCGGCTGCGGAGGCAGTGGCAAGTCCCACGTGGCCCGCGAGCTGGGCAGGATCCTCGACGCCCCGGTGACGCACCTGGACGCCGCGTTCTACGACGACGAGTGGAACGCGTTGCCCATGGACAAGTTCACCGACGTGCAGCGCGAGCTGGTCGCGCAGCCGCGGTGGGTGATCGACGGCAACTACAACTCGACGCTGCAGGTACGGCTCGAAGCCTGCAACACGGTGATCCTGATGGACGTGTCGACCGTGGCTGCCCTGTACGGGATCTTCTCCCGGCAGCTCCGGCACGGGGCCGGGCACAAGGGCAACGGAGTGCACAACCGCATCCATTGGGGCGTGATCAAGTACGTCGCCACGTACCGGCGCAAGATGCGACCCCGCGTGATGGCGAAGATCGAGGAGTTCGACGCCGGCGTCGACGTGGTGCTGCTGGCCAACCGGCGCCAGACGCTCCGCTGGCTGCGGAAGGTGGCCGCCGAGCAGTCCTGACCGGTCCGCGCCCCCTGTCAGGGGGTGCGGCATGAACGAGCCCAACCCGTTCCTGGACCCCGCCCGGCAGTCGGAGTTGTACGGACACGCCTCGCGGCTGGCCGGGCGGACCAGCGCCCTGATGCGCGCCAAGACCGCCGGATACCCGGTGCCCGAGACGATCGTCAGCCTGGTGCAGACCCACCATGCCCGGCCCGACCGGCTCGGCGTGGTGCTGACATCGGCTGCGGTCGCGGCACGAGCAGCCTCGTCATCGCCGAGCAACTCCGACCCCAGCGCGTCACGGGCCTGGACGCCGCCCCTTCCTTGCTCGCCAAGGCGCGCGAGCGCGCCAAGGACCTGCCCGACAGCACGGTGGAGTTCGTCGAAGGCGACTTCCACGACCTCCCTCTGCCCGAGGGGTCGAGCGATGTCGTCGTCGCGGCGCTCTGCCTCTACCACTCACCGCGCCCCGAGGACGTCGTCGGGCAGATCGCCAGGGCCCTCGCCCCCGGTGGTGTGGCCGTGCTCGTCATCAAGGGCCTTGACAGCTACCGGGAGATGGACCAGCTGGTCGCCTCCGCCGGTCTCGATCCGCGTGCCGCCCAGCACGAGAGCCTCTACACCGCAGCCCACAGCGGCAACCTCGCCGTGGTGGCTGCCTCCTCACTCGACGTGATCGCCGTCCTGGACGAGGAGCACGTCTTCACCTTCGATGGCCACGACCACACGGCGCAGTACCTGGCCACCAATCCCAAGTGTGACCTGGCGCCCGGCTTGTACGGCAACCCCGGGGCCTTGGCGGCGACCCTGCACGAGTTCCTTCCCGACCAGCCGCTGACCACCCGGTCCCGGATCACCTTCGTCGTCGCTCAGCCGAAGGAAGGAGGTGAGCTGGCATGAGCCCCGCCTCGTTCACCAAACGCTACGCGGAACCGGAGCGCGCGGCGGGGGCGGTGCGCCACTACCGGTGGCTCACCGCGCACGCCAAACCGCTGCGGCAGCCGGCCCTCCACACCGCCGGACCGCAGTCCCTGACGTTCGAACGCATCGAGGGCCGCCCCGTACGCCCCGGGGACCTCCCGCGTGTGGAGGAACTGCTCGGCCACGCCCACGGCGCCGCCTGGGCCGGCGACCTGCACTCCGCGTCGCTGGACACCCCGCACCACTTCGAGGACCGCACGCAGTTCGACGACTACCTCGGTCCCCCGGAGGGTCGCTCTGCGGCGACGCCACGAGCAGGGCTACCTGCCGAACAAGACGGCACTGCACGCGATGCTTGTCCTGCTGCAAGCGACCGCCGAGGGGCCTTGCGCCTTCTACAAGGACAGCAACCCGCGGAACTTCATCATCACCAGCACGCAGGACGTCGTCGCGGTCGACACCGACGACCTGTCGGGACTGCTGCACGAGTCCCGGGTGTGCGCAGCGTCTCGAGAGCATCTAGCGCCGCTCGGTTCGACTTGTCCGTCTCGGATGGCGAGAGAGGGACCATTCTCTGGAGAAACTTTCAAGCGCTTGAGGCCCTGCACTCTGCGTAGCGACCTGAGGCCGCGGAGCGCGGGAGACTTAGCGTGACCTTTACGCCAAGACAGGCTGTTGGCAGGACCCTACCCCTAGCGCGCGACGCACTTCCACGAGTATGTGCATGTCATGAAGCAGTAAGGCCCGGCCCTCTCCCTATCGCGGTGTACTAGGTTCTGGCTGGTTTCAGTGCATTGAAGCCTGTCACGGAGCGTGTCGCCAAGGGCGCGCCCGGGCTACGCGGATCGTGCACATTGCCCTAATGCGACTTTCCGTCTGCCGCCACTTCTGACTCATGTGACTTACCCCTCTTGACTGGCGCAGATGATCAGGCGTTAACTCCGGCGACTTGTAGAGCTTTTGTGACCCTGGGGTGGGGGACTGTGGAGTTCGGGTGGGGGCATCGCCATGTCCACGAGCGGCGAAGAAGCCTGTTGAGTCGAGGCGCCTCGGGCGTGATCGGCGTGGCGGTGACGGCGCTGCTGTCGACGGTGGTCGTACATGTGCCGATTGCTGCCGCAGCCGGCGTGGAGGCAGAGCCACCGGAGCTGTCTGAGGGACAGAAGGCGCTCGCCGCGGCGAAGGAGTCCGGCGAGCGGGTCGAGGTCGTTGGACAGCGTTCGGAGCAGACGACAGTCTTTGCGAGCCCCGATGGCTACACCTTCACGCTGCAGGAGTCCGCGGTTCCGGTGCGGGTTTCCAAGGCGGGCGGTGGCTGGCAGGCCCCGGATGCCACGCTGGAGAAGCGTGCGGACGGCTCGGTCGCGCCGAAGGCTGCGGCGCCGCAGATCGTGTTCTCCAGCGGTGGTGACAAGGAGCCGCTGGCACGGATTGCGCGCCAGGGGCGTTCGCTTGAGCTGACGTGGCCGGGCGCGCTGCCTGAGCCCAAGCTCGAGGGTGCCAGTGCCGTGTACGCGAACGTGCTGCCCGATGTGGACTTGAAGGTCACTGCCACGGTGGAGAGCTTCCAGCATGTACTGGTGGTCAAGACTCCTGAGGCCGCAGCGAACGAGAAGCTGAAGAAGCTCACCTTCGGCCTGGCGACCACCGGCCTGAATGTCAAGGAAGGCGCATCGGGCAACCTCGCCGCGATCGATGACGACGGCAGGACGGTGTTCAAGGCGCCGCCTGCCCGTATGTGGAACTCCGCCGGTAAGGACCAGCCGGCTTCGCCGGCGGTAGCCTCGGGGCGTGCCACGCTGGATGAGGCTGCTCCTTCCGACCCGGCCGAGACGGCGTCGTCGGGCGCCGGTACCGAGCCGGGGCAGGGTGATCAGGTTGCCAAGATGGATGTCGAGGTCGGCAAGGGAACGCTGTCGATCGTGCCGGATGCGGATCTGCTCGCGGTCAAGGACTCGGCGGTCTATCCGCTGTACATCGACCCGTCGGTGACCTGGGGCGAATCCGAGCGGACGCTGCTGCGTTCCGATGGGTATGAGGACTATGCCTGGGGCAATGGCGACGACGACCAGGGCAAGGGTGCCGGCAAGTGCGGGTCCTGGAACGGCTATGGGTGCGGGCCCGGGTACGTGCAGCGCCTGTACTACGAGTTCTCGCCCGCCAGCTTGAAGGGCAAGCATGTCCTGGATGCCACGTTTCGGGTGACGGAGCCGTGGGCCTTCCAGTGCGATCCGCGCTGGGTGGACCTGGCGCGCACCAACAACATCTCATCCTCCACCACCTGGTCCTCGCGCCCGAAGGAGCTGGACTTGATGGGCGACCGTCATGTGTCGGCGGGCCGGGGTGATCTCTGCAGTCCCGGATTGCCGAATGCGGCTATCGAGTTCAACGACAATCCGGATGAGACCAACGAGAACCTGACGCCGACCGTGAAAGATTTCGCGGCAGGCAAGTTCTCCCGGCTCACGCTGGAGATCCGGGCGCACGATGAGTCGGATACCGCGGCGTGGAAGCGGTTCAGGAACGATGCCGTCCTCGAGGTCTCCTTCGTGGGTATCCCGGACAAGCCGAGTGGCATTGGCCTGGTGACAGGTTCGGGCACGGTGTGCTCGACCAGTGAGTCGAACCCGACTATCGCGTCCGACCCGACGCCTGCGCTGACTGCAACGACGCAGACCAAGGCCGGGGGTGAGGATGACGCGCAGCTGCGGATCTTCTTCGACGTCGACCGGAAGAACACGGACGGCACGTGGGCGGATACCAACGTTGGGACCAATGACGCGAGGCCGTCGACGGGATACGCGGGGGACGGGAAGAAGCAGGTCATCAGTTGGTCCACCCTGACTGAGGGGCCGGTACACCGCTACCGGGCCTGGACGCAGTCCTTCTACAACGGCGGAGGGAGCCACCTCTCCGGTCCTTCCAACGGCTCTACCACCGGGTACTGCTACTTCAAGGTCGACCCGACCGCCCCTAAGGCTCCGAAGATCACCATCGGCGCGCCGTATACCGAGTGCCTTCCCAACGCCTGTGCGGGCAAGGGCGGCCCGGGGCAGAAAGCCACCTTCAGTCTCGCCCCCGCCACGGGCGACACCGGCATTGTTTCCTACCAGTACAAGCTGTCGGGCATGGCGGCCTGGCTGACCGTCAATGGCTCCACGGCGAACTTTCCCCTGACACCGCAGCAGGCGGGTACGTACACGCTGTGGGCCAGGGCCAAGGACAATGTGGGTCGCTACGGCGCCTGGAACGCCGTCGATTTCCTGGTCGCCGCCGGCGAGGGGCCGATCGCGCGCTATCACTTCGACGAGGCCGACGGTGTCGCACTTGACAGTGCCACTGCTGACGGCAAGGACGATGCCACGCTGGGTACTGGCGCTTCGCGGGACTACCGGGGTCGGCGCGGACTGATCACGCATGATGCCAGCGGACAGCCGCTGGCCACGCCGGTCTACGACAAGGGCCTCGCGCTGGACGGCACCGCTGGCCATGCAACGACGAGCGGGCCCGCTGTGGAGACCCGCTCCTCGTACACCATTTCCGCGTGGGCGCGGGTGACGCCGGGCACGACGCGTACCCAGACCGTGCTGAGCCAAGACGGTGGCACCAGCGGACCGTTCTACGTCTCCTACGGCGCAGACGGGATCAAGGACTGGAGCCTGCGGGTGCTGACCGTGAAGGACGGCGCCTACACCTGGAACAAGGCACGCGCCAAACAGACCAGCCCCACCGGGGTGTGGACGCATCTGACGGCCAGCTTCGACGCCTCCAACAACAAGGTCCGCCTCTACGTCAACGGGGTGTTCCAATCCGAGGTGGATGCCGGAACCCCGTGGTCGGCAACGGGTGCCCTGCAGATCGGCCGAGCGCAGTGGAGCGGCAACTACGTCGACTACTTCTCCGGCGTGGTGGACGAAGTCACCGTGTGGCAGCGCACGCTCACGTCAGAGGAGATCGCCAAGGACGCCAAGCTGCTCATCTCGGAACAGTTCGCCGGTGTGGAGCTGATCGCGGACTGGAACCCCACCCGAGGCGTTGAGGGCGCCTTGGTCAAGGACATTGTCACCCCTTACGGCAGGGACCTCACGCTGGCGGGCGGTGCGGCAGTCACCGATGAGGAGATCGTCCTGGACGGTGTCGATGACGCAGCCACCGTGGCCGGGCCGCTGGTCGACGGGAGCAGTTCCTTCACGGTGACCACTGGCGTGACTCTGGACGGAGCGAAGCTGCTGACCAAGGACATTGGCTACATCGGGCAGGTCGCCGGCCAGCGTACCGCCGACGGCTCCGCATGGGGCCTGTGGTTCGAACTCACGGGAAAGCAGACCGTGATGGACGAGGAGACGTTGGAGGAGACGACGGTTCCGGTCGGGCTGTGGCACTTCGGACGGCTCGAGGCCGACGGCACGTTCTCGTCTGCCACGTCCGAGGAAACAGCGAGCGTGGGCAGCACCGCCCGCCTGACCGGCGTCCACGACTCGGTAGACGGCACGATCAGCCTCTACATCGGCTACAGCCAGAACGGCGATGCACTGGCTTACACCGCGCAGATCGGCAGCGGTGAGTTCGCGGTCGGCAAGGCGTACGCGGCGGGTGGCTGGAAGCACTTCCTGCCCGCTCGGATCTCCGATGTGCGGCTGTGGGCGGGCGCGATGGCGAGCCCCGAGCAGGTCGACACACACGTGGGTGACTGACCCCGACGGTGGGCGGCGGCGCGATGGCTGCCGCCCGCCTGCCCGTGGCCGGACGCTTCGGCCGCACGATGGCTTGCTGACTTTTTGATTTCTTGTGGACTGGGTGGGGACGGAATTCTGATGGCGTTTGGCATAGGCACCTCAAGGCGGGGCTCGGGTGGTGGCCGGCGTTGGGGACGCCGACTGGTGACTCCTGTGGTGGCGCTCGCCCTGCTTGCCCCTCTCGGGGAGGTACAGGGCGCGGTCGCAAAGGACGCCGGAGTAGTTCGAGCCGGCTCGGACCGACCGGATGTTCCAAAGCCCAGGGTGAGCAAGGTCAAAGAGGTCAAGGGCCTGGGAGCGAAGAAAGCTCGTGACCGGGTCGCAGCGGGCAAGAAGGCCGGCGCCGCACAGGCGGAGCGTGCCCGCAAAGAACAGACGTCTACCTGGCCCGCGCCCGACACCGCGAGCATCGAGCTTGCTGATGACAAGCAGGCCAAGGCAGAGCTCGGCGGCGCGTCCGTCTCAGTGACGCCTGAGAACGGCAGAAAGGCAGCCGCTTCTGGCACCGCCCAGGTCACGCTCCTGGGCCAGAAGGCCGCAGACAAGGCGGGCATCACCGGCGTGCTGCTCAGCGCGACCGCGGATTCCGCTGGCACCGCGGAGGTCAGTGTCGATTACAGCGGCTTCGCCTCCGCCTTCGGCGGTGACTGGGCCGAGCGGCTGCGTCTGGTGCAGCTGCCCGCCTGCGTACTGACGACGCCGGAGAAGGCCGCGTGCCGCAAGCAGACCCCGTTGAAGACGGACAACAACGCTTCCAAGCAGTCGGTTGCGGCCCAGGTCACCCTGGCCAAGGCGGAGCCCGGCGGCCCCTCAACCCAGTCGGTTGCGAGCGCCGAGGCACCGAACGCCACCGTGTTGGCGGTGACCGCTGCCGCAGCCGGATCCGGCGCGTCACCCAAGGGAACGGGCAACTACTCCGCGACTGAGCTCTCCCCGTCATCCTCCTGGGAAGCCGGCGGCAGTTCGGGCGCATTCACGTGGAACTACGGCTTCACTGTGCCGCCGGCCGCGGCCGGCCCCACGCCACCGTTGTCCCTGTCCTACGACTCGGGCAGTATCGACGGGCGCACCGCCACCACCAACAACCAAGGCTCTGCGGTGGGTGAGGGCTTCTCCCTGACCGAGTCCTACATCGAGCGCACCTACGGCAGCTGCGACGAGGACGGTCACACGGACGTCTCCGACCACTGCTGGAAGTACGACAACGCACGCATCGTCCTCAACGGTAAATCAAACCGCCTGATCAAGGACAACGCCTCCGGCAAGTGGCGGCTTGAAGACGACGACGCCTCCACCGTGACCCGCTCCACCGGCGCGGACAACGGCGACGACAACGGTGAGTACTGGACCGTCATCACAGGCGACGGCACCAAGTACGTCTTCGGCCTGAACAAGCTCGACGGCGCAGCCGACCAGCGCACCAACTCCACCTGGATCGTCCCCGTATTCGGCGACGACTCGGGCGAGCCCGGCTACGACAAGGGCAGCGCCTTCGCCGACCGGGCGCTCACTCAGGCGTGGCGGTGGAACCTCGACTACATCGAGGACACCAGCGGCAACGCCTCCACCTACTGGTACACGAAGGAAACCAACTACTACCCGAAGAACAAGGCGAGCACCGCCAACGCCTCCTATACCCGCGGTGGCTACCTCAAGGAGATCAAGTACGGGCTGCGCAAGGACGCTCTGTTCACCGATGACGCGGACGCGAAGGTGACCCTCGCGCACGCGGAGCGCTGCACTGTCGGCGGATGCGCAGATCTCACCGAGGACACCGCCAAGAACTGGCCCGACGTCCCCTTCGACGCCATCTGCAGCAGCAGTGACAGCGAGTGCAATGCAGCGGGCCCGTCCTTCTTCTCCCGCAAGCGCCTCACGGGCATCAGCACCTTCTCCTGGAACGCCACCAGCAAGGCGTTCGACCCGGTGGACACGTGGGCGCTGACCCAGGACTACTACGACGCAGGCGACATCGGTGACACCACCGACCACGTCTTGGTCCTGGAATCGATCAAGCGGACCGCCAAGGCCGGTGCCACGGCGATCCCTGTCAACCCGGTGACCTTCACCTACCAGCTGCGCCCGAACCGGGTCGACGGCACGGACGACATCCTGCCGCTCAAGCGGCACCGCATCGAGACGATCACGTCCGAGACCGGATCGATAACGACGGTCACGCTGTCGCAGCCAGAATGCAAGCGCAGCGTAGTCCTCGACGCCGCGCAGGACACCAACACCCGCTCGTGCTACCCGCAGTTCTGGAACATCAACGGCGCGACCGATGCGTCGGTGGACTGGTTCCACAAGTACCGCGTCCTGGCCGTCGGCGTCGACGACCCCACCGGCCAGAACGAGTCCATTGAGCACGCCTACGACTACGCAGGCGCTGCCTGGCATCACAGCGATGACCCGTTCACGCCGAAGGACGAGCGGACCTGGTCGGAGTGGCGCGGTTACCGCGACGTCACCACCTACACCGGGGCACTGGACACAACCCGCTCCAAGTCGGTCTCCCGCTACATGCTGGGCATGAACGGGGACAAGAACAAGGACGGCACCAAATCGGTCAGCACCGCGCCGCTGATGGACACCGACGTGGACTTCGCGGCCCTGACCGACAGCGACCAGTACTCGGGGCAGCTGCTGCAGCAGGTCACATACAACGGCAGTCAGCCGATCTCCACCTCGTACACGAACTTCACGCACAAGGACACCGCCAGCCAGTCGGTACCGGACGCGACAGATCACACGGCCCGCTGGGTACGGCCCAACTCGACCTACGCCAGCACCTACCTCACAGCCTCCAAGACCTGGCGCACCCAGGTGACCACCAGCCGCTACGACGACCTGGGCATGGTCACTTCGCACGACGACTACGGCCAAAAGGGCCTGGGCGGCGACGAAACCTGCACCCGTACGTGGTACGCCCGCAACACCGAAGCCGGCATCAACAGCCTCGTCTCCCGCACCCGCACCGTCGGCAAGGAATGCTCTGTCGCCGACACCACCCTCGACCTGCCGGCCGACAACAAACGCCCCGGTGACGTCCTGTCGGACACCGCGACCGCCTATGACGGTGCCACCTGGTCGGACTCGATGAAGCCGACCAAGGGCCTGGTCACCTGGACCGGCCGCGCGAAAGGCTACGCATCCGGCACGCCCAGCTGGCAGACGCTCACCAGCGCAGCAACCGCGGACTTCGACGCCCTCGGCCGACCGCTCAAGGTCACCAACGCGGACGGACAGCCAACCACCACCGCGTACACACCTGTCACGTCAGGCCCCGTAACCAAGATCATCAGCGGGGACCCCAAGGGCTTCAAAACCACCAGCTTCCTCGATCCGCGCACTGGGCAGACGCTGCGCACCTATGACGCGAACCTGAAGAAGACCGAACACGTCTACGACGCCCTGGGTCGGCTCACGCAGGTGTGGCTGCCCAACCGGGACCGCGGCAGCGAGAGCGCCACCTTCGGACCCAACACAAAATTCGAATACACGATCGACAACAATGATCCGTCCTGGGTCTCGACCGCGGCGCTGAAGAAGGACGGCAAGACCTACGCCACCAGCTACGCGATCTACGACGCGATGCTGCGCCCGCTGCAGAGCCAGACCGAGACGTCCAACGGCGGTCGCCTGCTGACCGACACCCGCTACGACACCCGCGGCCTTCCGTACGAGACCTACGCGAACATCTTCGACACCACCAGCACACCTAACGGCACCTACACCCGCGCCGAATACGGCGAATCACCCAACCAAAGCGCCACCGTCTTCGACGGTGCAGGCCGGGCCATCAAGAGCACCCTCCTCGTCTTCGGCGTGGAAAAGTGGTCGACCACCACGAGCTACACCGGCGATTCCACCGCCACCACCGCCGTCGACGGCGGTACCGCCGCCCGCGCCATCACGGACATCCGCGGTCGCACCGTGGAAAGCCGTGAGTACGCCGGCAAGTCCCCGGCCGACACCCAGTACGGCGCCAGCCTCGGCGCCAGCTTCGCCTCGACCAAAACCACCTACACCCGAGGCGGCCTGCAATCACAGATCACCGGCCCGGACGACGCCAAGTGGGTCTACTCATATGACCTGTTTGGTCGGCAAGTCGGAGCAAAGGACCCTGACAAGGGCACCAGCACCACCGAGTACGACGTCCTCGACCAGGCCATCAAATCGACCGACTCGCGCGCCAAGTCGATCCTGACCGGATACGACGAGCTCGGCCGTATCACCGGCACCTGGGCCGGATCCAAGACGGACGCCAACCAGCGAACCGGGTACACCTACGACACGCTGCTCAAGGGTCAGCCTGACAAATCCATCCGATACGTCGGCGGCAAGACCGGTCAGGCGTACACCGACACCATCACCGAGTACGACAGCCTGTCCCGCGCTGCGGCTGCCAGCCTAGAACTGCCGGCCGATGACCCGTTCGTGAAAGCCGGCGCACCGAGCACGCTGTCGTTCAAGAACGCCTACAACCTCGACGGCACCGTCAAGACGGTCGAGGAACCGGCACTAGGCGGCCTGCCCTCGGAGATCATCGACTACGGCTACAACAACGTGGGTCAGGTCACCTCAGTTGGCGGCTCCACCGGCTACCTCTTGGGCACCACCTATTCCCCGCTCGGCCAGCAGTGGGAACAGCTCCTGGGAACAGCCAACACGGCCGACCACAAGAAGGTATCCATCCGGAACACCTTCGAAGACGGCACCGGCCGCCTCACCCGCAGCAACGTCAAGGCCGACAGCCAGCCCTACATGCTGCAGGACCTCAACTACAGCTACGACCAGGTCGGGAACGTCACCTCCATCACCGACCCCACGACACTCGGCGGCACCAGCAGCGCAGAAACCCAGTGCTTCGCCTACGACGGCCACCGCCGCCTCACCGAAGCCTGGACCCCCAGCCAGCAGAAGTGCTCCGACCCCCGCGACGCGAGCAGCCTGTCCGGTCCGGCCCCGTACTGGACCAGCTACACCTACAACACCGCCGGCCAGCGCACGACGGAAACTGCCCACAAGGCCGCTGGCGACACCAAAACCACCTACTGCTACACCAAGACCGACCAACCGCACTTCCTGACCGGCACGACGACCAAGGGCGACTGCGCGGCCCGGGAACGCACCTACGCACCCGATACGACCGGCAACACGACCAAACGGCCCGGTGCTTCAGCCACTCAGGACCTTGCCTGGTCCGAGGAAGGCAAGCTCGCCAAGCTCACCGAAAACGGCAAGGCAACCGACTACCTCTACGACGCCACAGGCGAGCTGCTGATCCGCAACACCGCAGGTGGCGAACGCGTCCTGTACACCGGAGCCACCGAACTCCACCTGCGCACCGACGGCACCACCTGGGCCCAGCGCTCCTACGCCGTCGGTGACCAAACGGTGGCCATGCGCTCCAACGAGTCCGGCACCAACAAGCTCACCTACCTTGCCGGCGACCACCACGGCACATCGAGCCTCGCCATCAGCGCCGACAGCACCCAAACGGTAAGCAAGCGCTACATGACCCCCTTCGGGGCCGAACGCGGCAAGCCGACCGGCACCGCATGGCCTGACGACAAGGGATTCCTCGGCAAGACCACTGACGAAACCACTGGACTCACCCATATCGGCGCCCGCGAATACGACCCCACCATCGGGCAATTCATCAGCATCGACCCCATCCTCGACCCGGCACAGCCCCAATCCCTCAACGGATACAGCTACGCCAACAACACCCCCGTTACCGCATCTGACCCCTCCGGCCTCTGGTGCGACAGCTGCAACGACGGAAAGGGCTGGACACGCCCCGATGGTGGCACCAGGGGCGATGAGAACGGGGGCAAAAACCCCGACGGCAGCGTCCGCGGCACACCCGGCTTCCCCAGCACCCGACCCGTGCCCGCCGGCTACGGCAACACGCCTGGAGCCGCAAAGGTCATATCAGACCTAGGGCACGGCGCACCGACCCTGCCCCCGCCGGACGTCTACCGGGACTACCAGTCGAAGCTCCCCGGCGTCACACAGATGAGCAACGTCGGCACCTACATGCCGGAACTCAGCTACGAACTAAACGTAGAGCTCTACTTCAGGGAACGCTGCAGCCTCTCATTCGACGAATCATGTTTCGCCATCCGCGACTTCTACACCAAGGGTGAGGACTCCCGCGGGCTTCCCAAGTACTGGTCCCACGTCGACGACGTTCCCCTCATCAACACGTGCCCGATATGCCAGAATATTGGCTTCCAGGCGCTGATGACGGCGCTGCCGGTAGGGAAATTCAAATATGCGCCGAAGTGCTTCCTGGCCGGCACCGACGTCCTCATGGCCGACGGCGACACCAAAGACATCGAAGACATCGAAGTCGGCGACATGGTCCTGGCCACTGACCCGGAGACGGGAGAGCAGGGCCCAAGACGGGTGACACGCCTCATTCGAAGTGAGGGTGAGAAGCAACTCAACACGCTCACCATCCTCACGCCGGACGGTCCCGAAGAGCTCACGGCCACACGCGAGCACCCCTTCTGGTCCCCATCCGAGCAGGACTGGGTGGAAACAGGCGACCTGACTCCAGGGATGACGCTGCGTACCGACACCGGCGCAACGGTCGAAATCGCCGGTAATAAGTCCTTCACCAAGCGCACCAAGACCTACAACTTCACCGTCGATGAGCTCCACACGTACTATGTACTGGCCGGAGGTACGCCGATACTGGTGCATAACGATTGCGGAAATACCTCTCATGCAGCTGATTGCTACTGCAATTGGGGTGAGCCGGTCGTTCCGCGGCGCAGCGTCGTTGGTGAGGTTGATGATTTCACGCGCCACGCGATGCAACGCCTGGAGCAGCGTGGGGTTTCGGCAGGGGATGCTCGGTCCGTTCTTGCAAGGGAGCCCTTCTCTTACAGGCATGATGATCAATACAAGCTGGGCTACTACGATCCGAATTCCAAGGTGTTCGTCGCCAAGACCATCGATGGGAATATAAACACGGTGATGACCAATGTGGAGCAGGCCTATATCAACCGCCTCCAGGGAGGGCGCTGACCATGGCTGACCTAAGAGTCACATATGACCAGAAGGCGAACGCGGCATACGTATCCTTCGCCAATCAGCAAGCGCGCTCGAAGGTGGCGCGCATGTATCCATGCGACCCGGTCGAAGTCGGGGGGATGATCAACCTGGACTTCGACGAGAACGGGTGCCTCATTGGTATTGAGGTTTTGGGTGCCAACGCAAAGCTGCCCCAGTATTTGCTTGATGTAGCGGAGCGACTCGACATAGAGGGCGTCTGAACGGCGCCACAGTCCCGAATGGGTATATGAATCTGGAGAATCTCTTTCTGAGAGCGCTGCTCGGCGCCCTCGGGAGTTTGGAAGCCGCCCCCATCGGAGATTAATATGATGGGGGCGGATGCGCTGTTCTGGGGAGACGGCACCGTAGTTTCCGTCCGGTACTGAACTTGAATGGGTGATGTCGGGAACGGTGAGTGTGGTCGTGCCCGGGAGCGCTCCGTGAACGGCTGCTGAGTCAAGATGAGCGCATGACCGAGGATGAAGCGGATCTGCTGGTGCTGCTGCGCGAGCTCGATGATCCGGAGTGGCTGGAGTGGCCGCAGCACTACGACCGCGGCGAGGCCGCAGCGCACTTCAGTGTCCTGGTAGCCCGGCTCGAGAGTGACTTCGCAGCTCGCTGCACGGCCGAGCGGGACGCCCAGGACTCCAGCGAGTACGGGCGCGTCGTCGTGCCCGGGGATGCAACCGTATGCGGTACCCGGATCGTCGTCTGCGTGAGCAAGTTCGGCTCGCTGGCTCTAGTCTGCGCCGACAACCCGGGCGCCTTCCTCGGAACGGATGACGCCCAGACCGAGGGCGAGCTGGACGGCGCGGACCTTGCCAAGGTCAACCAGGCGCTGGCCGAGCTTCGTTATGTCGTGGTTGCCGAGGAACTGCTGGAGAGCGACTATGACGGGCCGAGCCGACTGCCCTGGCACGTTCAGCGGCCCAGTTGGTCGGATCGCTTCTTCGGTATCTTCTGATGATTACGCCGACAGGGTCAGGCCGGTGCCGGCCAGGCATCCGTCGATCACCTCCGGCCTGTACTGCAGCATCTCGAGCTTGCGCTTCACAGCGCGGGTGACCTGGCCAAGGTCGGCGGCGGCCAGGTTGCCGATGTCGCGTTTGACCAGGGACCAGATGACCTCCTGAGGGTTGAGGTCCGGGGCGTAAGTCGGCAGCTGAAATACGGTGAGCCATGAGGCGTTGGCCTCGAAGAACTCCCTCAGTGGCGCAACCAGGTGCATGCGTAGGTTGTCCCACACCAGCACAATCGGGCCGCCGAGCTGTGTAAGGGCGCGGATTACCAGGTCGCGGTAGTCCTTCCAGCCGAAGCCCTTGGCTTCGTCCGCGCGGCCCCGGTACTCACGGATCGCGTAGAACAAACGGGACCGTAGCAGGTCATCCCCGCCATGGACACTCGGCCTGATCCTGGCCCGCGCACGCGGACGACCGGGATGCTGCCCCTGTGGCCCCAGGTCCTGGCACGCGGCGGTGTCATCGACTGGCCGGCCTCGTCCTCGAAGACCACCCAACTGCTGTTCGCCGCCGCGGTGCTCTTACCCGCGGCCACACCTCTCGTTTCCACAACTCCACCGCGTCGTCGTCACGCTCGATAGCGCGCCGGGTCGGCTGTTGCCAGGACCAGCCATAGCGCCGCAGCAGTCGCCACGTGCCCTCCACGGTGTACGAGACGTGGAACAGCCGGCCGATCACCGTCTTCACGCGGGCCAGCGTCCACCGCTGGTCGGCCCACCCGTGTGCCAGCGGACCGCGCTCAAACTCCCGCTCCAACCTGGCCATCTGCGCGTCAGACAGTCGGGGTCGGCCAGGTGATCCGTTGGAGGCCACTCCGGCATGGCCTGCTTCGCGCCACTGGCGTCGCCAACGCTCCACCGACCGTTCCGAGACCCGCAGCATGGCAGCGATCTCCCGGTTCTTCCCGCCAGCCTCGAAGCACGTCACGGCCTGGCGTCGGACCCGCTCCCGCGCGTCTCTCTCGACGTCGGTCAAGCCGCCGCCCTGCGGATATCTCACCGAACGAGGACTACCGAGGCCACCTTCAGGCTGTCTGGTGAACAGCCCGACATCACCCGATCAAGTTCAGTAGCTCAGGACGGGAAGCGAGGTCAGACCGCGCACAAGACGGGTGTGCCGCCACTGAAGCTGGTCGGGCGGTACGGCGAGCCGGAGGTCTGGGAACCGTGCCAGTACCGCGCGCAGCGCGATTTCGGCCTCGGCCTTGGCCAGGGGAGCGCCGACGCAGCGGTGGATACCGTGCCCGAAGGCGAGGTGGCCGGCAGCGTCCCGGTTCGCATCGAGCTGGTCCGGTGACGGGAACCGTTCCGGGTCGCGGTTGGCGGCTCCGAGGGCGACCAGCACCGGTGCGCCTGCCGGGATGTCGGTGCCGCCGAGCGTGATGGCCTCCGTGGTGTACCGGAAGGTGGCCGTGCTGACGGGGGAGTCGAATCGAAGTAGTTCGTCCAGCACCGTAGGGATGTCGTTTGGGTTCTGGCGGAGGCGGTCGAGTTCGGCCGGGTGCTGGAGCAGGGAGAGGGTCGCGTTGCCGAGGAAGTTCGTGGTGGTCTCGTGACCGGCCACGAGTAGGAGCACCGCGAGGGAGACCAGTTCCTCCTCACTGAGCCGGTCGTGGCCGTCGCGGGCCGAGATGAGGCGGTCGAGGAGCGAGTTGCCGGGATGTCGGCGCTTGGCGGCGATGAGGTCTGTCATGTAGTCGGCCAGGGAGTGCGAGGCCGCGTCGATGACCTCTGGCTGTCCGGCCGCGAACAGTTCGCCGGACCAGCGCTGGATGTCGGGCCGGTCTTCGTCCGTTACTCCGAGCAGTTCGCAGATCACGATGACGGGTAGCGGGACGGCCAAGCCGGTCACGAAGTCGAAGGGCTCACCGACAGGCCACTGGTCCAGCAGGTCGTCGGTGACCCTGGCGATGAACGGGCGCAGTTCCGCGACCGCCCCGGTCGTGAACGCCTTGATGACCAGCTTGCGCAGCCGGGTGTGCTCGGGCGGGTCGCTCGACAGCATGTTGTGCGCCACTGCGGGGTGGAGGCGCCGCTTTGATTCCTTGCCCGCGAAGAACGCGGAGGTGTCCTTCGAGAGCCGGGCGTCGGCGAGCGCTTCCCTGGCTTCGGCGTATCCGGTGACCAGGTAGCTGAGGCGACCGCCGGATCCGCTGGCTACGGCTTGTACGGGGCATGTCGAGCGCATGGCCGCGTAAGTGGGGTAGGGGTCCTGGAGGAAGCCGGGGTCCTGAGTTGGGTTGGTCATTTCTTCAGGTTCCAATCACTCATGGCCGGTCGTCGTCGCCGACACGCTCGACGTAGGCGGCGGCCACCAGGAGGAGCCACTGTGTGTCGGCACGTAGATCCTCGCGGGCGCCGGCGTCCACCGACGGAGGTGCGACTTCGTCTGCGTACCGGCCAGCCTTTGAGTCTGCCAGTGCAGCTCGTACGACAGCCGCCTCCACGGCGGCGGCGCCCTGCTCGGTAGCGGTGTGGAAGTTCGACGCCGCGCTCTCCTGCACCCTGCGCGACCGGTACGGCCGGAGGGCGAGGATGCCGTCGCTGATCTCGATGACGCGCCGCTGCAGCCGGAAGTCTGAGTCGTCGGAGATGCTGTCGACGTCCTCGGCCGACGATAGGACGATCTGCGGCATCGCGGCTGACAGGTCCTGCCAGAGGGGGCGGAGCGACTCGAAGGACCGGGTTTCCCAGCGGCGACGGCGGGCTTGGTTGATCGGGTAGAGGACAGCGGGCCACGTGAGGCCGAGGCAGATCAGCAGGACGGCGAGTGCCGGGGAGGTGACGCTGAAGGCGCACGTCGAGGTCACGAGCGATGAGCACTGCGCGTGCGTTTCGTCGCCCAGTCCCAGACCCAGGCCGACGATGCGTGTCAGCTTGTAGACGACGTAGACGAGAGCGAACACGCAGCCTGCCGCGGCCCCCCGCAACCCGCCCCGGATGCTGTCGCGCCGAGTCGCCTTCGACTGGCGTACGGCCTGCATCAGGAAGTCGACCACGGAGAACCCGAGGAACGAAATGTAGGGGAGTAGATAGAGCGCGTAGACCTGCGGAGAACGAGCTGTCAGCTGCTCGTAGGCGAACAGCACGGTCATGGTGACGACCGACGCGGTGAGCAGGGCGAGACGGACCCTGATGCGCCGCCGCGCCTCGTAGGGTTCGAGGTTGAGCTGGAAGGAAACGGCCAGAACCGCTGTGGCGGCACCCAGAGAAGCGCAGTTGCTCAGCAGCCGGCCGACGTGCGGCACGATCGACTCCGCGACGTTTCTGAACAGCGGCGCATAGGAGGCGAAGGCCATGGCGAAGGAGCCGAGAAGCGCGCCCATGGCCCAGGTACCGGTCGGACGGGGCGTTCCGCGTCCGAGCACCCAGTAGCCAGCTATCGACGCGAGCAGCAACGCCATCCCGAGGAAGACAGCATTCGTCATACGCGGAAGCGGCCTCTCCTGATGGGTTGGGCGAAGAGAGCTTCCCAGCTGTCCGGGCCCCTCTCGGGGCAGTGCGGAGGGGCCTCGCGTTCGCGGTAGATGCGTTGGCGGACGACCGTCGCCATCATCTCCGCCTCGCGCTCATCAGCAGTCGAGTAACTCGTTCGCCCGGACATACGCATCACCAGCGTCGGGTTGACCCCCAGGGAGCGGGCCGTGTCCGCGTTGACCTCCAGGCTTCCCGGATGGTCGCAGTACACGTGGCACAGCTCGTGCGTGAGGATGTGCCGCTGGTGGTGGACGGACGTGCCCTCCTCGTAGAAGAGGAGATCGGCGTCCGGGGTCTCGATTCTCATTCCGCACGGCGCTTCGACCGCGCCGAGCGTGCTCAGCGGCTGCAGGACGATGGGCTTCCCGCGAAGCTCGGCTATGGCCTCGCTCAACTGGCGGGTGGTGAATCGGTGCGGCAGACGTAGGAGGTCGATCTGCTCTTCGCACGATGCGCGCAGTCGACGCGTGTCGACTTCTGGCAAGGACACGGTGCTCCCCTTCGGCCTCGGCGGTGCGTCAACTTGTGGGTGGACGGAAGCCCCGAGGATGCCAAGAGAAGGCAGGAACTCACTCTTCCTGGAAGTGGCAGTTCCGATTACGCATGGTGATTGACGGAGGGGGTGAGCCTTCCCGGTCGCACCTCCTCACCGTTTGCCGGAAACGCAGGGGGCCGGTGATTCGGGCGCGAGGCGGTTCGCACTCTGAGTAGTTGATTACTTGATTATCCGTTATGTCTGACTACGCTGAATGACTGAACCATGATCGACTGGATGGGAGGTTGGGCGCCCTATGGTGCATGTCACCCGGTGAGCGCGTCCTAGGCTCGCCCTTATGGACGTGCGGGGCGGGCGGGTCGCGGGTGGTGAAGGTGGCGGCGAGTCGCTGCCTGAGCTGCTGCGATCGTGGCGGCGGCGGGTGAATCCCGATGAGATCCCCGGGTTGGCCTCTCCGGGCCGCAGGGCGAAGGGTCTGACGCAGCGTGACGTGGCTCGGCTGACCGGGGTGAGTGAACGCTGGTACGGGGCGCTGGAGCGGGGCATGGAAGCCAAGTATTCCGCTGACTTTCTCGATCGACTCTCGTCGGTGCTGGGGCTGAGTCGCGCTGAGCGCGATGCCCTGTACCTGATGGCGGTGGGCCATCCGCCGGTGGTCGCCGCGGTTCCGGAGGTCGATGCGGCGGCGGAGATGGACGAGCTGCTGCAGCGGTTTCTGGACGGCCAGGCCCCCGATCCCGCCTTCGTGACGGACCTCGCCTGGAACGTGATCGGCTACAACGAGCCGCTGCTGGAATGGTTTCCGTGGGCGGCTCACCAGGCGAATCAGATGCGGTGGGCGTTTCTGAGTCCGGAGGCCCGCGAGCAGCTCGTGAACTGGGAGCAGGACTGGGCTCGCTCCTACCTCGGCCAGATCCGCTACGAGCGCGCCCGCCATCCGGACCACGAAGCACTGCAACAGTTGGAGCGCGACATCCTCACGAGTTCCCCGGCCGCACGGCGGATGTGGGACCGCCGCGAGGTGGTCGAACACGCCGACGGAGACCTGCGTAGGCTTCGACTTCCCCACCATCGGGGCCGAGAAGTCGGCGTGCGGATCATGGCCCTGCGGCCCATGCGCAGCGACCGTCTCCGGGTGATCGTGCTGATGGAAGCAGACTCTGAACCTGCCGAGACGTGATCGACGGGAGCGGTGCGCGCTGCTCTGTGTGCGGCCAAGTCCTTACTTGTCGTCGAGCAGTCCCGACGCTTCCGCCTCGTCGGGCATTCCTTCCAGTCGTCGGGCCTGGTCGATCACGGTGTTCACCATGTTCAGGCTCGAAGCGCTGAGACCGTTCGCGCGCAGGGCGACCCGGCGCACGCCCTGGTCGCGCATGGCGGCGACCAACTGGATCTCGGCACGCTGGCGCTCCGCCTCCTCCTCGTCGAAGAAATAGCCCGGGTTCACGCCGAAGAAACCGGCCAGCGCACGGATGGTCTGCATCTTCGGGTTTGAGTTGGTGCCGGTTCGGAGCTGCTGGATGGCGCTCGCGGAGATGGTGACGCCAGAGGTGTCACGGATGCCCTGTGAGACCTCCGCATAGGTGTACGGGCCGCGGCCCTTTGGGTGCACCTCTCGGAACAGGTAGTCGAGCAACTCCGAGAAGGTGCGCTCGCGCGATTCGGTCATCTCCAGATCTCCGTCATGGCGGCCATCATATCCACCTCAGTGGTGATCAGGGTCAGCCAGGACCAGCGTCTCGCCATTGCAGTTGACGGGATGACGTAACTGCAATGTACGTTGTCCAGTGAAAGCATCCATTGCAGTGTTCCACCGCTGGTGGGGGCTGGTCTGAAAAGCTGGACTTGGCCCGAGGATCGCCCTATGGTCCTGGTGCCCACAGGCGGAGATCACTGGCCGACGGAACAGCCGGGAGGGGAAGGAGACGAGCACACGCGGGTCATGAAGACCGCAGGGTGCACAGGGGTGGATGAGACCGGCGCCCGGGAGCTACCAACTCCCGAGCACCGGGCCGGCACCCCGAGGGGTGCCGATCCACATCTCGCGGGCGGCGGGGCTTTTGCACGAGAACCGCCGCACCGCGTTCCTACGAACAACGGAGTATCACATGCTCGCCACGCCGAGCGTCAACCCAGCCTGCCCGGATATCCGACGACAGCACCGCCTCGCTGCTCAGCTCGCAGAGATGATCCCGGGCGCGGCCACGATCCGAGTCAGCCTCACCGACCCGAGCCGGGCGTGGCCCCACCCGAGCGCCGCTATCCGGGACGAGGGCGGGAAGGCCCTGGAGGTGAGCCGGACGACGGCGACGGTCGCCGCCCGCTGGATCCTGCGGGTCTGGCCGGAGGCGGACTGGACCCGGCCGCACACTTTCGACATCCAGCGCGCCGCCCTCACTTGCAGCGACCTGGTCGCCGCTGGTCGGAGCCGCTGACATGGCCCGGATACGCACCATCAAGCCGGAGGCGTTCTTCTCCGAGTCGCTCGCCGAAGTGAGCGTCGAGGCCGAGCGGACCTTCTTCGGCCTCCTCACCCAGGCCGACGACCACGGACGGCACCGCGACAACGCCGCGATCATCGCTGGGCTCCTGTGGCCCCTGCGCGCCGAGCACACCTCGGTCCACGTCGAGGACGATCTCCACCAGCTCGCGAGCGCCGGCCTGATCTGCCGGTACACCGGCTGCGACGGCCGCCGCTACCTCCACATCGTGACCTGGTCCGAGCACCAGAAGATCGACAAGCCGAGTCAGTCCCGCCTGCCCTCGTGCCCGCAGCACCAGGCTGTCGGCCGGTGCGGCCCCTGCAAGGGCAACTGCACAAGGCAGACCGAGGGATCGCCCACCACTCCCGGAGGACTCGCCGAGACTTCGCTGAACGCTCTCCGACCCCTCGATCTGCCCGCCCAGGCCACCTCGACGTCTTCCGGGCACGCGATTGTGTCTCCGGCCAACCGGCAGGCAGCCACCGATCACTTGGTCGACTTCCCTGGCCGCTCCGGAGCGGAAACCCCAGGTCAGGAGGCATTCCCCGAGGACTTCTCGAACCTTCCCCGAAGCCTGCCCGAAGGCTCGGCGCCTGGATCTAGGATCTTGGATCCTGGATCTTCTCTCCCTACGGGGCGCACAGCGCCCGCAGCCGGCATCTCCGCCAAGGACCTCGTCGGCGAGTACGTAGCCGGGTGCGACCAGCGCCCCCCGAGCGACGTGATCGGGCACCTCGGACGGATCATCAAGAAGCTCCTGGACGAGGGCATCGCTCCGGTGCACATCCGGGCCGGGCTGGCGAATTTCACCGCCAACCCCAAGCACCCGAGCGTCCTGACCAGCATGGTCAACGAGGCGATGAACGCTCGCCCCGGAGGTTTGGCGCGGCCGGGAATCCGGCCTAACGTGCCCGCCCACCAGGCGTGGACCAACCCGGCCAACGCTTCCGCCGCCTACGCCGAGGAGCTGTGATGCACACCCGTCGCCGCGAACCGCAGCTCCTCGGCAACGAAGGCACCCTGGAGCGCATGGCCCGGATCCTGGCCGCCCGCAACATCGACCCGTCCGACGCCGCCGCGCTCCCGGACGACCACGAGCCGTTCTCCCCGCTCGACGCCCTCCTAGCCGGGATGCCCCCGCGCTACCAGTCGGCGGTCGCCGACCACCCGATGGTCCTGGACTGGGTCCGTAAGGTCACCGAGGCGGCCGTCGCCCCCAGCCGGGGAGCCCGGCGGCAGGTCACCACCGGGCCCAGCCTCCTGATGGCCGGAGTCGTCGGCGCGGGCAAGACACACCAGGCGTACGGCGCGGTCCGAGCGCTCGTGGAGAGCGGGGTCGGCGTGCGCTGGCGCGCGACCACCGCCGCCGATCTCTACGCCGATCTCCGCCCCCGGCCCGGGGTCGACAGCGAGCGGGAGCTGGCGGCCGTCAGCCGGTGCCCGCTGCTGATCATTGACGACCTCGGCGCGGCCAAGGCCAGCGAGTGGGTCGAGGAAGTGACGTACCGGCTGATCAACCGGCGGTACAACTACGAACTCCCCACGCTGATCACGACCAACCTGGCGATCAAGGACCTGCGCTCGTACCTCGGCGATCGCGTCGCCAGCAGGCTCGCGCAAATGACCGCCCGAGTCGAGTTCGAGGCCGTCGACCGCAGACGCCACAGCGCCGCCGCCTGACTCCCCACAGGCCGCCCCGCCGGACCGCGCCCCCGCAGCGCCGTCCGAGGGGGCCTACCGCCAGCGCACCTCTCCGCCGACGCCCCTGCGCGCGGAGAGCGATCGGAGCACCCCGCATGACCAGCACGATGAACGGCCCCGCCCACCACCGTCAGCTCGGCGACCAGACCTGGCAGGCCGATGCCATCTGCCAGAGCACCGAGTACAACCCGGTGGACCCCGAAGTCTTCTTCCCCGAACCCGACGAGACCGCCAAGATTGCCACGGCCAAGGCCCTGTGCGGCCAGTGCCCGGTCCGCCGCACCTGCCTGGACTCCGCTCTCGAAGGGGGTGACACCGACGGGATCCGTGGCGGCCTGACGGAAGAGGAACGCGGGCCGCTGCACGACAAGCTCGCCAGCCGCCTCGACTACAGCCGCGTCAACGCCACCATCGCCGGGCGCGACGTGCACCTCACACATACGGAGCGCCGCGCGGTCGAGTACGCGGCCTACCGCCACGGGGTGAGCGAGCAGCGCCTGGCCTGGCTTCTGAAGGTCACCGAGGAGCACGCCAAGAAGCGATACCGCGAGATCGGCCGGGCCGAGCGCAACCGAACCCTGAACCAGCCCAAGACGAACACCCCACCCACCGAGACCAGCGGCGAGCGCCTGATCCGCGACGACTTCGGGACGGCGGCATGAACATCGCGAGCGCGCCGAAGACGGCGCACATATCCGGGTGGGACCGCGCGGCTGTCGTGGCCCTCGGGGGCGCGGGATGCGCCCTGTCGTACGACGCCCTGCAGCAGATGGCCGTCGCCATCCACATCCGAGGCTTCCTCACCTACCTGTTCCCCCTGGTGATCGACGGCTTCATCGCCTACGGCATCCGAGCCCTCCTGGTCCTGCGGGACGCACCGCTGCGCGCCCGGCTCTACGTCTGGGCCCTCTTCGGCACGGCCACCGCCGCCAGCATCTGGGCGAACGCGCTCCACGCGGTCCGCATCAACCAGGACACGGTCGCCGGCACCGGCCTCCGGCTCGGCGACGCGGTGGTCGCGGTGCTCTCCACCATCGCCCCGCTGGCCTTGGCCGGAGCGGTCCACCTCTACATCCTCATCGCCCGGGGCCCGGTCACGGACGCTGACCGACAGAACCTCGGTGAGCCCGGTCACCTCGGTCAGACTGACCGGGGCGAAGCCATCGAGGTCACCCGGACCGACCGGGCCGGTCAGCAGCGGTCAGCGGTCGGTCAGGTCGAGCCCGGTCAGTCGGTCACCGCTCTGACCGACCGGCTGCCGCTGTCCCCGACCAACGAGGACACCGCCACCCGGTCAGTGACCGGAGACTCGACCCCGGCGGCCAGCGGCCAGTCGGTCACCGACCACCCCAACCGGAGCCACGGTGCCCCTGACCTGCCGGGACAGGTGGACAAGGGGCGGACGGGTGCTGACCGCCCCGACGGCGCTGCCCCGGTCGGTGACGGCCAGAGCAGCCCGGCGGCGGTCAGTGCCCCGCCGGTCACCTCGCCGCCGGTCACTGACCGGGCTGCTCAGCCGACTGGTGACCGGCGTCCTGACCCGGACACCGAGGAGCTGCTGAAGATCGCCCGGTCGGCGGTCAGGGCCGAGGACAAACTCACCCGCAAGGTGGTTGCCCAGGCGATCCGAGGTCAACAGATCCCGCTGTCCAGCGACACCCTGACCGCCCTGATGGCCCAGCTGCGCGAGCAGCACCGCCAGCCGGTCACCTCCTCCCGGCCCTGACCGAACCTCCACGGAGCGGGTGACCGAGTCGGTCACCCGCTCCGCACGTCTCCGAGACATCCCGCCACAGCAGAAGCGGAGAGCACCCGATGCGCACTCACCCGGCCACGCCCGCCGAAGTCGACTCCTGGCTGACCGTCCTGCACCAGCACGGACACCTCCACCGCGCTCAGTCCGGCCCCGACACCACCTGGATCGTGCAACGCGAGCAGCACGACCGGCCCTGGACCCTGCACCACCTCGTCCTGGCCATGGACTGGATCGAGGAACTCGTCCGCGAAATCCAGCAGCAGGACCCGGAGACGAGCCGATGAACACCAACGACCCGGTGGCCACTTCCGCTGGACAGCAGCGTGACCCCACCACGGCTCCTGGCGGAGCAAGCTATCGCGTACGACGGTCCTACGGCCCGACGTACGCACTTGCCCCCGCCTCGGGGGGCGGGGGAAGCCTGGCTGGTCCCCGAGCGAGGGCGCACGGGGACCAGCCTGGTGACCGGCACCAGGGGGCGCCGGTCACCAGGGGAGAAGCTGAATGCGACGACCACCGCGAGCAGCCGAGCCCGAGCACGCCCGCCTTCCCCGACCGCAAACCGCGCCGCCGCACCCGCAACCCGAGCGAGCGCACACGTAAGACGACCACCCGCCTCTCCGACACCGAGAAGGCCGAGATCGACGCTGCCGCCGCGCAGCGCGGCGTCACCGTCGCCCGCTTCCTCGCCACTGCCGGCCTGACCGTCGCCCGCGGGCCCGCCGCCGTACACAGGAACGACCGGCTCGACGCGGCCATCGACGAACTTGCCGCGCTGCGCACCGCGCTTGCCCGCATTGGCAACAACATCAACCAGATCGCCTACGTCCTCAACAGCGGCAGCCGTCCGCGCGCCGGTGAACTCGAACACGCACTGAGCGTTCTGATCCGGCTCCTCGGCCGCCTCGACGACGCGGCGAACGACCTGGTGACCAGGCGGCTGTGATGGTTCCCGACATCGGACGCGGCTCCCGCACCCACGGACTCCTCGTTTACCTCTACGGCCCCGGCAAGCGCGAGGAGCACACCGACGCGCACCTCGTCGGATCCTGGGACGGCTTCGCGCCCGACCCCGGCCGCGACACCAGCGCCGACCCTGATCCGAAAGTCACCCTCGCCCGCCTCACCGCCGCCCTGGACCTCCGGGTCAAGCAGGCCGGCGACCGCGCGCCCGCCAAGCACGTCTGGCACTGCTCGGTCCGGACCGCCCCCGGCGACCGGCGACTCTCCGACGAGGAGTGGAACGCCGTCGCTCAACGCATCGTCCACGCCACCGGCATCGCCCCGGGTGGTGATCCCGACGGCTGCCGATGGATCGCCGTCCGCCACGCGGAAGACCACATCCACATCGTCGCCACCCTGGTGCGAGGCGACCTGCGCAACCCCCGCCTCAACTACGACTTCAACAAGGCCCAGGCCACCTGCCGCCGCATCGAGAAGGAGATGGGCCTGCGCCGCCTCAACGCCGGCGACGGCACCGCAGCGAAGAACCCCACCAGCGCCGAGAAGTTCAAGGCCGAACGAACCGGCCGCCCGGAGACCGCCCGCGAGACCCTCCGCGAAGCCGTCCGCCAGGCCCTTGCGGGAGCGGACGACGAGAAGGAGTTCTTCACCCGGCTCCACGAGGCGGGCCTGCGCGTGAAGATGCGCCACGCCCCGTCCGGTGACGCGCTCGGCTACAACGTGGCTCTGCCCGGCGACCGTAACCGCCACGGCGAACCGGTCTGGTACCCCGGCTCCAAGCTGGCCCCCGACCTGTCGCTTCCGAAGATCCGCCTCCGGCTGGCCGACGGTACCGCCGAGCGGACAACGCCTTCGACCGCTGACGGCCGACCCGACTGGTCCCAGCCCGCCCGAGAGCGACGGAGCGCCACCGGCATCGTTGAGCGTGCTGCCGTCCTCCTCGACAGCGACGACGACGAAGCCGCCCCCCAGCTCGTCGGCGTCGGAGAACTTCTGGACGCGGTCGCCCAGACCTCCCCAGCCGCCACCCGCGCCGCACTGGGTGCAGCTGCCAGGGCCTTCGAGCGTGCCACCCGCAGCCACGTCCGAGCGGAGCACGCCGACACCCGGGCGATCCGCACGGCGGCTCGGGGCATCATCCAGGCCGGCAGCGCTCTCGGCCGTGGCGAGGACGGCGGCACCACCGCCATGCTCCTCTCCACCCTGGTCCTGGTCGCCCTCGCCGCCGCCCGCTGGCACTCCGCACGTGGCCACGCCCAGCAGGCCCACGCCTCCCGCCAGGCCGCCGAGCACCTACGAGCCGCCTACCGCCAGGCCGCCACCACGCCGATACGAGTGCTGAACGACCAAGGCCGTGCCCTCCCCGAGGCACAACGCCGGACCTACGAGGCCACCCTGCGCACGGTTCTGCCGGAGCAGGGCGTACGAGTCGACGGCATGCCGACGAAGACCGACGCCCTGGTCGCCACGCTCGCTCACGTCGAGCAGGCCGGCCACGACCCCGAGGCCCTTCTGCGGCAAGCCATCGACATGCGCGAACTCGGCACCGCTGAGAACGTGAACGACGTCCTGGTGTGGCGCCTGCGCCGTGTTGCCCAGCTCCCCGCACACCCGGACGAAGCGAATCGCCCGCAGGCCCGCACCAGCGAGCCCAAGGCCTCGGCTAACCGCACGAGCAACCGGACAGCGCCCACGACAGCAGATCGCCCTACAGCCGACCCGCGCAACCGCTCACCGCGCCGCTGACCACCTTCCCCGGCAGGCCACCCCTCCTGCCGGGCCCCACGAAACCACTGGACAACCGGCTCCACCGGCTGTTACGGATGAAAACAGAAGGACCTCGACCGGAAGATGGCGTTCGTGCTCAGAATCTCAAACCACTGCCTCGTGGAGCCGATAACGCCGACTCTTTCCGCCGCCGCCGGTACCCTGCCGGAACGCGAGCACGAGACGCAGCCACCCAGCGGCCCCGGCGCGACGCGCTGCCTCAATCACCCACGCGAACTGGCCCTCCGTGGAATCCCGGTGATGTGCACGGCCTGTAATGCCCGACGCGACTGGCTCTTCATCAACCACGGCCGCAACGTCTGGGTCTGCTGCCGTTGCGGCACCCAGTGGCTCGAACCCGAGATCAGCCGGGCCGACTTCGACGCCCTTATCGATGCCCCGGACGGGACGACGTACCCAAGCGTCGAGCAGGCTCTCGTCGCGCTGGGCTTCGACGGGGCCTTCACCGGCATATACCTGGACTAGACAGACGAAGTTCCAGCCGCCGAGGAGTGCCACCGACATCTCTGTGGCACTCTTCGGCGCTGCAGAAGGAGCTCGCCCGGGCGGTAGAAGATCAGGCGACCAACGGGGCGGGCCCGGCTGTTGCCAAGGCCGAGGCCGGTTAGGGGGTGCTTGCGTCCGGCGCCACTCCAACATATCGGCCGGGCAGCGTGGTCTCACCAGTAACGTCAGCGCCTGTTCCCCAGGGCGCCACCACCGGTGAACCAGGGCCGCGCATGCCTCGTACGTCTGTCCGAATCGCGCTCTACTGCCATGTGCCGGACGCGGGTTGAATCAGACCTTCGCCCGGAGCTGGGTGGGAAGAGCCGAGAGGAGAGCTCAGATGGCAGACAGGGCATCCACACAGGTGGGGACCAGTCCCGCGCTACTGATCGCTGTGGAGGAACTGGCGACCGCGCACGACCGCAGCGAGTCGGAGCGGTCCGACGTCACCAGTTCGCAGAACAGCGCGGGCGACGACGGCGACAACCGTGACCTGAACCTCCCGAAGGAGTAAGGGGAACCAGTGGAACACCGGCTCGTCACCCACATCGAGAAGGCTCTCGGCTGGGACGGGCCGGGTTCCGTGGGGACCGCGTTCGCACGCGGCCGTCTCACGGACCCGGAGCTACCCTCCCGTCTGCTGACCCCGCACAAGCTGCTCGATCTGATCAAGCGTCGGCACCTGGCCAATCCACAGTCGCGTAGCTATGCCGAGGGCGACGGAATACTCCGTCCACGTTCCTGTCCACCAACGTCAACCGGCGCCGGCAAGCCGTGAGCCAGGCCGATATGGCAGCCCTTGGGCGGATCCTCAACGACGGCGGCACTGTGGTCCTGGACCACGTGGACTTCTTCGACCTGACGCTGGAAGTCGCCTGCCGGGCACTGGGCTGGTGGTCAGGCGAACTGGCCTCCGCCAACGCCTACCTCGCGGTCGGCGAAACCGACGGATTCCACCTGCACTGGGACGACCACGAGGTCATCGCCGTGCAGCTCTCCGGCGAGAAGTCGTGGGAGGTACGCGGCCCCTCCCGGCCGGCGCCGATGTACCGCGACGCGGAGCGCAATCGCACGCCTTCCGAGGACGTGCTGTGGAAAGGCACCATGCGGACCGGGGACGTCATGCACATCCCGCGCGGCTTCTGGCACACCGCCACCCGCCTCGGCTCCGGCAGCGGTGGTCATTCGCTGCACGTGACGTTCGGATTCACCAAGCGGACCGGCGTCACGTGGGCAAACTTCCTTTCCGACGTAGGCCGCGCCGACGGGGCGTTCCGCAGCGACCTGGAGGGCGCCGAGGGAACCTCGCATGAGGTGCTGACGGCCAAGCTGAGTGCTCTTGCCGCCGACTACAGTCCTGAGCGGTACCTGGACGAGCTGCGGTCCAACACCCCGCCCGCTCGCCACATGCCCTACGTGACCGCCTTCGGCCGGCCGGAGGGGGTCGTGGCCGTCACCGAGTTCGCCCCCTCCATCCTCCGCTCCGGTGACACGACCCAGGTCTGCGGCGGGGGCAAGCGCTTGACCTTCCACGAACGCGCGGAACCGGGCCTGCGGGCACTCATGTCGGGCCACCCGATCTACCTCGCCGGCGCTGACGAGGACACCACCGTTCTCGCCGATCTGCTCATCACGGAGGGCTGTGCGAACCACTGACGGAAACGTCATCCTCGGGCTATACCGGTCTGGTCACACCCGTGACGTACTCGCAGCCGCCGCCGACCTCGGCGTAGCCCGCCTCGACACCGCCTCGAACTACCTGCGCCATAGCTCACACGAAGTACTGAAGGAGGTGGCCGGCGATCTCCTGCAGAAATTCTCGGTCTCCACCAAGGTCGGTTATTTCCCGGGAGAACACTCCCTCGCCCCCGCCTGGCTGCGTACCGGAGTCGAGCGGGCCTCCAAGGACCTGGGGCGCGAGCCGGACACAGTGCTCCTCCACAACCCGGAGCACTCTCACCCCGACGCCGAGACGCTGGCACAGGCATGCGCAATCTTGGCCGACGCCGCGCAGAGAGGGCTGTGCGGACAGTGGGGTGTATCGAGCTGGGACCCACGACCACTCGTGGACCTGGACGTACCCCGTCCCGATGTCCTCATGGTCCGTTCGGGGCTGCTCGTGGGTGCCGGCGTCCTTGAGGCTGCCGAGGCCCTTGTGACGCGGTGGCGGCCTTCGCAGGTATGGGGCATGAGCCCCTTCGGCGGCAGTACGACCGAGGCGGTCTGGGACAAGTTCGACCCGAGGATCTTCCTGCGGCGTTCCTCCCCGGCCACGAGGGCTCAGGCCGCGTTCCGCTCTGCCTACGGCCTGCCCCGGGTCGACGCGGTCGCGGTCGGTACGGACAACGTCGACCACCTGCGGGAGCTGATCGGAGCCCTGGCGTACGAGGTCGACGACCAGGTGGTTCGGGAGTACCGGCAACTCCTCCAGGCCCGCCGTTAGCCCGGCTGAAGTTCCTTCACCACTCGCTCCGCCGTCTCCCGGGCGGCCCCCAGCCGGGGGTCGTCCGGGGCGGCGTGGGGGCCGATAATCTTCGTGGCGACGAACAGCGTCATCAACTTGCCGTCCCGGGTCTCCAGATCGTCACGCCGCTCTCGGCGGACGCGGTCCGCCAGAGCTGGGACGGCGAGCGAGGCACCCCACAGACTTGCCGCGTCCAGGCCGCACGGGGCCATGCCCCAGTCCTCCCAGTCGAACATGGAGAACACGGGCGCCGTTACATTCGCCCAGTTGAAATCCGCATGTGCCGGACGCCAGTTGACCACCGTCGTGTCGACGCCAGGGAAGACGCCGTGGATTGTTCCTGTGACCAGCTCCTGCGTGAGGGTCTCCGTATCCGGTGTCGCGATCCGGTTGGTGTGCTGCGTGGCGAGGGCTCCGAGAGAGGCGTTCAGTGCGCCCCACCATTCCTCGGGCAACTGCGATCCACCGCCACCACCGCGCTGCCCACCGGCGCTCCCGGAAGCAGTTCCGTCTCGTCCGCCCGCCACACGACCGGCTCGGTCTCGTCCCGCCACCCGACACCGGCGAGCCAAGCCGGCTTGGCGACCTCGCGCAGGGCCTCGGCGGACGCGATGCCGTCACCACCCTGGACCCCGATCCGGTCGAGCCCACGCCGCTCGATACGTACCCAGGTGCCGCGGTCCGTCCGCGCCCCCACAGACCGGCGCTTACGCACCACGGTCTTTCGATCGAGGAGCACTCCCAGCGACCGCTCCACACGGTCGAGTATGGCTCCCACGGGCTCTTTGCGCAGATCGACCGAACGCAGCGTCATGTGCCCGAACCTACCAAGGGGGAGCAGGCGAGAAGGCTATTCGTGACGCCTTTTGTCCACGGGACGGAGTCGGGCTGGAGGCGTCGATCGGTCACACAGGGTGCCGCGACGCCGGGTCGTAGGACGTCACTTCTCAGGAACTGATCACTGCGCCCACCCGAGTTCGACGCTCCGGTCAGGGAGTGAAGGCGACGTACATTCCTACGGTGAGGCCGGAGAACGTGATGAGCTGGCGCGGTTTAAGGCAGGTGAACGCGACGTGCATCGTGATACCGGCCGCGACGGCGTACGGCATCGTCTGCGGAACCAAGAGCGCGGCCGGCAGGGTTATCTCCGCCGCGATGGTGACCGCCGCAACGGCCCGCCACACACGGACGTCCCGCCCGCTCAGGTTGCCCGCGTGCTGGCGGACGAGGCCGGGCACGGCGTACTGGAAGCGCCGGTGGGGCAGCTGGCTCTTGACCTGGGCGTAGACGTGAACCCACTGAGCCAGGTAGAGACCGCTGCGGAACTGGTCGCTGTTGAGCTTCTGCCAGGCACTGTTCCAGTAGATGTCCGTGGTGACCAGCACGAGCAGGCACTGCGCCCAGGTGTTGGCCGCGCTCGGGACGTGCTCGACGGCCAGGCCGTGGCCGAGGTTTCCGGCGAGCAACAGGCAAGCGCCGGTCAGGAGGGTGTAGCGCACCGCGTTGGGGCTCTTGAGGTAAAGCAGCTCCATCGCGGCGCCGGTCACGACGAGGGCGGGGCACGAGCCCGACGGCCAAGGCGGCCGCAGCGGTGATCCGGACGACGAGCACTGGCCGGTACACGGCCGCGAGGAGGCGTGCTCGTGCTGGACCGAACCGCTGCTCGGCAAGGTGCAGGCTCAGCGAGCCGTCGGTGAAGCGGCACCAGCCGCCCTGACCGAGGGACAGAACGAACCGTGCGGTGAGGACGGTCCCGAACACCATCCGGAACAGCTGAAGGCGCCCCGGGTCGGTGGGGTACTGGAAGCCGGCACCGAGCGCGTCAAAGAACCACACGGTTGTTTGTTCCTCACCTCCACGCGCTGCTCCCCACGGGCGGACAGGACGCGGCCTTCGCCGTCGATCCGGTCGTACCGGCCGCTGTGGGTGAGGTAGTCGAGGATCGCCTGGAGCTGGGGCGGGCCGAGGATGAAGGATCCGGGCGAGAGGTAGTCGTAGACGTTCACCGTCTCGCGGCATTCCCCCTTCGTGCCGGTCAGGCCGATGATCGTGAAGGTGGCGCGGCAGAACATCCTCCAGCGCAGCCAGCGGCCGGGTAAGGACGTGAAGCCGGTGATCATCCAGGCGGCAAGGCAGACGCCCCCGACACGCCCCCCAGCCCCCCGAAAGTTCTCGTCATCCAATAGAGGGGCAAGAGGGGAGCGCAGGTGACAGACCGCTGTGCGCGTCTCGAAACGGCTCGGCCAACTGGAGAGGATGCGGCGACCGCGGCTCAGCCCCTTCTGGCATCGGACAGTCTTCTACAGAGCCTCAGCCCGCTTCATTCCTCTGGCCGACGACGAGAAGTTAATCGCCTACGTCGAAGTGCATTTTTTGCGACTCGGCCGCTGCACAGTGGCGCGGGAGCTCGGACAGACGCCCGGTCGGCCTGGCGCCAGGAGACCGCGATGTCGTCGACAACCGAGCTGAGTCACCTGCGATAATCGGTACAAGAATCTGAGGCTGGGGTCGGCTCCTACGGAAAACAGGTGAAGTGGTGTGCCGCCAGGCAACCGGGCGAAGCTGACGCAGCAGACATCGAACGTTCCTCTGGCCCGGGAGGATGAGCCAAGCCTTCCTCACTTGCCACGACGGGCGCTCTTCGTAGTATCGGTGTACGTCATCTGCTTCCTCTGGGGAACCACCATGCACCTCGTGGACCTCGCAGGCGGTGGCCACAACAGCTATGCCTCACCGGCGCCGCCTTTCATCCAGGCATACTTCGTCGCCCTGGTCGTACTCGATCCGCTCGTCGCCGTTCTGCTCGTACGGCTCCGATCGGTCGGCGTGATTCTGGCGTCTGTGGTCATGGCCCTGGACGTGATCGCCAACTATTACGTCAACTGGTCGCGAATCTCGGAGCAGCCAAGCTATCTGCTTCGGCCTCTCGGGCTGCTGCCGATCACCGTATTCGCGCTCTTCATTGCCGTGACCGCATTGCCCTTCTACCAGCGCCTGGCCCGGATCAGGCGCCGATCGGCCGAGGCAGCGTCCAAACCGACTGCGGGGTAACCGAGCAGCGGATCTGACACGTGGGGGCTGGCCAGTACCGCCCGAGATCCACATCTCAGGGAAGCCGAACGTGTAACGGGCGGGGCGGCATTCCCCGTCAGTGGCGACGCGACATGACTCGGATCGAGAACACGAGCCCCAGAGCGCACCAGACTGCAAGAACCGCGAACGACACAACGTCCGGCCCGCCCGACGAGGAGAACAAGGTCTCCCGAGAGATCTTCGCCATGTAGAGGAACGGCAGTACCTGATGGACGGCAGCGAGCCATTCGGGGAGGCGGTCGGCGGGGAAGTTGATCGGCGAGAACATCAACGCCACGAACACGGTCGCCTGGCAAACGAGCGATGTGGCGGCGGGCGAGAGAGCGTACGAGATTCCGTAGCCGACGCCGATGGCGCAGAGGGCGATCAGAAGGAACCCCGGGGCGGCAAACACGCTCACCCGGAAATCGAGATGGAAGTGAAGCCGGGCGACGACAAGTCCCGCGACCAGGCCGGGGAAGGCAGTGGCGATGGACACGGTGGCGTCGGCCGCCATAAGAGCCGACCGTGGGACCGGCAGCGATCGGTTGAACTCAAAAGCTCCCTCCAGCTTTGACTGCGCGATCTCCTGGGGAGCGATCACCATGCCGACGGTGACCAGGCCCATCACCGGCGCACCCGATGTCAGGTAGAGGGCGGTCGCCGAGTCCACCTGCGGCATCAAGTAGGAGAAGCCCACCACGATGCCGACAGCGAGCCCGACCTGGACTATCAGGTTGAGGGGCAGGTAGTACTTCTTCCGCAACGCCGTCCACTGCAGGAGCAGTGCGTAACTAGTGATCCAGTGCCGCACGGTCGTCCTCCCCCTCCCTGTGCGTCCCTTCGGCTCCGATGAGTAGCCGGTAGGTGTCCTCCAGGCCCGTCGAATGGGTCTCGCGCAACTGTGCCGGGGAACCTTCCGCCACAATGCGGCCCGCGTTGAGCAGGACGACTCGATCCGCGTAGGTCTCCGCCTCCGCAATGTTGTGGGTGACGACGAGAACCGCCCGCCCCTCATCGGCGATGGCTCTGATCCGTGTCCACAGCAGTCGCCGGCGTACCGGGTCGACATCGTTGGTCGGCTCGTCGAGCATCAGCACCTGCCCCGAGTGGACCGCCGTCATGCAGAACGCCGTGAGCCGGCGGGCCCCTCCTGAAAGCTTCTCTCCCGGTGTGTCCGCCCACTCCTTGATGTCGAGCGCGGAGATGAGCCGCGCCGCCTCACCGCACGCCTGCTTCCTGGAGGCACCTCTGATCCGGGCCAGCATCTCCACGGCCTGTCTCGGGGTGACTCCGGACAGCGGTGCGTGCGCCTGGGGCATCAGGGAGACGGTCCGCCGCGCGCGGGCGGGGTCGGCAACGGGATCACACCCCGCTACGCGGATGCTGCCCGATGTGGGTATCACCAAGCCCGCAGCCTGGTTGATGAGCGTCGTCTTACCCGCACCGTTGTGACCGAGCAGGGCGACCACGTCACCCGCGCCCACCTGCAGCGTCACATCGTCGTTCGCACGCGGGCCGTTGGCGTAAACCTTGGTGAGATGCTCGATCGTCAGCACGGTTCTCTCTCGGTCGGTGGGTCAACGGAGCGTGCGCTCATACAGCAGCTCCATGAGCTCGCGCTGCCGGGAAGCCAGGTAGAAGTGCCCGCCGGGAAAGATCCGCACATCGAAGTCGCCCGCGGTATAACGGGCCCACCGCGAGAGCCCGGCCGGGTCGGCCGCATCGTCCCGGTCGCCGCCGAGCGCGGTAATGGCCGCCTTTACCGGCTCCGCCGGGCGACGGCGGCACAAGTCGACCAGCAGGTAATCATTGCGGAAGATGGGCAGCAGCATCGCCTGCAGATCCGCATCCTGGAGTACTGCCGTTGGGGTGCCTCCCCGGCCACGTACGGCGTCGAGAATCGCGGCGTCGGACCGGGGGGTCGGTTCGGTCCCCGATGCGCCGTGCGAGGCGGGACCAGGGGGCGTGCAGGCCGAGAGAATCAACCGGTTGATCACGGGGAATCCCAGGGTATCCAGGGCGCGGGAGACCTCATGGGCTAGGAGTGCCCCCATGCTGTGCCCGAAGAACACGGTGCTGACAGAAGAGCAATTCGTCTGTGCCAGCGCTGTCGCCACGTCGTGCACGAGCACATCGGGATCGCTGACCAGGGGCTCGGTGAGCCGGTTCTCCCGTCCCGGATAATGGACGATCTGGAGTTCCACCGACGGGTTAAGGAGGCGGCTCCAGCCACGGTAGAAGTTCGGGCCGCCCCCGGCATGAGGAAAGCACACGAGGCGGTGACTCGCTTCCGGCCTCGGCTGGGGGACGACGAGCCATGGGGAGGTTCGAGTCATCGCGCAGCTTCCGGTTCTGTCTGCAGCTCTCGGACGAGTTCCGTGAACCGGCCGGCCACGAGGTTGCGGTAGTACTGCGGCGTCGGCAATTTCGCCAGTCCCTTTCGTTCAGTTCGTCGAGTCGCCAAGCACACAGGCCGGGACACGTCCGCCGCACCCGCCGCTTCCGGCTTCTTCCGGCCAGTGGTGGTTCTGCGGTCACGGTCGCAGAACCACCACCGAGAGCGCGCCAATCGTTACGTCGGCGCACACGTGGGCGACGTAGGGAGCAAGCATTCCCTCACTGCGCATCCGGATGATGCCGAGGAAGACTCCGTAGATCCCGGCCAGCACGACACCGGCGGCCCCAGACGGAAACCCCTGGATGTGCAACAGCCCGAAACCGATCGCCTGGACGGCGAGCGCCGGTACGGTGCCCATGACCGCGGTCAGTTCCGTCTGGAAGACCCCCCGGTACACAGCCTCCTCACAGGCCGCATTGACAAGAGAGAACGCGGTAATGCCCAGGAGAACCAGCAACACCGGCCGGCTCTGCAGCGACTCCAGATAGCGTCCTGCGGCCGGATCGGCCACCAGGGCCCAGACAGTCAGCGCGAGCGCGCTGACCACCGCCGTGGCGGCCACCAGCCATGGCAGGTCTCTGGTCAGTTTGCCGCGCCGCAGCCAGACCGGCGACGAGCGCAGCAAGGGGATACGCCGCCAGACGAGCCAGGCGATCAGCACGGCGAGCCCGAGCGGGGCTGGCCAGATACCCACCCCGGACACCAGTACCAGTACGAGGACGAGATCCGCGACCAATACGGTGCGCAGGGTGGGGGCGGAGCGGGTCCGGACGGCAGCCCCGGTGACACCGAGCAGCACCAGGACGTACAGCACCAGTGGCAGGGGCCGTTCACGTACCCACAGTGCGACGGTGGGCAGACTGGCCAGCACGACGGCTGTGACGATCAGCGCGGTGGCAGCCCCTCCGCGTGCCGGCGCGCTACACCGGGTGGCCTCGGGTGAATTGCGAGGTTGCCTCGGAGCGGGGGCGTTCACTGTCGCACCGCCTCGCGGGGACCCACGGCAGTCTCGGTGATTTCGGTGTCCATCAACGCCAGCGCTTGTCCGGCTACGCGCTCGGCGGTCTCGGCGTCGGGCCCGGTGCCGATTGCATAACCGAGCCGATCCCTGAACGAATGGCTGATGGTCACTGTGTCGCCCGCCGCCACGATGTAGTCGGCCGTAACGATGCCCGGCACGGACCTTGCGGGTTCCGGATCAGCCAGCGCGGCGACGGTTCCCCCGTGTGGCGCGACCAGGAACCTGATCGCGCCGTGCCCTGCACCCGACCCGGTCTCCGGCGCCGGCTGCCCGCACACCCTGGCGATCGTGGCGTCCACCAGGTCGGTGCCCGTTGCTCGTTCGATCGCTACGGGGATCATTCCGCCTGCCAGTCGAGGATTGACCTCGATGACCACGGGGCCGCGTCGGGACAGACGCAGCTCGGTGTGGGCCGGCCCCCAGCCGAGGCGGAGGGCAGCAAGTGCGCGCAACGTTGTCTCGCCGAGTCGCGCCTGCTCCCGCTCGTCCGCCCGGGCCGGGACGTCATGGCCGGTCTCCACGAAGTGCGGGACGGCTCCCAGATGTTTGCCCACGACCGTCACTACCCGATCGTCGAACGTCTCGACCGAGTACTCGGGTCCTGTGACGTACTCCTCCACGAGCACGCGGCCGTGACCGTCGGAGTCCGGTCCGGTGAGCAGTCGGTCCGCCCATCGCCCGGCGTTCTCGGCGGTCTCGCACAGAAGGACGCCGATAGAGCCCGACCCGGCCACCGGTTTGACGACGACGGGCAGGCCCATCTCCGTCGCCGCGCGGGATGCCGAGGCCGCGTCCTTGACCTCGGCGAACCTCGGCACGGCCACTCCGGCCTCGGCGAGCACCGTACGCTGTCTGGCTTTGTCCCGGCAGCGCTCCACAGCCTCTGCGTCCGGAGCGGGCAACCCGAGGGCGTCGGCTGTCGCAGCCGCTGTGGCGATGAAGTACTCGGAGCTTGATGTGACACCGGCGAGTCCGGCGCCGTCGGCCAGTTCACGGCAGGCGGCGAGGACTACGGCGCCATCGGTCGTATCGAGAACGACTACGTCGATGCCGTCCTGGGTCAGGTACGGGTAGCGCTCGGGGCGCCGGGTCAGCATGACTGGCCGCATTCCCCTGTCTCGCGCGGCCGCGCAGAACCGGCGCCCCGTACCTGTGGTGTTGCTCTCCACCAAAGCCAGCCACGGACTGACCGTTTCGGCTGTTCTGTCCGTCATCGGTTCTTCGGCCCCCATCACGCGTCGCACCGTCTCGTCGAGTGCCGCCGCCGCGTCACGCTGTCTGTCCCGCAGCCGGCGGCACCAGGCGCTGTGCCCGGTCATGGCGGCTCGGGCCTCGGTGAACGAAAACGCGAAGGCACCGGGGCCACCACCGTACTCAAGTGCGGCGACCGCCTGGTGCAGTGGAAGATCTCGGGCAGCCTCCTCGGGCGTACCCGGCGGCAGTTCCAGATCCTCGAGGCGGGTGGATCCCCGCTCCACCGCCTGCCTGACCGCGTCACCCACCAGGTGGTGTGCCGAGCGGAACGGGACACCGTGCCGTACCAGACGGTTGGCCACCGTCGTCGCGGTTACGAAGCCGTCCGCCGCCCGCTGCTCCATTCGATCGGGCACCGGACGGGCACCGCTCACCAGCGCCTGGCAGAGCAGCACCGAGTCTGTCACCGCATGCAATCCGGGCCAGGCCGCACCAACCGCTTCCGTACCCACCTCGATGGTGTTGGTGAACGGTGCGGACTTCATAGCGCTCGCCATCGCTGTCCACGCGCCCACGGCGAGGCCTGCCTTCGCCTTGACGTGTTCCAGGAGGAACGCGTTGCGTTTCTGCGGCATCGCCGAACTGCCGCCCACCAGCCGGTCGGGGAAGAGGACGAAGCCGAACTCGACTGTGCTCCACAACTGCAGATCCGTGGCCAGCCTGCTGAGCGTTATGCCGATACCGCTGACCGCGCCCAGCAGCCGCAGCAGTACATCCCGGCTCGCGACCGCGTCGAGCGCGTGCGGGTTCGGCCGGTCGAACCCGAGGAGGTCCGCCACCCTTGCGGGAGCGATCGGTAGATCCGACCCGGCGACGGCACCCGCGCCCAACGGACACATCGATAGCCCGTCGGCAGCCTGCTGTACGGCGGTGATGTCCCGCCCCAGCGCCAGAGCCACCCCCGTCAGATAGTGGCCGTACGTGATCGGCATGGCGGCCTGGAAGTGTGTGTGGACCGGCATCACCACGTCCTGGTGCGCCCTGGCCCGCGACAGCAGCACCGCCTCGAGCCTGACCGCCTCCGCCAGGAAGTCCAGGGCCCAGAACCTGAGTCGCATCGCCGTGGCGGTTGCCTTCAGGTCGTTGCGCGAGCGGCCCGTGTGTAGCCGTCCGCCGATCTCCTCGCCCAGGGTCTGCGACAGGTACCGCTCGTACATGAGATACACGCCGCGTGGCGCGGGCAGCTCCCGTAGAGGTGTGTAGTCCTCGTCGCGCAGAGCGGTGATCGACCGCAGCAGCCGGGCGGCGGCGGGCCGTTCCAACAGGTCCTGCTCCGCCAGCATCACCACATGTGCCAGGTCGATCTCGGTCGTCAGCGACAGCTCGTCGCGCAATGCCACCGGCGTCAGCTCTCCGTAGACCAGGCGCTGGGTGCGCAGCCCGATTGTGCTGGTCAGCCGACCGCTCGCGTCCTTGGTCACTTGCCCGCCCCCGCGATCACGGTCTCGAGATCCTGCCGGCCCCAGGGGTACCAGCTCCACTGCCCGGCGGCCTCGGCCGGGTGCGCGACCTCGACGGGCTTGTCCGGAATCTCTGCCGTGCCCAGCCCCTGGGTCGCGAGCCACTCGTCGTCGTAGACCGTGTCCAGATAGCGGTATCCCTCGTCCGGGAGCATGACGACACAGGTCGCCTCGGGGTTCTGCTCGGCCCACCAGCGGGCGGCGACCAGGGCGGCCCCGCTGGTGGGGCCCTGGAACAGAGCATGCCTCCGATGCGCCCATCGGGTGGCGGAGTACGCCTCCGCGGCCGTACACCAGTGCACTTCGTCGAATATCCGGTGATCCAGATTGGCGGGCATCAGACTGTTGCCGAGACCGCGCAGCTGACGCGGCCCGTCCTGCTGGCCGAACAGCATGCTGCGGTGCGTGTCCACACCGATGGCCCGGGTGCCGGGGACCACCGTGCGCAGTGCGCGGACCGTGCCGCACAGGGAGCCGCCCGATCCGACCGGTCCGACCACACAGTCCACCTGGCCCAGCACATCGGTGAGCCGCTCCGCCACCAAACTGTAGGAGGCGGGGTTGTCGGGATTGGTGTACTGCTCGGGGCAGAAGCTCCGGGGGATCCGGGACCGCAGCTCGGCGAGTCGGTCCAGCCTCGCGGCCTGGTATCCACCCTGTTCCGCGGGATGCTCGACGATGTCCACGGTCGCGCCGAGGTCATTGAGCCGGCGGTGCAACTGCCGGTCGATCACCGGATCGCTCACGAGGACGAGGTCGCGCTCCATGAGGGCGGCCTGCATGGCCAGAGCAAGGCCGAAGGTACCCGACGTCGTCTCGACGATTACCGTGCCCGGATCCAGCTCACCGCGTTCGAGCGCACGGCGCAGGATGTACCGGGCGGGTACGAGCTTCATCAAGGTGAACACCGCCCCATACAGGTTCGGGCTCAACCTGACGATCTTCGGAAGGAGCGTCGCTTCGGTGATGTCATGGAAGGGAGTTGTGGTCTGTGTCATCGTCCGCCCCTTTTGCTGCCAGCGATGCCCGCCGGTCCGTCGGTCGCTGTTCCGGACAGTGCCTTGTCGAGGTACTTCCCCACGACGGACAAGGCGTCCGGTGCCGTCATGCCCATGTGGCCGCTGTCGACGAGGTGCTCCACGATGTGCCCCTCGACGTGGCCTCGCCACGACTGGGCGGACCGGCCTTCCGACAGGTCGCGGGCCGCCGTGCAGAAGAGAATGTCGCCCTTGACCACGCCGGGAGTGAAGTCCCGCAGGATCCGGTAATTGTTCACACCGGTATCGATGACGGCGTCCAGTGTGCTGCGGTCGAGGGACGATTCACCAGCCTGCCCGGTGAGTAGATCCAGCACGGCGCCGCGGTGCGGCGGCACCATACCGATTTCGCGCAGGTCGTGTCCAAGCTTGTCCGCGAGCTCCAGCAGTACCCCCTCCTCGGCCTTGCGTTCGGACAGCCGGGGCTGGCTCGCCGACGGGTAGGAGTCGAGCATGGCGAGCAGCCCGACCTCCTCGCCCCGGCGCTGCAGTTCCTCCGCGACTGCGTGGGCGGCCACTCCCCCGAAGGACCAGCCCATCAGGTGGTACGGGCCCGTCGGCTGTACGCGGCGCATCTGCGCCATGCAGTCGTCGACGAAGGCCCGCATCTCGGCAGGCTGCGCATCCGGTTCGCTGATCCCCCGGGACTGGATGGCGTACAGAGGATGCGCGATGCCGATGTGCTGGGTGAGACCGATGTACGACCAGCCGATGCCGATGCCGGGCGGCAGGCAGAACAGGGGTGCACCGTCGCCGCTTTCGCGCAGTGGCAGGAGGACATCGAGCTCCGAGGAACCGTTGCCGGTCTCCAAGCGACACGCGAGCTCGGCGGCAGTGGGTGCTTCGTAGACGACCCGGAGGTCCACCGAGGTGCCGAAGGTGACCCGGATACGGCGCACCAGCCTGGAGACCAGCAGCGAGTGGCCGCCGAGGGCGAAGAAGTCGTCGTGGGCACTGACCCGGGGGATATCAAGTACTTCCGCGAAGAGACCGCACAGAGTGTGCTCCAGCAGTACGCGCGACCCTGTTTGATCTGGTGCCGGCGTTGCTGCGGAGACCGGCGGGACGATGGGGCGGTACGGGGTGTCCGTCGGGAGCCCCGGCAGCGCGTCGGTATGGAGGCCTTGGTCGTCGGCCAAGGCGCCGAGCAGCCGGAGGAAGAGGTCTTGCAGCGTCCACGCGGTCTCGGACGGTATCAGTCCCGCGTCGTGATCGATCCGGATGTGCATCCGGTCGCCGGGCGTGACGAGCAGCGCTAGGGGGTAGTGGACGCCGTCCCGCACGTCGGGCTCGCCGATGGTCAGCACAGCGTCCTCGCCGGATACCGCATCGGGGTCGAACGGGTAATTCTCGAACGCGACGACGGTGTCGAAGAGGGACGACTGCCCGGTGGCCCGGTGGATGTCCACCAGTCCCAGATGATGATGGGCCAGCAGGGCCGACTGCTCCTGTTGCAGCCTGACCAGCAGCTCGCCCACCGACTCCGCCGGATCCAGTCGCACCCGCACCGGAACCGTATTGATGAACAGACCCACCATCCCTTCCACGCCCGCCAACTCCGGGGGCCGACCCGACACCGTCGCCCCGAACACCACATCCACCCGCCCCGTCAACCGGGACAACAGCACCCCCCACGCACCCTGCACCACTGTGTTCAGCGTCACTCCCAAAGCCCGCGCCCGCACCGAGAGCCGCGCAGTCACGTCGGCCGGGAGTTCGGTGGTGAGCCGTCCGGCCGAGGCCCGGCCGCCCTGCGGGCCGCCCGGAACTACGAGCGTCGGGCTGTCCACGTCGGCCAGCGCCTGACTCCATGCTCGCCGGGCCGCATCCCTGTCCTGGCCGGCGAGCCAGCGCAGATAGTCCTGGTAGGGGCGGGCCGGCAGCAGGGCTTCCTGCCCGGAATCCGCCCCCTCATAGATCCGAAACAGTTCCTGTACGAGTAGCGGTGTGGACCAGCCGTCCAACAGGATGTGATGGTTCGTCAGGGCGAGATGCCAGCGTTCGGGTTCCAGCCGGACCAAGGTGTACCGCAGCAGTGGCGGGTTGGACAGGCCGAAGCGCGTGGCGCGGTCCTCGGCAAGCAAACGGCGGAGCTCGGAATCCCGTCGGTCCGCGGGCAACTCCGACAGGTCGTGCTCGGTCCAGGGCAGCGGACAGGAGTCGGCATTCATGATCACTTGTACTGCACTGCCCTCCGCTATCTCGTGGAAGGCCGCCCGCAATGCGGTGTGGCGGGCCAGCAGTCGATCCGCCGCCGCGCGCAGCGCGCCCGGGTCGAGCGGTCCGCTCAGCGGCAGATTGATCTGCACGGTGTACGGATCCGGCCCGTGACTGTCGTACTCGGCGTGGAAGAGCATGCCTTCCTGAAGGGGTGACAGAGGAACGATGTCGGCCAGGCCGGGCATGCGTACCTCCAGGCGCTCCAGCTCCTCCTGATCTATCGTTACCAGCGGTACGTCCGAGGGTGAGTGCCCCCCGGCGCTGGGCTGCCGTGCGTGTGCCGCTAGCAGCCGGAGTGCCTGCAGCCAGTCCTCGGCGAGCTCCCGTACGTCCTCGGCCGACAGCAGCCCGTCCGGCCATGTCCACGTCGCGTTCAGTTCCGGCCCGGCAGCTGCCTCGTGCACCAGGGAATCGACCGTGAGCACGTGTGCCATGGGACGCCGGCTGTCGTGGTCGACGCCCTCGATCCGGAAGGAGGGATCGAGTGTCCAGCCTTCGGCACCCGACGCGGATCCGGCGGCCCGCCCCAGGTAGTTGAAGCAGAGCTGGGGCACGGGCAGCGTGGACAACTCCCTGGCGGTGCTGTCGTTGAGGTAGCGCAGCAGGCCGAAGCCCAGCCCCTTGCCGGGGATGCCTCGCAGTTGCTCCTTGACACGATGCAGGGCCCTGCCGAGATCCGGGTCGTCGCTGTCCAGGTTCTCCCAGCCGGTTACACGGGGATCCAGATGTGCCGGGTAGAGGCTGGTGAACCATCCGACGGTACGAGAGACGTCGACGCCGTCGCCCACCTGGTCCCGGCCATGGCCCTCAAGGTCCACGAGCAGTCCAGTGCCCGTGGTCTCGTCGCGGCGCCGCCGCCATCGCTCGACGGCCAGCGCCAGCCCGGTGAGGAGAACCTCGTCGGGGCCGGCGTGGAACGCCTTGGCCGCCTGCGTGAGCAGGGTGCCGGTGTGCTCGGCGGGCAGCGTGACGGTCAGGGACCGGGAGCGGCCCAGTACATCGAGGCCCGCGTCGAGGGGGCGGTCGCCGAACAGCGGGTCCGGGCAGCCGAGGGTGTCCCGCCAGTGGGCGAGTTCGGCGGTCCGCTCCCTTGCCGTGGCCTCGTCGGCCAGACTCCGGGACCAGGTTCGGTACGAGCTGCCGTGCGCGCTCGTCCCAGGTGTCTCGCCCCGCTCGTGCGCCCCGGCGGCAGCGACGAGATCCTCCACCAGAATGCGCCAGGACACACCGTCGACGACGAGGTGATGCACGATCAGCAGCATTTGTCCGGGCCGGGTGGGACCGTTGTCCAGCAGTACGGCGCGCACCATCGCGCCATCTCGCGGTGACAGACCTTCGAGCGCTGACCGGGCCGCGCGAGCCAACCGGTCCGCATCCTCCCCGCCGCTGTCCGGCGGGCCGTCGTCGAGCTGTTTCCAGCAGTCCTCCGCCCGTACGGAGCCGGGCTCCGGGACGGTCAGTGTCCAGGGGCCGTCACCGTCCTCGCCCGGGACGAGCCTGGCCCTGAGCATGTCGTGACGGTCGAGCACGGTCTGGAGAGCGTCGCGTGCACCGTCCGGGCTCAGATCCGGTGGGGTGTTCAGGAGGACGCACTGGTGGAAGTCGTCGATGGAGCCGCCGGTCCGCCTCAGCCATTCCATGATGGGAGTGGCCGGTACGGGACCGAATGCCGCGCTGCGCGGCTCCTGCTCCGCTTCGACGGAGGTGGCGGCCGCCGCCAGGGCGGCGATCGTGCCGTGTTGGAAGACATCGCGGGCAGACAGCAGCAGGCCCTCGTGCCGGGCACGGCTGGCCAGCTGGATGGCGAGGATGCTGTCACCCCCCAGGTCGAAGAAGCTGTCGCCGGCCCGTACGCCGTCGACGCACAGCAGTTCCGCCACTAGCCCGCACAGGAGCGCCTCCCGGGGTGTGGCGTGGCGTGCCGGACTGCCCACCGCCCGTGCGGCGAACGGCTCGGGGAGGGCGCGCCGGTCGACCTTCCCGTTCTCCGTCAGCGGCAGTCGCTCCAGGGGCATCAGCGCGGTGGGCACCATGTAATCGGGGAGCTGTGCCCGGAGGCGTTCCAGGATGTCCACGGGGTCGTGGGGACGGCCAGCCGCCGTGTCGACGGGTACGTAGTACCCGGCGAGACGCATGGCTCCCGAGGTGTCCCGTTGGAGAGCGACGGTCGCCTGGCCGATTCCTGGCTGCCGAGCCAGGGCGGCCTCGATCTCACCGAGTCGGTCACCCAGTCCAGGACGGGATGGACGTCCGACACATAACTGACGTTGGGCCACTGGCTCTCGGTGGTCTCCCGGGCGACCTCAAGACGCTTGGCCGCGAGCCCCTTGTCGAAGGTGAGCCGCAGCCGGCCCTCCTTCTTGGCGGTCGGCAGGATGCCCTGGTCGGTCAGGTACGACTTGGGCAGCGACTTCAGCCGGTACACCAGGTCCGGCGGCGGTTCGAAAGCGATCGTGCCATCGTCCTCACGTCGCAGCTTGAGTACGTTCTCCGGCTTGTCGGGGAAGTACGTCTGGCGCAACGCCTCGTTGAAGTAGGCGGCCGTGGAACCTGTGGCGCCGAACAGGCTCGGCACCGTGGCGACAGGCACGTCATCGGTCGGCTTCTTGGCACCGACATTGCCCATCAGCCGGCCGAGCATCGCCTTCGCGCCGCCGCTGGACTTCTTGATGGACTCCTCGACCGTCCGCCCCGAGATCAAGTCCCGCGTCAGACGGTCCTCTTCCTCCTTTGCCCGGTAGATACCGGTGACGGCCTCCGCCGAGCCCTCGATCCGGTGCGCCTCCTCCTCACGGGCCAGAAGCTTGGAGCCCACCAGGCGGTCGTCCAGATGCAGCGGCTCGCCCTTCTCACCCGTGCGCCACTCCACATCGCCGGTGAGGACCATGGCCCGGAACTGAGGGGCCATGCTCTGTCCGTAACGGTCGATACGGCCGTTGCGCTGCTCGATGCGGATCAGCGACCACGGAAGGTCGTAATGAATCAACTGGTGGCACTGCTGGTGTAGGTTGACGCCTTCGGAGGCGACATCGCCGGTGAACAGGATGCGGACCGGGTCGGTCTTCAACCCGAACTTGGAGACGATGTCCTTCTGCTCGTCCTCGTTGCTGGCCTCGCCATGCATGACCTGGACCGCGCCACCGTAGGCCAGCCACGGCTTCGACTCCGTCACGGACTCCTCAAGCTTGGTCCCGGCCCGGAAACCGAGCCTGGCCGGGACAACCTCGGCGAGCCACTTCAAGGTGGGGATGCGCTCCGAGAAGACCACGACCCGCATGTCCGACCCCGGACCCACACCGATCTCCTTCAGCTCGCGCACCAGGGCGTCGAGCTTCGCGGAGTCATCGTCGCCGATGTCGGCGGCAAGGCGCTCCAGCTCCACGATGGCCTCGCGCTCAATCCGGCGCTCGGCCTCGCGGGCCGCCGGATCCTGCCCCCTCCTGACCTTGAGGGGAGCCTCCAGGACCTTCCGCCGTGCCACGACCGAGTCCTGGAAAGCCCGGTGCGAGGACAGGAACGACTTCAGCAGGTTGTAGGCCACCATCGTGTCCGCGCACACCGAAGAAGCGGCCGGATCGCGCGGTGTCCACCGTGCGGCGAGCTCCTCCAGGACCGCCCGCTCCTTCGCCCCGACCTCACAGACCACCGGCCGGGACGGGCCGCGGTCGGCCCACTTGCCTTTGAGGGAGTCACGGACCTCGCGGTCGGTCTTGGTCCGCCGGATGTAAAGGTGGCCGAGGTCCTTCACCTCGTACTCCGACGTGTTCGCGATCGCCGTCTTGTCCAGCATCCGGATCAGCTCGGCAAAGGACTCCGTCGCACCGTTGTGCGGAGTCGCGGAGGCCAGGATCAGCGCGTCCGTGTGCTCGGCCAGGGCGCGGGCTAGGTCGTTGTTCTTGGTGCCCCGGTTGACCAGGTTGTGCGACTCGTCGATGACCACCGCGTCCCAGTGGGAGTTCTCCAGGTGGTGGGCGTAGACGTCGCTCTTCAAGGTGTCCACGGAGATGATCGCGCGCTTGAAGTACGCGAACGGGTTGCGGCCGGCCGGGATGTCCCGCTGGATGCGCTGGATACCGGTGGAGTCCAGGCGGACCAACGGGATGGAGAAGCGGGTCCACAGCTCGCGCTGGAACTGCTCCAGGACGTGCGCCGGAGTGACCACCAGGATGCGCTCGCCGCGCCCGCGGCGGATGAGCTCGGCGAGCAGGATGCCGATCTCCAGGGTCTTGCCCAGCCCCACCACGTCGGCGATCAGGACCCGCGGCTGCGGATTCTCCTTGGACAGGGCCAGCTCGGCGGGGCGCAGCTGGTGGGTCTGCTGGTCCATGAGGAAGTTGTCGGCCAGCGCGAGACCGTGCTCGGTCTGCGGGAGCGCGGTCTTGCGGATGACCGCCTCCAGGTAGAGGCGGGCCTTGCGGTGGTTCGGTGAGTCGTCCGGGACCAGGAGGGTCTTCTTCGGGTCGAGGGCCTCGATGTAGTCGAGCTTGTCGTAGAAGACGGCGTCGGTCCCGCGGACGAAGGAGGAGACTCCGGTCGCCTCGACCATCCAGTCCTCGTCACCCACCGGCGTGACGGTTTTGACCAGCCATTGCTCGTCCCGGACCCGGACCTGCGCGCCCGGCGCGTACTTGGCCTGGCGGGTCAGGGAGGCGGCCCCGGTGGGGCCGGGAACGGCGGAGTCCACTGCTTCATCCGCAGCGTCCTCCGTGTCGAACGCGCCCTGACCGTCACCGGTCTCCGTCACGCTGGTCACGTGCCGCTCCATTCCTTCATACTGCTGTTTCGCATGCGCTCCGGAGAACCCCGGAGGTGAGGTACGGCGACTCAATCATTCGCCGTGGTTTTACCGCAGTGCACTGACATTGCCTCCGGCGGACGATGCGCCTGGTAGGCGAGCTACAGCGTGGACTGCATCGCGTACCGCTTCCGCAAATCCTCGGCAACCGTCAGAGAGGCCGGCTTCCGACCTCGCCTCGGCTCCTGGGCCGGCGGCTCCGGATCGGGAGTTTTCTCAGCTTCCCGCACGACGTCTTTCGTGAGATCGGCAGGCGCCTCAGCGTCGGAGTCCTCTGAGGCCGAGAGAGGACGGTCGAGCGGGCTGTCGTTGTCGTCCTCGTCCGCAGTGCTGGTCTCGCCGACCGGGGCCGCGAATTGTTCGATGCGTTCCCACACCGAGGAGGACGGGCCTTTGTTTTGCGCCGCGCGGGCACTGTCCTCGGAGGAAGCCGTTGCATTTACCAGTGCATGGCGGGCTTGTGCCGCAGACAACCCCGCATCCTCTACGAGTGCCACACACTGCCGGGTCACCTCGGTCAGCATGGGACGGTCGGCCGGCGCGTACGCGAGCATCGCCGTGATCAGCGGGAGGAGGGCGTCAGGCAGCCCGGCCAGATTGGGGAACTGCTCCTCGTCCGCCACCTGAGTGGCGATTCCGAGCCAGTCCGCGCCCTCGTATGGGTAGTGGCCGGTCGCCGCATAGAGCAGCACTGTGCCGAGCCCGTACACATCGGCAGGCTCTTTCGGCTTGGTGCGGGCGAGCGCTTGCTCGGGAGGTATACACCGAATGGTGCCGATGATCATCCCGGCCTGCGTCAGGTTGTCCTTGTCAGCGTCAACGAAGGCCCCGAGACCGAAATCGATCAGTATCGGACCGTACTCGCTGAGCATGACGTTCTGCGGTTTGAGGTCGCGGTGGAGCAGGCCCACCTTATGAACTGCTTCGAGCCCTTCGGCGAGCAGCGCGCCGAGGCTGGCGACGAGGGGGGTAGGGAGCGTGCCCCGGCCCTGTACTTGCTCGTGAACCGTATGTCCTGGGACGTACTCGACGGCCATCCAGGGCTGCTCGGCGTACGGATCGGCATCGAGGAAGCGTGCCACTCGGTTCGTACCCACGACCGTTCGCGCGATGAGCGCTTCCTTCTCGAATCGGGCGCGCGTGGCCTGGTCGAGGCGATCCCGTCGAATCACCTTCACCGCGACCGGGTCCCCGCCGGGCGAATAGGCCAGATAGACCTCTCCCATACCCCCCGAGCCCAGCTCGCGCTCGACCACGTAGCGGCCGATCTGCGCGGGCACCTCTGCCATGTTCTCTGCGTCACCCTCTCGCGACCGCGTCACCGTGTTGCACCATCACCGAAGGTCACCCTATCCCTGCGGTCACGGGGACGGGGCGGGTTTCTGCCCGTTGACGTGCACAGACGTCAAGGGCCGACGAGTTGGCCCGACGGGAGGCAGTCAACGTACCTACGAAGCAGGTCCGCGAACGCCGTTTGGTCGCGCAGGCCCCGCCGCGGTGAGGGTGTCGTTATGGGGCTCGGTGAGGTTGGTGGACTACTCTGAGTAGATCTTTGCGACCGGCAGGTGGCAATGTCCGGTCTCGCTGGCGTGACGCTTCTTTCGGCTCATCAATTCGTCTAGGCGGATGCGCTGGTCGAGCACGGCCATGAAATCGCCGCCGTCCATCGTGATGAACGGCGTGCTGAAGCTGTAGACCGCCAGGGCATCGCCAGTGAAGCCGTTGACACTGACGTAGAGACCCAGGGTGTTCTTGCCCTTGCGCTCAATGTTGGTCTTGAAGACATCCAGCTCCCGGCGGCCAATGCGGTCCGCCCACCACTTAGCCTCCAGAACGTAGTGGTCCGTATCGAAGGAGAAGGCGCCATCAATTTGCTCATACTCCATGACGTATGACGCCCGGGGCTCCAAGTCATAGAGTGCAAACAGCTCGTTGATGAAGCCCTCGAAATCTCGGCCTCGCTGGTGCTTGTCGGTGGCACTGTGCATCACGAAGAAGCGCTGCTTCAAGTCTTCGTGGGCCTCCGCGAATGCTCGGAATACCTGAGCCTGCTTGGCGCTCTCGGTGATAGCCGCAGCGTGGGTCTCATGCTCCTTGATGAGCTCTTGCTGCTTGCCAGTCCAGCGCCGCAGCTCCGCCACGGCAGCCTCGGCCAATGCCACCTTCTCGGTGCCATCAACCTGTCGTTCAAGGTTCGGGAACCGGTCCATGCCCGCTATGTCGAGCATGAGCGCCACTGTCGCATCGAGGTAGCGGGTCTCGTTGGCCCTGAGAAGGTTCACCAACTGCCCGGACGTCTCGCGCTTGGTCCTGCCGAAGTCGAGGCGGGCGAGGAGCTCAGTATGGTCCTGCAACATGCCGCGCACATAGCGTTCAAAGTCGTCTTTGTTCCAAATGACCCTCCAGAGTGCATAGGCCAAGGCGTTGTATGCACTCGGGTTGATCGTCTTCTTGCGGGCACCATCCTGTCGCACCGGCCCCCTCCTCCGCACGCGCTGTCACCGACATGTCACGGTACCGTCAGGAGGCTGATGATCAGCCCGTATGCCTGGTTTTGATCCAAGGTTCGTTAAGCCACCAGCAAGCTGATAGCTCTGGCGGGCCATCGGAACAGCTCGGGACCGCGCCGTCTCTACGCGGAGCCGCCGGAGTTGCTTCCGGACGAAGCGGTGTCAGTCTTGGTGTCCATGGTCGCTGTATCCGCAGTCGTCTATCCGCGTCCGCGAAGGGGCCGGTAGGCGGACTGAACAGGAAGTTTGCCGCGCTGGAGGACGCCGGCGGATGCCCGTGGAGCAAGATCGGACGACTCGTAATGCGTAGGTCCCGGGTCCGAGTCGCCAGGGACTTTTCAGGGACTTTCAGCTCTGTCGGAGGGACATCCGAGGGAGTTTTCGCAGTACAAGCACGGAAGGCTGCGACAGCGCTGAAAGGCCCAGGGCTTCGGGCCCGCGCATCCGAGCCGTCGCTCGATAGCGCTCCGGCACGACGGCGGGTCGGCAGTAGCAGACAAGGCTCTTCGGGGCCGCACACGGCCCTGACCTCGGGGAACGTGCGCCAGCGGGCCCGGCGCCGTGAGCGCCGGGCCCGCGGACGGGCGTCAGGCGTACGGGTAGAAGCCCGACCCCGTCTTGCGGCCGAGCCGGCCCGCGTCCACCATCCGCTGGAGCAGCGGGGGAGCCGCGTACAGGGGCTCCTTGTACTCGGCGTACATCGAGTCGGCGACCGAGGCCACGGTGTCCAGGCCGATCAGGTCGGCGAGCTTGAGCGGGCCCATCGGGTGGGCGCAGCCCATCTCCATGCCGTTGTCGATGTCCTCGCGGCTGGCGATGCCCGACTCGAACATCCGGATCGCCGAGAGCAGATACGGGATCAGCAGGGCGTTGACGACGAAGCCAGACCGGTCCTGGGCGCGGATCGCGTGCTTGTCCAGCACGTTCTGCACGACGGCCTCGGCACGCTTTATGGTCTCGTCCGACGTCGTCAGCGCGGGGATCAGCTCGACGAGCCGCTGCACGGGGGCCGGGTTGAAGAAGTGGATACCGATGACCTGGTCCGGCCGGGAGGTGGCCACGGCCAGCTTCACCAGCGGGATGGAGGAGGTGTTCGAGGCGAGGATCGCGTCCGGCCGCGTCACCACCTGATCGAGCACCTGGAAGATCTCGGTCTTGACCTGCTCGTTCTCCACGACGGCCTCGATCACGAGGTCACGGTCCGCGAACTCGCCGAGGTCGGTGGTGAAGCTGAGGCGGGCGAGGGTCTCGTCGCGCTCCTCCGGCGTGATCTTGCCGCGTTCGGCGGCCTTGGAGAGAGAGTTGTGGAGCCGGGTACGCCCTATTTCGAGGGCCTCGCCGGTGGTCTCGGCCACCATGACATCGAGGCCGCTGCGGGCACACACCTCCGCGATGCCTGCGCCCATCTGGCCACAGCCGACCACTCCGACGCGTGCAATGTCGGCCATAGAGTCCGTCACCTCGTGCCTTTCGCTGATCTTCGTGCGGCAGTCCCGTTTGATTCCGGTGCCCGCCTCGACCCCACGACGTTACTCCGCGATCCGGCTCCGGTGAGCTGCGGGTCGGGGAGCCCGGGGGTGGGCATGATCTGTGTCACGCACTGCCGACGTGACACACAGGAACAGTGAGACGAAAGGTACACAGATGCGTCGTATGGGCCGTAGGTCCTTGGTGTTGGGTGCGGCGAGCACGGTGGCCGCGCTGATGACGGCGGGTGACGCCGCCGCGGCGCGCAGGCCGGGATCCTTTCCGCACCGGCGCCGAAGAGCGGGCACGGGCGAACTGCGCGGTGTGTGGATCGCCACGGTCGCCAATCTGGACTGGCCCTCGGCACCGGGCCTGAGCGCAGCCGCCCAGGAGGCCGAGCTGATCGCGCACCTGGACCGGGCGGTCTCCCTGCGGCTGAACGCCGTGGTGCTCCAGGTCCGGCCGACCGCCGACGCCCTGTGGCCCTCGTCGTACGAGCCGTGGGCCGAGTGCCTCACCGGGGTCCAGGGCAAGGACCCCGGCTGGGACCCGCTGGGCACGGCCGTACGCGAGGCGCACGCCCGGGGTCTGGAGCTGCACGCGTGGTTCAACCCGTACCGGGTCGCCAACCACACGGACCCCTCACGTCTCGTCGCCTCCCACCCCGCGCGGCTGCACCCGGAGTGGGTCCTGCCCTACGGCGGGAAGCTCTACTACAACCCGGGACTGCCCGAGGTCAGGGAGTTCGTCCAGGACGCGATGCTCGATGCCGTGAGCCGCTACGCCGTCGACGCGGTGCACTGGGACGACTACTTCTACCCGTACCCGGTGGCCGGCCAGGTCTTCGGCGACGACGCGGCGTACGAGGAGTACGGCGAGGACTTCGCGACCAAGGCGGCCTGGCGCCGCGACAACACCGACCGGCTGGTGCGGGAGACGGCCGAACGCATCAAGGAGGTCAGGAGCGGCGTCCGCTTCGGGATCAGCCCCTTCGGGGTGTGGCGCAATGCCTCGACCGATCCGCTGGGCTCCGACACCGCGGCCGGTGTGCAGACGTACGACGACCTGCACGCCGACACCCGGAAGTGGGTCAAGGAGGGCTGGATCGACTACATCTGCCCGCAGATCTACTGGAACATCGGCTTCGCCGCCGCCGACTACGCGAAGCTGCTGCCGTGGTGGGCCGAGACGGTCCGTGGCACCGGTGTCGGCCTGTACGTGGGGGAAGCGCTCTACAAGGCCGGTGACCCCGCCCAGCCCGCCGCCTGGCAGGACCCCGCGGAGCTCTCGCGGCACCTGGACCTCGCCGCGGGCCACCCGGAGGCGGGCGGGCACATCTTCTTCTCCGCGAAGCAGGTGAAGGCCGACCCCATCGGGGCCATGGCCCGGGTCGTGGCCGACCACTACCAGGTGCGCGCCCGCACACCTCGCTGACCGGGCCGCCGGACGCGTGGGCCGGGGACCACTCGTGCCTCCGGCCCGCGCGCGCTCTACTTGTCCCGGTCCTCGGGGGCGGTGTGCTGGACGACGCTGTCCGGGCCCGGGGACCTGATCGATTCGTGCCCGTCCTCGAAACGCAGACGGTACGGGGGGCTGCCCCCGTCACCGAGCACCTCGACGATCTCGGCGACCCTGTCGTGCTGCCCCACGGTTCTGCCGTGCGTCAGCAGCCGGTCGCCCGTGTGTGCCTCCATCGGGAGTGACCTCCTCACGGGTGGCGGTCCATGTCGACAAGTCTATGACTCGACGGGCGCGACTGCCCTCGCGCGGCGCCCCCCGCGGCTTCCCGCGCGCTGGGTGACCGCGATGCACACCAGTACGGCCACCGCCGCCACCGGTGCGGCGGCGGACACCTCCTCGCCGAGGGCGAGGAACGACCAGACCAGGGTGAGCAGCGGCTGTGCCAGCTGGAGCTGACTCGCCCGCGGAACCCCGATCTCCGCCATCCCCCGGTACCAGACGTACAGCCCGAGGAACGTCGATCCGGCGGCCACCCAGACCAGCCCGACGACTCCGTGCGCCGTGAGGTGCACCGGTTCGAAGGGCAGCGCCACGGCCGTGCCGGCCACCGCGAGCGGCAGGGCGAGGACGAGGGCCCAGCCGATCACCTGCCAGCCCGGCATCACCCCGGCCAGCCTGCCGCCCTCGGTGTATCCCGCCGCGCAGACCAGCAGCGCCCCGAACAGATACAGATCGCCGCCGGAGAGCGCCCCGCCGCTCTGCTGGACCGTGAAGACGATCACCACGGCCGCACCCGCCAGTGCCGCGGCCCAGAAGGCGCGCGGCGGGCGGGAGCCGGTGCGCAGCGCGGAGAAGAGCGCGGTCGTCAGCGGCAGCAGCCCCACCACGACCGCCGCGTGCGAGCTCGTGGAGGTCTGGAGGGCCAGCGTGGTCAGCAGCGGGAACCCCACCACCACCCCGCCCGCGACGACAGCCAGACCGGCCCAGTGGCGGCGCGCCGGCACCGGAACCCGGCCCGCCAGCAGCGCGCACCCCGCGATCAGCGCCGCGAGCACGCTGCGGAGCGCGACCAGGGACCAGGGGCCGAAACTCTCCAGACCCCACACCGTCGAGGGGAAGGTCAGCGAGAAGGCGAGGACGCCGAGCCCGGCGAGCACGACGCCGCTTCCGGGGCCACGGCGCACCGTCGGCCGGGCGGCATCAACCGCTATCGTCGGCTGATCGGTAGTGCTATTCTGTGCTGTCATGCATGAGCGTAGCAGCGTCACTGAACTGGCGAATTCCCTGAGGGGCGAGCTGAACCGCTACTCATCCGGTGAGAAGCTGCCGTCCAGTCGTGCACTCGTCGAGCGTTTCAAGGTCAGCCCGGTGACCGTCTCCCGGGCCGTCGCACAGCTCGCCGCCGAAGGCCTCGTCGTCACCCGCCCCGGCTCCGGAGCCTTCCGGGCCGAGTCCCGCGCCGCCGCGCCCGCTCCGGGGGACACCTCCTGGCAGGAGGTCTCGCTCAGCGGGAGCGGTGGACCCGAGGTCGTGCCGCGCACCGTCGACGCCTCGGGCGTCCTCGTCACGCTCGCCGAACCCCCGTCCGGCGTCATCGAGTTCAACGGCGGCTACCTCCACCCGGGCCTCCAGCCCGAGCGGGCCCTCGCCGCCGCCCTGGCCCGGGCCGGCCGCCGGCCCGGCGCATGGGGCCGCCCGCCCACCTGCGGGCTGCCCGAACTGCGCGACTGGTTCGCCCGTGAGATCGGCTCCCCGCTCACCGGCTCCGACGTCCTGATCACCGCGGGCGGGCAGAGCGCCCTGGCCACCGCGCTGCGGGCCCTCGCCCCGCCCGGCGCCCCCGTCCTCGTCGAATCACCCACCTACCCGGGCATGCTGGCCGCCGCCCGCGCCACCGGGCTGAGGCCGGTGCCCGTGCCCATGGACGCCGACGGGGTCAGGCCCGACCTCCTGGAGGCCGCCTTCCGCGCCACCGGGGCCAAGGTCTTCGTCTGCCAGCCGCTCTTCCACAACCCGACCGGCGTGATCCTCGCCCCCGAGCGCCGTGAGCGCGTCGTGCGGGCCGCCCGGCAGGCGGGCGCCTTCGTCGTCGAGGACGACTTCGCCCGCCGCCTCGTCCACGACGACGCCGGCCCGCTGCCCGAGCCGCTGGCCACCGACGACCCGGACGGCGTCGTGATCCATGTGCGCTCCCTCACCAAGATCACGTCACCCAGCCTCCGCGTCGGGGCGCTGGCCGCCCGCGGCCCCGTGCTTGAACGGCTGCGCGCGATCCAGGTCGTCGACAGCTTCTTCGTGCCGCGCCCGCTCCAGGAGGCCGCGCTCGAACTCGTCGGCTCCCCGGCCTGGGAGCGCCATCTGCGTACCGTGGCCGCCGAACTCGGCAGCCGGCGCACCGCGACGGTCGCCGCCGTGCGCAGCCGGCTGCCCGAACTCACCCTGCCGCACGTGCCGTCGGGCGGCGGCAGCATCTGGCTCAGGCTCCCCGGGCCGGGTGCCGAGGAGCCCGCCCTGGTCGCCGCCGCCCTGCGCGCCGGTGTCGCCGTCGCCCCCGGCCGCCCCTACCACTGTGCCGAACCCCCCGCCGGACACATCAGGCTGAGCTTCGCGGCCGTCTCGGGCCCCGCCGAGATCGCCGAGGGCGTGCGCCGGCTGCGCGCCGCCGTCGACGAGGTGCGGACACCGGGCGATAGCCTCCCGGGATGACCGACGACGGCAGTGCCGAGCAGCGCTACGAGATCTCCGACGACCCCGCCCGGCTCGACCCGGCCCGCATCCACCACTGGCTGTCCACGGACGCCTACTGGGCCCTCGGACGCACCCGTGAGCAGCAGGACCGGGCGATGGAGGGTTCGCTCAACTTCGGGGCCTACGCGGCGGGTTCGGGCGAACAGGCCGGCTATGCGCGGGTGATCACCGACCGCGCCTCCTTCGCGTGGATATGCGATGTGTACGTAGACCCCGCGGCCCGTGGCCACGGCCTCGGCACCCGGCTCGTCGCCAACGTCCGGGACCAGCTGGCCCCGCTCGGCGTGCGTCGCTTCCTGCTCGCCACCAAGGACGCCCACGGGGTGTACGCGAAGCTCGGCTTCGCCCCGCTCGCCGAGCCGGAGATGTGGATGGCCCTCCAGACGGGCTGAGACACGGGCGGACGCGTACGGCCGGGCGCCCTCTTGACCGGCGCGGCGCCCGGCCCCACGATCGCGCCCATGAGTGTTCGGGTGTCCCTCGTCGCCGCAGCACGAAGCTCCGCCCTCCTCGCCGAGCGTTTCGACGACGACCGGCCGCTCGACCACGCCGGCTGGCGCGAGGTCCAGCTCGCCGCCCACGCGCTGGTGCCGCTCGGCGCCGCCGAGCTGCGCTACTGCTCGCCCACCCCGCGCAGCCGCGCCACCGGCGACGCCCTCGGCTTCGCGCCCCTCGTCCAGCCGGCGCTCCGCGACTGCGACATGGGCCGCTGGCGGGGTCTGACCCTGTCCGAGGTGGCCGCCAGTGAACCGGCCGGTGTCGACGCCTGGCTCGCCGATCCGCGCTCCGCCCCGCACGGCGGCGAATCGCTGCTCGCCTTCATATCCAGGGTGGGGAGCTGGCTCGACACCCGCCCGGTCCGCGAGGGCGCGCTCGTCGCCGTCGCCGAACCCGCCGTCGTCCGCGCGGCCCTGGTGTACGCCCTGAAGGCCCCGCCGTCGACGTTCTGGAACGTCGACGTCCGCCCGCTCTCCACCGTGACGATCACCGGACAGCCCGGCCGCTGGAGCCTGAGCCTCGAAGCGGTTCCGCACTGACGGGGTCACCCGGCCGAAGGAACGCGCGTACCGCGTCTTCCCGCCGGTCCGACCAGTCGGTACGGTGCGTGGACCGAGACGAGGAGAGAAGCCCGTGCCGCAGATCCAAGGCCACTGTGACGACCGGTTCGCCGCGGTGCGCGACGCGTTCGCCGCGAACTTCGCCGAGCGTGACGAGCTGGGCGCGGCGGTCACCGTCCTGCTCGACGGCCACCCCGTGGTGGACCTCTGGGGCGGCTGGGCCGACGGGGAGCGGACCCGCCCCTGGGAGCGCGACACCGTGGTCAACGTCTGGTCCACGACGAAGGGCCCCACCGCGCTCTGCGCCCATGTCCTCGCCGACCGCGGCCTCCTGGACCTGGACGCCCCGGTCGCCGCGTACTGGCCCGAGTTCGCCGCCGCGGGCAAGGAATCCGTACGCGTACGCCATCTGCTCTCGCACCGCTCCGGGGTCGCGGGCCTGCGCGATCCGCACACCCTGGCCGAGCTCTACGACTGGGAGCTGACCACCGCCCGCCTCGCGGCCACCGAGCCCTGGTGGGAGCCGGGCACCCGCTCCGGTTACCACGCCATCTCGTACGGCTTCCTCGTCGGCGAGGTCGTCCGCCGGATCACCGGCCTGCTGCCCGGGGAGTTCCTGCGCAAGGAGATCACCGGACCGCTCTCCATCGACTTCCACGTGGGGCTGCCGGAGAGGGACGCCGGCCGGGTCGCCGAACTCGTCCAGCCGAAGGCCGTCTCCCGTGAACAGGCCGCACTCTTCGCCCGGATGGAGCCGGTCGCCATCGCCTCGCTGCTCAACCCCGGCACGGGCACCGCCGCCGCCAACACACCCGAGTGGCGCGCCGCCGAGATCCCCGCCGCCAACGGACACGGCACCGCCCGCGGGGTCGCCGCCCTCTACGGCATCCTCGCCGGACGGGGCAGCCTCGACGGCCGGCGGATCCTCTCCGAGGAGGCGGCCGAGCGGGTCCGTGAAGGCCAGGGCAGCTGCCGGGACCTGGTGCTGGGAGCGGGCTTCGCCCACGAGACGGAGCTGGGGCTCGGCCTCTGGCTGAGCGGCCCGAACGCGTCGTACGGCCCCAACCCGCGCGCCGTCGGCCACGACGGGGCGGGCGGCTCCTGCGGCCTCGCCGACCCCGAGGCGGGCATCGCGCTCGGCTACGTCATGAACCGCATGGGCCCGAACATCGCCGACGACCCGCGCAAGATGGCGCTGGTCGACGCGGTGTACGACGCACTCCCCGCAGCTCAGTAACCCGCCGGGCGCACCAGCCCCGACTCGTACGCGAACACCGCGGCCTGGGTCCGGTCGCGCAGCCCCAGCTTCACCAGGATCCGGCTCACATGGGTCTTCACGGTCTGCTCCGCCACCACCAGGCCCACCGCTATCTCCGCGTTGGAGAGACCCTGCGCGATGAGGGACAGCACCTCCGTCTCGCGTTCCGTGAGATCGCCGACCCGCTCCCTGCTCGGAGCGCGCGGCCCGGTGCTCACCCGGGAGAACTCGGCGATCAGGCGCTTGGTGATGTTCGGGGCGAGCAGGGCGTCGCCGGCCGCCACCACCCGGACGGCCCGGGCGAGTTCGGCGGCGGAGGCGTCCTTCAGCAGGAACCCGGAGGCGCCCGAGCGCAGCGCCTCGTAGACGTACTCGTCGAGGTCGAAGGTGGTCAGCACGAGGACCCGGACGGTGGCGCCGGGCGCCTCGGTGAGCCGCCGGGTGGCGTCGATGCCGCCGAGCCGGGGCATCCGTATGTCCATCAGGACGACGTCCGGGGTGAGTTCGGCCGCCTTCTCCAGCGCGTCCGCACCGTCGACCGCCTGACCGACGACCTCGATGCCGGGCTCGGCGTTCAGCAGCACCGTGAAGCCCTGGCGGACCATCATCTGGTCGTCGGCGATCAGCACGCGGATGGTCATGCGGGGTCCTCCAGGGGGAGCGTCGCCAGTACTTCGTAACCCCCGCCGGGGGTACGGCCGTGGGTGAGGTCGCCGCCCAGCATGGCGGTGCGTTCGCGCATACCGAGCAGCCCGTGTCCGACTCCGCCCGTGTGGGCGGCGGGCACGTCCGGGGCGGTGTTGGTGACCCGGACGGTGACGGCGGCGGAGTGGTAGCCGACCTCCACCCGGGCGCGCGCGCCGGGGGCGTGCCGCATCACGTTGCTGAGCGCCTCCTGCACGATGCGGTACGCCGACAGCCCCACGCCCGGCGGCAGCGGCCTGGGCGTGCCCGTCGTCTCCGCGGCGACGCCGATGCCCGTGCGCCGCACCGTGCCGATCAGCTCGCCGAGGCTGTCCAGGGAGGGCTGTGGGGCGTGCCGCACCCCGTCCGCCGCGGCGTCCTCCGAGCGCAGCACACCGAGCACCCGGCGCAGCTCGGCCAGCGCCTCCACGGCGTTCTCCCGTATGCCGGCGAGGTTCTCCCGGAGCTCCTCCGACGGATCCTCGACCAGGTGCGGGGCGACCTGCGCCTGGATCGAGATCACCGACATGTGATGGGCGACCACGTCGTGCAGCTCGCGCGCGATCCGGTTGCGTTCCTCCAGGAGGGTGCGGCGGGACCGCTCCTCCTCCGTGAGCCCGGACTGTACGACCAGTTGGGTGCGGGCCACCCTGAGCGCGCGCAGCGCCGCACCGATCCCCACGGCCGTGATGACGACCGGCGCGCCGATGTCCAGGGAGTAGTGGTGGGCCTGTGTGGTGAAGGCGCTGCTCAACAGCCCTGCCAGCAGACTCAGCGCGAGCGCGAGGACCGCCCGGCGCGGATGGACCCGGAGCGTGAGGAGGAACAGCGCCCCGCCCTGCAAGGCCATCTCGGGACCGGTCCACGGGAACAGCTCGCCGGGCGTCATCGCGGACTCGGCGATCCGCACGCTGACGGTCATCAGGATCAGCGAGGCCCACCAGGCGTACAGGGGCTGCCACATGCCGGCGAGGAGAGCCAGCGCCTGGCACACGACCAGGAGCACCGCGTACTCGGGCACGGCGGCACCCCGGGGCACCAGGTCGGGCACGTGCCAGACGGCGACGAGCGTCGCCCCGAGCAGCAGCAGCATCGCGAACGCGGGCCGCCAGACCGGCGATCCGGGCGCACCCATGGGCGGTACGGGATCGACGGGAGCGGTCCACAGGTCCTCACGGAGCCTCCCCGGCAGCCCGCGCAGCGCACCCCTCGTCCGTACCCCGACCCCCGTCATGGCGCTCAGCTTAGACATGGTGCGACTCCGGAGTCAGGGCGGGAGAACCGGACCGTACGACCGTCGAACGGCCGCCGCGCCGCTCGTACGCACCGAACGCGGACCGGCACACCAGCAGCACCAGGGCGAACACGGGCAGCCAGGCCAGCCGGGCGAACACCCACCCGGGGCCGTCGGGGACCGTGTGCAGACCGGGCAGCGGGCCGCCCAGGAACAGGGCGGTCGACGTGACCACGATCATCGCGGTCTGGTGCCACAGGAACACGGTCATCGCGGACAGGTTCAGCAGAGCCACCACCGCCCACACCGCGGGGCGCGCGAGTACCCGCCGCAGGCGGCCGAGCAGCAGCAGGGCCGCACCGCACTGGGCGAGGCCGAAGGTGACGACGGCGAGCGTCGGCGGGTCGAGGTTGGAGAGCGTGGATCCCGGCACCCCGACCATGGAGGCCGGATATCCGGCGAACAGCACCAGTCCCGCCGTGGCCGCCGTGCCCCCCACCAGCAGCACCCACCCGGTGCGGCGGTCGTCCAGCCCGCCCCGCGCCCAGGCCGCCCCCAGGCAGTAGGGGACCAGCCAGCCCGCCGCCACGTTGATCCAGCCCAGGGCGGCGGGGCCGTCGAGCCCCAGCCGGAACAGGTCGACGTACAGCACGACGGTGAGCGGCCACAGCGGGTGCAGCCGGGCCACCAGCGGGGTCGCCGCGGTCAGCGCCGCGAACACCAGCAGGAACCACAGGGGGGACCAGACCAGCTTGCCCAGTGCGCGTACGGTCCCCTCGTCCACGCCCGAGGCCAGCATCACGCCGGCCGCCACGGTCCACACGGCGGTCACGACGGCGACCGGGCGGAACAGGCGCAGCATCCGGATCCGCAGCCAGCGCCCGTAGGACTCGCCCCTGGCCCGGGCGGACGCGTACCCCTTCGCGCCCACCTGTCCGCCCACCAGGAAGAAGACGGCGAGGGTCTGGAACACCCAGGAGACCGGGGCGAGCCGGGGCATGTGCTGGAGCGGACTCGCTCCGTGCACCGTGCCGCTGTCGGCGACCAGCGCGGTCACCAGCCAGTGGCCGCAGACCACGCCCAGGATGGCGAAGGCGCGCAGCGCGTCGACCGCACGGTCGCGGTCCCGGGGCGTCGCCGCGTCGATCCGCCGCACGAGGGCGCGTACACCGTCGCGTCGCACGAGGTCACGCATGACGGCCCCCGGCCGTCCCCGCGACGATCCCGGCGATGCTGCGCAGCGAGACGGACCCGCGCTCCAGGTATGCGCTGTGGCCGGCATCGCCCGCGTCGAAGACCTCCGCGCCGAACTCCGGTGACACCGGATCCGTCCCGAACCCGACGGTGGCGAACGGCAGGGGGACCGCGACATGGGGGACCCGGACGATCCAGTCGTCCCCGCCGACGCCCGCCCGCACCGTCGCGCGGGTGTGCAGGTCGGCGGCGCTCCCGGCACCGGTGCCGGGACTTCCGTACAGCACGATGTCCGCGACCTCCAGTCCGGACGCGGCCCGGGCGCACACCACCGAGCCGTAGGAGTGGCACAGGAGGGAGACCCGGGCGGAGGGCGTCGCCGCGCTCAACTCCCGTACGAAGGCCCGCAGGCCGGGAGCCGCTTCGTCGGCCCGGCCCGAGGTCATGGCCGCGGGGCCGAGCATGGCCGGTGTCCGGTAGCCGAGCCAGACGACCACGGCGGACCCGCTGCCCAGTTCGTCCAGGAGAGCCCCGGCACCACGCCGTGAACGCCCGTAATGATCGAGGTCGACGCCCGCCCCCGGCACGAGTACGGCGATGCGCCGGGCCCGGGACAGATCGCCGAGGACCTCCACGCCCCGCCCGCCGTCGCGTCCGTCGAACATCAGGAAGGTGCGGCCCGGGCGGGCCATGGCGGTGAGCGATGCGGCCCGGCGCCGGTCGCCGTGGCGGGCGGCCATGTCCCGCGCGGCCCGGATCTCCTCCCGGCCGGCCGCATACCTGGCATCCAGCTCCGCGGGCCCGGCTGCGCCCAGCGGGGTGAGGGCGGCCGGGGCGGGTGCCGGGACGGCGGAGGGGCGGGCTGCGCCCGACACCGGCAGCGCCACGGCCGCGGTGACGAGTACGGCGAGCAGGGCGCGCCTCGCGCGGCTGCTCCTGGGGCGGGGCACCATGGGAAGTCCTTCCGTACCGGGTCTCGTCGAATCCGGTACCGAAGGTAGGGAGCGGGCCGTGTGGTCGGCGTCCCGCTCAGGAGCGCATCCGGCGCGTAGCTCCGAAGTACTACGGGTAGGGGGCGGCGCGCCCGCTGCCCGTCACGGCCTGCGGCGGGGCTTTCCGCGCTTGGCGCCGCCCTTGGGGTTCTTCGCGCCGCCGGAGCCTCCGGAGCCGCCCCGGGAGGTCTTGCCCGCCGCCGGCTTGCGCGGGGTGCCACCGCTCTTCTTCGCGGCGCGCGCGGCCTTGGGCTGCGGGGGCGTCGGGGGGCGCCCGCGGGTGCTGTTGACGGTCCGCCCGCGGACGATCCCGATGAACTCCTCCACCAGGTCGGTCGTCTTCTCCTCCGGCCAGGACAGCGCGATCCGTGACTCGGGGGCGCCGGTCAGCGGCCGGTAGGTGAGGTCCTTGCGGTGGTACAGCCGGGCCAGCGACTGCGGGACGACGAGCAGCCCCACCCCGGCCGCCACCAGCTCCACGGCGTCCTCCGTCGTGGCGGGCCGCTCCAGCGCGGGCAGGCCCGGCGGGCGCTCCCAGCCGAGGGTGTCGTCGAGGGGGTGCAGCACGATCTCCTCGGCGAGGTCCTCGGCCGCCATCTCCTCGACGGCCGTCGCGGCGTGGTCCTTGGGGATCACGACCACGGTCGTCTCGGTGTAGAGGGGGATCGCGCTGAGGTCCGTACGGTCGACGGGCAGCCGCACGAAACCGGCGTCGGCGCCGCCGTCGCGCAGCAGGCCGGCGGCCTCGGCGGCGGGCACGCCGACGAGGGCCAGCGGGGTACCGGGCAGCCGCTCGTTCCAGATCCGCACCCACTTGGTCGGGGTCACGCCCGGGACGTAGGCGAGCCGGAACGCAGGGGGTACTTCCGAGCCTGTCACCCCGCCAGGTTACCGGCCGTGGTCGGAGGCGGCGCACATGCTCGATACCCTGGACACCATGACGTCGCACCAGACCACCCAGACGATGAAGCCCGCCACCGCGGCGAAGAAGCTGGGTGTGTACCTCGAAGCCACCCCCGCCGAGTTCCAGGAGGGCGTCGTCTCGCGCGCCGAGCTGAACGCCCTGCAGACCGACCCGCCGGAGTGGCTGCAGGAGCTGCGCCGCAACGGCCCGCACCCCCGGCCGGTGGTCGCCTCCAAGCTGGGCGTCTCCATCGCCGGTCTTGCGCGCGGCGGGGTCACGGAGCCCCTCACCACCGAGCAGATCGACGCCCTGAAGCAGGAAAGCCCCGAGTGGCTGCAGAAGGAGCGCGCCACCCAGGCGGACGTCCGCAAGGAAGCGGCGCGCATCAAGGAGCGCGACGCGGCCCGGGCCGAGCAGGCCGACCGCGACTGACGTGCCCGCCCCCGCGTGCGGCCGGCCGGCCACGGAGCCGGGCCGGCCGGGCGCGCGGCTGCGGGACGGGGCCGCGCGAGGCCGGTGACAGCCGGCCTACGCCCCCGTGTAGAACTCGATCGTCGCCACCGTCGTGGCGGTCACGGTCTCCGGGTCCGCGCCCGAAGCGGCGAACGCACGGCCCCACTCCTCGCCCGACCGCGCCACGAAGGCCTTCGCCTCGGGAGAGGTCTGCCACTCCACGGCGTCCTCCGGGCTGAGCCCTTCGCCTGCCAGATGCCATCCGAGCCCCAGGAACGCCAGGTCCCAGCCGATCCCGACCGCCCCCGGCCCGTACTGGCTCCGGAACTCCTCCGGCACCACGGACACGTGCTCCAGCTCGAACACCGTCCGGTCCTCACCGTCCGGCGCGAGGCGCACCTCGACCTCGCTGAAGCCGGGGTCGGGTCCGAACAGCCAGGACACGCGCAGCCGCTCCCGGGGCAGGCACTCCAGGATCTCGCCGCCGGCGTTCCCCTCCAGCTGGTATTGACCGCCCGCGCGGAACTCACCGGTCACCGGCAGGAACCACCGGGCGATGCGCTCCGGCGAGGTCACGGCGTCCCAGACCTCGGCGGCACCGGAGTCGAAGGTGCGCCGCAACAGCACCGTGCCCGCCTCGCCCGACGCCACACGACGTGTGCCGACCTCCCGGTGCACACGGCTGATCTCGTCGACGATCTCACCCATGGATGCTCACGTCCTTCCCTGTATCCGCGCTCGCGCCGCGCTCCGTCGGCCCCGGGACCATGTAACCGGTGTTCTGCCGCACCCGCTCACTGTGAGCGGGTGCGGCGGGCGGCCTCCGAGCGTGGATCCCCAGGCGGACTCAGCCGCCCACCCCGGCTTCCCACTTACGCCGCAGCAGCACGTAGTCACTGAAGAGGTGCCGGCCCCGGTCGAGCAGTGCCCCTACGTCCACGTCGGTGCGCCGCTCCTCCGCCGATGGATGCCAGCGCTGGACGGACTGTCCTGCCCAGGTGCGCAGCTTCACATCCGGGTCTTCCAACAGCCCGACCGCCGCCTGCAGCGCCACGACCCCGTCACGCGCGACAAGCAGCCGAAAAGCAGCGAGCCGGATGTGCCTCGGGCGCTCGGATCCGGTGCGTTCCAGCAGCCAGTCGGCAGGCAGTTCGTTCGCTGCCGGCAGCAGGGCGACGGCGGTCTCGCGCACGACACCGGCGGCGGGGTCGTCGAGAAGTGGCCGCAAGCGCTCCGCGTGCGCGCAATCCAGTGTCCGCAGCCCGGCCACCGCCCGCGCTCGCACTCCGGCCGCCGGGTGCGCGAGCAACGGCCACAGCAGCCCGGCGTCCGCACGGTGTCCGCATTCGGCCAGCCCGATGACCGCACCGGGCGGCACGCCGGGGCGGTCCGGTGCGGTGCACCGCTCCCGGTACCAGGCCGTCGGATCTCCTCCGTGCTGCCGTACGACATACCGGGCGCAAGCGCGCACCAGCGCGGACCGGTCGCCGAGGAACGGCTCAGCCTCCTCAGGCCGCCCCGCCCGCCGCAACGCGGTCACTCCGGCCGAACGGGTACGCGGGTTACGCGCGGTCAGCAAGGGCGGCAGCACCTCCCCGCACGCCGCCTCGTCGGACAGGGCTGCGAGCGCCGCCGTGGCGCACAGGTCCTGGATCAAGGTGTCCTCGTCCTGAGCGGCCGCGCGGGCGAGCTCAGCGGGACGGAGCAGCCTGGCGTCGAGGGCCAGCCGGTAGGCGAACCGCCGTACGACGCGGTCCGGGGAGGAGAAGAGGGCCCTGAGCCGCCCCTGGGATGCCCCGAGCAGGACCTCCCCGAGCACCTCGACGCCGAAGTCGCCCCTGCCGCGGCGGCCGACGCGCAGGACCAACGGCGCCAGTCCGACGGCGGCATCCGAGTCCAGGACCTCGCGCAGCAACTGCCGGGCAAGCCCGCGCACCGGACCGGCCCAGTCGGTGCAGCGGACCACGATCAAGGGCAGCAGACCGGGGTGGCGGGCCGACAGGCGCACCGCGTCCTGGCGGATCCGCCCGTCGCGGTGGCAGAGGGCGAGTGCGAGCCGGGATTCGCCGAGCTGCGTCAGGTCGACGGGCAGAGGGGCGGCGTGCTCCCACTCCGGCAGGGACGGCGAGCGGTACCAGGCCGCCTGCCGCACTCCCGCGTCCAGAGCGAGCCAGTCGCCGGGGTCGGTGACGTCGAGCGTGCTGCGAAGCGGTGCACCGCCCGCGAGCCGCACCGCCGCAACCGTTCCGTCCATGCCGTCGTCACCCATGTCCGCCCCTCCCGGCTGTACCGGGTGATCGTAGGCTGCGGAGTGCGCGCGGGGCGCGCGATATACGGCTCCTGAGCCGCCACGGTCTTTGCATAAAACTGCATAGATGCGTATAGTCATGCCATCGATGAGAGGAATTCCGATGGTGGTACGTGCGGCAGTGGCAGGGGCGAGCGGATACGCCGGCGGGGAACTGCTCCGTCTGCTCCTCACCCACCCACAGGTCGAGATCGGGGCCCTCACCGGCCACTCCAACGCGGGGGAGCGGCTCGGCGCGCTGCAGCCGCACCTGAGGCCGCTCGCGGACCGTGTCCTCCTGCCGACCACGGCCGAGGTGCTCGCCGGACACGACGTCGTCTTCCTGGCCCTGCCCCACGGCCAGTCCGCCGCCGTCGCCGAACAGCTCGGTGACGAGGTGCTCGTCGTCGACATGGGCGCCGACTTCCGGCTCCAGGACCCCGCCGACTGGGAGAAGTTCTACGGGTCCCCGCACGCCGGCACCTGGCCCTACGGTCTGCCCGAACTGCCCGGGGCCCGCGCGGCGCTGGAAGACACCAAGCGTATCGCCGTGCCCGGCTGTTACCCGACGGCCGTCTCCCTCGCACTCTTCCCGGCGTACGCGGCCGGCCTCGCCGAACCCGAGGCCGTCGTCGTCGCCGCGTCCGGCACCTCCGGCGCTGGCAAGGCGGCCAAGCCGCACCTGCTCGGCTCCGAGGTCATGGGCAACATGACCCCGTACGGCGTCGGCGGCGTCCACCGGCACACCCCCGAGATGATCCAGAACCTCGGCGCCGCGGCCGGTGAGCCCGTCTCCGTCTCCTTCACCCCGACCCTCGCGCCCATGCCCCGCGGCATCCTCGCCACGTGCAGCGCGAAGGCGAAGCCCGGGGTGAGTGCCGAGTCGCTCCGTACGGCGTACGAGAAGGCCTTCGCCGACGAGCCCTTCGTCGACCTGCTGCCCGAGGGGCAGTGGCCCGCGACCGCCGCCGTGTACGGGTCCAACGCCGTGCAGATCCAGGTCGCCCACGACGAGGCGGCCGGCCGGATCATCGTGATCAGCGCCATCGACAACCTCGCCAAGGGCACCGCCGGAGGCGCCCTGCAGAGCATGAACATCGCCCTCGGACTCCCCGAGGACACGGGTCTTTCCACGATCGGAGTCGCACCGTGAGCGACGCACGCGCAGCCGCCGGGCTGCGGGGGACGACGAAAGCCGCGCCGCTGCGCTGCGCGGGCGGAGAAGCGAACGAGGAGATGCAGTGAGTGTCACGGCAGCCAAGGGATTCACGGCGGCGGGCATCGCCGCCGGGATCAAGGACAGCGGTAGTCCCGACCTGGCCCTCGTGGTCAACAACGGGCCCCGCCGCGCCGCCGCGGGCGTCTTCACCTCCAACCGCGTCAAGGCCGCACCCGTCCTCTGGTCGGAACAGGTCCTCAAGGGCGGCGAGGTGACCGCCGTCGTCCTCAACTCCGGTGGCGCCAACGCCTGTACGGGACCGCAGGGCTTCCAGGACACCCATGCCACGGCGGAGAAGGCCGCCGAGGTCCTCACCGGCCACAGCGCCGGGGAGATCGCGGTCGCCTCGACCGGGCTGATCGGCCTGCTCCTGCCCATGGACAAGCTCCTGCCCGGCATCGAGAAGGCCGCGGCGGCCCTGAGTGAGCACGGTGGCGAGAAGGCCGCCATCGCCATCAAGACCACGGACACCGTCCACAAGACCGCCGTCGCGGGCGGCGACGGCTGGACCGTCGGCGGCATGGCCAAGGGCGCGGGCATGCTCGCCCCCGGCCTCGCCACCATGCTGGTCGTCCTCACCACCGACGCCGACGTCGAGGCGCCCGCGCTCGACGCCGCGCTGCGCGACGCGACCCGGACCACCTTCGACCGGGTCGACTCCGACGGCTGCATGTCGACCAATGACACCGTGCTGCTGCTCGCCTCGGGGGCGAGCGGAATCGCCCCCGGGCAGGCCGAGTTCGCCGCGGCCGTCCAGACCGTCTGCGCCGACCTCGCCCGGCAGCTCATCGGCGACGCCGAGGGAGCCTCCAAGGACATCCGGATCGAGGTGGTGAACGCGGCGACCGAGGACGACGCCGTCGAGGTCGGCCGGTCCATCGCCCGTAACAACCTCCTGAAGTGCGCCATCCACGGTGAGGACCCCAACTGGGGCCGTGTCCTCTCCGCGATCGGCACCACGAAGGCCGCCTTCGAGCCCGACCGGCTGAACGTCGCGATCAACGACGTCTGGGTCTGCAAGAACGGCGGCGTCGGCGAGGACCGCGACCTGGTCGACATGCGCTACCGGGAGGTCAAGATCACCGCGGACCTCGCGGCGGGCGACGAGTCGGCCGTCATCTGGGCCAACGACCTGACCGCCGAGTACGTCCACGAGAACAGCGCCTACAGCTCATGAGTGCCGCGAGGAAGCACACCGCGCTGCCCAAGGCGCAGATCCTCATCGAGGCGCTGCCCTGGCTCACCCGGCACAACGGCAAGACCGTCGTCATCAAGTTCGGCGGCAACGCCATGATCGACGAGGAGCTGAAGGCAGCCTTCGCCCAGGACGTCGTCTTTCTGCGGCACGCCGGCCTCAAGCCCGTCGTCGTGCACGGCGGGGGCCCGCAGATCAGCGCCCAGCTCGACAAACAGGGCTTGGTCAGCGAGTTCAAGGCCGGCCTCCGCGTCACCACGCCCGAGGCGATGGACGTCGTACGGATGGTGCTGGCCGGGCAGGTCCAGCGCGAGCTCGTCGGCCTGCTCAACCAGCACGGCCCGCTCGCCGTCGGCATGACCGGCGAGGACGCCCACACGATCACCGCCACCCAGCACCGTCCGATGATCGACGGGACGGCGGTCGACATCGGCCGGGTCGGTGAGATCACCGCCATCGACACCGGGGCGATCCAGGCGCTGCTGGACGACGGCCGGATCCCGGTCATCTCCTCCATCGCCCGCTCCGCCGAGGACAACCACGTCTACAACGTCAACGCCGACACCGCGGCCGCCGCACTCGCCGCCGCGCTGAACGCCGAGACGCTGATGGTCCTCACCGACGTCGAGGGCCTCTACGAGGACTGGCCCAACAGCGACGACGTCATCAGCCGTCTCACCGCCACCGAGCTGGAGAAGCTGCTGCCCGACCTCTCCAGCGGCATGGTGCCCAAGATGCAGGGCTGCCTCCACGCCGTACGCAACGGCGTCGAGACCGCCCGTGTCATCGACGGCCGGGTCCAGCACTCGATCCTGCTGGAGATCTTCACCGATGAGGGAATCGGCACGATGGTCGTGCCCGACGCGGCACCCGCCGCACCGCACGACGCAGAGGGGGAGTCATGACCGGCAACGAGGAGTTCGCGCAGCGCTGGCAGGGCGCGCTGATGGACAACTACGGCACACCGCAGCTGCCGCTGGTGCGCGGCGCGGGCGCGCGGGTGTGGGACGCGGAGGGCAACGAGTACCTCGACTTCGTCGGCGGCATCGCCGTCAACGCGCTCGGCCACGCCCACCCCGCGGTGGTCGAGGCCGTCTCCACGCAGATCGCCTCCCTCGGCCATGTCTCCAACCTCTACACCGCCGAGCCCCCCATCGCGCTCGCCGAGCGGCTCCTGACGCTCTTCGGCCGTACGGGCAAGGTCTTCTTCTGCAACTCCGGCGCCGAGGCCAACGAGGCGGCCTTCAAGATCGGCCGACTGACCGGGCGTACGCACATGGTCGCCACCGACGGCGGCTTCCACGGCCGGACCATGGGCAGCCTCGCCCTGACCGGCCAGCCCGGCAAGCGCGACCCGTTCCTGCCGCTGCCCGGCGACGTCACGCACGTTCCGTACGGCGATGTCGAGGCGCTCCGCGCCGCGGTCACGACCGACACCGCGCTGCTGATCATCGAACCCGTGCAGGGCGAGAACGGCGTCGTCGTGCCGCCCAAGGGCTATCTGGAGGCGGCCAGGGAGATCAGCCGGGCCACCGGCACCCTGCTCGTCCTGGACGAGGTGCAGACCGGGATCGGCCGCTGCGGCCAGTGGTTCGAGCACCAGGCCCACCAGGGCGTCGAACCCGACCTGGTCACCCTCGCGAAGGGTCTCGGCGGCGGGCTCCCGATGGGCGCCACCGTGGCGTTCGGTACCGCCGCCGACCTGCTGAAGCCCGGTCAGCACGGCACGACGTTCGGCGGCAACCCCGTCGCCTGCGCCGCCGGTCTCGCCGTGCTGGACACGCTCGCGGCCGACGGGGCCCTGGACACCGTGAAGCGGCTCGGCGAGCGGATCAGGGACGGCGTCGAGAGCCTCGGTCACCCGTTGGTCTCCCACGTCCGGGGCTCCGGACTGCTGCTGGGTATCGTGCTCACCGGGCCCCTCGCACCGAAGGTGCAGCAGGCGGCTCAGGGAGCCGGACTCCTGGTGAACGCGCCCGCCCCCGACGTCGTACGGCTCATGCCGCCGCTGATCATCGGTGACGCCGAGGTGGACGCGTTCCTGCGGATTCTGCCGGGAGCTCTCGACGCGGCCTACGGGGACGGACGATCCGGAGAATGAGGCGACGACGATGACCGAGGCTCAGGAAACCGACCACGGGGGGCAGTCGGTGCCGCAGACCCGCACCGCGCGCCACCGCAGGATCGTGGACATCCTGAACCGTCAGCCGGTGCGCTCGCAGAGCCAGCTGGCCAGGCTGCTGTCCGACGACGGGCTGAGCGTCACCCAGGCGACGCTCTCCCGCGACCTGGACGAGCTCGGCGCGGTGAAGATCCGCAACACCGGCGGCGAGCTGATCTACGCGGTGCCGAGCGAGGGTGGCTTCCGCACCCCGCAGGCGCCGCTGGGCGGGTCGGCCAAGGAGGAGCGGATGCGCAGGCTCTCCGCCGAGCTGCTCATCTCCGCGGAGGCCTCGGCCAACCTGGTGGTGCTGCGTACGCCGCCGGGCGCCGCCCAGTTCCTCGCGTCGGCCATCGACCAGGCCGAACTCCAGGCGATCCTCGGCACGATCGCGGGGGACGACACGCTGATGCTGATCAGCCGTGACCCGAACGGCGGCCAGGCGCTGGCCGACCATCTGCTGCGGCTGGCCCAGAACGACCGCGGGCCTCAGTAGCGGGTGATCGCGGTCGGGCCGGACGTCGTCCCGACCGCGATGTGCGGACGGCGGGCCGGATCGGCCCAGGCCAGGATCCGGTCCATCGCGGCCGCCGGCACGGACACGCAGCCGGCGGTCGCGCCCTTGCCGTCCACGTGGAGGAAGATCCCGGCGCCCCTGCCGCGCACCGGCCGGTGGTAGTTGAAGCCGATGACGAGCGCACGGGCGTACTGGACGGGATAGGTGACGAGGTGTTCGGCCTCGTCCGCGCGGCAGTCGGCGGGCCGCGGTTCGACCCAGCGGTTGTAGGCCGGGGACGCGTTGTCCTGGCACCACCACGCGTCCTCGCCGGCCAGGCGGTACGGGTAGCGGGCCCCGGCCGGGGCCGCCCGGGTCCCGAAGGCGTACGGCAGGTCGTACAGCCCGGTGGGTGTGGTGTTCGTGCCCTGGGTGCGGGTGGCGCCGTCGGCCAGCCCGTTCGCCCCGAAGCGGGCGGGCGCCGAACCCGCCGCCACCCAGCCGTCCCCGCGCCGGTCCCACCAGGTGACCGTGCCCGTGACGGAGGCCGTGCCGGGGGCCTCGGCGGTGATCAGTTGTGTACCGCCGCCCGTGTCGGCCAGCCGCTCCGGAAGGGGCGCCGGGTCGGCGGGCCGCGCCGCGAGCGAACCGGCCAGGGCGAGCAGGACCGACACGGTCACCAGGAATCTGCGCATGCTCCGGACCGTACGGCGCGCCGCCTCCCGCCCCCACCGCGCCTGCTCCGTACGGCCCAGTGCCTCACTCCGTGACCGGCGCCGGCATCGCGGGCAGCGGCAGGGGGAGCCCCGGCAGCCCGTCGATGCTGGTCGCGATGAAGTCCTTCTTCTCGAAATACCGGCTCAGGCTCTCGTCGTCCTCCCGCCGGAAGCGGCCCGCGTGCAGGGAGCGGTCCTCGTCGTACGACATGAACGGCACCCCGTAACCGCAGGTGTCCCGGATCAGTTCGGCCCGCACCACGATGACGGCGCGCAGCCCGTGGGGCGTCGGGTCGACCTGAGGGAAGTGGCGGAGCAGCCCGGGGAAGCGCGGGTCGTCCCTGAAGACCGGCTCACCGCGGCCGTGCACCCGGACGATGTTCGGCGGGCCCTGGAAGGCGCACCACATCAGCGTGATGCGCCCGTTCTCCCGGAGATGGGCGACGGTCTCTGCGTTGCTCCCGGCGAAGTCGAGATAGGCCACGGTCCGCTCGTCGACGACGGCGAACGACCCGCTCACCCCCTTGGGCGAGAGATTGACCGTGCCGTCCCCGTCCAGGGGCGCGGTCGCGGTGAAGAAGATGTGCTGTTCCTCGATGAAGGCCCGGAGACGGCCGTCGATGCGCTCATACGTTTTTCCCATGGCCGCATTGTCGTGCGACGCATTGCCCGGGGCCGGGTAATTCCACGGTCCGGGATGCGCCTCCGTGCGAGGCCGCGGGCGCCGCCGGGGGAGGGCCGGCGCCCGGAGGCCGGCATGCTCCCCGTTCTGACCAGCAGCTTTGACAATGCATACGGAGAACCGCATAGTTATGCTATTCGTGATCGCGCCGTGAGGCGGAAGCACACCCCTTGCACTCCCGAGGAGCACCGCAGTGAGCAACGGCACCGGTAACAGCGACGTACGCCTCTGGGGCGGCCGTTTCGCCGACGGCCCCGCCGAGGCGCTGGCCAAGCTGTCCGCCTCCGTCCACTTCGACTGGCGGCTCGCGCCGTACGACATCGCGGGCTCCCGTGCCCATGCGCGCGTGCTCAACAAGGCGGGGCTGCTCACCGAGGACGAGCTGACCCGCATGATCGCCGGACTCGACGCGCTGGAAGCCGCCGTCGCCGACGGTTCGTTCACCGGCACCATCGCCGACGAGGACGTCCACACCGCCCTGGAGCGCGGCCTCCTGGAGCGCCTCGGCCCGGACCTCGGGGGCAAGCTGCGCGCCGGCCGGTCCCGCAACGACCAGGTCGCCACGCTCTTCCGCATGTACCTGCGCGACCACGCCCGGATCATCGGCGGACTGATCGCCGAGCTGCAGGACGCGCTGGTGGGACTCGCGGAGGCACACCCGGACGTGGCCATGCCCGGCCGCACGCACCTCCAGCACGCGCAGCCCGTCCTCTTCGCCCACCACGTCCTGGCTCATGTGCAGCCCCTGATCCGGGACGCGGAGCGGCTGCGGCAGTGGGACGAGCGGACCGCCGTGTCCCCGTACGGCTCCGGCGCGCTGGCCGGGTCGTCCCTCGGGCTCGACCCGGAGGCCGTCGCGGCCGACCTCGGCTTCGAGCACGGCTCCGCCGCCAACTCCATCGACGGCACCGCGTCCCGGGACTTCGTCGCCGAGTTCGCCTTCATCACCGCGATGATCGGCATCAACCTCTCCCGGATCGCCGAGGAGATCATCATCTGGAACACGAAGGAGTTCTCCTTCGTCACCCTCCACGACGCGTTCTCCACCGGCTCCTCGATCATGCCGCAGAAGAAGAACCCGGACATCGCCGAGCTGGCCCGCGGCAAGTCCGGCCGCCTCATCGGCAACCTGACCGGTCTGATGGCGACCCTGAAGGCCCTCCCGCTCGCGTACAACCGCGACCTCCAGGAGGACAAGGAGCCGGTCTTCGACTCCTGCGACCAGCTGGAGGTCCTGCTCCCCGCCTTCACCGGCATGATGGCCACGCTCACCGTCCACCGGGAGCGCATGGAGGAACTGGCCCCGGCCGGCTTCTCGCTCGCCACCGACATCGCCGAATGGCTGGTCAAGCAGGGCGTCCCGTTCCGGGTGGCGCACGAGGTCGCCGGCGAGTGCGTGAAGGTCTGCGAACAGCAGGGCATCGAGCTCGACCAACTGACCGACGAGCAGTTCGCGAAGATCTCCGAGCACCTCACCCCGGAGGTGCGCACCGTCCTGAACGTGCCCGGCGCGCTCGCCTCCCGCAACGGACGCGGCGGGACGGCCCCCGCGGCCGTCGCCGCCCAGCTGGCCGAGGTGAAGGCCGACCTGGTGACGCAGCACGCCTGGGCGACCGCGCGCGGCTGATTCGGCAGGCATCGCGGGCTACGTTGACGGGAAGGCGTTCGGAACCGACCCAGAGGAGCCCGCGATGCCCTTCGCCCGCCTGAACCGAGCGACTACCCCGACCTCCCACATCGGGCTCGGCCTGGCCGCCGTCGGCAGGCCCGGCTACATCACCCCGCACCGGGACCGCGATCTGCCCGGCGACCGCGGCGTGGACGCGCTGCGCGCCCGCACCCATGAACTCCTGGACGCGGCCTACGCCCAGGGCGTGCGCTACTTCGACGCCGCCCGCTCCTACGGCCGCGCCGAGGAGTTCCTCGCCGAGTGGCTGACCGCCCGCCCCGACGTCACGGACGTGGTCATCGGCAGCAAATGGGGCTACACCTACACCGCCGACTGGCGCGTCGACGCCGAGACGCACGAGGTGAAGGACCACGGCCCGGCCACCTTCGAGCGCCAGTACGCCGAGACGACGGGGCTGCTCGGCGACCGGCTCGACCTCTACCAGATCCACTCGCTGACGGCCGACAGCCCGGCGCTGAGCGACAAGGACCTGCACGCCCGCCTCGCCGAGCTGGCCGCCGGAGGCACCACGGTCGGCTTCTCCACGAGCGGCCCCGGACAGAGCGACGCCATCCGGGCCGCCGTCGCCGTCACCGTGGACGGCGAACCCCTCTTCCGCACCGTCCAGGCCACCTACAACGCCCTGGACACCTCCGCCGGAGCGGCACTCGCCGAGGCGCACGACGCGGGGCTCACCGTGATCGTCAAGGAGGCCATGGCCAACGGCCGGCTCGCGGGGACCGAGGCGCCCGCCGTCGTCCAGGAGATCGGTACCGAAGCCGGACTGGACGCCGTCGCCCTGGCACTGGTGCTCCACCAGCCCTGGGCCGGGGTCGTGCTGTCCGGCGCGGTCACCGTCACCCAGCTGGCGGCGAATCTGCACGCACCGCTGCTCGACCTGGACCCGGAGCGGCTGGACCGGCTGTCCGCCCTGGTGGAGGAGCCGGAGGCGTACTGGCGTCACCGGGCCTCGCTGCCCTGGAGCTGAGCGGGAGCCGCGCGTTCACACCCAGTCCGCGAGCGCCTCGAAGTCCGCCCGCACCAGCCCCACCCAGGGGTCGACCCGCCGCAGCAGGGCCCGCCCCGGGTGGTGCGCGGCGACCCAGGCCGTGTCGGTACCGGTGATCTCGTCGTCGATCCAGGCGAACGGCCTGCCGTCCGCGTAGTCGACGACGTGACGCGTCTTCCAGTACGTCCCGTCCACCGTGAACGCGTGCATCGCGGGCCAGTCGATGTACGGCAACGGGGGCAGCCCGAGTCGCGGGCCGACCCACTCGTTCGCCTCGTCCTTCCAGGTGGTGGCCCAGACGAGTTCGTACCGGTCGGCGAGGGCCAGCAGCTCGCCGCCGTGGCCGGGGCTGAGCAGGACGGGCAGAGCCGTTCCCGTCTTCCACCCCGTCGGCCGCATCCGGTGGAGCGTGTAGCCCTCGGGGAGGGTGGGGCGGGACAGCGCCGCATAGGGGTTGAGCGGACCGTCGATGTCGATCAGCAGCAGCGGCTTCATGGCGCCATGGTGCCCCCGGACCGCCCGGCACCAACGGACCATGCCCGGCTCGGGCCGACCGGGTGAGCGGAATGGGACATCAACGTCTCAGGTGAGTTAGTGTCGTCTCATGACTCTTGATCGTGAGCAGGTGCTGCGCAGCGCCGCCGCCCTGCTGGCCCGTAAATCCACGGCGACCATGGACGAGGTCGCCCGGGCCGCCGGCATCGGCCGCGCCACCCTGCACCGGCACTTCGCCGGGCGGGACGCCCTGGTCGGAGCGCTGGAGGACCTCGGGATCCGGGAGTTCGAGGCGGCCCTGGACTCCGCCGCGCTCGACGAGGGCACCGCCGAGGACGGCCTCCGGCGGCTGATCGCGGCCGTCGAACCCAGCGCGGGACTGCTGTCGTTCCTCGTCACCGAGAACCAGCTCTTCGAGGGCGACGACGTCAACGAGGGCTGGAACCGCCTCGACGCCCGGGTCTCGGCCTTCTTCCGGCGGGGCCAGGAGCGCGGCGAACTCAGGATCGACCTCACCCCGGCCTGGCTGACCGAGGCGCTGTACGGCCTGATCGGCAGCTGCGCGTGGTCCGTGCAGACGGGCCGGGTCGCCGCGCAGGACTTCCCGTACATGATCGTCGAGTTGCTCCTGGGCGGAGCACGCCGGAGCGTGGAGAAATGAGCAGCACCTTTTCGAGGGCGGGCGTCACGGGCGATACGCACCACCCGGGGCGGTGGATCGCCCTCACCGTCCTCGTCCTGGCCGTGCTGCTGGTCGCCGTCGACGCCACCGTCCTCGGCCTGGCGACCCCGTTCCTCAGCGAGGACCTCGAACCGACCGGAACCCAGCTGCTCTGGATCGGCGACGTCTACTCCTTCGTCATCGCCGGACTGCTGGTCTCCATGGGCAGCCTCGGTGACCGCATCGGCCGTAAGAAGCTGCTGCTGACCGGCGCCACCGCCTTCGGCGCGGTGTCCGTGCTCAACGCCTACGCGTCGAGCCCCGAGATGATGATCGTGGCCCGGGCGCTGCTCGGTGTAGCGGGCGCCACCCTGATGCCGTCCACGCTCGCCCTGATCCGCAATCTCTTCCACGACCCACGCGAACGCAGCCTCGCCGTCGGCATCTGGGGCGCCATGGCCTCGGCCGGCGCGGCCGTCGGACCGGTCGTGGGCGGGCTCCTGCTGGAGCACTTCTGGTGGGGATCGGTCTTCCTGATCAACCTTCCCGTGATGGCGGTCCTCGTCGCCGTCGGCATCAAGATGATCCCCGAATCGAAGAACCCGGCCCCGGGCCCCTGGGACCTGGTCAGTGTCGGGCTCTCCCTGGTCGGCATGATCGGCGTCGTCTACGCCATCAAGGAGGCCGCCGCACACGGTGTGAGCTGGGAGAACGGAGTGGCGGCCGTCGGAGGCCTGCTGGCGCTCACCTGGTTCGTGCGCCGCCAGCTGAAGCTCCCCGCCCCGCTGCTGGACATGCGGCTCTTCCATCACCGGGGGTTCTCAGGCGCGGTCCTCGCCGACCTGCTGACCATCCTCGGCCTGTCCGGGATCGTCTTCTTCCTCTCCCAGTTCCTCCAACTGGTCCAGGGGCGGGGGCCCCTGGAGGCGGGGCTCGCCGAGCTGCCCGCGGCCGTCGGCGCGGTGACCGCCGGGCTGCTGGCGGGGAGGGTGGCACGCCGCTACTCCGTGCGCTCCGTGGTCGCCGTCGGGCTCGGGGCCATCGGCGTGTCGCTCGCCGTGGTCACGGTGATCCACAAGGAGACCGGCTATCCGCTGATCGGCGTCCTGCTCCTGGTGGTCGGCGTCGGCGCGGGATTCGCCTTCACCGTCACCTCCGACGTGATCCTCTCCAGCGTCCCGAAGGAACAGGCCGGCTCCGCGTCCGCCGTGTCCGAGACGGCGTACGAACTCGGGGCCGCCCTCGGTATCGCGCTGCTCGGGTCCATCGTCACGGGTGTCTACAAGGGCTTCGGAACACCCGAAGGCATCCCGGACGCTGCCGCGACGGCGGCCCACGAGTCGCTGGGCGGAGCCGTGGAGACGGCGGAGCACCTCCCGGCGCACCAGGCGAACGAGCTCGTCGTCGCGGCCCAGGAGGCCTTCGTCAACGGGCTGCGGGTGTCGGCGGCGGTGGGCGCGGTGGTCCTGCTCGCGACGGCCGTGGCGGCGTGGTTCCTGCTGCGCGGCCAGCGGCTGGAGGACGGGATCATCCCCGACGAGTGAGTGCCCGGCGCGTGGGGGCCCGGCGAGTGAGTGCCCGTGGAGCGGGTGCCCGGCGCGTGGAGGTCCGGCGGACAAGTGCCTCACGCGCGAGTGCCCGGCGCTTCCGCGCCGGGCACCGTGATTCCACCCGTACGGCTCAGGCGGCCTTGGCCTTCGTGGCGTACATGTCGACGTACTCCTGACCGGACAGCCGCATCACTTCGGCCATCACGGAGTCCGTCACCGCCCGCAGCACATAGCGGTCGCGGTCCATGCCCTCGTAGCGGGAGAACTCCATCGGCTCACCGAAGCGGACCGTGACCTTCCCCGGACGGGGCAGGCCGGCGCCGCCCGGCTGCAGCTTGTCGGTGCCGATCATCGCGAACGGCACGACCGGCGCACCGGTCATCAGGGTCAGTCGCGCGATGCCCGTACGGCCCCGGTAGAGACGGCCGTCGGGGGAGCGGGTGCCCTCGGGGTAGATGGCGAAGGCGTGGCCCTCGTCCAGCACCCGGCGGCCCGTCATCAGCGCCGCGACACCGCCGCGGCCACCGTCCCGGTCCACCGGGATCATGCCGCAGCCGGTGAAGAACCAGGCCATCAGGCGCCCCTTGAGGCCCTTGCCGGTGACGTACTCGTCCTTGCCGATGTAGAACACCGGCCGGTCGCAGCAGATCGGCATGATCATCGAGTCGATGAACGTCAGATGGTTGCCCGCGAGGATCACCGGACCGTCCCCGGGGATGTTCTCGACACCCTCCACCTGTGGCCGGAAGAGCAGCCGCAGGATCGGTCCGAGCACTGCCTTGATGACCGTGAGTCGGGACAACGCATCCTCCGGTGTCGTGGCCGGGCGGCCGGGGCGGGAATTCGCGAGGGTCTGTGCAGGTGAGGACGATACTCGCGGGTACCGCCTCTCCGCACATCGGGTTCACCCAGCGGATACGCAGTGTTGACGTGTGTTTCCGCCATGTTCGTCCACGGTCCGCCCCACCGATGGCGTAGCTGCCTACGATCGAGCCTCGCCCGAAGGTGCCAGACATCACACGCGAGGAGCAGCCATGACAGAGCGCGCGCAGACCGGGCCGGGCCGGCGGACACTCCTGGGGGCGGCCGTCCTCGGCACGGCGGCCCTCGGAACGGCCGGAGCGGCCGGCACGGCCGACGCAGCCGGGCGTGTCGCCCCGGACGGACGCGGCGGTGGCAACGGCGGTTACCGGGGCCTGCCCGCGCCCACCGTCATCGGCCACCGCGGCGCCAGCGGCTACCGCCCCGAGCACACCCTCGGCTCCTACCAGCTGGCCCTGGACATGGGCGCGCACATCGTCGAGCAGGACCTCGTGCCGACCAAGGACGGCCACCTGGTCTGCCGCCACGAGAACGACATCACCGCAACCACCGACGTCGCCGAGCACCCCGAGTTCGCGAGCCGCAAGGCCACCAAGAAGGTCGACGGGGTCTCGCTCACCGGCTGGTTCACCGAGGACTTCACCCTCGCCGAGCTGAAGACCCTCCGGGCGAAGGAGCGCATCCCCGGCAACCGCCAGGAGAACACGCTGTACGACGGCCGCTGGGAGATCCCCACCTTCGAAGAGGTCCTGCGCTGGGCGGACAAGGAGGGCCACAGGCGCGGCAAGCCCGTCTGGCTGTACGTCGAGACCAAGCACCCCTCGTACTTCAGGGGCCTCGGGCTCGGCCTTGAGGAGCCGCTCGCCAAGCTGCTGCGCCGCCACGGCCGGCACCGGGCGAACTCCGCGCTGCTCCTCCAGTCCTTCGAGCCGGACTCGATGCGACGGCTCTCGAAGCTCGTCGCCACGCCCAGGGTCGTCCTGCTGTCCGGTCCGGCCGAACGGCCCTGGGACTTCGTGGAGGCCGGTGACCCGCGCACCGTCGCCGACCTCGTGAAGCCCGCCGGGCTGAAGTGGATCGCCTCCTTCGCCCAGGGCATCGGCCCCACGCTGGACCTGATCATCCCCAAGGACGGCCAGGGACGGCTGACCACCCCCACGACCCTGGTCGCCGACGCGCACGCGCGGGGCCTGGTCCTGCACCCGTACACGATGCGCAACGAGAACACGTTCCTGCCCGCGGACTTCCGGCGCGGCACGGACCCGAACGCGTACGGCGACGCGTTCGGCGCCTTCAAGGCGTACTTCGCCACGGGCATCGACGGGGTCTTCTCCGACAACCCGGACACCGCCCTGCTCGCGGCGGCGGACTTCGCCGGGCGCTGACCCCGGGCACGTCAGCCGCGCGGCCCGCATGCCCCGGTCGGGTGGAGCTCCTCGTGTGCGGCAACCCGCCGCGCACGGGGAGCGTTGACGGGGCATGACTCTTCTTGATCATGTTCCCGCGGCCCCGGCCGAGAGGGCGGGCGACGGCTGGCGGGCGGTCGTGCACGCCCTGCACGCACTGGTGCGGGCGGAGGCGGGAGCCGAGGCACAGGCCGCCGGGGTCGAGGCCGCGGACCTGGAGCAGTCGGTGTGGCTGAGGCTGCTGGAGCGCCGGCCCGGCCCGCAGGTGCCCGCCGACCCCGCCCGCTGGGTGCGCTCCGCCGTGCGGGCGGAGGCGCGCATGGCCCGTCGCAGGAGCCGGCGCGAGCGCGGCTACACCGCCGGTGAGCCCCCGGGCGACTGGGCCGACTGCCCCGAACGGATCGCGCTGGGAGCCGACGAACGCCGTGCGCTGCGCACCGCGGTGGGCCGGCTGCCCGGACGCTGCCCACGGTTAATCGAGGCGATGCTGGCTCCCCACGATCCGACCTACCGGGAAATCGCAGGGGAGTTGGGTATGTCACAGGGGAGTTTGGGCCCGATGCGTTCCCGATGCCTTGGATGTCTGCGCAGAATGCTCGCGGCGGAGGTTGTAGCTCCTGAACTGCGGGGAATGGAGCGGTAGACAACCGGCGGAACAGGTGAGCGGGAGGCATGCACACATGGGCATGAGCGTGACCATCTCGGCGGCGACGGCACAGGACGTCGAGCAGATCTTCAGACTCCAGTACCTCTGTTTCCAGAGCGAGGCGGAGCTCTACGGCAACTACCGGATCGACCCACTCGTCCAGACCCTCGACTCCGTGCGGGACGAAGTCGCCACCGACCTGGTGTTCGTGGCCCGGCTCGGTGACGAAGTCGTCGGCTCCGTACGGGGTTTCACCGACGCGGACGGCGCCGGACGGATCGGCAAGCTCTGCGTCCACCCCCGGCTCCGTAACCACGGCCTCGGCAGCCGGCTCCTGCGGGCGGCGGAGTCCGGTCTGGCGGAAGGGCGTTCGGCGACCCGGTTCCGCCTGCACACGGGGGAGCGCAGCGAAGGCAATCTGCGTCTCTACCGCAAGGCGGGATACGCCAGGGTGGGCAACACCACCGGTGGTGACGGCGTCCGGCTGGTCCTCCTGGAGAAGGACGCCACCGCGCCGGCCTATGTGACCAGCGCCTGACCGGACGTTCCGCGTCAGGCGCTCGGTGCCGGGCGCTCGGTGTCAGGCGTTCCGTGCGTGGCGCAGCCAGATCATCCCGGTGACCGGCAGGATCACCGGGATGAAGAGGTAACCCATGCCGAAGTCCGACCACACCGTGGCGTCCGGGAACGCGGACGGCTTCACCAGCGTCCAGGTGCCGACGACCAGGACACCGGCCAGTTCGGCGGCGCAGCACACGAGCGCCGCCCGGCGGGCCTTCTCCCCTCCCCGCACCAGCGAGTAGGTGATGAATCCGTACACGACGGCGGCCACGGCCGACAGGACGTACGCCAGCGGCGCCTTGTCGAAGTCCAGGATCATCTGGACGATCGAGCGGGAGGCGGCGGCCACGGTGAACACCCCGTAGAACCAGACCAGTACCCGCCCCGGCCCGGTGCCGAGCTCGAACTGCTGCTTCTGCCCCGGGGCGTCCGGCTGCCGGGCCGGGGACGAAGGTGCCCCCGTGCGGTCGGTGTCGCTCATGGTCAGTTTCCCCAGATGTCGTAGAGCCGTACTTCGAGGACGGCGAGCACGACCGCACCGGCCGCCACCGTCACCGAGCCCCAGCGGGTCCGCTCCGTCAGCGACAGGAAGCCTGCCGCGGGCACGGCCGCGAAGGCGCCGATCAGATAGGCGATGAAGATCGTCATGCCCTGGTCGGGCCGCTCACCGCGCGCCAGCTGCACGATTCCCACGAGCAGCTGGGCCAGCGCCAGCACGGAGACGACCGCCATGCCGATGAAGTGCCAGTCCTTCGTGGGCTGGTCCCGGTAGGCGGCGATCCCGCACCAGGCGGCGAGGGCGAGCGCGGTCACGGCGACCGCGACCGTCAGGGCGTCAAGCATGAAGTGAGGGTATTACGGACGGGCGGAGCCCCCGCGTGCGGCCCCAGGACGCCCGGGCGGACGCCCGCCGGGCGGAGAGGGGCCACGGGAATCGTGGCCTTTGCCACAGGGCGCCCACAGCATGATCGCGCCGGCACCCGTGAACGTACCGGAAGGGCTGGCGTTTCCGCAGGTCACAGCCGCGCGTGCGGTGATCCTGGAGAGCTCCTGCCGGTATCCACGGCTGTCCGCTATTCGGACATGGTGGATCGCGCGGAAGTTACGTCTGTTTTACTTGGGGCATGACCACGACGAGCTACCGCAGCCCTGCGACCGAGGCGATCCTGACGCCCGGTGCTCGTTGTATGTGTCGAATGCGCGCCTTCTGAGGGTCCCCGCCTGAGCCTCGCGCCCCGAAGCGAGACCGAGCCCGTGCCGTCCGTACCCAGCGGATCGAGCCGGCCCGCCCACGCCCCGCGCCCAGCGGCTCCGCCGCGGCCGGACCATGACGACTCCCACCGGTCGACCACCGAGAACAGTCTCATCAGACCCATGCCCCGTGCCCGGCGGACACCGCGCCGTGCACTCGACAGTGACGGAAACCCTGTGATCACCACTTCGGGCCTCACGAAGGTCTACCAGTCACGCGGCCGCGAGGTCACCGCCCTGGACGGCGTGGATCTGCACGTCCGCGAAGGCGAGGTCTTCGGCGTCATCGGACAGAGCGGCGCCGGCAAGTCCTCCCTCATCCGCTGCGTCAACCTCCTCGAACGCCCCACCGCGGGCACCGTGACGGTCGCCGGACAGGACCTCACGGCACTCGCCGGCCGAGGCCGCCGCGCCGGCAAGGAGCTGCGCCGGGCGCGCAACCGCATCGGCATGGTCTTCCAGCACTTCAACCTGCTGGACTCGCGCACCGTCCGGGACAACGTCGAGCTGCCCCTGGAGATCCTCGGGATCTCCGGACAGGCGCGCACCCGCAAGGCGCTCGAACTCCTCGACCTCGTCGGCCTCGCCGACAAGGCCAAGGCCTACCCCGCCCAGCTGTCCGGCGGCCAGAAGCAGCGCGTCGGCATCGCCCGCGCCCTCGCGGGCGACCCCAAGGTGCTCCTCTCCGACGAGGCGACCTCCGCGCTGGACCCCGAGACCACCCGCTCCATCCTCAAGCTGCTGCGCGACCTCAACCAGGAGCTCGGCCTCACCGTCCTGCTCATCACGCACGAGATGGACGTCGTCAAGACCGTCTGCGACTCCGCCGCGCTGATGAAGAAGGGCCGCATCGTCGAGTCGGGCACCGTCGGCGGACTGCTGGCCACCCCCGGCTCCGAGCTCGCCCACGAGCTGTTCCCCGTCGGCGGCACCGCCGCCGGGCCCGGCTCCACCGTCGTCGACGTCACCTTCCACGGTGAGGCGGCGGCCCAGCCGGTGATCTCGCAGCTCTCCCGCACGTACAACATCGACATCTCGATCCTCGGTGCCGCGATGGACACCGTCGGCGGCAAGCAGATCGGCCGCATGCGCATCGAGCTCCCCGGCCGCTTCGAGGAGAACGTCGTACCGATCGGCTTCCTGCGCGAACAGGGCCTCCAGGCCGAGGTCGTGGACGGCGGACCCGCCGGCACCACCGACATCCCCTCCCAGACCCCCGCAGCGATCACCAAGGAGGTGGCGAAGTGACCTGGTCCGAAATGCAGCCACTGCTCACGCAGGGCACCGTGGACACCCTCTACATGGTGCTCTGGTCCACGCTCGTCACCGTCGTCGGCGGGCTGCCGCTCGGCATTCTGCTCGTCCTCACGGACAAGGGCGGACTGCTCCAGAACACCGTGGTGAACAAGATCGTCGGCGTGATCGTGAACATCGGGCGCTCCCTGCCGTTCATCATCCTGCTGATCGCCCTGATCCCCTTCACCACCTGGGTCGTCGGCACCTTCATCGGCCCGTCCGCGATGATCGTGCCGCTCGCCATCGGCGCGATCCCGTTCTTCGCGCGGCTCGTCGAGACAGCGGTACGCGAGGTCGACCACGGGCTCGTCGAGGCCGTCCAGTCGATGGGCGGGTCCATCCCGACGATCGTCCGCAAGGTCCTGCTGCCGCAGGCCCTGCCCTCGCTGGTCTCCGGCGTCACCACCACCGTCATCGTGCTCATCGGCTACTCCGCGATGGCCGGCGCCGTCGGCGGCGAAGGGCTCGGATCCAAGGCCGTCACCTACGGATTCCAGCGCTTCGACGACCAGTTCATGCTCATCACCGTCGCGCTGCTCATCGTCATCGTGACCGTGGTCCAGCTGATCGGCGACGGAGCCGGACGCCTGCTGGCCCGCCGGGGCCGCAGCACCTCCTGACCTTCTCCTCCCCCTGAAGCCCGAACTCCTTGTCCGGGCGCACCACCACCAGAAAGAGGCACTCTTCGTGCGTAAGAACATCAAGATCACCGCTGCCGCCGCTGCCACCGCCGCCCTCGCCATCGGGCTCAGCGCCTGCGGTACGGACTCGGACCCGGCCTCCAAGGGCGAGACCGGTGCCAAGGCGGACACCTCCAAGGCCCTCGTCGTCGCCGCGTCCCCGACGCCGCACGCCGACATCCTCAACTTCGTGAAGAAGAACCTGGCGGACAAGGCCGGCCTCAAGCTGGAGGTCAAGGAGTTCACGGACTACGTCCTGCCGAACACCGCCACCGAGAACGGTCAGGTCGACGCCAACTTCTTCCAGCACAAGCCCTACCTGGACGACTTCAACAAGCAGAACAAGACCCACATCGTCCCGGTCGTCAACGTCCACCTCGAGCCCCTCGGTCTCTACTCCAAGAAGATCAAGGACGTCAAGGACATCAAGGCCGGCCAGACCGTCGCCGTCCCGAACGACACCACCAACGAGGGCCGCGCGCTCCAGCTCCTCGCCGAGAACGGCCTGATCACCATCAAGGACGGCGTGGGCACCAACGCCAAGCTCAGCGACATCACGGACAAGAAGGGCCTGGAGTTCAAGGAGCTCGAGGCCGCGACCGTGCCCCGCGCCCTGAGCGACGTCGACGCCGCCGTCATCAACGGCAACTACGCGATCGAGGCCGGCCTGAAGCCCGCCCAGGACTCCCTCGTGCTGGAGGAGGCGGACGGCAACCCGTACGCCAACTTCCTGGCCGTCAAGGACGGCAACGAGGACGACCCCCGGGTCCAGAAGCTCGCCAAGCTCCTGAACTCCGACGAGGTCAAGAAGTTCATCGAGGACACCTACAAGGGCTCCATCGTCCCCGCCTTCGGCGTGCCCGCCAAGTCCTGACTCCCGGACACCACTTGCTCCACGAGCCCCGCACACCCGCACCAGGGTGTGCGGGGCTCCGCCGTGCCGACCCGGCCATGCGCATCCACGGTCCGATGCTGCATGCTGGTGCCTTTACACGGTCTTCTGCATGGAGCTGCGCATGACTACGACCTTCCCGTCCATCTCCATCAGCACGGACAGGTTGGTGCTGCGCCCCTTCGACATGGCGGACGTCCCGGCGTACATCGAGATGATGAACGACGAGCTGGTCACCGCCTGGACCGACGCCCCGTACCCCTACACCCAGGTCGACGCCGAGCGGTGGGTCCGCAGGATCGCGCCCGCCGAACGCACCCAGGGCAACGGCATCGTCTTCGCCGTCACCGAGTTCCTCACCCAGCGCCTCGTCGGTTCCGTACGGCTCCTCAACACCGACCGGCGCACCCTGGCCACCGAGGTCCGCTACATCACCGCCCCCTGGGCGCGCGGTGAGGGATACGCCACCGAGTCCGTGCTCGCCCTCGCCGAGTGGCTCTTCCGCGACCAGGGCTTCGAACGGATCGAGCTGCGCACCCCCGCCGGGAACACGGCCTCCCAGCAGGTCGCCCAGAAGCTGGGCTGCATCAGCGAGGGGGTCCTGCGCAACGCCCGCATAGCCAGGACGGCCACCGAGGACGGAGGCTGGACCGACATCAGGACCGACCTCATCGTGTGGGGGCTCCTGCCCGAGGACCTGGAGGGCGTCGCCGAGCAGCTGGCCGACGCGGGCGGCTACGGCACGTACAACGACTGGAACTGACCTCCCTCCCGTGTTCCGGGAGCCCCCGGCAGGGCGTGGGTACGGACCGGATACGCTCACCCTTGCTCCGCCCGTCCGGCGGAGCTCCCCTCCTGCTCACACCCCTGGAGACTGACGACGATGGCCGACCGGGTCACGGTGATCGGCTGGGACGGCTCACCCCTGACCGGCGCGGCCACCGCCGCGCTCTCGGCCGCCACGCTCGTCGCCGGTGCCGGCCACCACCTCGCGCTCCCCGAAGTCCCCGAGCGCGCGGAACGGATCCGGCTCGGCAGCGTCGACCTGGCCGCCCGCAGGATCGCCGGCCACCGCGGGAGCGCCGTGGTCCTGGCCGACGGCGACCCCGGCTTCTTCGGCGTCGTACGCACCCTGCGCAAGCCCGAACACGGCCTCGAGGTCGAGGTCGTCCCCGCCGTGTCGTCCGTCGCCACCGCCTTCGCCCGCTCCGGGATGCCGTGGGACGACGCGCAGATCGTCGTCGCCCACCCGCGCACCCTGCGCCGCGCGGTCAACGTCATCCGCGCCCACCACAAGGTGGCCGTCCTCACGTCCCCCGGCGCGGGCCCCGCCGAGCTCGCGCTGCTGCTCGAAGGCGTCCACCGCACCTTCGTGATCTGCGAGGAGCTCGGCACCGTACGCGAGCGGGTCACCGTCCTCACCTCCGACAAGACGGCCGACCACACCTGGCGCGACCCCAACGTCGTCATCGTGATCGGCGGCGGCCCCGAGACCACCGGCACCGTCCCCTGGATCGCCGGCCGCCGCACCGAGGACGTGCGGGGCTGGGCCCTGCCCCCCGCCTCCTACGGCGGCGCGGGGGAGACCGGCGAAGGGGAGTTCCCCGGACTGCGCGCCGCCCAGCTCGCCCGCCTCGGCCCGCGCACCGGTGATCTGGTCTGGGACATCGGCTCCGGCAGCGGCGCCCTCGCCGTGGAGGCGGCCCGCTTCGGCGCGGCGGTGCTCGCCGTGGACCGCGACCCCGACGCCTGCGCGCGCACGGCCACCGCCGCCCGTGCCTTCCGGGTGGGCGTCCAGGTCGTCAGGGGCGAGGCCCCGCACGTACTGGAGCGGCTGCCCGAACCCGATGTCGTACGGATCGGCGGCGGCGGGGTGACCGTGGTGACGGCGGTCGCCGACCGGCGGCCGGAACGCATCGTCACCCATGCCTCGAACCGGGACGAGGCGGAGGCGCTGGGCGGGGCGCTCTCGGAGAACGGATACGCCGTCGAGTGCTCGCTGCTCCAGTCCGTCGAACTGGACACCTCCGCCTGGGCGGAACGGGAACGGTCCGTCGTGTTCATGCTCTCCGCGATCCGGTCCGATCTCGCCCCCTGAGGTGTGCGCGGGGGAGCGCGAGGTAGGCTGACCGATTGTTGTACCGCGCCCGGCCGTTCGACGGTTCGTTCGTCAATGTCCGGAAAAGTGGACCGTTTTGGTCCGCGATGTGGTACGGCGTAACCGGGGGACGCGCAACGTGGCGCAGTCCACAGCGAGCCGAGGCAGAACTGTCTGTCGCGGCGGCGAACGGCCGCGAGAATGTATACCTCCGCGCGCGTTTCGTGCCGCGCGGGGAGCCCGCTCGTTCTTGTTGACGAGCACCGGCGTGCCGTGGTTCGGGCATCCCGGGCGAAGGGCGAAGGAGCACTGACGATGGGCGAGGGGTACGCATGACTGACACCGGCCAGATCCCGGGCGAGGGACTGCCGGAGAACGCAGGCATGGTGGAGCAGCCGGGCATCCCCGCCCCGGACGCCTACACCTACCTCGAACCCTCCGAGCACACACCCGAGGACGACGACCTCCTTCTGATGCCCGCGTCCCAGGGCGCGTGGAGCGACGCTCCGGCCGCGCAGGCGGGACTGCCCGAGCAGTACCCGGCGCACACCCCCGTGCAGGTGCCGGTGGCCGCAGCGCCGGCCCGGCGCCCGCTGCACCGCGGCCCCGCGTCCACCGAGGCGCCCTCCTACGGGGGAACGCCGACCGGCGGAGTGGTCCGTTCGCTCGCGGACCGTGGGCCGGCCGGCCCGCAGAACCCGATGCCCGTGCGGCACGCGGGCCCGCCGACGGCAGGGCCCGAGTACTTCGAGGTCCCGGCGGAGGACGCGGCCATGCTGCCGGGCCCGCAGCTGGGCGAGATCCCGCCCCAGGGCGCGTCCCCGTGGGGCGCGCCGGAGCCGGTCGCCGCACCCGAGCCTGCCGTGGCGCCGGAGCCGGTGGCCGTGGCCGATCCGGTCGCCGCTCCCGAGGCGGTTGCCGTGGCCGAGCCGGCCGCTGCTCCCGAGCCGGTGGCGGAAGCGCCCGCCGAGCCGGTGGTGGAACCCGAGCCGGAGCCGGTGGTGGAGCCGGAGGCGCCCGCCGAGCAGGCCGCGCCCGTGGAGCTCGCGGAATCCGATGAACCAGCGGCGCCGGCCGTACCCGTCGCGACTGCCGCCCCCGTCGCGCCCGCCCCGCCCGTCGCGCCCGCGGAAGCGGTCGCCCCGGAGCCCGTGGCAGCCGTGACGCAAGAGGCTCCCGTGACGCCGGAGGCTCCCGTGGAGCCGACGGAGGAGCCTGCCGCGGAGCGTCCCGCCGAGGTCCTGGCGGAGGCCCCCGCGCCCGTACAGGCCGACGCTCCCGCCGATGCACACGTCGTACCGCCCGTCGAGGCCGCCGCCCCGGCCGGGCCGGTCGGACAGTTCGTACCGGTGGAGGGCTCCGTACCGACGGCTCCCCACCTCGCCCCGACCCCGGTCGCCGAGGCCCCCGTGGCCGCCCCCGCCGAGCCGGCCGCCCCCGCCGCCGAGCCCGAGCAGGCGGCCGAGCCCGCTCCGGAGCCCGCGCCGCCCGTGGCGGAGCCGGTGGCGCCCGAGGCCCTGGAGCCACCGGAGCCGGTGGCCGTCCAGCAGCCCGAAGCCCTGCCCCAGCCCGTCGCGGTCCCGGAACCGGCACCCGAGCTCTTCGTCGTACCGCAGGCCGGACCCCAGATCCTCGCCGAGCAGGAGCCCGGTACCGGGCCCGAGATCATCGAGACCCCGGAGACCGGGACCCCGTACGCCGTGATTCCCGAGGTCCAGCCCCTGGAGGCGGAGGCCCCGGCCCCCGCCGAGGAGGCTCCCGAGGAGGCCCCGCCCGTCGAGGCGACGGACCGGCCCGAGGCCGTCGCAGCCGAAGCCGAAGCCGTAGCCGTGACCGTGGCCGAAGGTGACGCGGACGCCGAAGCGGCCCCCGCCTCCCCGCCCGCCCCCGGCTACGACGACGCCGAGCGCGAAGCCGTCCTGCGGGTGATGCGTGAACGCCGCGACATCCGCAACGGCTTCCGCAGCGACCCCATCCCGCACGAGGTCCTCCTCCGTGTCCTGGAGGCCGCGCACACTGCGCCGAGCGTCGGCCACTCGCAGCCCTGGGACTTCGTCGTCATCCGCTCCGCGGAGACGCGCCGCTCCATGCACGAACTCGCGCAGCGCCAGCGCGAGGCCTACGCCAAGTCGCTGCCGAAGGCCCGGGCCAAGCAGTTCAAGGAACTGAAGATCGAGGCCATCCTCGACACCCCTGTGAACATCGTGGTCACCGCCGATCCGACCCGCGGCGGCCGCCACACCCTGGGCCGGCACACCCAGCCGCAGATGGCCCCGTACTCCTCGGCGCTCGCCGTCGAGAACCTGTGGCTCGCCGCCCGCGCCGAGGGCCTCGGCGTCGGCTGGGTCAGCTTCTTCGACGAGCGCGAGATGGTCCGCGCGCTCGGTCTGCCCGACCACCTCGAAGTCGTCGCCTACCTCTGCGTCGGATACGTCGACGAGTTCCCCGAGGAGCCCGAACTGATGCAGGCGGGCTGGTCGAAGCGCCGCCCGCTGTCCTGGGTCGTCCACGAGGAGACGTACGGCCGCCGCGCCCTGCCCGGCGAGGAGCCGCACAACCTCCTCCAGGAGACGATCGCCAACATCCGCCCGCTGGACGCCAAGGCGCTCGGTGAGGCATGGGAACGCCAGAAGCGGATGACGAAGCCCGCCGGCGCACTCGGCATGCTGGAGATCATCTCCGCGCAGCTGTCCGGGCTCTCCCGGCTCTGCCCGCCGCCCGTCCCGGAGCCCGCCGCCGTCGCGATCTTCGCCGGTGACCACGGCGTCCACGCCCAGGGCGTCACCGCGTGGCCGCAGGAGGTCACCGGCCAGATGGTCGCCAACTTCCTCGGTGGCGGCGCCGTCTGCAACGCCTTCGCCGCCCAGGTCGGCGCCGAGGTCTGCGTCGTGGACGTCGGTGTGGCGTCCGAACTCCCCGCGACGCCAGGCCTGCTCCCCCGGAAGGTCCGCCCCGGAACGGCCGACTTCACCACCGGCCCCGCCCTCACCCGCGAAGAGGTGCTCGCGGCGATCGAGGTGGGCATCGAGACGGCCCGCGACCTGGTCGCGGCAGGCAACAAGGGCCTGCTCACCGGTGAGATGGGCATCGCCAACACCACCGCGTCGGCCGCCCTGATCTGCGTCTACACCGGCATGGACCCCGCGGAGGTGACCGGCCGCGGCACCGGCATCAACGACGAGATGCACGCCCGCAAGGTCGATGTCGTACGCCGCGCCCTGGACCTGCACCAGCCCGACCCGACCGACCCGATCGGGGTCCTGGCCGCGGTCGGCGGCCTGGAGCACGCCGCCATGGCGGGCTTCCTGCTGGGCGGCGCCTCGCTCCGTACGCCGGTGATCCTCGACGGCGTGAGTGCAGGCGCGGCCGCACTGGTCGCCCGGGCGATCGCCCCCGAGGCGCTCGCCGCGTGCATCGCGGGCCACCGCAGCGCGGAACCCGGCCATGTCGCGGCCCTCAACAAGCTGGGCCTGCGCCCCCTGGTCGACCTCGACCTGCGCCTCGGCGAGGGGACGGGCGCGCTGCTGGCCCTCCCCATCGTGCAGAGCGCGGCCCGTGCGATGCACGAGGTGGCGACGTTCGACGCCGCGGGCGTCACGGAGAAGTAGCAGCGGGGGGTTCCGGCCCGCACCCCAGCTCCTCGGACGCCGGAGGCGAGCCCGGCCTCGCCGGCGTCCGGGGCGCGGGGTCCGGGCCGGAGCGCCGGTCATGGGAAGGGCCGGGGCGGGGAACGAGCCCGCCGCAGGCGCCCCCCTCCGCCACCGCACCCCGTATCGTGAACCCCGCTCCACCCCGAAACCCCACGTCACCGCCGCTCCACCGCCGCAGCGGCCCGCAGCACACCGCACCTGCACGAGGAGCCCGCACGACCATGGCCGAGCATGACGATCACCCTGCCTACCCCGTCGGACTGCGCCTGAACGGGCGCCGCGTCGTCGTCGTCGGCGGCGGCCAGGTCGCGCAGCGCCGGCTGCCCGCCCTCATCGCGGCCGGTGCCGACATCACCCTGGTCTCCCCGTCCGCGACCGCGTCCGTCGAGGCGATGGCCGACACCGGTGAGATCCGCTGGGAGCGCCGCAGGTACCAGGACGGCGACCTCGCCGACACCTGGTACGCCCTCGTCGCGTCGTCCGACGCCGCCGCCAACGACGCCGCGTCCGCCGAGGCCGAGCGCACCCGCACCTGGTGCGTCCGGAGCGACGACGCGGAGGCGGCCACCGCCTGGACGCCGGCCACCGGCCGCAGCGAGGGCATCACCGTCGCGGTCCTCACCACCACCTCGCAGGGCCGCGACCCCCGGCACTCCGCCGCCGTCCGCGACGCGATCGTGGAGGGGCTGCGCGACGGCACCCTCGCCGCCCCGCACCACCGCACCCGCGCCCCCGGCGTCGCCCTGGTGGGCGGCGGGCCCGGCGACCCCGACCTGATCACGGTCCGCGGCCGGCGTCTCCTCGCCGAGGCCGACGTGGTCATCGCCGACCGGCTCGGCCCCCGCGACCTGCTCGACGAGCTCCCGCCGCACGTCGAGGTGATCGACGCCGCGAAGATCCCGTACGGCCGCTACATGGCGCAGGAGGCGATCAACCAGGCGCTGATCGACCACGCCAGGGCCGGCAGGTCCGTGGTCCGCCTCAAGGGCGGCGACCCGTTCGTCTTCGGCCGCGGCATGGAGGAGGCCCAGGCCCTGGCCGCCGAGGGCATCGCCTGCACGGTCGTCCCCGGGATCTCCAGCTCGATCTCCGTGCCGGGAGCGGCCGGGATCCCCGTCACCCACCGCGGGGTCGCGCACGAGTTCACCGTGGTCAGCGGCCATGTGGCCCCCGACGACCCGCGCTCCCTGGTCGACTGGGAGGCACTCGCGCAGCTGCGCGGCACCCTCGTCCTGCTGATGGCCGTCGACAAGATCGGCGCCATCTCCAAGGCCCTCATCGCCCACGGGAAGTCCCCGGACACCCCGGTGGCCCTGGTCCAGGAGGGCACCACGGCGGCCCAGCGCAGGGTCGACGCGACCCTCGCGGACGTCGGGGAGCGCGTCGTCGCGGAAGAGGTGCGCCCCCCGGCCGTCATCGTCATCGGTGACGTGGTTGCCGTCGGCACGGACCGGATCGGACCACTCGAAGGCTGAGCGGCCGGAACCCCGGCCCACGCCCTCCCGCACACCGCCCGGCGGGACCCCGCGCCCGCCGAGCGGCAGACCCTCCCCGACAAGGCAGTAGCACCCGTGGCTGAACTCATCACCGTCGACGACCCGGACGACCCCCGGCTGAGCGACTACACCGGCCTGACCGACGTCGAACTCCGGCGCCGACGCGAACCCGCCGAGGGTCTCTTCATCGCCGAGGGCGAGAAAGTCATCCGGCGTGCCGGGAACGCCGGGTACGAGATGCGGTCCATGCTGCTCTCCGCCAAGTGGGTCGACGTCATGCGCGACGTGATCGAGGAGGCCACCGCACCGGTCTACGCGGTCACGCCCGCCCTCGCCGAGCGCGTCACCGGCTACCACGTGCACCGCGGGGCCCTGGCCTCCATGCAGCGCAGGCCGCTCCCCGACGTCAGCGCGCTGCTGTCCCCGGAACACGGGAACGTACGGCGGGTCGCCTTGTTCGAGGACATCGTCGACCACGCCAACCTCGGGGCGGCCTTCCGCAACGCGGCCGCACTCGGCGTCGACGCCGTCCTGCTCACCCCGCGCTGCGCCGACCCGCTCTACCGGCGTGCGGTCAAGGTCTCGATGGGATCCGTCTTCCACGTCCCGTGGACCCGCCTGACGTCCTGGCCCGAGGACGTCGGCCTGCTGCGTGAGGCCGGCTTCACCACGGCCGCGCTCTGCCTGAGCGACAGGTCGATCACCCTGGACGAACTCGTCGCACGGCAGCACGAGAAGCTGGCGCTCGTCTTCGGCACGGAGGGCGACGGCCTCACCCCCGGGGCGCTCGCCGCGGCCGACGCCCATGTACGCATCCCGATGGACGCAGGGGTCGACTCGCTCAACGTCGCGGCGGCCTCCGCGGTCGCCTTCTACGCGACGCGGGCCGTCTGACCCCGGGCCCCGTCCGCCTGCCCCGGGTGGACGGCGGCCCCGTCGTACGTCGGTGACGGCGTGCCGCCCAGCCCGCGCGCCGGGCCCTGGCAGCCCTGGGCGGCCGCGATGCCCAGGGCGACCAGCAGCGTCACCACGACGAAGACCACGAGCCGCTGACGCAGCAGCCGTGGATTGGCCGGCCGCCGCTTCCCGCCCTTGCCCGCCGAGGTCGTCCGGACCCCGGGCCGCGAGGCCTGCCTGCCGTTCGTGCCCTTGGGCCCGTGGGGCTGCTGCCCGGAACGCGGACCGCCCCGCGCGGCACGGGGCTGCGAGCCACCCGTACGAGGAGGTGCCTGGCGCGAGGACGACGGGCGCCGCCCGCCCGGGGCGCGCGACTCCTGCGCGGGCCCTCCGGCCGTACGCCGGGTCGACTGCTCGGTGTACGGGCCCTCCAGCCGCCCGGTCGGCCGGTCAAGCTCCTGCGCGCCCCGCTGCGCGGGCGGCCTGCGCTCCTGCAGCCCCTGCGCCTCACGCGCGGCGATCTCCTTGAGCCGCATGGAGAGCTGCAGGGTGCTCGGCCGCTCCTCCGGGTCCTTCGCCAGACAGGCCCGTACGAGCGGGGCCAGCGCATCGTGCACGTCGAAAAGATGCGGCTCCTCGTGCACGACGCGGTAGAGCATCACCTCGGAACTGCCGTGCCCGAAGGGCGAGTCCGCCATCGCGGCGTACGCCAGGGTGGCCCCCAGCGAGAACACGTCCGTCGCGGGCGTCACCGCAGCACCGCGCACCTGCTCGGGCGCCAGGAACCCCGGCGAGCCGACGGCCGTACCGACATGGGTGAGCGTGCTGGCCCCGGTCGCCCACGCGATACCGAAGTCGATGATCCGGGGGCCCTTGGGGGAGAGGAGGATGTTGGACGGCTTCAGGTCACGGTGGACGACACCGGCCTCGTGCACCGCCACCAGGCCCTCCGAGAGCGCCGCCCCGATCGAGGCCACCTCGGCGGCCGACAGCGGGCCCTCCTCGACGACCTTGTCGTGCAGCGAGGGGCCGGGCACGTACTGCGTCGCGAACCACGGGCGGTCCGCCTCCAGATCGGCGGCCACCAGCCGGGCCGTACACCCGCCGCGGATCCTCCGGGCGGCGGACACCTCGCGCGCGAAACGCGAGCGGAACTCCTGATCCTCCGCCAGGTCCGGGCGGATCACCTTGAGCGCCACCCGCTGGCCCCTGCGGTCCGAGCCCAGATAGACGACGCCCATGCCGCCCGCGCCGAGCCGCCTGTGCAGCCTGAACGAGCCGACGACACGCGGGTCCTCGCGCCGGAGCCGCATCATCGCCATCGTCTGCCCATCCCCGCTGCCGGTCCGCCTGACGAGGCACAGCTTACGTACCCGTGGCGCGGCGCGCTCAGAGGCCGCGCCCTCGCCGGCCCATCGATTGTCAGTGCCCGGTGGGAGAATTGAGGAGTGGTCAGGGAGCCGGAGATCCAGGATCCGTGGCCCGTGCGAGATCTCAAAGGACCGTCGCATAAGGGGGATTGGATCCATGAAGGGTGATCGTGTGGAAATAGTCGTGGACGCGGGTGACACGACCAGGACGTACGAAGTGGTGGCCTCCAGAGCGGGCCGCCGGGTGGAGACAGCGGTCCGCCGGGGTGTGGTGGAAGTGAGTGAAGTCACCAGAAGTGGATCAGTTGTCCGCACCGCCCGCTTCATGGCGACCAGGGTGCTCGCCCTGGTCGAACAGCCGGTCCCCCGGGAGGACGCCACGGAGCGCCCTCTCCCGGAGACCCCCTAGCTGCCTGGGCGCCCCTGGCGCCCCATAGCGCCCGAAGACCTCCGTCGTGCGGTGACCCGGACACCCCGTCCACCGCCCGCCGGGGGTCTTCGTGCGTCCGGTGCCGGGGCCGGTCCGCACCACGGGGACGAATCTCCTGGAGACCCTTGACACATGGTTGATGCACCCGCATTCTTTCGCCAGAAAACGCAACGGCGTTGCGATTTCCGCACCGACGATGACGGAACGAAGAAGACGGAACGAAGGAGGCCGGCCCATGGCGGTCAACGGCGCCGACACCACCCCGGCCGATGCCGCACCCCAGGCACCCGGCGTCCTTCAGACCGTGGACCGGGCCCTGGTCGTCCTGCTCACCTTCACCGAGCAGCGCCCCGAGTGGGGCGTCAGCGAGCTCTCCCGTCACCACGGCTGGGACAAGGCGGTCGTGCAGCGGCTGCTCACCACCCTCACCGCCCGCGGGTTCCTGATCTGCGACGACACCAGTCGCCGCTACCGTCCGGGCCCCGCACTCTCCCGGCTCGCCAGGGTCGGCGAACACAGCGGTGTGCTGCCCTCGCTGGCCCGGCCGATACTCGCCCGGCTCCTGCGTGAGACGGGCGAGAGCGTCGTCCTGAACGTCCCGCACGGCTCCAGCTACCGCTGCGCCGCCGCCGTCGACGGAACCGGGCCCGTCCGCTACACCGCCATCATCGGCGCGGTCATGCCCGGCCACGCGGGAGCGTCCGGCCACACCCTCTTCGCGTACCAGCCCGAACGCGAGGTCCGGCAGATGTTCGGCCCCACCGGGCTCGCCCGGTTCAACGACCGGACCATCACCGACCTGGACGCGCTGCTCACCTGCTACGCCCGGGTCCGGGCCGAGGGGCACAGCGTCAGTTACGGCGAGTACGACGAGGCCGTCACCGCCGTCTCCGCCCCCGTCCTGCAGGGCGGCGCCGTCGCTGCCTCCCTCACCGTCATCGGCCCCTCCCACCGTGTGGACCGGGCCGTCGACACGCTCGTACCGCTGGTGCGCGCCGGAGCCGCGGAGATCACCGCGGCACTCGGCGGCTGAACCGGCCCGACCCCGAACCGCTGGATCCCGCGGCGCCCCGCGCCGCCGGTGCGCCCCGGCCTGCCCGCGCACCGATGGGCGACAGCGTCCACCCAGTCCTGCTCACCGAAGGGGGTGCCCCGTGGCGCACCAAGCCTCCGCCCCGCACCACGCACCACCGCCGTCCGGGTCCCACCCCGAGGAGAACGAATCCCACCCCCGGGTCTTCGAACCCGTGCTCCTGGTCATCCTGGTGGTCCTCGCAGCCGTCGGCGCGGTCATCGGCATCGACCTCGTGTCGAAGCTGGGCATCTCCGCCAACACCTCGGTGGTGGGCGCGCTCGTCGCCATGCTCATCGGCCGCATCCCGCTCGGCTTCCTGCGCCGGATGCGGTCCGTGCACCGGCAGAACCTCGCCCAGAGCGCCATCTCCGCGGCGACCTTCGCCTCGGCCAACGCACTGCTCACGTCCGTGGCCATCCCGTACGTCTTCGGGCGTCAGGACCTGGTCTGGCCGATGCTCGCCGGATCGTTCATCGGGCTGCTCGTGGACGCCTGGGTGCTCTACCGGGCCTTCGGGTCCCGGCTGCTGCCCGCCGACGCCGCGTGGCCGCCCGGAACGGCCGCCGCCGAGACCATCAAGGCCGGCGACCGGGGCGGCCGGCGCGCGCTGATCCTCGCCGGCGGCACCGCCGTCGGCCTGGCCGGGACCCTCCTCAGCCTGCCGCTCTGGCTCCGCCGCGCCCTCACCGGCCACCGCGTCGTCCTGATGGACCAGCGCGGCACCGGACGCTCCGCCCCCGTGGACCGGCGCACCCTCGCCCGGTTCGGCGCCGACCACCGGGCCGCCGCCGACCACCTCGCCCTCTTCCGGGCCGACTCGATCGTCCGTGACGCCGAACTGCTGCGCCGCAACCTCCAGGACGACCGGCCCTGGAGCGTCCTCGGGCAGAGCTTCGGCGGCTTCGCCACCCTCACCTACCTCAGCCTCGCGCCCGAAGGGCTGACCCAGGCCTACATCACCGGCGGTCTGCCGACCCTCACCGGCCACGCCGACGACGTCTACCGCGCGGCCTACGCCCGCACCCTCGCCCACAACGAGCGCTACTTCGCGCGCTACCCGGGCGACCAGCGGCTCGCCGACGCCGTCGCCGCGCACCTGGAGGCACACGACGTACGCATGCCGACCGGCGAGCGGCTCACGGTGCGCCGCTTCCAGACGCTCGGCATCACCTTCGGCACCTCAGCCAAATTCGACTCGCTCCACTACCTCCTGGAGACCGCGTTCACCGACGGCGCCCGCGGCCCCGAACTCACCGACACCTTCCTGCGGGGCGTGGACGCCGCGGTGTCCTTCGCCGAACGCCCCCTGTACGCCGCCCTCCACGAGCCGATCTACGCCCAGGGGCCCAGCCCCACCGGCTGGTCGGCGCACCGCGTCCGGGAGGAGTTCCCCGCCTTCGACGCCCGCCCCGGCAGTCCCCTCCGCTTCACCGGTGAGATGGTCTACCCCTGGCAGTTCGACGAGGACCCCTCCCTCGTCCCACTCCGGGGAGCCGCGGAGATCCTCGCCGCACGCACCGACTGGCCCGCCCTGTACGACCTCGGGCAGCTGGCGGCCAACCAGGTGCCGGTGGTCGCCGCCGTCTACCACGACGACATGTACGTCGACCGCGAGCACTCCCTCGCCACCGCCGCGGCCGTCCGCGGGCTGCGCACCTGGGTCACCCCCGACCACGCCCACGACGGCGTCCGGGCCGACGCCGCCGTCCTCGACCGGCTGCTCTCGATGGCGAGCGGCAAGGACTGACCGCGGGGCCTCCGGCCGAAGCGAATCCCTCGGGGATGACCCCAAGGCCCAGCGCAGGATCTCCACCCAGGGGAGTACACCGAAGGTGCTCGGCTCATCCTCCGGGAGGCCCGGCATTCGGTACGCGGGCATGACGCCGTGCGGTTCCCGCCTCCCTAATCTTGAAGTCAAGCGGCGGGCGTGGAACTCGTCCCCCGAGGCCAGACGCCCGCCGCTCCGGAACAGGTCAGGAGAGGAACCATGGCGGACACGGCCACGCGGACCATCATCCGCACGCAGGGACGCAGGGCATACGCCGCGTTCGGCGTACGCCCGTCCGGCACGCGCCACCCGCTGGTGGCGACAGCCATGGTCCTTCCCCTGGCGGCCCTGCTGGTCGTCGTATTCGGCGGCTGGGACGCAGTGGTCACACAGGCGTCGTCCGTGGGCGTGATGCTGGGGCGCTGAGCGGCGCCCCGGGTCCGGGAGAGCGGTCCGGACCGGGACATCCGGCCAACAGCCCCGTGGGGACGGGGGTGCGGCGGACGGCAGCGTTTGTCCGGCCAGCTGGGGAGCTGGCCGGACATCGCGCTGTCCGGACCCTTTTCGGAGCCGGAGCCGGAGCCGGAGCCGCAGGGCCGTCCGCCCCGTCGCGGGCGAACACCGCATGCCACGGCACCTGCGGCCGCGTACGATCGCCGCCGGGGCCGGCCGCGGGCCGACGACCACCCCCGCGGGAGCCGATCCGATGACCATCACCCCCGTCGTACGCGCGCTGGGCGAGCTCGCGCACGGCAGCGCCCACGCCGGCAGGGCGGCGTGCGCGTGCGCACCGCCCCAGGTGCTCGCGGACCGGCCCGACGGCACGGTGGTCCGCAGCGGCCCGGTCGTCGCCAAGGCCCACGCCTCCGACTCGGAGACCCCCGCCCTGGCGGCCCGCCTCTCCCTGGCCGCCTCACCCCGGCTGGCGGGCATCCTGCTGCCGCCCCTCCCGACTCTCCCGGCCGCCGGGGCGCCCGGCACCGCCGAGGGCCGCACCGTGAGCCTCTGGCCGTACGGCGCGCCCGTCGACCCCTCGGACCCCGGCGCCGCCCCCTGGGAGGAGGCCGCGGCCCTGCTGGCCCGGCTGCACCGCACCCCGCCGCCCCACCCGCTCCCGCCGATGCGCGGACCGGTCAAGGCCGCCCGGGCCGTGGCGCGGATGTGCGCGGCCCGCCCCGGCGACCCGGCCACCGGCCCCGTGCTGACCGCCTGGCGCGGACTGCCCGGCTGGGCCCGCGCCGAGCATCCGGTGCCCGGTCACCGGGACGGCTACCTCTGCCACGGCGATCTGCACCTCGGCCAGCTCGTGCGGCACCCCGCCGAGCACGGCCCCTGGCTGCTGATCGACATCGACGACACGGGCCTGGGTGATCCCGCCTGGGACCTCGCACGGCCCGCCGCCTGGTACGCGGCCGGGCTCCTGCCGACCGGGATCTGGCTGCGCTTCCTCGACACCTACCGGGCGGCCGGCGGACCGGCCGTGCGAGCCGAAGGGGACCCGTGGCCCGAGCTCGACGTCGCGGCGCGAGCCCTCACGGTGCAGACGGCCGCCCTCGCCCTGGCCAAGTCCGTGGCGGAGGAACGGAGTCCGGATGAGGTGGAACAGTTGATGATCGACGCATGTGCCCGAATTGCGTCCCTCCCACCCGAGTTGGCCTCCGAACAGGCGTCGTAGGGTGAAGCGTTCGCCGCCGGGCATGCATTCCGGCGACGTCGTCACGACCTGAGGAGCCGACCCGATGATCCAGTGTCCCAAGTGCCACGCCCAGATGCACACGTACAACCGCAACGGTGTCCAGATCGAGCAGTGCAGCGGCTGCCGGGGGATCTTCCTCGACTACGGCGAACTGGAGTCCCTGACCCGCCTGGAGTCGCAGTGGGCCCAGCAGGCGCCGCCCGCACCGCCCGCGCCGCAGGCCTACCCCGCCGCGCCCGCACCGCAGGCCTACCCCGCCGCGCAGGCCCCCGCATGGGGAGCGCCGCACCAGGGCGGTCACTACGGCCACCACCGCCAGAAGAGCTTCGGCCGGATGCTGTTCAGCTCCTGACCCGCCTTCCGGGCGGGTAGTGCCGCAGGGCGGGTCCGGTCCCGGTGTCCGGACCCGCATTGCATACGGTCGACGGACTTCCGTTCATGATCTAGTCATGGCCATGGCTGGTGCCTAAAGTGCGGGTCCATGAACTTCCTCGACAGGTCCCGAACTGTCGCGCCCCCGGGGTGGAGCCGTTGGCTCGTGCCGCCCGCCGCGCTCGCCGTGCATCTCTCCATCGGACAGGCCTACGCCTGGAGCGTGTTCAAGCCGCCGCTCGAATCCGCCCTCGACCTCTCGGGTACCGCCAGTGCTCTCCCGTTCCAGCTGGGCATCGTCATGCTCGGCCTCTCCGCCGCGTTCGGCGGCACCCTCGTCGAACGCAACGGCCCCCGCTGGGCGATGTTCGTCTCCCTCGTCTGCTTCTCCTCCGGCTTCCTCGTCGCCGCGCTCGGCGCCTCCACCGGCCAGTACTGGCTCGTCGTCCTCGGCTACGGCTTCATCGGCGGGATAGGCCTCGGCATCGGCTACATCTCCCCGGTCTCCACCCTCATCAAGTGGTTCCCCGACCGCCCGGGCATGGCGACCGGCATCGCCATCATGGGATTCGGCGGCGGCGCCCTCATCGCCTCGCCCTGGTCCACCGGGATGCTGGAGAGCTTCGGCACGGACCGCTCCGGCATCGCCACCGCCTTCCTCGTCCACGGTGTCGTCTACGCCGCCTTCATGGCGCTCGGCGTCTTCCTCGTCCGGGTGCCGCCGGAGGGCTGGCTCCCCGACGGCTGGGAACCCAAGCAGGAGACCCGCAGGCTCGTCACCAACGCCCAGGTGTCCGCCCGTAACGCCCTGCGCACCCCGCAGTTCTGGTGCCTGTGGGTGGTCCTCTGCATGAACGTCACCGCGGGCATCGGCATCCTCGAGAAGGCCGTCCCCATGATCCAGGACTTCTTCTCGAACACGGCCACCCCGGTCTCGGTCTCCGCGGCGGCGGGGTTCGTCGCCCTGCTCTCGCTGGCCAACATGGGCGGACGCCTCCTGTGGTCCTCCACCTCGGACCTCATCGGCCGCAAGAACATGTACCGGATCTACCTCGGCGTCGGCGCGCTCATGTACGTCGTCATCGCGCAGCTGGGCGACGACTCCAAGCCGCTCTTCATCTGCTGCGCGCTGGTGATCCTCTCCTTCTACGGCGGCGGGTTCGCGACCGCGCCCGCCTATCTGAAGGACCTCTTCGGCACCTACCAGGTGGGAGCCATCCACGGCCGGCTGCTCACCGCGTGGTCCACGGCCGGTGTCCTCGGCCCGCTGATCGTCAACCGGGTCGCCGACGCGGGGGAGCGGGCGGGACACAGCGGCCCCAGCCTCTACTCGACCTCCCTGACGATCATGATCGGGCTGCTGATCGTCGGCTTCGTCGCCAACGAGTGCATCCGCCCGGTCCACGCACGCTTCCACGAGGCACCGGAAGGGAGCCCCCGTGTCCACCAGCAGTCGTAAGCCGCTCATGCTGTTCGTCTGGCTCTGGGTCGCCGTGCCGTTCGGCTACGGGCTGTACGAGCTCGTCCGCAAGGCGACCCAGCTCTTCACCGGCTGACCCGCCCCGCCCACGACAGAACCCCCGGTCGTCGAGACGACCGGGGGTTCTGGCTGGTGCGCGATACTGGGATTGAACCAGTGACCTCTTCCGTGTCAGGGAAGCGCTCTCCCGCTGAGCTAATCGCGCAGGGTGACCCTGCGTGTACTGCGTGCGCGATACTGGGATTGAACCAGTGACCTCTTCCGTGTCAGGGAAGCGCTCTCCCGCTGAGCTAATCGCGCGGGGATCCTTGCGGACCGGTGGACGATACTGGGATTGAACCAGTGACCCCTTCCGTGTCAGGGAAGTGCTCTCCCGCTGAGCTAATCGTCCTTGGAGGTGGAGACGGGATTTGAACCCGTGTAGACGGCTTTGCAGGCCGTTGCCTCGCCTCTCGGCCACTCCACCAGGGGCGGGGGTTCGGGAAGATCCCCCACCTTCTGCGAGCGGACGACCAGGTTCGAACTGGCGACCTCAACCTTGGCAAGGTTGCGCTCTACCAACTGAGCTACGTCCGCTTGTCTTTCCCGTTCCGCTTGCGCGTCCCGGCGACGTGTTGAACTCTAGCGGATTCCCGGGCCAGCACAAAAACGCGTTTGCGCAGCGTGCTGCGCCACCCACCGCCCACCGCAGGTCACCGCGTGCCGACCTAGACTCGGTCACGTGCGCCACCTCACCCCCCTCGCCCGCTTCGGTGGCCTCGTCGCCACCGGTCTGCTGGACGTCACCAGCGATCCCGCAGCCCTTGAATCGTCCGGTTTCTGGGCGGTATCCGCTGATTTCGAAGGCCGTCCGGTCTGTGCCCGCTTCGCCACCGTGCGCCCCGAGGAAGTCCCCCTCCCCGTGCCCGGGGCCTGGCGGGGACCCGCCCCGGCGGACTGGACGTCCTCGCTCGACAAGCAGGCCTACATGGCGGGCGTACGACGGATCCGTGAACACATCGCGGCGGGCGAGGTCTACCAGGCCAACCTCTGCAGGGTCCTCTCCGCGCCGCTCGCCGACCCCGGCGCGGACGTGGACGCGCTCACCGCCCTGCTCGCCCGCGGCAACCCTGCCCCGTACGCGGGAACGATCCGGCTCCCGGAGCACGGCGTGGAGATCGCCACCGCCTCCCCCGAGCTCTTCCTCGCCCGAGACGGCCGTACCGTCGAGTCCGGCCCGATCAAGGGCACCGGCCGCACCGAGGACGACCTGCTGGAGAAGGACCACGCGGAGAACGTGATGATCGTGGACCTCGTCCGCAACGACCTCGGCCGGGTCTGCGCACCCGGCAGCGTCACCGTCCCCGACCTCTGCGCAGTGGAGAAGCACCCGGGACTCGTCCACCTCGTCTCCACCGTGCGCGGTCGGCTCGCCGACGGCGCCGGGTGGCCCGAGCTGCTCACCGCGGCCTTCCCGCCCGGGTCCGTCACCGGCGCGCCCAAGTCCAGCGCGCTGCGGATCATCGAAGACCTGGAGACGGCCCCCCGCGGCCCCTACTGCGGTGCGGTCGGCTGGGTGGACGCCGACCGGGGCACCGCGGAGCTGGCGGTCGGCATACGGACCTTCTGGATCGACCGCACCGGGACCGCTCCTCTCCTGCGCTTCGGTACCGGAGCCGGCATCACCTGGGGATCCGACCCGGCGCGCGAGTGGGCCGAGACCGAGCTCAAGGCATTCCGGCTGCTCGCTGTAGCGTCGGGCGCCTACGAGGAGACAGGAAGGACCGCGTCATGAGGATTTGGGTCAACGGCGGACTGTGTGACGCCGATGACGCCCGGCTGTCCGTGCTCGATCACGGGCTGACCGTGGGGGACGGCATCTTCGAGACGGTCCGGGTCTCCGGCGGCCGTCCCTTCGCGCTCACCCGGCATCTCGACCGGCTGACGCGCTCGGCCAGGGGTCTGGGCCTGACCGACCCCGACCACGACGAGGTCCGCCGCGCGGTCGCCGCCGTCGTCGAGGCCAATCCCGTGGAGCTCGGCCGGCTCCGTATCACCTTCACCGGCGGCCTCGCGTCCCTCGGCTCCGACCGTGGCGACGCCGGCCCCAGCCTGGTCGTCGCCCTGGGCGGGACGGCACGCCGCCCCGACAGCACGGCCGTGATCACCGTGCCCTGGACGCGCAACGAACGCGGCGCGGTGACGGGCCTCAAGACCACCTCGTACGCCGAGAACGTCGTCGCCCTGGCGCGCGCCCATGAGCACGGCGCCTCGGAGGCGCTCTTCCCGAACACGGTCGGGCAGCTCTGCGAGGGCACCGGCTCCAATGTCTTCGTCGTCCTCGACGGCCGGATCCACACGCCCCCGGTCACCTCCGGATGCCTCGCCGGAATCACCCGGGCCCTCGCCGTGGAGTGGACGGGCGCGCAGGAGACCGACCTCCCGCTGGACGTGCTCGAACGGGCCGAGGAGATCTTCCTGACCTCCACCCTCCGCGACATCCAGGCCGTCCACCGCGTCGACGGGCGGGAGCTGCCCGGCGCCCCGGGGCCCGTGACGGCGAAGGCGATGCGGGTCTTCGACGAGCGCGCGGCGGACGATCTCGATCCGTGAGCGGCCTCCCCGCCCGGCCTCCGAAGCCGGAACCGTAAAAGGGGTGACTCAACCGCCTCCAGCGGATAGAACACCCTGATGACCACGACCATCCGGCCGGCCGGGCCGGTCCAGCAAGGCGCCGACGGCGCGCGGGCGCGTACGTACGACGTGTGCGACAACGGGCGGCCCGTGGGAGCCGTCGGCATCTCCACCGACCCGTCGTTCGGGCCCACCGCGGGCATACTCCACTCGCTCTCCGTCGAGGAGGCGCACCGCAGGCGGGGCCGGGGGACCATCGCCGCGCTCGCCGCCGAGGAGGTGCTGCGCGGCTGGGGCTGCACCCAGGTCCGCCTGGTGGCCCCGGCGGACAACCACGCCGCCCGGGCCCTGGGGGCCGTGCTCGGCTACACCGAGCGCAGCCGGAACATGCTGAAGACCCTCCGGCGGACCGCCCCCGCGCTGCCGGCCGGAGTCACGGGACGCCGCATGACGCAGCAGGAATACGACGAGTGGGCGGCGGCCAGCGTCGGGATCTACACGCGGGAGTGGGTGGAGCGGGGCGTCCCGGAGGAGCAGGCCCGGCACAAGACCGAGACCGACCACGCCACCACCCTGCCGGACGGCAGGGCGACCCGTGGGATGTACTTCCACGTCCTCGTCCACGACGGCGCCGTCGTCGGCCACGTCTGGGTGGCACGGCGTGAGGAGCCGGACGGCGACGACCTCGGCTACGTGTTCGACGTGGAGGTGTACGAGGAGTACCGGGGGCGCGGCTACGGCCGGGCGCTGATGCACCTCGCGGAGGACATCACGCTCGACGCCGGCCTCGGCCTGCTCGGGCTGCACGTCTTCGCGTCCAACACGCCCGCACTGCGGCTGTACGAGTCGCTCGGCTACGAGGTGACGCAGTACAACCTGGCCAAGGCGCTGTAGCCGGCCCGGGTGCCGGTCAGCCCTCGGCGGCGAGCAGGCGGTCGGCGATCTCCTCGATGCGGGCGCGCAGCCCTTCCTGGCTCTTGCCGCCGTCCAGCCGCTCGTCGCCGATCACATACGTCGGGGTCCCGGTGACGCCGATCGCCTTGCCCTCGGCCTGGTCGGCGTCCACGATCAGCAGATGCCGGCCGTCGATCAGGGCGGTGTCGAACTCCTCGGCGTCCAGGCCCAGTTCGTTCGCCACCTCGATCAGCAGGGGCTCGCCGGCCCGGGCGAGGTCGGCGGTCCGCGCCAGCACGGCCTCGATGTACGGCCATCCCTTGCCCTGCACCACGGCCTCCTCGGCCGCCTGCGCCGCCGCGTACGCGTGCTTGTGCTTCTCCAGCGGGAAGTGGCGCAGCCGGACCTCCAGCCGGTCGCCGTAGCGGGCGCGCAGGGCGTGGACGTCGGAGAGGGCCTGGTGGCAGTCGGGGCACTCGAGCTCGCACCAGACGTCGAGGACGACCGGCGCGGCGGAGGGGGATTCGCTCATGGAATCAGTCTTTCAGGCCGGACCGGCGCGTCCCAATCGGGACCTGGGGAGGACCGCGGCCCTGAAATGTCCCTGATGTGGTCCCGCACCGTGGCCCCCGCGGCGGTGACCGGTGCAGGATGGAAGGGACGTATCCCGATCGCTGGAGGCCCCGATGCTTGCCGAGACCATCTGTTCCGCGGTGTCTGCGGCCGGTTTGGGCATCGCCGCGATCACCGCGTACCGAAAGCGGTTCCTCACGGCGACCCGGATCGCCGCCTACTCGCTGGTGCCCGTCGGCCTGGTCATGACCGGTGTCGTCGAGTGGGTGTCGGACATCGCCTTCAAGCCGAGCGTCTGGATCGGCTTCGGGCTGCTGGCCGTGGCGTGGCTGCTTTTCATGACCACGCGCGCCGTGGAGCGCCGGAGCGGCTCGACCCGCAAGGAGCGCAGGGCCGCGAGGTCCGCGGAGCGCGGCGCCGCGGTCGCACCGGCGGCCTCGTCACCGTCACTGACCTCGGGCGCCGGGGCGACGGCCGCGCAGACGCAGAAGCAGACGCAGGGCAGGGCGAAGAAGAAGCAGCAGGCTGCCGCGCCCGGTGACGACTTCAGCGACATCGAGGCCATCCTGAAGAAGCACGGGATCTGACCGGCCGCTCGGCCGCGCGTAGGCCATGAATCGATTCATGGCGAGCTACGGTCCAGAGGGCGCCCGAACGCATCGCACGCCTCGGTATATTCGGGTCGCGTCGCCCCGATCTTGACGGTATCCGGTGGATGCGGTTAGCGTCCCGAGCGGATTGAAACAATTCAATCGGCGGGCGCGGCCCGGCCGGCGGCGCGACGGACCACGCCGTACGTTCGTCCGTGGACCAGGACCGGCGCCGACGCGCGGTTGCCGGATGCATCAGTGGGGCAGGGCAAGTGGCGCGTGTGGCAGGGATCAAGGACGTGGCCCGGCAGGCCGGAGTCTCCGTGGGCACGGTCTCCAATGTGATCAACCGCCCCGAGGCGGTGCTCCCCGACACCCGGGCCCGTGTCCTGGCGGCGATCGAGGAACTCGGATACGTACGCAGCGAATCGGCCCGGCAGCTCAGGGCGGGCCGCAGCCGCATCATGGCCCTGCTGGTGCTCGACATGGGCAACCCGTTCTTCGTCGATGTCGCACGCGGCGCCGAGCGCGCGGCCCGGGAGGCCGGTCTCGGGGTCATGGTCTGCAACAGCGGCCAGAGCCCGGAGGAGGAGGCCGAATACCTCGGGCTCTTCGCCGAGCAGCGGGTCTGCGGGGTGCTCGTCACCCCGGCCGACGCCACCGGCGGCAACCTCGAAGCCTTCGCCCGCCACCGCATTCCCTACGTGCTGGTCGACCGGGTGGCGGCGACCACCGACACCTGCGCGGTCTCCGTGGACGACGTGCGCGGCGGCATGCTGGCCGTCGGGCACCTCGTCTCGGCGGGCCACCGCTCCGTCGCCTATGTGAGCGGCCCCGGCGACCTCCACCAGATCAGGGACCGCCGTGAGGGCGCCCTCGCGGCGCTCGCCGAGGCAGGGCTCGGCCCCGAGGCGCTCGTCGAGATTCCCTCCGACCGCCTGGACGTGGCGGCGGGCCGCGACGCCGGGGCCAGGCTGCTCGGCCTCGTGCCCAGACCGACCGCCGTGTTCTGCGCCAACGACCTGCTGGCGCTCGGCGTCCTGCAGTCGCTGTACGCCGCCGGTGTGCGGGTGCCGCAGGACATCGCGATCGTCGGTTACGACGACATCGAATTCGCCGCGGCCGCCGCCGTGCCCCTCACCTCGGTACGGCAGCCCGCCGTGGTGATGGGCAGGATGGCGGCGGAGCTCCTCCTGGAGGAGGCGGACGACGAGGACGGCGCCCACCGGCACCGCAGCGTGGTGCTCCAGCCGGAACTCGTCGTACGGGCCTCCAGCGCCGCGCCACGCTGATCAGGGGGCCGACGCCCGGCAGCGCCGGGCGCCGGAGGCACCCGGGGCGAACGCGTGGATGATCTTCGGGCGCGGGAGCGAATCCGTTCATCCTGGAGTGGTGAACTCACCCTGCGAAAGGGTTCGTTGATCGCCAACAGGGCTCGCTCTAGGTCATGATCGCTACGAGATGGTGGACACATCCCGGGGCGACGCCCCCGCACCCCCCGCCGAAGAGCCGCGTGGCTGCCTCTTCGCGCTTTCCCAGCCGCCGCTGATGATTTTCCTGACCGTGGTCGGCGGCCTGCTGCTGATGGCCGCCCTGCACGATCTCTTCCTGCTGTGAGCGGCCGCCAGGTTCTCTCCCTCGTGAGCGGCTTCCGGGCCCGGATGCCCACCGCCCCCGGCGCCGTCCCGGAGGACGGCCGCACGGCGCGTGCGCCGACGGTCAGCGCGCGGCTTCCCGGCGCCGGGCGCGGTACGCGGCGACGTGCAGCCTGTTGCCGCAGGTGCGGCTGGAGCAGTAGCGGCGGGAGCGGTTGCGCGACAGGTCGACGAAGGCGTCCCGGCAGTCCGGGGCCTCGCAGCGCCGCAGCCGTTCCTGCTCGCCCGCCACGACGATGAAGGCCAGGGCCATGCCGCAGTCGGCCGCGAGGTGGTCCGCGACGGAGGCGTCCGGCGCGAAGTAGTGGACGTGCCAGTCGTAGCCGTCGTGGTCGGTGAGCTGCGGGGTGGTGCCGGCGGCGGCCACCAGGCTGTTGACGAGGTCCGCGGCGGTGCGGGCGTCGGGCGCGGCGAATATCTCGGCGAACCGGCCCCGGACGTCCTGCACGGCGCGCAGGTCCTTGTCGCCGAGGGTTCCGACGCCGCTGATGTGGTGGCGCTCCGCGAAGGCGTAGAGCGCGGTGAGCTCCGCGAGCCCGTCGTCCGCTCCGCTCTCCGGTGCGGTGTTCACCAGATCGACCACCGTTTCGAGGGCGATCCGGGTGTCGTGTGGGATCAGCACGCTTCGCTCCCTGGCCTCCGGCGGACCGGTGCCCGCCGATGCGGGCTGACTCTACTGGCTCGGCGAAGGCGCCCAGGGGCCGGTGTGGGCTCGGCGGGGGAGGCCGGTCCCTTTTCCCGGCCGGACGTGCCGCCGACGCGTGCGGGGCCTCCTGATGGCCCAGGAGGCCCTGTCGGCGGGAGAGGTGAGGCGCGTGGGGCGAACGATGCGGGTGTGGCGACGTCGGCCTCGAGCGACCGGCCCGCCCGGTTCGCCCCGCCCGGTTCGGCCCGTGCGCGCAGCGGCGCCGCCGCCGCGGTGGGTTCCGCGGCGACGGCGCCGGTGTCTGCCCTATGAGGTTGTCCGCGCGACGCCGTCTCCCCGAGTCGGACGGCGTCCCGCAGTTCTCGGCCTGGCTCAGCTCTCGGCCAGGATGTGTGAGAGCTCCGTATCGAGGTCGAAGTGACGATGCTCGGTTCCGGGCGGGACCGCGGCGTCGGTCCTTTTGAGGAACGACTCCAGGGCCCTCGCCGGGGCTTCCAGCAGGGCTTCGCCCTCCGGGGAGCTCAGTGCGATGCAGACGACGCCTTGACCGTGACTACGTGATGGCCAGACGCGGACGTCTCCGGTGCCGGTGGGCCGGTGCAGCCCCTCGGCAAGGAGGTCACGGGCGAAAACCCATTCGACCGTCTCCTCCGCTCCGGTGTGGAAGGTGGCGTGCACGGCATAGGGGTCGGCCGTGTCATACCGCAGGCCCGCGGGTACAGGCAGTGAGGACTCGCTCGACACAACGAGGCGCAGGTGCAGCTCGCAGCTGACCGTGGTGTTCATAAGCGCCAGGGCCTTTCGCTCAGTGTGCGCTCGGGGATTCGCACGTCGGCGAAATCGACATGCCACCTACGGTGCCGTTGTAAACCCCTCTGACCTATTTGTGATGCTTCAGGTCCCTCGCACAGCGGTGTGTAACTTTGGGTCATGCGTCCATTCCGGTGACGATCGCGGTTCCGGTAGGTTGGGCTTCATGAACGCGGAGAGTGACGAGCGGAAAGAGGTGGCCGCGACGGTGGCCGCCGGTTCCGCCACGGGGGACGAACGTACGGCGGAGCGTGAGCTGGGCTCGCGGGCGCCCGGGTTCATCAAGGGGTCGAGGGTGCTCCACCTGAGCTGGCAGGTCGGGATCTTCGTCGTCGGCCTCGCCGTGGTCGGGGCGGGCATCGTGATGCTTCCGCTGCCCGGTCCCGGGTGGCTGGTGATCTTCGGCGGCATGGCGATCTGGGCGACCGAATTCGTCTGGGCGCAGCTCGTCCTGCGCTGGACCCGGCGCAAGGTCACCGAAGCCGCCCAGCGGGCCCTCGACCCCAAGGTCCGGCGGCGCAACATCATCCTCACCACGGTGGGGCTCGTGATCATCGCGGTGCTCGTCGGGATCTACGTCTGGAAGTTCGGCATAGTGATGCCGTGGAAGATCGAGCAGTGACGCGGACGTGGCCCCGGTGGTCCCGCGGCGCCGCTGACATGGGGTAATGTTTGCGGTGCGCCGGGGCGATTAGCTCAGTGGGAGAGCGCTTCGTTCACACCGAAGAGGTCACTGGTTCGAACCCAGTATCGCCCACCCCGGACCGATGGCCCGGAAGCTTCTGAGAAGCTTCCGGGCCATCGGCGTTTCCATGGGTCCCCGTCGCCGCCGCCCCGTGCGGTTGTTCGGCCTGTCGTCCGGCCGCCGAAATTTCGTCCTAACCGTTGACGCGCCCCCTGTCGCTCCTTACTTTGACCCAGCAAGCGCTTTCTAAAACGATTCAATGCGAACGGTGGGGGCGAGCTATGTCTCGTAACAACGGCATGGACCGGCGGCAGCTGCTGAAGCTGGCCGGCCTCTCCGCGGCCGGTCTCGGGCTGACCGCGGCCGGCTGCGGCTCGGGCGGCAGCGGCTCCGGCGGTCCGGTCACCATCCGGCACTCGTGGTGGGGCGCGGACGACCGTGCCAAGAAGATCCAGCAGTGCGTCGGCCTCTTCGAGAAGAAGCACCCGAAGATCAAGGTGAAGACGGACTTCCAGCAGTACGCGGACTTCTGGAAGAAGTTCAACACCCAGGCGGCCGGCGGCAACCCCCCGGACGTCATCCAGAACGCCGTCACCTTCCTGCGCAAGTACGAGGCGAAGAACGTCCTCCTCGACCTCAGCCCCCAGGTGGAGAAGGGCAACCTCGACCTCGGCGGCTTCCGCTCCGGGCTGGAGAAGTTCGCCGAGATCGACGGCAAGCTGCTCGGCGTGCCGGTCGGCAGCAACTCGATGGCCCTGGTCATCGACGAGAAGGTGTACGAGAAGGCCGGCATCGCGCCCGAGATCGGCTGGACCTGGGACGACTGGCTCGCCGGCCTGGAGAAGATCAAGCGCGGGCAGGGGATCGCGGGTGACGCGGGGCCGCACGGTGTGATGTACCTCTACGACCTGATCCTCCGCCAGAACGGCAAGGCCTTCTTCACGGAGGACGGCATGGGCTTCGGCGAGGCCGAACTGCTGCCGTACTGGACCGAGGCCCTCGATCGGGTCAAGGCAGGGCTCTACGCCGACCCCGGCAAGGTCGAGCAGATCAAGCCCGCCTCCGCGACCGCCAAGGGCCTGTCCGCCGGCGAGTTCACCTGGGACAACTTCTCGGTCCGCTACAGCGCGGAGGGCAAGAGCAGCTACGGCCTCGCGCCCATCCCGAGCACCGACGGCAAGAAGACCGGCCAGTACCTTGGGTCGCTGATGCTGAGCGGTTCGGCGCGCACCAAGCACCCCGCCGAGGTGGCCACCTTCATCAGCTTCATGACCCATGACCCCGAGGTCGCCCGGATCATGGGCTACGACCGCGGAGTGCCCGCCACCACCGCGCAGTTCGAGGCCTACGAGCCGGCCGACGCCCCCAGCAAGGCCATCGCCGCGTACGAGACCGCGATCGCAGACGCGGGTGTCCTGGAGCCCATCACCCCGCACCCCGCCGGCGCGGACGTCATCGAGGCGGCCTTCCTGCGCATCGGCGCCGACCTGTCCCTGGGCAAGACCTCGCCGAAGGACTCCGTGAAGCAGTTCTTCTCCGAGGCGAAGACCGCCCTCGCCTCGAACTGAGAGGACCGTGGTGACTCACATCCACACCTCCCCGGGCGTTCTCGCCGCCGGGGACGACCGCTCCGGCGCCGAGCGGAGCGGTCCCGGAGGAAACGCGCCACCCGTCGCCCCGGAGCGGCGGGGCCGGGGCGAGAACCTGGCCGGCTATCTGTTCATGTCGCCCTGGATCGCGGGCTTCCTGTTCCTGATCGCCGGGCCGATGGTGTTCTCGCTGTACCTGTCGTTCACCGAGTACAACCTGTTCGAGGCGCCTCGCTGGATCGGCCTGCAGAACTTCACCGACATGTTCGCCGACCCCCGCTGGCGCCAGTCCGTCAAGGTCACCTCCTGGTACGTGCTGATCGGCACCCCCATCAAGCTGGCGGCCGCACTCGCCGTCGCCATGCTGCTCGCCCAGAAGCGGTGGGGTCAGTCGTTCTACCGGGCGGCCTTCTACGCCCCGTCCCTCATCGGTGCGAGCGTCTCGGCGGCCATCGTCTGGCGTGCGCTCTTCTCGGACGACGCGATCGTCGACCGTACGCAGAAGGTGTTCGGCGTCGAGGTCGGCGGCTGGATCGGCGACCCCTCGATGATCATCTACGCGCTGATCGCCCTCACCGTCTGGCAGTTCGGCGCACCGATGGTCATCTTCCTGGCCGGCCTCAAGCAGGTCCCGCGCGAGCTGTACGAGGCCGCCGAGGTGGACGGAGCCGGCCCCTGGCGCAGGTTCTTCCACATCACCCTGCCGATGATCTCGCCGGTGCTGTTCTTCAACGTCCTGCTGGAGACCATCCACTCGTTCCAGATCTTCGGCTCGGCCTACATCGTCAGCAACGGCAGCTGCGGACCCGCCGACGCGACGCTCGTCTACACCTGTTACCTGTACGAACAAGGCTTCGTGAACAGCCGCATGGGCTTCGCCTCGGCCATGGGATGGCTGCTGCTGCTCGCCGTCGGCCTGGTCACCGCCGTGCTGTTCTGGTCCCAGAAGCGCTGGGTGCACTACGAGGAGGGCGGCCGATGAGTCTCCTGACAACAGCCGTACGCCGCCGGGGACCCGGCGCGCTCGCCTGGCACCTCGGTGCGCTCGTCATCCTCGCCGTGGTCCTCTACCCGGTGGTCTGGACGATCGGGGCGTCGTTCAAGCCCAGCGCCGACATCATCGGCGGCCTGGACCTGTTCCCCGCGGACCCGATCGGCGACAACTACGCCCGGCTCACCGAGGGCATCGCCGACATCCCGATCTCGACGTTCTTCCTGAACTCGGCCTACATAGCCGTCGGCTCGGTGATCGGCGTGGTGCTGTCCTGCTCACTGACCGCCTACGCCTTCGCGAAGGTACGGTTCGCCGGCCGCAACATCATGTTCGCCATCATGATCGGCACCCTCCTGCTGCCGTACCACGTACTGATCATTCCGCAGTACGTCCTGTTCCAGAAGCTGGAGCTGATCAACACATTCACCCCGCTGCTGATCGGCAAGTACCTGGCCACCGACGCCTTCTTCGTCTTCCTGATGGTGCAGTTCATGCGCGGACTGCCCAAGGAGCTCGACGAGGCGGCGCGGCTGGACGGCTGCGGGCACCTGAGGACCTACTGGTCCATCGTGATGCCGCTCTGCCGGCCGGCGCTCGTCACCAGCGCGATCTTCACGTTCATCAACGCCTGGAACGACTTCATGGGCCCCCTGCTGTACCTCAACGAGCCGGACAAGTACACCGTCTCCATGGGGCTGAAGATGTTCATCGACCAGGACGCGGTCGCGGACTACGGCGGCATGGTCGCCATGTCCCTGGTGTCCCTGCTCCCGGTGCTGGCCTTCTTCGTGGCGTTCCAGCGGTACCTGATCGACGGCATGGCCACCTCGGGCCTGAAGGGCTGACACCGTGGCGACGAAGACCCGCACCCCGGCCAGGCGTTCACGCCTCATGAACCGCTTCGCCCTGTTCTCCGAATGTCTGCTCGTCGGCGTGTGGATCGCCGTCGCCGCCCTGCCCCTGGTCACCTTCCCCGCGGCCTTCGCCGCGGGTACCCGGCACCTGCGCCGCTACCTCGCCGGTGAGCACGGCGGCCTGCGGGAGTTCGCGGACGACGCCCGGGCCGCCGCCCGCGGCGGATGGCTCGTCGGCGCGTCCGTATGGGCCGCCGCGGGACTGCTCCTGCTCGACCTGGCGGCAGCCGGCGCAGGGCTGCCCGGCGGGCGCTTCGTGGGCGCCGTCGGCATCCTCGCCATGATCGGTCTCCTGGTCGCGGTGGTCCGCGCGGCCTCCTGCTGGGAGCCAGGCGCCCGGTGGCGCACCCTCCTGGCCGAGGCCGGCCGGGACACGGTCCGCGACCCGGCCGGCTCCCTCCTGCTCGTCTGCGGCATGGCCGTCGTCGTGCTGTCCGGCGCCCTGGTGCTGCCGCTGGCCGTCCCCGTCGTCGGGGCCGTCGCCGCAGCGGCCACCGCGGTGCGGGCGCGCCGGCCCGCCCGCTGACGCGTTTCCGCTCGACCCCTTTTTTCCCGAATCCGCACGGAGAGAGGCACACCCATGTCCAGGATGCCCCGGAGAACGCTCCTGAAGGCCGCGGCAGCGGCCGGCGCGGCCGCACAGTTCAGCTGGCCCCTCGGCGCCACCCCCGCGTCGGCGGCCCCTGTGGCCGAGCACACCGACGAACCCGTCACCCTGACCTGGCTGGAGTCCGGGGGCCTCGGCGCGGCCCCCGGTTCCACGCTCGGGGTGCCCTGGCCCAAGGGGCGGTACACCAAGGACCAGACGTTCGCCCTGACCACGGAGGACGGCAAGGACGTCCCCGTGCAGTCATGGACGACCGCCACCTGGCCCGACGGTTCCGCGAAGTGGACCGCACACGCCGTGGGCCCCGAGGCCGCGGGCGCGAAGAAGTTCGTCCTCGGCCCGGGCAGGCCCACCGCTCCCGCCCACAAGGTCAGCGTCAAGAACACCGGATCCACCGTCAGCGTCTCCACCGGCGTCATCACCGCCCGGATAGGGAAGTCCGGCTCCTCCCTCATCACCTCCCTCACCCGTGGCTCCACCGAGATCGCCAAGAACGGACGGCTCGTCCTGATCCGGCAGGGCGAGATCGAGGACGGCGACCAGGGGCGTGAGACATACGAACGGTTCGAGAGCGCCGTCACCGCCACCGAGGTCGAACAGAGCGGCCCGGTGCGCGCCGTCGTCCGGATCGAGGGCAAGCACCGCCGAGGGAAGCGGTCCTGGCTGCCGTTCTCCGTCCGGCTCTACTTCTACGCCGGCGCCGAGTCGTTCCGCATGGTGCACACCATCACCTTCGACGGCACCCAGGAACCCGGGAAGGCGAGCGGCGACTTCATCCGCGGCCTCGGCGTCCGCTTCACCGTCCCGATGCGGGACGAGGCCTACGACCGGCACATCCGCATCGGCGGCGAGGGCACCGGCATGCTCCGGGAAGCCGTCAAGGGCATCACCGGACTGCGCCGCGACCCCGGCGCCGCGGTCCAGGCGGCCCAGTTCGAGGGCACGAAGCTCCCCGACCCCGCCACCTGGGACCAGCGCGTCACCAGCCGCCTCCACCTCATCCCCACCTGGGGCGACTACACCCTCAGCCAGCTCTCCGCCGACGGATTCTCCCTCCGCAAGCGCACCGGGAAGGGCCACGGCTGGATCGCGGCGGGCGGCGGCCGGCGCGCCTCCGGCTTCGGATACGTCGGAGGGGCGAGCGGCGGACTCGCCTTCGGCCTGCGCGACTTCTGGGAGAAGTTCCCCGCCCAGCTGGACATCCGCGACGCCCACACCGACGCCGCCGAGGTCACCGTGTGGCTCTGGTCGCCCGAGGCCGAACCCATGGACCTGCGCTTCTACCACGACGGCCTGGGCCAGGACACGTACGCCGAACAGCTCCAAGGCCTCGAAATCACCTACGAGGACTACGAACCCGGCTTCGGCACCCCCTACGGCATCGCGCGCACCAGCGAACTCCTCTTCTGGGCCCATGACTCCACCCCCGGCGCCACCGCCCTCGCGCAGCAGACCGAGGCCGTCCGCACCCTTCCCCAGCTCGTCGCGCCGCCCTCCCAGCTGATCGCCGCGAAGGTCTTCGGCGGACTGTTCTCCCCGGTCGACCGCTCGACCCCGGCCAAGGCGAAGATCGAGGACCACCTCGACTTCCTCTTCACGTACTACAAGGACCAGGTCGAGATGCGGCGCTGGTACGGCTTCTGGGACTACGGCGACGTCATGCACTCCTACGACCCCGCCCGCCACCAGTGGCGCTACGACGTCGGCGGCTACGCCTGGGACAACTCCGAGCTGTCACCCGACCTCTGGCTCTGGTACGCCTATCTGCGCTCCGGCCGCGCCGACATCTTCCGCTTCGCCGAGGCCATGACCCGCCACACCGGCGAGGTCGACGTCTACCACCTCGGCGAGTGGGCCGGTCTCGGGACCCGCCACGGCATCCAGCACTACGCCGACAGCGCCAAACAGCAGCGCATCGCCAACACCACCTACCGGCGCTTCTACTACTTCCTCACCGCCGACGAACGCGTCGGTGACCTGATGCGCGCAAACGTCGACTCCGACGAGACCTTCCTCGCCCTCGACCCGCTCCGCAAGATCCGTACCGAGCCCTACACACCGGACCGGCACGCCCTGTCCATCGGCTTCGGAACGGACTGGAGCGGGCTGGTCTCCGCCTGGCTCACCGAATGGGAGCGGGGCGGCCCGCAGGCCGCGAAGGCCAGGGCCCGCGTCCTCGGAACGATGGAGACCATCGCCGCCCAGCCCAACGGATTCGTCCAGGGCAGCGGCCTGTACGACCTCGACACCGGAAAGTTCGCCGTCGCCACCGAGCCCGTCGTCAGCGTCTCGCACCTCTCGGCGGTCTTCGGCCTGAACGAGCTGTGCGCCGAGCTCATCGACCTCGTGGGCGGCGACGTACCGAAGTTCGAGGAGGCGTACCTCGACTACTGCCGGTACTTCAACGCGACCAAGGCCGAACAGAAGGCGCGCTACGGCTCCGACTTCGGCAGCCTCATCCTCTTCCAGGGGCACTCACGGCTCGACGCCTACGCCGCGGTCCGCGCGGGCGACGAGAAGCTCGCCGCCCGCGCCTGGGAGAAGTTCTACAACAGCGACGGATACAAGGAATCGGCCCCCTGGAAGACCGAGGAGGTGACCGGCCCCGTCACCACGGTCCCCGGGACCGAGGCCAACTGGGTCTACACCAACGACACCGCGCTCTACGGACTCGCCGCCATCGAGAACCTCGCCCTCGTGGGGGACCGGATGCCGAACTGACGCACGAAGGTCAGCGCATCCGGCCCAGGCTCTCCCGCACCCGGCGCGCGTCGCGCAGCCGCTGCTCGTAGGTCGCACCGACCGCGAGCAGCAGCAGCCCGGCGAGCGCCGGGGGCGCCCAGCGCGGCAGCGCGTCGAGCACCTGCACCACATGAGGGGCCAGCTCGTGCAGGCCGTCCAGGGCCAGGACCGAACCGCCCAGCACCAATGGCGCCTGGAGCCGGAGACGGGCACCCACCAGCGTGACCACCAGCGCCGCCGCCCCCAGCAGCAGGGGCCGCAGCCAGCCGGCATCGGTCCACGCCACCACCAGGCTCGGCACCATCGTCATCGAGAGCGCCGGACCGTACGCCACCCAGGAGGACGCCGCCGGGTCCCTGCGGCTCCGCAGGTACCCCACGGCGAACGCGGCCACCGAGACCGGCAGCGTGTACGCCTCGGGAGCCGTCACCCCCGAGGCCGCCAGCCGCACCCACGCCGCCGCCACGAACAGCGCCGCCGCCGGATACCCCGCCGCCCGACGGCGCTCCGGCCGCAGCGCCGTCGCCGAGGCCAGCACCCCGCTCAGACCGAGAACCAGCGCCAGGAACGGTGCGTCCGTCACCGCGAGGGCCACGGCGACCAGCGCCCCGAACGCCCCGGCGGCCTCCAGCGCCACCGCCACCGCGGCCCCCCTCAGCCGCGCCCCGAGCAGCACCGTCACCGCCGGGACGACCAGCACCACCGGAGCCGACTGCGGCGCGCTCCACCCCAGCGACGCCCCCGCCGCCGAAGCCACCACGATCGCGCACAGCACCGCCCCGACGGCGAGGACCGACCGCACCACGACCGACCCCGGCCGGGCCGCCGCACCCGCGAACAGCACCAGCAGGACCCCGAACACCGCGTACGTGGCCGGCTCGGCGGCCAGGGCGAGCAGCCCCACGCTCACCGCGCCCACGAGCCCGCACCCCAGCGCTGCCTGCGCGACGCCGTCCGGCCCCCGCCGTACGGCGAGCGCCAGCAGCCCCGCCACCAGCAGCAGTTCCACGGCCACGGCCGCCGCGTACGGCACGTCCGCCACCGCGAGCAGCGCCGGCACCGCACCCCAGCCCAGAACCACGACGCCGACCGCCGCGGCGACGCGCCACCCCTTCTCCGGGAGCAAGCGCGGCCACCTCACATGGAGCGCGGCCGCAAGACCCGCCACCACCGCGAGCACCACCGGGGACGCGGCCGACCCCGAGGGCACCGACTGCCCCAGCGCGCCCCGGAACCCCTCCGGCGCCCCGGACCACACATCCGCCAGGACGGACACCGGCCCCAGCACCGCGGCGGCCACCAGGGGCAGCGCCCACACCAGCGCACCCGCCGTCACCGCGGCGGACGCCCCCAGCACACCCCGGCCCACCGGCCGCGGGGCCCCTAGGCGCGGCACCGGCAGCAGCGCGAGACCGCACACCAGATACACCACGACCGACCAGTCCCACGGCAGCCCCGTACGCAGCACACCGCCCACCGCCGCCACCGCGGCCAGACCCGCCACCGCTCCCGCCGCCACGGCCCATTCCTTCGGGGCACGCCAGGCCCCCGCCAGCGCCACCCCCGCACCCGCCAGCAGCAGCGCCCCCGGGCCCACGGCCGCGACCGCACCACCGGCCGACACGGACAGATCCAGACCGATCAGCAGCGCAATCAGCCCGGTCGCCGACGCCCCGACAGCCGCCGTGACCCGCACCGCGAGCCCCTGGCCCCACGACACCACCACGACATCCGCCGCCGCCGTCACCAGGAGCGCCCAGCCGAAGCCGGCCGCGGACGCGCCCGCCGCCCAGGCGGTCAGCACCAGCGGCAGTTGCCCCGCCACCACCGCCGCCGGCAGCGGCACCCGCAGCCGGCCGAGGAGCAGCCCGTACAGGGTCCACACCGCAGCCAGCACCGCCGACGCCACCGCTGAGAACGCGAGCCCGTCCGTCCCCGGAGCCGCGACCGCGTGCAGGGCGACCGCGTCCAGCACCGTCAGCACCAGGGCCAGCGCGGCCACCGCCTCCGCGGTCGAGGGCAGCCTGCGGGCCAGCAGCAGCGCGGGCGCCACCAGCGCACCCGCCGTCACCACGGCCAGCACCGCCGAACGGCCCGCGATGCCCATCTCGCCCCAGCTGAACAGGGTGAACGCGATCGCCGCGACCGTCAGCAGCAGACCACCGAGGACCAGCAGCACATTCTGCGTACCGTGCACCGGCGCCACCGGGGTGTACGGGGCGGCAGGGACGTTCGGCCGGAAGGCAGGCGGCGGCGGAGGAGGGGAGGGAGCGGCCGGCGCACGCAGCACGCTCAGCAGCCAGGCGCGGCGGTTCAGCAACTGCAGCCGGCGGGCGTCCAGCCGGGCCAGTTCATGATCGAGGAGGGCCAATTCCTCGGCGGGCGGCGGCAGATGTCTCATGTACGGGAGTGTGTCGGCCGCCACACCCTCGTGCATGCGTACGGCTACTCAGTCCGCCACTGAGTAGGAGTTTGAACCCAGGGCTCCGAGCCCTGTATGGTTCAACCCGTTCCCGGGCGATTAGCTCAGTGGGAGAGCGCTTCGTTCACACCGAAGAGGTCACTGGTTCGAAACCAGTATCGCCCACCCGGGAAAAGCCGGTCCGTCAGTGTCATCGACGGGCCGGCTTTCGCGTACCCGGCGCCGGTCAGGCCGCCGCGGGGAGCTCCGGACGCAACGGCCACGCCGGATCCACCGCCTCCGGCGTCCCGCTCTTCTCGAACCAGGCCTGCAGCCCGCGCGCCTGAGCCGCGTGCCACACCGCCTGCAGCGAGTGCACCTCCGCCGGTGACAGCCGCTCCAGCCGGGCGGAGAACCGCCGCCCCACCGCCCGCACCAGTTCGAGCGACGCCGCCGCGTCGGCCGCCGCGTCGTGCGCGCCGTCCAGCGTGACCCCGTACAGCTCGCACAGATCCGTCAGCGTGCGACGGCCCTTGCGATAGCGGTCCAGGTGCTTGTCCAGCACCCGCGGATCCAGCACGCACAGCGGCTTGTTCCGCAGGTAGCCGGCCAGGGAGGACGCGCGGTGGCGCCTCAGCTCCCGGTCCAGCAGCGTCAGATCGAACGGCGCGTTCATCACGACCAGCGGCCGTCCCGTCGCGCACTGCTCCGCCAGCGCCCGGGCTATCTCCTCGACGACCGGTGCGGGCCACCGGCCGTTGCGCTGCAGATGGTCGTCGGTCAGACCGTGGATCTCGGTGGCGCCGGGCGGCACCGGAATCCCCGGATTGACCAGCCAGCGGGTGGTGCGGAGCCGTCCGCCCGCCGCGTCCTGGACGACGAGGGCGGCCGAGACGATCCGGTCCTCCTCGACGTCCACGCCTGTTGTCTCGGTGTCAAAAGCCGCCAGCGGCCCCTCGAACCAATGCATCATCCCCGAACTCCTCGCGCCTGCACGGCAGATGACGGGATTCCTCTGCCCGGTTCGGTGATACCCGCACCCTATGCCTGATACGCCGTTTACGGCCCGCCTCCTGCGGTGACAACACAAGTGACGGGAAAGGAAGTTGACCAGCCCGTCAGCGGAGACCGGGCAACCGGTCGGCACAGCCCGGAAGGCACGGAGCCATGGCGCTCGCGCAGCCGACCCCAGGGAGTCCCGCCCGCACCGAGGACCACGGGGGAAAGCCGCCGCAGCAGCGGAACGCACCACCGCTGCGCGGCACACTCGCCACCACCGCCTGCATGGAGACCCTCCAGGTGGGCTACCTCCACGCGGTGGCAGCCGCAGCGGGCTGCTCGCTCTCGCAGCCCTTTCCCGACAACGGCATCGACTGGCACGTCAGCCACGGTGCCCCCGACCACACCGTCGACGACGAAGTCACCATCAAGGTGCAGCTCAAATGCACCTACCAGATCCCCCCGCACCCACCCGGCTCCGCGTTCTCCTTCACCCTCGACAACGCCCATCTGGTGAAGCTCGCACGCACCCCTGTGTCGGTGCACAAGATCCTGGTCGTGATGCTCGTGCCCCGCAGCCAGGACGACTGGCTGCGGGCCGGCCACGACCGGCTGGACCTGCGGCACTGCTGCTACTGGACGAACCTGGCCGGCCACCCGGTGACAGGCCGGAACCGGACCACCGTGCGGATCCCGACCTCGCGGATCTTCGACGACCGCGCGCTCTGCGACATCATGGCCCGGGTCGGGGCGGGAGGGAGACCCTGATGCACCGGTCGACGGACGACCCCACCGGAGGAACGGTCCCGGCGGGCAGCCGCGCACACCCGTACGCCGACGGTCCGGAACCCGGCCAGGGGCCCGACCCGGCACGCGTGGACCCCGCCGTCCTCGGAGCCCTGCTGCGGAGGCACGGCTGGCACCGGCGCGGGGGCGCGCCCGGGCGCTACAGCCGCTGGGCCCCGCCCGGCCCCGGCGCCGGCGGCACCAGCCTGCTCGTGCCGGACAGCACCGCCTTCCCCGACGGCGAGGAGCTGCTCTCCGAGGCCCTCACCGCGCTCACCCGCAGCGCCGCCCCCTCGGCCCGCGACATCCTGGTCGCCCTCACCGTGCCCAGCGACGAGATCCGCTGGTGGCGCGACGTCCCCGAGGCCGCCTCGGGGGCCGCCGACTGGACCGGCGCCGACCAGCTGCGCACCGCGGCCCGACAGATCCTCCTCGCCGGATCCCTCGCCGTACGCGGCCGGGCCGGCTACCACGGCGCCCGGCACCGCAGGAAGGCCCGGAGCGCCCTGGACGGCACCCTCGTCGGACCCGCGTCCGACGGCCGGAGCCTCACCGCGTTCGTCCCCGTCACCGAGGGACGAGCCGTCGCCGTACAGCTCTACGCCGCCCTGCACGCGGCCCGGGAGGCCGTCGACTACCAGCGGGCCACCGGCGGGATGGAGGCGTTCGACGCCGCGGTCGCCGCCGGCGTCAGCCGGGAACTGACCGAGGCGATTGTCGCGCTCGTCCGGGGAGCGGAGGGCGCAGGGATCACGCTCGCCTGGGCCCCCGCCGCCGGAACCCCCGAAGGGTGCCCGGCGACCCCCGACCCCGTCGAGTTCTCCCCGGGCGACCTGCCCGCGCTCCGCCTGGCAGGAGCCCGCTTCCTGCGGGACGAGCCCGCCGTGCCCGTGCGGATCACCGGAGCCGTCGTGCGGCTGCGCCGCTCCGGGCCGCGCGGCCCCGGCGTCGTACGGCTGCGGGTCCTCGCGGGGGCCGAGGTCGCGCACGTACGGATCGAGCTCGACGAGGAGGCCTACCGGATCGCGGGCCACGCCCACCTGGTCGGACTCCCTCTGCGGGTCGAGGGGCGGCTGGAGAACCGGGGCGGCTTCCGGCGGCTCGGCGGCGCCTCCCAGGTCACGCCCGTACAGGTCGACGAGGCGGAGCGGGACCGGCTGATGAAGGCGCTCCAGGAGAACGTCGACTTCTTCGAGGAGGCCTGCGCGGGGGAGGAGGAGTAGCGCCCGGGTCATCCCCGCGGTATCCCTTTCGCGTCGAGGGCCCCCGGCTCGGTACGATTCCTCTTGCGCGCGCCAGAGGAAAGCGACGCACCCCCTCAGTCAGGAGAGACCGGTGTCAGACGTCCGTGTGATCATCCAACGCGATTCCGAGCGGGAAGAGCACGTGGTGACGACGGGCACGACGGCCGCCGAGCTCTTCCCCGGGCAGCGCACCGTCGTCGCCGCCCGGGTCGACGGCGAGCTGCGGGACCTTGCGTACGCCCTCCGGGACGGCGAGGTCGTCGAGCCCGTCGAGATCTCCTCCGAGGACGGCCTGAACATCCTGCGGCACTCCACCGCGCATGTGATGGCGCAGGCCGTGCAGGAGCTGCACCCCGAGGCCAAGCTGGGCATCGGCCCGCCGGTCAAGGACGGCTTCTACTACGACTTCGACGTCGAGAAGCCGTTCACGCCCGAGGACCTCAAGGCCATCGAGAAGAAGATGCAGGAGATCCAGAAGCGGGGCCAGAGGTTCTCGCGCCGTGTGGTCTCCGACGAGGAAGCCCGCGAGGAGCTCGCCGACGAGCCGTACAAGCTGGAGCTCATCGGCATCAAGGGCTCCGCGTCCTCCGACGACGGCGCGGACGTCGAGGTGGGCGGCGGCGAGCTGACCATCTACGACAACCTCGACGCGAAGACCGGCGAGCTGTGCTGGAAGGACCTCTGCCGCGGCCCGCACCTCCCCAGCACCCGGTTCATCCCCGCGTTCAAGCTGATGCGTAACGCCGCGGCGTACTGGCGCGGCAGTGAGCGCAACCCCATGCTCCAGCGCATCTACGGCACCGCCTGGCCCACCAAGGACGAGCTCAAGGCGCACCTGACGTTCCTGGAGGAGGCCGCCAAGCGCGACCACCGCCGCCTGGGTGCCGAATTGGACCTCTTCTCCTTCCCCGACGAGATCGGCCCCGGCCTCGCCGTCTTCCACCCCAGGGGCGGCGTCATCCGCCGGGCGATGGAGGACTACTCGCGGCGCCGCCACGAGGAGGAGGGCTACGAGTTCGTCTACTCGCCGCACGCCACCAAGGGCAAGCTCTTCGAGAAGTCCGGCCACCTGGACTGGTACGCCGACGGCATGTACCCGCCCATGCAGCTCGACGACGGGGTGGACTACTACCTCAAGCCGATGAACTGCCCGATGCACAACCTGATCTTCGACGCGCGCGGCCGCTCCTACCGTGAACTGCCGCTGCGCCTCTTCGAGTTCGGCACGGTGTACCGGTACGAGAAGTCGGGTGTCGTCCACGGCCTGACCCGCTCGCGGGGCTTCACGCAGGACGACGCGCACATCTACTGCACCAAGGAGCAGATGGCGGAGGAGCTCGACCGGACGCTCACCTTCGTCCTGAACCTGCTCCGCGACTACGGCCTGACCGACTTCTACCTGGAGCTGTCCACCAAGGACCCGGAGAAGTTCGTCGGTTCGGACGAGGCATGGGAAGAGGCCACGGAGACCCTGCAGAAGGTCGCCGAGAAGCAGGGTCTGCCCCTGGTCCCGGACCCGGGCGGCGCCGCGTTCTACGGGCCGAAGATCTCGGTGCAGTGCAAGGACGCCATCGGCCGTACGTGGCAGATGTCGACCGTGCAGCTCGACTTCAACCTGCCGGAGCGCTTCGACCTGGAGTACACCGGCCCGGACGGCACCAAGCAGCGCCCGGTCATGATCCACCGCGCCCTGTTCGGTTCCATCGAGCGCTTCTTCGCCGTGCTCCTGGAGCACTACGCGGGTGCCTTCCCGGTCTGGCTGGCCCCGGTCCAGGCGGTCGGCATCCCGATCGGCGACACCCACATCCCGTACCTCCAGGAGTTCGCCGCCGAGGCGCGCAAGAAGGGGCTGCGGGTCGAGGTGGACGCCTCATCGGACCGGATGCAGAAGAAGATCCGCAACCACCAGAAGGCCAAGGTCCCGTTCATGATCATCGTCGGTGACGACGACATGAACGCGGGCACGGTGTCCTTCCGCTACCGCGACGGCTCGCAGGAGAACGGCATCGCCCGTGACGAGGCGATCGCCAAGCTCGTTGATGTGGTGGAGCGTCGCGTGCAGGTGTGATCTGGTCCCCGCGCAAGCGGGGGTGACCCGCGCGATCACCGCAAGCTTGGCAACGAGCTTGACCACTCCCCGCGCAAGCGGGGGCCGGCCCCCGGAGAGCTACCTGCTCCCCGGGGGCCTCTTCTCGTCCTGCCGGGAGAAGACCTGCACCAGCCACGACGAGAACGACCCCGTCACCGCCCCCAGCAGCGCCAGCCCGCACGCCATCAGCCCCGCGGCGATCACCCGCCCCAGCAGGGTCACCGGCACCGCGTCGCCGTATCCCACCGTGGTGAGCGTCGCGCAGGCCCACCACACCGAGTCCCCGAACGTACGGATCGTGGAGTCCGGGTCGCCGCGCTCCTGCTGGTACACGGCCAGCGAGGCGGTGTAGCCCAGCAGGAGCGCGGACGTGCCCGCATAGGCCATGACCCGGGCGTGCAGGCTGAGCCGGGGCTGCTCCTGGTGCAGCTGGAGCCGGGTGTAGAGCTGGACCACCCGCAGCGGGCGCAGCGGTGGCAGCAGGAGGGTGAGGGTGTCCAGCCAGTGGGTGCGGACGAAGCGCGGGCCCTGGCCGCTGAGGTGGAGCCGTACGCCGTAGTCCACGGCGAAGAGGAGCCAGGAGACGCCCACCAGGACGAGGGCGACGTCGCGCCAGGGTTCGGTGGAGCGTGGCATGAGGACGTGCACCGTGTAGCCGGCGAGATAGGCCAGGGACGCGACGAGGAGCGGCATCTCCGTACGGCGTTCCCACTCCGCGAGCCGGGGCGGTACGGGGGCGGTGGGGCGGTCGCTCATGGCGCCAGCATCGCCGTGGGCCGGCCGGGTCGCCCCCGGCGACACGCGCGGCCGGGGTCACGCAATATGCTGACGGGCATGACGAGTGAGCCGGAACAGCAGATCGGAGTGGGGACGCCCGACGCGTTCCAGCGCCTGTGGACGCCCCACCGGATGGCCTATATCCAAGGTGAGAGCAAGCCGACCGGCCCGGGGGCCGGGGACGGCTGTCCGTTCTGCGAGATTCCGTCGAAATCCGATGAGGACGGCCTGATCGTCGCCAGGGGCGAGCGGGTCTACGCCGTGCTCAATCTGTACCCGTACAACGGCGGGCACCTGATGGTGGTGCCGTACCGGCACGTGGCCGACTACACGGAGCTCGACGGTCCGGAGACCGCCGAGCTGGCCGACTTCACGAAGCGGGCCATGGTCGCGCTGCGGGCGGCCTCCGGGGCGCACGGTTTCAACATCGGTATGAACCAGGGCGCCGAGGCCGGTGCGGGGATCGCCGCGCACCTCCACCAGCACGTGGTGCCGCGCTGGGGCGGGGACACCAACTTCATGCCGGTCGTCGGGCACACGAAGGTGCTTCCGCAGCTGCTGGGGGACACCCGGACGATGCTGGCCGGTGTGTGGCCGGCCGAGCCGCTGTCCGTCTGAGCCGGGTTTCCGCCCGGGGAAGCCTCACGCGTCGTAGACGTCGGCCTTCCTCGGGGCGGCGTCCTGGACCATGCCGCTGAGGATCATGGAGCGGTTGTCGAAGCGCTCGGTGTCGACACCGTGCTCCTTGAGGACCCGCATCGTCGCGGAGTGGACGACGCGCAGGACCGGGGTGGCCGTGCGCATGGCGTCGTCCGCCATGAAGCGGTGGCCCCACGGCTTGGCCGCCCAGGCGTGCCGCAGGCCGAAGGGTTCGGGCAGGACGATCTTGCCGCCCAGGTAGTCGAGGAGCGGCGGGTACCAGGTGAAGGGGGCGCGCAGGGCGAGCCTGACGACCTCGCTCGCCTTGACGACGGGGAGTGCCACCTTGCGGGTCTCCCAGAACCTGACCGCCTTCTTGACCGTCTTGGTCGGTGCCTCCGGCTTGGTGAGGAACAGCCCGTGGACGGGGCCGAGCGCGTGGCCGGTGACCTCGATGCGCAGGGTCTCGTGGAGCACGGTGACGGTGATCAGCATCGTGATCACCAACTGGCCGTCCCAGAGGGTGAACTGGACGCCCAGGTAGTGGCGGTTGCCGCTGCCGAACTGCTGGTGGTTGCAGATGCGCTGTATCTCGTGGGGCTTGATCTGGAAGGTGGCGACGTCCTCGCCCTCCGGGCGGGAGACGGAGTCCGCGTTCTCGCCGACGGGGGAGACGATCCAGTGCTTGACGGAGGGCGTGGGGAAGCCGCCGGTGTTGAGGGGGCCGCGCTCCAGCATCTTCAGCTGGTCGTGGATGGCGCGCACGACGTCCCAGCTCCGGAACTGGTGGATCTCCTTGGCGGGGTCCTCCGGGGTGAGTTCCTCGGCGAGCTGCCAGCTGCCCCAGCGGGTGCCCATGCCGAGGATGCCCTTGGGGCCCGCGTAGAAGACGGCGTTGGACTGCTGCTCGGCGGAGAGCTTCTCCAGGCCCTGGCGCAGGGCCTCGCGGGCCGTCTCGTTGGGGTTCTTGGGTACGGCCTCGGGGATCTTCGCGCTGACGCCGCCGCCGGAGAGGAGCCCTTCCCAGCGGGCGCGCAGGTCCTTGACCGAGGCTTCCGCGATCCGTTTGGCGAGCAGCCAGCCGATCAGCGGGGCGACGGCGGCGGCGCGCAGGTAGAGGGCCGGGAGGCCGGTGAGCGGCATGGTGATCAGGAAGAACGCGGCGGCCCCGCCGAGCACGACGAGCAGGAGGCCGCCCAGCGCCTGGAAGAACTTGTCCTTGGACTTGTTGAGGAAGTCGCGCAGCCGGAAGGCGAGGACCCAGAGGACCAGGCCGGGCAGGAAGACGAAGCCGAAGACGGCGGTGATCAGGGTCAGCTTCGTGTCACGTGCCTTGCGCAGCCGGGTCGCGGAGAGGCAGTGTTCGACGACGGTCTGCGGGTCGGTGCCGAAGGACTGGATGAGTGCGTTGCGGTCGCCGCCGAGCATGCGTTCCTGGACGGCGCGGGCGAAGGCCTCGCCCAGATTCGGCTTGAAGTAGTCGGACTTGAACAGCTTGGACTCGCCCGGTTTCACCTCGGACTTGTGCCACTCGCTGTTGGCCTTGAGGATCTCCGTCGCATCGCTGTCGCGGTACGCGGCGGAGGCGAGGGCGTTGGTCGCCACCGCCTGTCCTCCCGAGCCCTGGAGCGGGATCTGCGCTCCGGGAGAGAAATCGAATCCGTCGTTGGCCACTGTCGCCCCCACTCGCCCGCACGGTCTGCTCCTGCGGCTGTTCCCAACTACCGTACGTCGCACACCTTCTGAGCTGGGGCCACAGCGTATCGCCCGGGCGCGGCGGCTGCCCGGACGATGGGGCCGCGGGCCGGTGACAGGCACCATTTCCAGTCAACTAGCTCCCATTCATGCCGTTTTCCGGCGTTTCGCGGAGGCGCTCGGCGAGTTGGGGAGGCATCGGTTCGTGCCGGGCGTACGCCCTGTCGAACCGTCCGGTGCCGTGCGTCAGGGAGCGGAGGGCGACGGTGTACCTGCCGATCTCGATCTCCGGCACCTCGGCCCGTACGAGCGTGCGCTCACCGGATTCCTGTTCGGTGCCGACGACCCGCCCGCGCCGTACCGCGAGATCGCTCATGACGGCCCCGACGTAGTCGTCCGGAACCAGGACGCCGACCTCCGCGACCGGTTCGAGGAGCTGGATGCGGGTGTCGGCCGCTGCCTCGCGGAGCGCCAGGGCGCCCGCGGTCTGGAAGGCGGCGTCGGAGGAGTCCACCGAGTGCGACTTCCCGTCCAGCAGGGTGACGCGTACGTCGACGAGCGGGTGCCCGGCCGCGACACCGCGAGCCGCCTGGGCGCGTACGCCCTTCTCCACGGAGGCGATGAACTGCCGTGGCACCGAGCCGCCGACCACCTTGTCGACGAACTCGACGCCCGCGCCGGGGGGCAGCGGCTCGACCTCGATCTCGCAGATGGCGTACTGGCCGTGACCACCGGACTGCTTGACGTGCCGGCCCCGCCCCAGGGCCCGGGAGGCGAACGTCTCGCGCAGCGGTACGCGATGGGGCTCGGCGTCGACCTGTACGCCGTACCTGCTGCGCAGGCGCTCCAGCGCGACCTCCGCGTGCGCCTCGCCCATGCACCACAGGACGACCTGGTGGGTGTCCTGGTTCTGCTCCAGACGCATCGTGGGATCCTCGGCCACCAGACGGGCCAGGCCCTGGGAGAGCCTGTCCTCGTCTGCCTTGCTGTGGGCGCGGACCGCCAGCGGGAGCAGCGGGTCGGGCATGGTCCAGGGCTCCATCAGCAGCGGGTCGCCGTTGCCCGAGAGGGTGTCCCCGGTCTCCGCCCCGCCGAGCTTGGAGACGCTCGCCAGGTCTCCGGCGATGCAGCTGTCCAGGGGGCGCTGCTGCTTGCCGAAGGGCGCGGAGAGTGCGCCGACGCGTACGTCGGCCTCGTGGCAGGGGCGGCTGCCGCCCCCGGGTTCGGTGAGGCCGTGGCCGCACACGTGCACCGTGTCGTCGGGGCGCAGGGTGCCGGAGAAGACCCGGACCAGGGAGACCCGTCCCACGTAGGGATCGGATGCCGTCTTCACGACCTCGGCGACCAGGGGCGCCGCCGGATCGCAGACGGGCGCGGGGCGCGGGGTGCCGTCCGGGGTGGTGACGGCGGGCAGCGTCCGTTCCCCGGGGGAGGGGAAGCCGCGGGTTATCAGGTCCAGGAGTTCCACGGTGCCGATGCCCTGGCGGGCGCCGTCGGCGGCGGGCGCGGCGGTGAGGACGGGGTGGAAGGAGCCGCGCGCGACCGCGCGCTCCAGGTCGTCGGTCAGGGTCGTGAGCCCGACCTCGCCGCCCCCGAGGTAGTGGTCCATCAGGGTCTCGTCCTCGCTCTCGGCGATGATCCCCTCGATGAGCCGGTTACGGGCCTCCTGGAGCGGTCCTTCCTGGTCACCCGCGGGCGGGACCTCCTGCCGTACCCCCGAGGAGTAGTCGAGGACCCGCCGGGTGAGCAGTCCGGTGAGCCCGGTGAGCGGAGCGTGCCCGTCCGGGCCCTCGGGCCCCTGCACCGGCAGGTACAGCGGCAGCACGGCGTCGGGGTCGTCGTGGCCGAAGATCCGGCCGCAGATCCTGGTCATCTCGTCGAACGGCGTACGCGCGGTGTCCAGGTGGGTCACGACGATCGCCCGTGGCATCCCGACGGCCGCGCACTCCTCCCAGACCGCACGGGTGGTGCCCGCCACGGCATCGGGCTCCTGGGCGGCCGAGACGACGAAGAGGGCCGCGTCCGCCGCGCGCAGACCGGCCCTGAGCTCCCCGACGAAGTCCGCGTAGCCGGGGGTGTCCAGCAGGTTGATCTTGTAGCCGTCCCATTCGACGGGGACCAGCGAGAGCTGTACGGAACGCCGTCGGCGCTGTTCGATCTCGTCGAAGTCGGAGACGGTCGCGCCGTCCTCGACCCGGCCGGCCCGGTTCAGCGCCCCGGCCGTCAGCGCGAGCGCCTCGACCAGGGTGGTCTTGCCCGAGCCGCTGTGGCCGACCAGCACCACGTTCCGTACGGAAGCGGGCCCGTCGGCCGTAGCTGCCCTGCCGGCGGCTCCGGTGTGCGTATGTGTCCTGTCGCCCATGATGCGTGCCTCCCGATCGGTTGGCGCAGTGCCGCAAGAGCTGGGGGAGTGGGTGCACGGGCAGGGCGGAGCCGTCGCGGCGGCTTCGGCGACGCCCGCGGTCATTCGAGCTTTTCACTCGTGGCGGAAGCCGTCCATACGTCGCACAAGGAGAGGGCCTTCGGGTGGGACGGGGTGCCCCGCCGTTGCACGGCACGGCTGGTGACTACGATGGGCCAGCCGGTGGCCGAAGGGGCCGCGGCGCCCACCGAACCTCGGGAAGGCCATGCTGAACAAGTACGCGCGTGCATTTTTTACGCGTGTCCTCACACCGTTCGCCGCTCTGCTGCTCCGCCTCGGGGTCAGCCCCGACGCGGTCACACTCGTCGGTACGGCCGGAGTGATGGCAGGTGCGCTGGTCTTCTTCCCGATGGGGGAGTTCTTCTGGGGCACGATCGTGATCACGGTCTTCGTCTTCTCGGACCTCGTCGACGGCAACATGGCCCGGCAGGCCGGGATCTCCAGCAGGTGGGGCGCGTTCCTGGACTCGACGCTCGACCGGGTCGCGGACGGGGCGATCTTCGCCGGGTTCGCCCTCTGGTACGCGGGCAGCGGTGACGACAACGTGCTGTGCGCGGTCGCGATCTTCTGCCTGGCCAGCGGCCAGGTGGTCTCCTACACGAAGGCGCGGGGCGAGTCGATCGGCCTGCCGGTCGCGGTGAACGGACTGGTGGAGCGCGCCGAACGGCTCGTGATCTCCCTGGTCGCGGCGGGCCTCGCGGGCCTGCACGGCTTCGGGGTGCCGGGCATCCAGGTCCTGCTGCCGATCGCGCTGTGGATCGTCGCCGCGGGCAGCCTGGTGACGCTGGTCCAGCGGGTGGTGACCGTACGCAGGGAGTCGGCCGAGGCCGACGCCGCCGCGGCCGCCGCCCAGGGCGGGAGCGGGTCCGCGCAGTGAGCGGTACCGCATCCGACCTGAAGGGGCGGCTGACCGACGGGCTCTACGGCCTCGGCTGGGGCGCGGTCAAGACGCTTCCCGAGCCCGCCGCCGCCGCGCTCTTCCGCACCCTGGCCGACCAGGTGTGGAAGCGGCGCGGGAAGTCCGTGCTGCGGCTGGAGTCGAATCTCGCCCGGGTGGTGCCCGACGCGGACGCCGCCCGCCTCGCCGAGCTGTCGAAGGCCGGCATGCGCTCGTACATGCGCTACTGGATGGAGTCCTTCCGGCTGCCGACCTGGAGTCCGGAGCGGATCAAGGCCTCCATCGACGTACGCGACGCCCACCGGCTCACCGAGGGCCTGGACAGGGGACAGGGCGTCGTCCTGGCGCTGCCGCACCTGGGCAACTGGGACCTGGCCGGCGCCTGGGTCACCACGGACCTGAAGGTGCCGTTCACGACGGTTGCCGAGCGGCTCAAGCCCGAGACCCTCTACGACCGGTTCGTGGCCTACCGCCAGGGCCTGGGCATGGAGGTCCTGCCGCACAACGGCGGAGCGGCCTTCGGGACACTGGCCCGGCGGCTGCGCGCCGGCGGGCTGGTCTGCCTCGTCGCCGACCGCGACCTGTCGGCCTCCGGGGTCGAGGTGGACTTCTTCGGCGACACCGCGCGCATGCCGGCGGGTCCCGCCCTGCTGGCCCAGCAGACCGGTGCCCTGCTGCTGCCCGTCACCCTCTGGTACGACGGCACGCCCGTGATGGGCGCCCAGGTCCATCCGCCCGTCGTGGAACCGGAGTCAGGTACCCGCGCCGAGAAGACGTCCTCCATGACACAGGCGCTGGCCGACGCCTTCGCCACCGGGATCGCCGAGCATCCGGAGGACTGGCACATGCTGCAGCGGCTCTGGATCTCCGATCTGGACCCCCAGGGGGAAGCTCCGTGAAGATCGGCATCGTCTGCCCGTACTCCTGGGACGTTCCGGGCGGGGTGCAGTTCCACATCCGCGACCTGGCCGAGCATCTGATCCGCCTCGGCCACGACGTCTCGGTCCTCGCGCCCGCCGACGACGAGACGCCGCTCCCGCCGTACGTCGTCTCCGCGGGCCGGGCCGTGCCCGTGCCGTACAACGGCTCGGTCGCCCGGCTGAACTTCGGGTTCCTGTCCGCGGCGCGTGTCCGGCGCTGGCTGAACGACGGCACCTTCGACGTCATCCACATCCACGAGCCCACCTCGCCCTCGCTGGGCCTGCTCACCTGCTGGGCGGCGCAGGGGCCGATCGTGGCCACCTTCCACACGTCCAACCCCCGCTCCAGGGCCATGATCGCGGCGTACCCGATCCTCCAGCCGGCGCTGGAGAAGATCAGCGCGCGGATCGCGGTCAGCGAGTACGCCCGGCGGACCCTGGTCGAGCACCTCGGCGGGGACGCGGTGGTCATCCCGAACGGCGTCGACGTGGACTTCTTCGCCCGGGCCGAGCCGAAGGCCGAGTGGCAGGGCGACACCCTCGGCTTCATAGGGCGCATCGACGAGCCCCGCAAGGGACTGCCCGTCCTGATGAAGGCGCTCCCCACGATCCTCGCCGCCCGCCCGGAGACCCGGCTGCTGGTCGCCGGGCGCGGGGACGAGGAGGAGGCGGTCGCCTCGCTGCCCGAGGAGATGCGCTCCCGCGTCGAGTTCCTCGGCATGGTGAGCGACGAGGACAAGGCCAGGCTGCTGCGGAGCGTCGATGTGTACGTCGCGCCGAACACCGGCGGCGAGAGCTTCGGCATCATCCTGGTCGAGGCCCTGTCGGCCGGAGCCCCCGTCCTCGCCAGCGACCTGGACGCGTTCGCTCAGGTGCTCGACCAGGGGGCCGCGGGTGACCTGTTCGCCAACGAGGACGCGGACGCGCTGGCCACGGCCGCGATCCGGCTCCTCGGCGACCCGGACCGGCGTGCGGGGCTGCGGGAACGGGGCAGCGCGCATGTGCGGCGCTTCGACTGGACGACGGTCGGCGCGGACATCCTCGCGGTCTACGAGACGGTGACGGACGGGGCGGCGGCCGTGGACACCGACGAACGCTCGGGGCTCCGCGCGCGCTTCGGTCTCGCCAGGGACTGAGCGGGGGCCCTGGGACGTACCGGCGGGGCCGGGTGACGCCGGCCGACGGTAGCCTTGCCGCCCGTGATCGAAATCCTCGTCTGGACCGTCGTCGCGCTCTTCGCGATCGGCCTGTATCTCAGCTGGACCGCCGGCAGGCTCGACCGGCTCCATGCCCGTATCGACGCGGCCCGGGCGGCGCTCGACGCCCAGTTGCTGCGCCGCGCCTCGGTCACCCAGGAACTGGCCACGGCCGGGGTCCTGGACCCCGCCGCCTCGATCGTGCTCTACGAGGCGGCGCACGCGGCGCGGCAGGCCGAGGAGGAGCAGCGCGAGGTCGCCGAGAGCGAGCTGAGCACCGCCCTGCGGGCCGTGTTCGGCGAGACGGCGCAGGTGGAGGCCGTGAAGGAGTTCCCGGGCGGCGAGGACGCGGCGAAGGAGCTGGCCGCCGCCGTACGCCGCGTACCGATGGCCCGCCGCTTCCACAACGACTCGGTGCGCGCCGCCCGGGCGCTGCGCAGGCACCGCACGGTGCGGCTGTTCCGCCTCGCGGGGCACGCCCCGTTCCCGCTCGCGTTCGAGATGGACGACGAGCCGCCGGTGGCCCTGGCGGACCGGCCCGGCAGCTGAGAGCGGGGCGGGCCGGTGAGCCGGAGGCGTACGGAACGGTCCACGGGGTGTTCATTGGCCCTTGCTGTGGACCGGTTGCGGAGCGTTTGCTCGGGGCTGCACCGTTCAGCGTCTTTCCACTCCAGTGAGGTCGATCCGTGTCCACGCTTCCCAGCACCCCGCAGTCCGCCGAGACCCCGGCCACCGGCACCGCCCGAGTCAAGCGCGGCATGGCCGAGCAGCTCAAGGGCGGCGTGATCATGGACGTCGTCAACGCCGAGCAGGCGAAGATCGCCGAGGACGCGGGCGCCGTGGCCGTCATGGCGCTGGAGCGGGTGCCGGCCGACATCCGTAAGGACGGCGGCGTGGCCCGGATGTCGGACCCCAACATGATCGAGGAGATCATCGAGGCCGTCTCCATCCCGGTCATGGCCAAGTCCCGCATCGGCCACTTCGTCGAGGCCCAGGTGCTCCAGTCCCTCGGCGTCGACTACATCGACGAGTCCGAGGTCCTCACCCCGGCCGACGAGGTCAACCACAGCGACAAGTTCGCCTTCACCACCCCCTTCGTCTGTGGCGCGACCAACCTGGGTGAGGCCCTGCGCCGCATCGCCGAGGGTGCCGCGATGATCCGCTCGAAGGGTGAGGCGGGCACGGGCAACGTCGTCGAGGCCGTCCGCCACCTGCGTCAGATCAAGAACGAGATCGCCCGGCTGCGCGGCTACGACAACAACGAGCTGTACGCCGCCGCCAAGGAGCTCCGAGCCCCGTACGAGCTGGTCAAGGAGGTCTCCGAGCTCGGCCGGCTGCCCGTCGTCCTGTTCTCCGCCGGCGGCGTGGCCACCCCCGCGGACGCGGCCCTGATGCGACAGCTCGGCGCCGAGGGCGTCTTCGTCGGCTCCGGCATCTTCAAGTCCGGTGACCCGGCCAAGCGCGCCGCCGCCATCGTGAAGGCCACCACCTTCTACGACGACCCGAAGATCATCGCGGACGCCTCCCGCAACCTCGGCGAGGCCATGGTCGGCATCAACTGCGACACGCTGCCCGAGGGCGAGCGCTACGCCAACCGCGGCTGGTAAGCACCGATGACCGACACCCCTGTCATCGGAGTGCTGGCTCTCCAGGGCGACGTACGGGAACACCTGATCGCCCTGGCCTCGGCGGACGCCGTGGCCAGGCCGGTCCGGCGCCCCGAGGAGCTCGCCGAGGTCGACGGGCTCGTCATCCCCGGCGGCGAGTCCACCACGATGTCCAAGCTGGCCGTCCTCTTCGGCATGCTGGAACCGCTGCGCGAGCGCGTGGCCGCCGGGATGCCGGTCTACGGCACCTGCGCCGGCATGATCCTGCTGGCCGACAAGATCCTCGATCCCCGCTCCGGCCAGGAGACGGTCGGCGGCATCGACATGATCGTGCGCCGTAACGCTTTCGGGCGGCAGAACGAGTCCTTCGAGGCCGCCGTCGAGGTCGACGGCGTGCCCGGTGGCCCCGTCGAGGGCGTCTTCATCCGGGCCCCCTGGGTGGAGTCGGTCGGCGCCCGCGCGGAGGTCCTCGCGGTGCACGGCGGGCATATCGTGGCCGTACGCCAGGGAAACGCCCTGGCCACGTCTTTCCACCCCGAGCTGACCGGGGACCACCGGGTGCACGCACTCTTCACCGACATGGTGCGCACCGTGGGCTGATTCGATCCCGGTAGGATCTCTCGGGTTCGGATCGATTTTGGTGACGCGAAGGAGAAGGCAGATGTCCGGCCACTCTAAATGGGCTACGACGAAGCACAAGAAGGCCGTGATCGACGCCAAGCGCGGCAAGCTCTTCGCGAAGATGATCAAGAACATCGAGGTCGCGGCCCGCACGGGCGGTGCCGACGTGTCCGGCAACCCGACCCTCTTCGACGCCATCCAGAAGGCCAAGAAGAGCTCGGTCCCGAACAAGAACATCGACTCGGCGGTCAAGCGCGGTGCCGGTCTCGAAGCCGGTGGCGCCGACTACGAGACGATCATGTACGAGGGCTACGGACCGAACGGTGTCGCGGTGCTCATCGAGTGCCTCACCGACAACCGCAACCGTGCCGCTTCGGACGTCCGTGTCGCCATGACCCGCAACGGCGGTTCGATGGCCGACCCGGGTTCGGTCTCGTACCTGTTCAACCGCAAGGGCGTCGTGATCGTCCCCAAGGGCGAGCTGTCCGAGGACGATGTGCTCGGGGCCGTGCTGGACGCCGGTGCCGAGGAGGTCAACGACCTCGGTGACACCTTCGAGGTGCTCAGCGAGGCCACCGACATGGTCGCGGTCCGCACCGCGCTGCAGGACGCCGGCATCGACTACGACTCGGCCGAGGCCAACTTCGTCCCGACCATGCAGGTCGAGCTGGAGGAAGAGGGCGCGCGCAAGATCTTCAAGCTGATCGACGCGCTGGAGGACAGCGACGACGTGCAGAACGTCTTCGCCAACTTCGACGTCTCCGACGAGGTCATGGAGAAGGTCGACGCCTGAGGCGGTGCGACGCAGCACACCGGCGGGCCGACGGGACACACCCCGTCGGCCCGTCGCATTGTCAGCGGTAGCCGATAGCCTGCGGGAACAGATGACCGAGCGCGGCGGAGGGGGCCCATTCATGCGGGTGTTGGGCGTGGACCCGGGGCTGACCCGGTGCGGCGTGGGAGTCGTCGAGGGAGTCGCCGGCCGGCCGCTCACGATGGTCGGCGTCGGCGTCGTGCGCACCCCTTCCGACGCGGAGCTCGGCCACCGGCTCGTCGCCATCGAGCAGGGCATCGAGCGGTGGCTCGACGAGCACCGGCCCGAATGCGTCGCGGTGGAGCGGGTGTTCGCCCAGCACAACGTCCGTACGGTGATGGGCACCGCCCAGGCCAGCGCCGTCGCCATGCTCTGCGCCTCGCGCCGTGGCATCCCGGTCGCCCTGCACACCCCCAGCGAGGTCAAGGCCGCCGTCACAGGATCGGGGCGCGCCGACAAGGCACAGGTCGGGGCCATGGTGACCCGGCTGCTGCGGCTCGACGCGCCGCCGAAGCCCGCCGACGCCGCCGACGCGCTCGCCCTCGCCATCTGCCACATCTGGCGCGCGCCCGCGCAGAACCGACTGCAGCAGGCCGTCGCCGCCCACCGCACGCTGAAAGGCCGTACCGCATGATCGCCTTCGTCTCCGGCCCGGTGGCCGCCCTCGCCCCGGCCACGGCCGTCATCGAGGTCGGCGGCATCGGCATGGCCGTCCAGTGCACGCCCGACACCCTCGCCGGACTGCGGATCGGCAAGGAGGCCAGACTCGCGACCTCCCTGGTCGTCCGGGAGGACTCGCTCACCCTCTACGGCTTCGCGGACGACGACGAGCGGCAGGTCTTCGAGCTGCTCCAGACCGCCAGCGGTGTGGGCCCCCGGCTCGCCCAGGCCATGCTCGCCACCCACCGCCCGGACGCCCTGCGCATCGCCGTCGCCACGGGTGACGAGAAGGCGCTCACCGCCGTGTCCGGCATCGGCAAGAAGGGCGCCCAGAAGCTCCTCCTCGAACTCAAGGACCGGCTCGGCGAACCGGTCGGCGCGCACATCGGGCAGCAGGGCATCGGCGTCCCCGTCAGCAGCTCCTGGCGCGACCAGCTGCAGGCCGCCCTGATCGGCCTCGGTTACGCCACCCGCGAGGCCGACGAGGCCGTGACCGCCGTGGCACCGCAGGCCGAGGCCGCGATCGCAGGCGGCGGCCAGGCGCCCGTGCCGCAGCTGCTGCGTGCCGCCCTGCAGACACTCAACCGCGCACGCTGACCCGGGGGCGCCCGCGCGCCCCGTACGCCGGCCGGAACACGCACGGACCGGCACCGAAACACCCTAGGCGGGACTGACGAGATGAACTGGGACGAGACCGGACCCGACACCGGCGACCTCACGGACGAGAGGCTGGACGACCGCCTGGTGGACGCCGGGGCGGACGGCGAGGACACCGCGGTCGAGGCCGCCCTGCGCCCGAAGGACCTCCACGAGTTCGTCGGCCAGGAGAAGGTGCGGGAACAGCTCGACCTGGTCCTCAAGGCCGCCCGCGCCCGTGGCGCCACGGCCGACCACGTCCTGCTCTCCGGCGCTCCCGGCCTGGGCAAGACCACCCTCTCCATGATCATCGCGGCGGAGATGGGCGCGCCGATCCGGATCACCTCCGGCCCCGCGATCCAGCACGCCGGTGATCTCGCCGCGATCCTGTCCTCGCTCCAGGAGGGCGAGGTCCTCTTCCTCGACGAGATCCACCGCATGTCGCGGCCGGCCGAGGAGATGCTCTACATGGCGATGGAGGACTTCCGGGTCGACGTCATCGTCGGCAAGGGCCCGGGCGCCACCGCCATCCCGCTGGAACTGCCGCCGTTCACCCTCGTCGGCGCCACCACCAGGGCAGGACTCCTGCCGCCCCCGCTGCGTGACCGATTCGGCTTCACCGGTCACATGGAGTTCTACGCCCCCACCGAGCTGGAGCGGGTCATCCACCGCTCCGCCGGCCTGCTCGACGTGGCCATAGACACGGCGGGCGCCGCCGAGATCGCCGGACGCTCCCGGGGCACGCCCCGTATCGCCAACCGGCTGCTGCGCCGTGTCCGGGACTACGCCCAGGTCAAGGCCGAGGGCCGGATCGACCGGGACATCGCCGCCGCGGCCCTCCGGGTGTACGAGGTCGACGCCCGGGGACTCGACCGGCTGGACCGCGCCGTGCTCGGGGCCCTGCTGAAGCTCTTCGGCGGAGGACCCGTCGGCCTGTCCACCCTCGCCGTCGCCGTGGGGGAGGAGCGCGAGACCGTCGAGGAGGTCGCCGAGCCCTTCCTCGTACGGGAAGGGCTGCTCGCGAGGACCCCGCGGGGCAGGGTCGCCACACCCGCGGCGTGGGCGCACCTCGGGCTCGTGCCTCCGCAGCACGGCGTAAAGGGACAACAGGGCCTGTTCGGGGCGTGACACAGGACGGGTTGGCCAGCAGGGGAACCACGGTGCCATGCTGGACGTTGTTCCAATGATGCGGACTCGCTTAGACTCCGCCGATGCCGCCCGTACAGGTCGGTGTACCCACCCCCGTAGACCAGGCCGCGTGATTCCAGCGTGGTCGTGCGAAGGAAGTTCCGTCCCGTGAGTCTCGTGACCCTCCTCCCCTTCATCGTGCTCATCGGGGCCATGTTCCTGATGACCCGGTCCGCCAAGAAGAAGCAGCAGGCGGCTGCGCAGATGCGCAACGACATGCAGCCCGGTACCGGCGTCCGGACGATCGGGGGCATGTACGCCACCGTCAAGGAGATTCAGGACGACACGGTTCTCCTCGAGGTCGCGCCCGGCGTCCACGCCATCTACGCGAAGAACGCCATCGGCGCCGTCCTGGACGACGCGGAGTACAACCGCATCGTCCACGGCGACGACGACGAGCTGGACGCCGAGGGCACGGTCGTGCCCGACGACGCCTCCTCGCTCACCGCCGGTGAGCCCACGGAAGCCGACGCGGCCGACGACGACGCGAAGATCGACCTGGGCAAGAAGGCCGAGGACGCCGCACCTGAGGAGGCCGAGGTCAAGGCCTCCGAGGCCAAGGGCTCCGAGGTCAAGGACGCCAAGGCCGACGGCGAGGGCGACGCGAAGTAGTTCCACGACCCAGAGACGCCGGACACCCACAGGTGTCCGGCGTCTCACGGGCCGTGCGGTCTTCTGCGGGGGCGGGTCCCCACAACACTTCGTGGCCGCTCGGGCGCGTACCCGGCGCGGGGCGGTTGGACAGGGAGAAACGAAAAGGTGGCAGCACCGAAGAAAGGCCGGGGTTCATCCGGTGGACAGGGCAGGCCGGGCCGTGCCCTGGCACTGATCCTGATCGCCATGGTCGCCCTGACCGGCGGGATGTTCCTGTCCGGTCACACCACGCCCCGGCTCGGCATCGACCTGGCCGGCGGCACATCGATCACGCTCAAGGCGAAGAGCCAGCCCGGCAAGCCTGACGCGATCAACGAGACCAACATGAACACCGCGGTCAGCATCATCGAACGCCGTGTCAATGGTCTGGGTGTCTCCGAGGCCGAGGTTCAGACCCAGGGCGCATCGAACATCATCGTCAACATCCCCAAGGGGACGAATTCGAAGCAGGCCCGGGAGCAGGTCGGCACCACCGCGCAGCTCTACTTCCGGCCCGTCCTCACGGTCACCGGCGGCCAGCCGACCCCCGAAGGCTCCGCCAGCCCCTCCGCGAGCGGTACCGGGAAGCCGAGCGCCACGCCCAGTGCGAAGGCGAGCGACCCGGAGACGGCCTCCGATTCGAAGACGACGCCCTCGGCGAGCGCCACCACCCAGGGCCGCGCCGTCACCGACGCCCTGAAGCAGGACGCGACGCCGACCCCGTCCGCCAGCACCTCCGGTGCAGCGGACTCCTCGGACGCCCCCGCGGCCACCGAGACGCCCGACGCCGCCACCGCGGCGCTCGAGAAGAAGTTCACCGCGCTGGACTGCACCGACGCGGCCGCCCGTGCCAAGGCCGGCGACGGCGTCAAGCCCGAGGACCCCACGGTCGCGTGCAGCTCCGAGGGCGACGCCAAGTACCTCCTCGGCCCGGCCGAGGTCTCCGGTACGGACGTCGACGACGCGAAGGCCCAGTTCGACCAGCAGCGCGGCATCTGGCTCGTCTCCATGGAGTTCACCGACAAGGGCTCCAAGAAGTTCCAGACGATCACCAAGAAGCTGTCGGCGCAGCAGTCCCCGCAGAACCAGTTCGCGATCTCCCTCGACGGTGAGGTCGTCTCCGCACCCCAGGTGAACGAGACCCTCAGCGGCAGCGCCGAGATCTCCGGAAGCTTCAACCAGCAGTCCGCCGAGGACCTGGCCAACGTCCTCTCGTACGGTGCGCTCCCGCTGTCCTTCAGCGAGGACACGGTCACCACCGTCACCGCCGCCCTCGGCGGCGAGCAGCTGGAGGCCGGCCTCATCGCCGGTGCCATCGGACTGGCCCTGGTCGTCATCTACCTGGTGGCCTACTACCGCGGCCTGGCGTTCATCGCGCTCCTGAGCCTCCTGGCCTCGGGCATCCTGACCTACACGATCATGGCGCTCCTCGGCCCGGCCATCGGCTTCGCGCTGAACCTCCCGGCCGTCTGCGGAGCCATCGTGGCGATCGGGATCACGGCGGACTCGTTCATCGTGTACTTCGAACGCATCCGGGACGAGATCCGTGAGGGCCGTACGCTCCGTCCGGCCGTCGAGCGCGCCTGGCCCCGGGCCCGGCGCACCATCCTCGTGTCCGACTTCGTGTCGTTCCTCGCGGCGGCCGTGCTCTTCCTCGTCACCGTCGGCAAGGTCCAGGGCTTCGCGTTCACGCTCGGTCTCACGACCCTGCTCGACGTCGTCGTCGTGTTCCTCTTCACCAAGCCCGTCATGACGCTGATGGCCCGCACCAAGTTCTTCGCCAGCGGTCACCCGTGGTCCGGCCTGGACCCGAAGCGGCTCGGTGCCAAGCCGCCGCTGCGCCGCTCGCGCCGCGTCAACGCCCGTACCGACCACCCGAAGGAGGCGTGAGATGTCGCGACTCGGCAATCTCGGCGCCCGGCTCTACCGTGGCGAGGTCGGTTACGACTTCATCGGCAAGCGCAAGATCTGGTACGGCGTCTCGATCCTGATCACCATCACGGCCATCCTCGGCCTGGCGGTCAGCGGCCTGAACATGGGCATCGAGTTCAAGGGCGGTGCCGTCTTCACGACCGACACCAAGGCCAAGGTGTCCGTCACCCAGGCCCACGAGGACGCGGTCGCGGCCTCCGGCCACGAGGCGATCGTCCAGGAGCTCGGCAACGGCGGACTCCGCATCCAGATCACCGAGGTCGACACCCAGAAGGCCGACCAGATCAAGGCCCAGCTGGCCGAGGACCTCGGCGTCCCCGAGGCGAAGATCAACGCGGACCTGGTCGGCCCCAGCTGGGGTGAGCAGATCGCCAACAAGGCCTGGGCCGGCCTCGGGATCTTCATGGTCCTCGTGGTGGTCTACCTGGCCATCGCCTTCGAGTGGCGGATGGCGGTCGCGGCGCTCGTCGCGCTGATCCACGACATCACCATCACCGTCGGCGTCTACGCCCTCGTCGGCTTCGAGGTCACCCCCGGCACCGTGATCGGTCTGCTGACCATCCTGGGTTACTCCCTCTACGACACGGTCGTCGTCTTCGACAGCCTCAAGGAGGGCACGAAGGGGATCACCAAGCAGACCCGCTGGACCTACAGCGAGATCGCCAACCGTTCCATCAACGGCACGCTGGTGCGTTCCATCAACACCACCGTCGTCGCGCTGCTGCCGGTCGCCGGTCTGCTGTTCATCGGTGGCGGTGTCCTCGGCGCGGGCATGCTGAACGACATCTCGCTGTCGCTCTTCGTCGGTCTCGCGGCCGGTGCGTACTCCTCGATCTTCATCGCCACCCCGCTGGTCGCCGACCTCAAGGAACGCGAGCCGCAGATAAAGGCACTGAAGAAGCGGATCCTCGCCAAGCGCGCCGCCGCGGCGGCCAAGGGCGAGTCCGTCGAGGACGAGCGTGACGACCGGGCCCCCGAGCCCGACGAGTCGGACGAGTCCGATGAGGACGCCCGGACCGCCGGGGCCGTCGTCGGTCAGCGCCGGCAGCCCGGAGGCCACGGCCGGACCCCGAGGAACCGTCGATGACCAGCCTCAGCGTCACCGACGCCACCCGGGAGCTCCTGCTCAGCCGGATCCGTGACGTACCGGACTACCCGAAGCCCGGAGTGCTGTTCAAGGACATCACCCCGCTCCTCGCGGACCCGGTCGCCTTCACCGCGCTCACCGACTTCTTCGTGGAGCTGTGCGTACGGCACGGGGCCACCAAGATCGTCGGCCTGGAGGCGCGCGGCTTCATCCTGGCCGCGCCCGTCGCGGTCCGGTCCGGGATCGGGTTCGTACCCGTGCGCAAGGCAGGGAAGCTGCCCGGTGCCACGCTGGGGCAGTCCTACGAGCTGGAGTACGGCACGGCGGAGATCGAGATCCACGCCGAGGACCTGTCCGCCGACGACCGCGTCATGGTCATCGACGACGTCCTGGCCACCGGCGGCACCGCCGAGGCCTCGCTGGAGCTCATCCGGCGGGCCGGGGCCCAGGTCGCGGGGGTGTCGGTGCTCATGGAGCTCGGCTTCCTCGCCGGCCGCGCCCGGCTGGAGGCGGGGCTGCGCGAGGCCCCGCTGGAGGCGCTCATCACCCTCTGACCTGCACCGCGTCGTCGCGGCGCGCGTAGGGACGTACAGGACGGGTACCCGGGAACATCCGGGTACCCGTCCCGCGTTGTGAGGGGTTCCACACTCCCCGGGCGAGGACCTGCCCGGAGGTCGATACCATGGGCTTTCCGGTAGCCCGGATCCGCACGAGGAGCGCTCTTGCCAGACGAGGCCCAGCCAGTCGCCGCCCCGCAGCCCGAAAGGCCCGCGGCGGCCTCCGCCACGCCCGGGAAGGCGCAGCCCGACGGAGCGGGCACGCCCGGACCCGCGGGCGGGGACACGCAGGGCCCGGCCCAGGCACCGGCCCACCGGACGCCCGCCGCACCGGCGAAGCCGACCCCGCCCCCGGGGACGAAGCCGACGCCCCCTCCCGGGACGAAGGCCGCGCCGCCCTCCGGGACGAAGCCGGCGGCGCCCGCCACCGGCACCACGGCGCCGAAGCCCCCGGCACCGGATCCCGCCGCGAAGGCACCGGCTCCCGCTCCCGCGGCGAAGGCACCGGATCACGCAGCGAAGCCCCCGGTCCGTCCGGCCGCCACCCCGCCGGCCCCGACCTCGCGCTCCGGTGGCTCCTCCAACCGGGTCAGGGCCCGCCTCGCCCGTCTGGGCGTGCAGCGCTCAAGCCCGTACAACCCGGTCCTCGAACCCCTCCTGCGTACGGTCCGCGGCAACGACCCGAAGATCGAGTCCGCCACCCTGCGCCAGATCGAGAAGGCCTACCAGGTCGCCGAGCGCTGGCACCGCGGCCAGAAGCGCAAGAGCGGCGACCCGTACATCACGCACCCCCTCGCGGTCACCACGATCCTTGCCGAGCTCGGCATGGACCCGGCGACGCTGATGGCCGGGCTGCTCCACGACACCGTCGAGGACACCGAGTACGGCCTGGACACCCTCCGCAAGGACTTCGGCGACCAGGTCGCGCTGCTCGTCGACGGGGTCACCAAGCTCGACAAGGTCAAGTTCGGCGAGGCCGCCCAGGCCGAGACCGTACGCAAGATGGTCGTCGCCATGGCCAAGGACCCCAGGGTCCTCGTCATCAAGCTCGCCGACCGGCTGCACAACATGCGCACCATGCGCTACCTCAAGCGGGAGAAGCAGGAGAAGAAGGCCCGCGAGACCCTCGAGATCTACGCGCCGCTGGCCCACCGCCTCGGCATGAACACCATCAAGTGGGAGCTGGAGGACCTCGCCTTCGCGATCCTCTACCCCAAGATGTACGACGAGATCGTCCGCCTCGTCGCCGAGCGCGCGCCCAAGCGCGACGAGTACCTCGCCATAGTGACCGACGAGGTCCAGGCCGACCTGCGCGCCGCCCGGATCAAGGCCACCGTCACCGGGCGGCCGAAGCACTACTACAGCGTCTACCAGAAGATGATCGTGCGGGGCCGCGACTTCGCCGAGATCTACGACTTGGTGGGCATCCGCGTCCTCGTCGACACCGTCCGCGACTGCTACGCGGCGCTCGGCACCGTCCACGCCCGGTGGAATCCGGTGCCCGGGCGGTTCAAGGACTACATCGCGATGCCCAAGTTCAACATGTACCAGTCGCTGCACACCACGGTGATCGGTCCCAGCGGCAAGCCCGTCGAACTCCAGATCCGTACGTTCGACATGCACCGCCGCGCGGAGTACGGCATCGCCGCGCACTGGAAGTACAAGCAGGAAGCCGTCGCGGGCGCCTCCAAGGTCCGCACCGACATCCCGAAGAACACGGGCGGCGGACGCGGCCAGGACACCGTCAACGACATGGCGTGGCTGCGCCAGCTCCTGGACTGGCAGAAGGAGACCGAGGACCCCAGCGAGTTCCTGGAGTCCCTGCGCTTCGACCTGTCCCGCAACGAGGTCTTCGTCTTCACGCCGAAGGGCGACGTGATAGCGCTGCCCGCCGGTGCGACGCCGGTCGACTTCGCGTACGCCGTCCACACGGAGGTCGGCCACCGGACCATAGGGGCACGGGTCAACGGGCGGCTCGTACCGCTGGAGTCGACGCTCGACAACGGTGACCTGGTGGAGGTCTTCACCTCCAAGGCGGCCGGCGCCGGGCCCTCCCGGGACTGGCTCCAGTTCGTCAAGTCGCCCCGGGCGCGCAACAAGATCCGCGCCTGGTTCTCCAAGGAGCGGCGCGACGAGGCGATCGAGCAGGGCAAGGACGCCATCGCGCGGGCCATGCGCAAGCAGAACCTGCCGATCCAGCGGATCCTGACCGGCGACTCCCTGGTCACCCTCGCCCACGAGATGCGCTACCCCGACATCTCGTCGCTGTACGCGGCGATCGGCGAGGGCCATGTCGCGGCGGCCGGTGTCGTGCAGAAGCTCGTCCAGGCGCTCGGCGGCGAGGACGCGGCCAACGAGGACCTGGCGGAGAGCTCGCCGCCCTCGCACGGCCGCAGCAAGCGCCGGGCCAAGGCGGATCCGGGCGTGGTCGTCAAGGGCGTCGAGGACGTCTGGGTCAAGCTGGCCCGCTGTTGTACGCCCGTACCCGGCGACCCGATCATCGGGTTCGTCACCCGGGGCAGCGGGGTCTCCGTGCACCGCGCGGACTGCGTCAACGTCGACTCGCTCTCGCAGCAGCCCGAGCGGATCCTCGACGTCGAGTGGGCGCCCACCCAGTCCTCGGTCTTCCTCGTCGCCATCCAGGTCGAGGCGCTGGACCGCTCGCGGCTGCTCTCGGACGTCACCCGCGTCCTGTCCGACCAGCACGTCAACATCCTGTCGGCCGCGGTGCAGACCTCCCGGGACCGGGTGGCCACCTCGCGCTTCACCTTCGAGATGGGCGACCCCAAGCACCTGGGACACGTCCTGAAGGCCGTACGCGGCGTGGAGGGCGTCTACGACGTCTACCGCGTCACCTCGGCCCGACGCCCTTAGGGACAGCCCTCCCCGCCGGCGACCGGGCTCCGGCCCCTGGTCGCCGGCGGCCGGCACGGGGTGACGCGTCACACGCGAAAAGGGCTCCCGTACGCATCGCGTACGGGAGCCCCTCACGTGGACCGGGAAACCCGGCTCAGCCGCCGAACTCCTCCAGGCCCTTCAGCGCCTGGTCCAGCAGCGCCTGCCGGCCTTCCAGCTCGCGCGAGAGCTTGTCGGCCCTGGCGTTGTTGCCCGAGGCGCGTGCCGTGTCGATCTGCGTGCGCAGCTTGTCGACGGCAGCCTGGAGCTGGCCGGTCAGACCCGCGGCGCGTGCCCGCGCCTCAGGGTTCGTCCGGCGCCACTCGGACTCCTCGGCCTCCTGGAGCGCCCGCTCCACCGCCTGCACCCGGCCCTCGACCTTCGGGCGGGCGTCACGCGGGACGTGGCCGATGGCCTCCCAGCGCTCGTTGATGGAACGGAACGCGGCCCTGGCCGCCTTCAGGTCCTTCACCGGCACCAGCTTCTCGGCCTCGGCGGCGAGCTCCTCCTTGAGCTTGAGGTTCTCGCCCTGCTCCGCGTCCCGCTCGGCGAAGACGCCGCTCCGGGCCGCGAAGAACACGTCCTGGGCCCCGCGGAAGCGGTTCCACAGCTCGTCCTCGGACTCGCGCTGGGCGCGGCCCGCGGCCTTCCACTCGGTCATCAGGTCGCGGTAACGCGCGGCCGTCGCACCCCAGTCGGTCGAGCCGGAGAGCGACTCGGCCTCGGCGACCAGCCTCTCCTTGACCTTGCGGGCCTCCTCGCGCTGGGCGTCCAGTGCCGCGAAGTGGGCCTTACGGCGCTTGGAGAAGGCGGAACGGGCATGCGAGAAGCGGTGCCACAGCTCGTCGTCGGACTTGCGGTCCAGACGGGGCAGCCCCTTCCACGTGTCGACGAGCGCCCTCAGACGCTCGCCCGCCGACCGCCACTGCTCGCTCTGCGCCAGCTCCTCGGCCTCGACGACGAGCGCCTCCTTGGCCTGACGGGCCTCGTCGGTCTGCTTCGCCTTCTGGACCTTGCGCTCCTCACGGCGTGAGTCGACCGTCGCGACGAGCGTGTCCAGCCGCTTGCCGAGCGCGGCGAGATCGCCGACGGCGTGGTGTTCGTCCACCTGCTGGCGCAGGTGCTCGATCGCCGCCGTGGCGTCCTTCGCCGACAGGTCGGTGGTCTTCACCCGCCGCTCGAGCAGGCCGATCTCGACCACCAGGCCCTCGTACTTGCGCTCGAAATAGGCCAGAGCCTCCTCGGGGGAACCGGCCTGCCACGATCCGACGACCTGCTCGCCCTCGGCTGTACGCACGTACACGGTGCCCGTCTCGTCGACACGGCCCCACGGGTCGCTGCTCACAGCGCCTCCTCCACCTGATGCATCGAGGGGGTTCGCCCCCCGTGCATCGTCCACAGTTTCCTGGGGCGGGCCGCGCCCGCCCTGCACAACGCCAATCTAGGCGACCGGCCACCCGGCTGTCCGCACTCAGCGCGGCTGAAATTCTCCGGTGCGGTCCATGGACCCCGCGCCGGGCGGCCGTGCGTACCGTCAGGCCTTGTCGACGGTCACCTTCTCGACCGTGACGGCCTTCTTCGGAGCACCGTCGCCCGCCCCACCGGCGACGCCCGCCTCGGCGACCTTCTTGACCGCCTTCAGACCCGCGTCGTCCATGGTCCCGAACGGCGTGTAGCTGGGCGGCAGTTCGGTGTCCTTGTAGACCAGGAAGAACTGGCTGCCGCCGGTGCCCGGCTGGCCGGTGTTCGCCATCGCGACGGTGCCCGCCGGGTACGTCACCGAGCCGGCGTCGCCCGCCTTGCCCAGCGCCGTCAGATTCTCGTCCGGGATGGTGTAGCCGGGGCCGCCCGTGCCGTCGCCCTTCGGGTCACCGCACTGCAGGACGAAAATACCCTCCGTGGTAAGCCGGTGGCACTTCGTGTCGTCGAAGTACCCCTTGTCCGCGAGGGCCTTGAAGGAGTTCGTGGTGTGCGGGGTCTTCGCCGCGTCCATCGCGATGCCGATGTCACCCTGGCTCGTGCTGAGCGACATCGTGTACTTCGCCTTCTTGTCGATCTTCATCGCGGGCTCGGGAGCCTTGCTCTCGCTCTCCGAGGGCGATGCCGACGGGTCGGCGCTCGCGGCCGCCTCCGTCGAACTCTTCGAGCTCTTCGAGTCGTCGCCGTCGAGCGAGACGTACGCGCCCGCACCGATGACCGCCACCACGGCCACCGACGACGCGATGATCACCGTGAGACGCCTGGTCCTCCGGCGCGCTTCCTCCCGGCGCTGCTGCTGCCGCTCGAACTTCTCCCGGGCGAGCTGCCGCCGCCGCTGATCGCTGCTGACCACCGGATGGTCTCCTTGTACGTCGTGTGATCGGTCCTGGAATGCCCGTACGGTATATGGGTTAGCTGTGGAATGAGGAGCGCCGGTAGTCTCTGAACGGCCGCATTCCTCCTCCGCGGCCCTCCTCGTCGGACGAACACTAAGGACGAACGTGCTCATTGCCGGGTTCCCCGCCGGGGCCTGGGGGACCAATTGCTACCTGGTCGCCCCCGCCGCCGGTGAGGAGTGCGTGATCATCGACCCGGGCCACCAGGCCGCCCAGGGCGTCGAGGACGCACTGAAGAAGCATCGGCTGAAGCCCGTCGCCGTCGTCCTCACCCACGGCCACATCGACCACGTCGCCTCGGTCGTCCCGGTGTGCGGCGCCCATGACGTCCCCGCCTGGATCCACCCCGAGGACCGCTTCATGATGAGCGACCCGGAGAAGGCGCTCGGCCGCTCCATCGGGATGCCGCTCATGGGCGAGCTGACCATCGGCGAGCCGGACGACGTCAAGGAGCTGACCGACGGCGCCCGGCTGGAGCTGGCGGGCCTGGAGTTCGGCGTCGCGCACGCGCCCGGCCATACGAAGGGGTCGGTGACGTTCAGGATGCCCGAGGCCGCGGATGTCCCGCAGGTCCTCTTCTCGGGCGACCTGCTCTTCGCCGGCTCCGTCGGACGCACCGACCTGCCCGGCGGCGACCACGCCGAGCTGCTCGAGTCGCTGGCCCGCGTGTGCCTGCCGCTCGACGACTCGACCGTGGTGCTGTCCGGCCACGGCCCCCAGACGACCATCGGCCGCGAGCGCGCCTCCAACCCGTACCTGAACGGTCTGGCCGCGCCCCGCCGAGGAATGTGACGAGAGAGAAACACCGTGAGCACCTTCCAGGCCCCCAAGGGCACCTACGACCTGATCCCGCCGGACTCCGCGAAGTACCTCGCGGTGCGCGAGGCGATCTCCGCGCCCCTGAAGAACTCCGGCTACGGCTACGTCGAGACGCCCGGCTTCGAGGACGTCGCCCTCTTCGCGCGCGGTGTGGGTGAGTCCACCGACATCGTGTCCAAGGAGATGTACGCCTTCGAGACCAAGGGCGGCGACAAGCTCGCGCTGCGCCCCGAGGGCACCGCGTCCGTGCTGCGCGCCGCCCTGGAGGCCAACCTCCACAAGGCCGGCAACCTCCCCGTCAAGCTCTGGTACTCCGGTTCGTACTACCGCTACGAGCGTCCGCAGAAGGGCCGTTACAGGCACTTCTCGCAGGTCGGCGCGGAGGCCATCGGCACCGAGGACCCGGTGCTGGACGCCGAGTTGATCATCCTGGCCGACCAGGCCTACCGGTCGCTCGGCCTCCGCCAGTTCCGCATCCTGCTGAACTCGCTGGGCGACAAGGAGTGCCGCCCCGTCTACCGGGAGGCGCTCCAGACGTTCCTGCGCGACCTCGACCTGGACGACGACACCCGCCGCCGCATCGAGATCAACCCGCTCCGGGTCCTCGACGACAAGCGGGCCGACGTCCAGAAGCAGCTGACCGGTGCCCCGATGCTGCGCGACTTCCTCTGCGACGCCTGCAAGGCGTACCACGAGGAGGTCCGCGACCTGCTGACGGCGGCCGGTGTGGTGTACGAGGACGACGAGAAGCTGGTCCGCGGCCTCGACTACTACACCCGCACGACCTTCGAGTTCGTCCACGACGGTCTGGGCTCCCAGTCCGCGGTGGGCGGCGGCGGCCGGTACGACGGGCTGTCCGAGATGATCGGCGGCCCCGCACTGCCGTCCGTCGGCTGGGCGCTCGGCGTGGACCGTACGGTGCTCGCCCTGGAGGCGGAGGGCGTCGAGCTCGACGTCCCCGCCACCACCAGCGTGTACGCCGTACCGCTCGGCGACGAGGCGCGGCGGGTGCTCTTCGGTCTGGTCACGGAGTTGCGGAAGGCCGGGGTCGCCACGGACTTCGCGTTCGGCGGCCGGGGCCTCAAGGGCGCGATGAAGAGCGCGAACCGCTCCGGCGCCCGATTCACGATCGTGGCCGGCGAGCGTGACCTCTCCGAGGGCGCGGTCCAGCTCAAGGACATGGAGTCGGGCGAGCAGGAGCCGGTCGCGCTCGACGCCCTCGTGGACACGGTGCGGGCCAAGCTGGCCTGACCCACCCGCGCTCCGCGGTGCCCGCCCGGTCCGCCCGGGCGGGCACACGTGCGTTCGGCGCCGGCCGTGCCACCGGAAGGCGAGCAGGCGCAGGACCCCGTGCCGTCAACTCGGCGGGAGCCGATTCATCCTGCCGGGCGGTGCCGATCCGGGAGCGCCCGCGGCGGTCCGCGGCGGCCGGACCGGCGCCGAGCACACGTACGTGCCGCCGTCGCGGCCCCGGTGGCCCTGAAGGACCCTTCTCCCGCCCCTCTTTCGAGCACATCTTTATGTTCATCGAACGGATGGCCGTGTCGGCGGTGCGGCACAATGGCCCGTGCCCGGCTGGCTACTCAGTGATGGAAACGGCGATATGACGATGGCAGCGGTAGACCACCCCTCCTCCCGGCAGGACGAGGACAACGGCGTGAAGACCTACGGCGGGAGCCGCGCGCTCGCACTGCTGCTGGTGATCACCGGCGCGGCCGGGCTGCTCGCCGCCTGGGTGATCACGATCGACAAGTTCAAGCTGCTGGAGGACCCGAGCTTCACCCCGGGCTGCAGCCTGAACCCGGTGGTCGCGTGCGGCAACATCATGAAGAGCGAGCAGGCGTCCGCCTTCGGCTTCCCCAACCCGATGCTCGGCATCGCCACCTACTCGGTGGTCATCGGCATCGGCATGGCGCTCCTCGCCGGTGCGCGCTTCCGCGCCTGGTACTGGCTGGGGCTCAACGCGGGCACCCTGTTCGGCGTCGGCTTCTGCACCTGGCTCCAGTACCAGTCGCTGTACAACATCAACTCGCTCTGCCTCTGGTGCTGCCTGGCCTGGGTCGCCACGATCTTCATGTTCTGCTACGTCACCACGCACAACATCAAGCACGGCATCCTGCCCGCCCCCGCCTGGCTGCGGAACACCCTCACCGAGTTCCACTGGGTGCCGCCGGTCCTCTGGATCGGGATCATCGGCATGCTGATCCTGACCCGCTGGTGGGACTTCTGGACCAGCTGACGCCGGAGGCCCTGTCAGTGGGGTGACATAGGCTTCTGGACGTGGAGCCCGACCTCTTTACCGCAGCAGCCGAAGACCGCCAGGAGAAGGACCCGTCCAGCAGCCCCCTCGCTGTCCGGATGCGTCCTCGTACGCTGGACGAGGTCGTCGGCCAACAGCATCTGCTCAAGCAGGGCTCGCCGCTGCGCCGCCTCGTCGGTGAGGGGAGCGGAGGGCCCGCGGGCCCCTCGTCGGTGATCCTCTGGGGCCCGCCCGGCACCGGGAAGACGACCCTGGCGTACGTGGTCAGCAAGGCCACCAACAAGCGCTTCGTCGAGCTCTCCGCGATCACCGCGGGCGTCAAGGAGGTCCGGGCCGTCATCGAGGGCGCCCGCCGTGCCACCGGCGGCTTCGGCAAGGAGACCGTCCTCTTCCTCGACGAGATCCACCGCTTCTCCAAGGCCCAGCAGGACTCGCTGCTCCCCGCCGTGGAGAACCGCTGGGTCACGCTGATCGCGGCCACCACGGAGAATCCGTACTTCTCGATCATCTCCCCGCTGCTCTCGCGCTCCCTGCTCCTCACCCTGGAGCCGCTGACCGACGAGGACCTGCGCGCGCTCCTGCGTCGGGCCCTCACCGACGAGCGCGGCCTGGGCGGTGCGGTCACGCTGCCCGAGGCGGCCGAGGCGCACCTGCTGCGGATCGCCGGCGGCGACGCCCGGCGGGCGCTGACCGCGCTGGAGGCGGCCGCGGGAGCGGCCCTCGCCAAGCACGAGCCGGAGATCACGCTGGAGACGCTCGAGGAGACCGTCGACCGCGCCGCCGTGAAGTACGACCGCGACGGCGACCAGCACTACGACGTGGCGAGCGCCCTGATCAAGTCGATCCGCGGGTCCGACGTGGACGCCGCCCTGCACTACCTGGCCCGGATGATCGAGGCGGGGGAGGACCCGCGCTTCATCGCCCGGCGGCTGATGATCTCCGCCAGTGAGGACATCGGGCTCGCCGATCCGACGGCGCTGCCCACGGCGGTGGCGGCGGCGCAGGCCGTGGCCATGATCGGTTTCCCCGAGGCGGCGCTCACTCTCAGCCACGCCACGATCGCGCTGGCGCTCGCCCCCAAGTCCAACGCGGCGACACTGGCGATCTCCGCCGCGCAGGAAGACGTGCGCCGGGGCCTCGCCGGCCCGGTCCCGGCCCATCTGCGCGACGGCCACTACAAGGGCGCGGCCAAGCTGGGCCACGCCCAGGGCTATGTCTATCCGCACGACGTGCCCGGCGGCATCGCCGCCCAGGAGTACGCCCCGGAAGCCGTCCGCGGCAGGCGTTACTACGAACCCACGCGGTACGGCGCGGAGGCGCGGTACGCCGATGTGGCGGACCGGGTCCGTGAGCGGCTCGGCCGCGGGGAGCAGGGCGGCCCGGCGTCCTAGGAGGCCCGGTGACGCCCGCCGCTCAGCAGGCGGCCGCCTCGAAGAGGGTGTGCATCGCGCGGCGCAGCTCGGTGATGTCGCGTACGGGGTCGGGGAACTCGAACCGGGCGTCGAAGCAGGCACCCCGGTTCTCGACGAACCGCACCCGCAGGCCGAAGCGGTCGAGCGCCACCGGGACGGCGTCGAGCCCGTGATCCTCGCAGCCGCACTCGGACCGGTCGCCGAGCAGTGCGGAGAGGGTGGCCATCTGCTCGCCGTGGGCGGCGTGCAGATGCTGGAGCAGCTCGGCCTCGTGCGTGACGAGCGGGTCGGCGACGGCGTCCCGGAAGGCCTCCGGCTCCACCTCCTCGAACCCCCACAGGTCGTCGACCGACGCCTCCCCGGTCTCCAGCCGGAGCATCATCCGGCCGGGCTGCGCGAGCCCCGGCACGGCGGTGAGCCAGCCGGCGATCCGGGCGCGGCCGCGGATGCGGTGCGGGACGGAGACCGGAGCGACATCCGTGATCTCCAGCACGGCGGTCAGCTCGTCGCCCTGGGCGCGCGTCGCGGCCCGTACGACCGGGGAGTCCACGGGGAAGCCGAGGAACAGATCCCCCTCGGGACCGATGCTCCTGGAGTCGGGCATCAGCTGGTCCGGGTGGATGACCGACAGCCCCGGTACGAGCAGCACCGCGGAGCAGGTACTCTGTACGAGAGTTCGTGTGCGCTCGGCTGCTGACGGCATCCGAGTGTTTTCAAGCCCGCTGGGACGCGGCTGACCACGATCAGATCGGCCTTCCGTCGTAGCAGCACCTTCTGGTGTGCTGCCGCTGTCTGTGCTGTCCGTGACGTGTGTGGTGTTCCCAGGGCGAGACATGCGATCTCCTTGAGTAAGGTAAGCCTAACCTAACCTACAACGGAGGTCTGGAGAACGTGCCTAACCAGTCGCGTCCCAAGGTCAAGAAGTCGCGTGCCCTCGGCATCGCCCTGACGCCGAAGGCTGTCAAGTACTTCGAAGCCCGCCCCTACCCGCCGGGCGAGCACGGCCGTGGTCGCAAGCAGAACTCGGACTACAAGGTCCGTCTGCTCGAGAAGCAGCGTCTGCGTGCGCAGTACGACATCAGCGAGCGCCAGATGGCGCGCGCCTACGACCGCGCCCGTAAGGCCGAGGGCAAGACGGGCGAGGCGCTGGTCGTCGAGCTCGAGCGCCGTCTCGACGCCCTGGTCCTGCGTTCGGGCATCGCCCGCACCATCTACCAGGCCCGTCAGATGGTCGTCCACGGCCACATCGAGGTCAACGGTGGCAAGGTCGACAAGCCGTCCTTCCGCGTGCGCCCCGACGACGTCGTGCAGGTCCGCGAGCGCAGCCGCGCCAAGGTCCCCTTCCAGGTCGCCCGTGAGGGTGGCTACGACACGGACGGCGAGACCCCGCGCTACCTCCAGGTGAACCTGAAGGCCCTGGCCTTCCGCCTGGACCGTGACCCGAACCGCAAGGAAATCCCGGTCATCTGCGACGAGCAGCTCGTCGTCGAGTACTACGCCCGCTGATCCAGGCGTAGCTCTCAACCGAGCTCGGGCCCGCCCCTCCCTGTCGTACGGGAGGCGGCGGGCCTTCGCGTTCCCCCGGCCGGATCCGCCCCGGGCATGCCCTCCGGGACCGTACCGTCGCTCTCCGGGGCCGTCCTGGTGTCACCGGCGCCGTCCCTGAGCGCCCGTGCCACCGCCGCCCTCGCGTCCAGCCGGCGGCCCGAGCGCCGTTCGGCGTCGTACCGCGCGTCGCCGAGCTCCGCCCTCGCCCGCTCCTCGCACTCGGCCCGCGGCTTCCCGTAGTGCACGGAGCCGAACAGCGGCAGCCCCACCGAGGGCCAGATCCGGTCCGCCGCACCCTGGAGCACCGCCGCCTCCGCGGGCTCGCCCTCCACCGCCGTGATGAGGGCCAGCAGCTCCAGCGAGAGCGCCGTACCCAGCAGATCGTGGAAGGCGTGCGCGATGGACAGGGACTCCCCGAGCATCCGGCGCGCCCGCCCGCTCTCCCCGGACCGCAGCGCGGCGAAGCCCAGGACGTACAGCGCGTAGGCCAGAGCCCACCGCTCGCCGTGGTCCTCACAGATCTCGCGGACCTCGTCGCAGATGGCCGCGGCCTCGTCGAGGTCCCCGCGGAACGCCACGGCCATGCCCAGTTCGACCTGGGCCATCAGCACATTGCTGTTCAGCTCGCCCGTCTCCCGGTAGCGCGCGAGCGCCTCGCGCAGCAGCTCCTCCGCGCGGACCGGGTCGTCCGTGACGATCGAGAGGCAGCCCGTGCGGTGCACGGCGTAGGCCACGGCGGTGGCGTCCCCCGAGCGCTCGCCCTCCTCGCGGCACTCCTGCAGGGCCGACACCGCGCCGACCGGATCCCCCTGCAGCACGGAGACGTATCCGAGCACCCACAGGGCCTTCAGCCGTGAGTGGTCGTAGGGGGACTCCGCCTCCAGGACGTGGTCCAGCCAGTGGCGCCCCTCCGAGAGCCGCCCGCAGCCCACCCAGTAGAACCAGAGCGTGCCCGCCAGGTACTGGGCGAGATGGACCTCGTCCGGACTCTCCATCGAGCACTCCATCGCACGGCGGAGATTGGGCAGTTCGCTGTCCACCCGGGCGGCGGCCTCCGCCTGCCTGGGGCTGAACCAGTCCAGCTCGCACCACGTGGCGAGCCCCAGATACCAGTCCCGGTGCCTGCGGCGCAGCCGCTCGGCGTCCCCGGCCGCCCGCAGCCACTCGGCGCCGTACTCCCGCACGGTGTCCAGCAACCTGTAGCGGCTGCCGACGGCCGAGTCCTCGCGCAGCACCACGGACTGGGCCAGCAGTTCGTCCAGCACGTCCAGTACGGAGTCGGCCGGCAGACCGTCGCCGCTGCAGATGTACTCGACGGCCTCCAGGTCGAACTGCCCGGCGAACACCGAGAGCCGCGCCCACAGCAGCCGCTGCTCGGGGGCGCACAGCTCATGGCTCCAGCCGATGGCCGTACGCAGCGTCTGGTGGCGGGGGAGGGCGCTCGGGCTGCCCCCGGTCAGCAGCCGGAAACGGTCGTCGAGACGGTGCAGCACCTGCTCCATCGTCAGGGCCCGCAGCCGCCCCGCGGCCAGCTCCAGGGCCAGCGGGATGCCGTCGAGGCGGCGGCAGAGCTCCCTCGCGGTCCCACGGTCGGCGTCCGTCAGCCGGAAACCGGGGCGCACCGCGGCGGCGCGCCGGGCGAAGAGTTCCATCGCGTCGTCGTCGTTCATCGGCAGCAGTGGGTACGTGAGTTCGCCGTCGACCCGCAGGGGGCGGCGCCCGGCGGCCAGAACCTGGAGGCGGGGCGCCCGGCGGAGCAGCTCCCGTACGAGTCCTGCGCACGCGTCGGCGAGGTGCTCGAAGCCGTCGATCACGAGCAGGAGCCGGCGCCCCGCGCAGTGCTCGACCAGGACGGCGCGTGGTGGCCTGCCCGTGTGGTCGGTGAGACCCAGGGCGTCCACCAGCGCGTGTTCGAGCAGCTCCGGGTCCTGGGCGGCCGACAACTCGGCGATCCAGACACCGTCGCAGTACCGTTTCTCCATCAGGGCGGCCACTCTGGACACGAAGCGGGTCTTGCCGACCCCGGCCACCCCGGCCACGGTGACGAGCCTCGACTCCCGCAGGAGAGGCTCGATTTCGGCCAGTTCGTCGTCGCGTCCCACGAAGGTGTTCAGCTCCGCCGGGAGATTTCCGCGCACGGGGGCGGACTCCGCGTCGTCGGGCGTGGGGGAGGGGCGCTGAGGGCGTCGCATGAAACACGCAGAGTACTGGCACATAAGCTCTCCGTACAATCTCCCCGCCCCCGGGACCCGCACCGCCCGCCCGTAATGCGGTACGGGGTGCGACGCCCGGCGCGATAGGCTCGGGGAACGACGATCGGCAGTGGTGGCAGCACGCACCGGCCGAGCCGTGACAGGCAGATACCGGCCGGGAGAGGTTCCGGCCGATGCGGGCGACGAGCAGAGAGCGGTGCACTGTGTCCGGTGGAGAGGTGGCCGGCATCCTGGTGGCTGTCTTCTGGGCGATCCTGGTTTCCTTCCTCGCCGTGGTACTGGTGAGACTGGCCCAGACGCTCAGGGCGACCACCGCCCTGGTGGCGGACGTGACGGAGCAGGCGGTTCCGCTGCTTGCCGACGCCTCCGCCACGCTGCGCTCCGCGCAGACCCAGCTGGACAAGGTCGACGCGATCGCGAGCGACGTCCAGGAGGTCACCTCCAACGCCTCCGCGCTCTCCACCACCGTCGCGTCGACGTTCGGCGGCCCGCTCGTGAAGGTGGCCGCGTTCGGCTACGGGGTGCGGCAGGCGATCGGCCGCCGCACCGCCGCGGAGCCGGAACCGGCCCGTCGGGCCTCCCGCCGCACCGTGATCGTCGGCCGTACCGTGCCGTCCGCCCGCGACAGGAAGCGGAACGGCCGCAGCTCCCGTGGACAGAAGGACTGAACCAGCGATGTTCCGCCGTACGTTCTGGTTCACCGCCGGCGCAGCCGCCGGTGTCTGGGCCACCACCAAGGTCAACCGTAAGATCCGGCAGCTGACCCCCGAGAGCCTCGCGGCGCAGGCCGCCGACAAGGCGATCGAGGCAGGTCACAAGCTGAAGGACTTCGCCCTCGACGTCCGTGAGGGCATGGTCAGGCGCGAGGCCGAACTGGGCGGGGCGCTCGGCATCGAGGCGGCCGACGACCCCGAACTCGTCACCTACCGATCACTCCCCTACAACTCGAACAACCGGAATGAGGACCACTAATGGAGTCGGCTGAAATTCGCCGCCGCTGGCTGAGCTTCTTCGAGGAGCGCGGTCACACCGTCGTGCCTTCGGCGTCGCTCATCGCGGACGACCCGACTCTGCTGCTGGTCCCCGCGGGCATGGTTCCCTTCAAGCCCTACTTCCTCGGCGAGGTCAAGCCGCCCGCCCCGCGCGTCACCAGCGTGCAGAAGTGCGTGCGTACGCCGGACATCGAAGAGGTCGGCAAGACCACCCGGCACGGCACGTTCTTCCAGATGTGCGGCAACTTCTCCTTCGGCGACTACTTCAAGGAAGGGGCCATCCAGTTCGCCTGGGAGGCCCTCACCGACTCCGTCGCGGACGGCGGCTTCGGCCTCGACCCGGAGCGCCTCTGGATCACCGTCTACCTGGACGACGACGAGGCCGAGCAGATCTGGCGCGAGAAGATCGGCGTCCCGGCCGAGCGCATCCAGCGCCTGGGCAAGAAGGACAACTTCTGGTCCATGGGCGTCCCCGGCCCCTGCGGCCCGTGTTCCGAGATCAACTACGACCGCGGCCCGGAGTTCGGCGTCGAGGGCGGCCCCGCCGTCAACGACGAGCGGTACGTGGAGATCTGGAACCTCGTCTTCATGCAGTACGAGCGGGGTGCCGGCGACGGCAAGGAGGACTTCCCGATCCTCGGTGACCTGCCGTCGCAGAACATCGACACGGGCCTCGGCCTCGAACGCCTCGCCATGATCCTGCAGGGCGTACAGAACATGTACGAGACCGACACCCTGCGCGTCGTCATGGACAAGGCCACCGAGCTCACCGGCGTGCGCTACGGCGCCGAGCAGGGCTCCGACGTCTCCCTCCGGGTCGTCGCCGACCACATCCGTACGTCGGTGATGCTCATCGGCGACGGAGTCACCCCCGGCAACGAGGGCCGTGGCTACGTCCTGCGCCGCATCATGCGCCGCGCCATCCGCAACATGCGGCTCATGGGCGCCACCGGCCCGGTCGTCCGTGAGCTCGTCGACGTCGTCGTCGACACCATGGGGCAGCAGTACCCGGAGCTGATCACCGACCGCAAGCGCATCGAGACCGTCGCCCTCGCCGAGGAAGCCGCCTTCCTCAAGGCCCTCAAGGGCGGCACGAACATCCTCGACACCGCCGTCACCGAGACCAAGGCCGCCGGCGGCAAGGTCCTCGCCGGCGACAAGGCGTTCCTGCTCCACGACACCTGGGGCTTCCCGATCGACCTCACGCTGGAGATGGCCGCCGAACAGGGCCTCTCCGTCGACGAGGACGGCTTCCGCCGCCTGATGAAGGAGCAGCGGGAGCGCGCCAAGGCCGACGCCAAGGCCAAGAAGACCGGGCACGCCGACCTGTCCGCCTACCGCGAGGTCGCCGACAACTCCGGCGTCACCGAGTTCACCGGCTACGCCAGCACCGAGGGCGAGTCGAAGATCGTCGGCCTGCTCGTCGACGGCGTGCCCTCGCCCGCCGCCACCGAGGGCGACGAGGTCGAGGTCGTCCTCGACCGCACCCCCTTCTATGCCGAGGGCGGCGGCCAGCTCGCCGACCAGGGCCGGATCAGGCTCGACAGCGGTGCCGTCATCCAGGTCCGCGACGTGCAGCAGCCCGTCCCGGGCGTCTCGGTCCACAAGGGCTCGGTCCAGGTCGGCGAGGTGACGGTCGGCGCCTCCGCCTACGCCGCCATCGACAACACCCGCCGCCGCGCCATCGCCCGCGCCCACAGCGCCACGCACCTCACGCACCAGGCGCTGCGCGACGCGCTCGGCCCGACGGCCGCCCAGGCCGGTTCGGAGAACTCGCCCGGGCGCTTCCGCTTCGACTTCGGCTCGCCCGCCGCCGTACCCGGCACGGTCCTCACCGACGTCGAGCAGAAGATCAACGAGGTCCTCTCGCGGGAGCTCGACGTCCAGGCCGAGGTCATGTCCATCGACGACGCCAAGAAGCAGGGCGCCATCGCGGAGTTCGGCGAGAAGTACGGCGAGCGGGTCCGGGTCGTCACCATCGGCGACTTCTCCAAGGAGCTGTGCGGCGGAACGCACGTGCACAACACCTCCCAGCTGGGCCTGGTGAAGCTGCTCGGCGAGTCCTCCATCGGTTCGGGCGTACGCCGTATCGAGGCCCTGGTCGGTGTGGACGCGTACAACTTCCTCGCCAAGGAGCACACGGTCGTCGCCCAGCTCCAGGAGCTGCTCAAGGGCCGCCCCGAGGAGCTCCCCGACAAGATCTCCGGCATGCTCGGCAAGCTGAAGGACGCCGAGAAGGAGATCGAGAAGTTCCGCGCGGAGAAGGTCCTCCAGGCCGCCGCCGGGCTCGTGGAGTCGGCCAAGGACGTACGCGGCGTGGCCCTGGTCACCGGGCAGGTCCCGGACGGCACCTCGGCCGACGACCTGCGCAAGCTGGTCCTCGACGTGCGCGGGCGCATCCAGGGCGGCCGGCCGGCCGTCGTGGCCCTGTTCACCACGGCCAACGGCCGCCCGCTGACGGTCATCGCCACCAACGAGGCGGCCCGCGAGCGCGGCCTCAAGGCCGGTGAGCTGGTGCGCGCCGCCGCCAAGACCCTCGGTGGCGGTGGCGGCGGCAAGCCGGACGTCGCCCAGGGCGGCGGCCAGAACCCGGACGCCATCGGTGACGCCGTCGCCGCTGTCGAACGCCTCGTCACCGAGACGGCGTGACGCCGGACATGTCGCAGATGCGCCGTGGACGCCGACTCGCCATCGACGTCGGCGACGCCCGGATCGGGGTCGCCTCGTGCGACCCCGACGGGATCCTGGCCACGCCGGTGGAGACCGTGCCGGGACGCGACGTCCCGGCCGCCCACCGGCGGCTCGGCCTGATCGTCGAGGAGTACGAGCCGATCGAGGTCATCGTCGGCCTGCCCCGTTCGCTGGGCGGCGGCGAGGGCCCGGCGGCCGCGAAGGTCCGCGCCTTCGCGCAGGTGCTCGCCCGCGCCATCGCACCGATTCCTGTACGTCTTCTGGACGAGAGGATGACCACAGTGACGGCCACTCAGGGGCTGCGCGCTTCGGGCGTGAAGTCCAAGAAGGGCCGGTCTGTCATCGACCAGGCTGCCGCTGTGGTGATCCTCCAGAACGCTCTGGAGTCCGAACGGGCGTCAGGCGCTCCCCCGGGCGAGGGCGTCGAAGTGGTTGTCTGATCGCGATACGGTAACGTTCCGCGCGATGCGCCGGTGTTCGAACAGACACCGCACAGCAAAGCGAAGAGACGGAGCGTCGTCTCGCGGCTCAAGGGGATCGATGACTGAGTATGGCCGGGGCCCCGGCTCCGAACCGTGGCATCCCGAGGACCCCTTGTACGGGGACCAGGGATGGGCAGGCCGGCAGGCCGCCCACGGCCAGGGCCAGTACGAAGGCCAGCAGCAGCCCTACCAGCAGGACCCGTACGCCCAGCAGGGCTACCAGCAGGACGCGTACCAGCAGGACCCGTACCAGCAGCAGCACCAGCAGCAGCCGTACGGAGCGCCGCAGGACCCGTATGCCCAGCAGGACCCCTACGCCCAGCAGCCGCAGCACGCCCAGCAGGACCCGTACGGCCAGCAGGATCCTTACGCCCAGCAGCCCCACCAGCAGCCGCAGTACGACGGCGGCTGGGACACCGGCCAGCAGGCGGCGATGCCGTACGGGGCCCAGCAGCCCCGGTACGACAACAACCCCGGCTACGGCGAGCAGGCCGACCCCTACGGCACCCCCGAGGCCTACCCCCCGCCGCAGCCTCCGGGGCGCCGCGAGGAGCCCATGCAGCGGCAGAGCCCGGACTGGGACCCGGAGGTGCCGGAGGAGGAGACGCATCCCTTCTTCACGGGTGCCGACGCACCGGCCGGCGACCGTGACTCCCGCTCCCGTCCCCGGGACGAGGAGGACGAGTACGACGACGACCCGCGTGAGTCCCGCAGGGGCGGCGGCGAGCGCCGTGGCAAGGGCAAGAAGAAGAGCCGCAACGGCTGCGCCTGCCTGGGTGTCGCGGCGGTCCTCGTCGGTGGTCTCGGTGGGGTGGCCTACTTCGGCTACTCGTACTACCAGAGCCAGTTCGGCGAGGCGCCCGACTACGCGGGCGACGGCACGGGCTCGGTGGAGGTGGAGATCCCCGAGGGTGCCCTCGGGTACGAGATCGCGAACACCCTGAAGAAAGCCGGCGTCGTGAAGTCGGTCGACGCCTTCATCTCGGCCCAGAACGGGAAATACAAAGGGAAGTCCATCCAGGCCGGCGTGTACATCCTGAAGAAGGAGATGTCCGGCGAGAGCGCCATGGGCCTGATGCTCGACCCGAAGAGCCAGAACGGCCTGGTCGTCCCCCCCGGCATGCGCAACGCCGCTGTGTACGAGGCGCTCGACAAAAGGCTGGACCTCAAGGCCGGGACGACCGAGGGGGTCGCGGAGAAGAATGCGGGGAGCCTCGGTCTGCCTGACTGGGCGGACAATGATCCGGCCATAAAGGATCCGCTGGAGGGCTTCCTCTATCCCGCCACCTATTCGGTCGCCAAGGGAACGAAACCCGAGGTCGCTCTGAAGAAGATGGTCAGCCGGGCCAACGCCGAGTACCGAAAACTCGACCTGGAAGCGACTGCCAAGAAGTACGACCTCGACGGCCCTTGGCAGGTGCTGACCGTCGCGAGCCTCGTCCAGGCGGAGGGTAAGACACACGATGACTTCCGGAAGATGAGCGAAGTCATCTACAACCGTCTCAAGCCCACGAATACCGAGACGAATCAGCTGCTTCAGTTCGACTCGACGTTCAATTATCTCAAGAAGCAGAGCGAGATCGACATCCGGGTGGACGAGATCCAAAAGAACAAGGATCCGTACAACACGTACACCCAGCGGGGCCTCACGCCCGGTCCCATCGGCAACCCCGGCACCGACGCACTGGCCGCCGCGCTGAATCCGACCGCGGACGGATGGCTCTACTTCGTGGCCACCGACGGGCAGCACAAGACCGAGTTCGCCAAGACCTATGACGACTTCCTGAAACTCAAGGACAAGTTCGATGCCCGGTAATGAGGCCCGCCGGGCCGCAGTCCTCGGCTCGCCCATCGCCCACTCCCTCTCCCCGGCCCTGCACCGCGCCGCATACGCGGAGCTCGGCCTGGAGAACTGGTCGTACGACCGCTTCGACGTCGACGAGGCGGCGCTGCCCGGCTTCGTCGAGGGGCTGGACCGGTCCTGGGCGGGGCTCTCGCTGACCATGCCGCTCAAGCGCGCGATCATCCCGCTGCTGGACGGCATCAGCGACACGGCGGCGTCGGTCGAGGCCGTCAACACCGTGGTCTTCACCGAGGACGGCCGACGCGTCGGCGACAACACCGACATCCCCGGCATGGTCGCCGCCCTGCACGAACGCGGGGTCGAGAAGGCCGAGTCCGCCGCCGTCCTGGGCGCCGGCGCCACGGCGTCCTCGGCGCTGGCCGCGCTCTCCGTGATCTGTACGGGCCCGGTCACCGCCTACGTGCGCAGCGAGGCCCGGGCCGACGAGATGCGCGGCTGGGGCGAGCGCCTCGGCGTCGACGTGCGGACCGCCGACTGGGCCACGGCCGCCGAGGGACTGAACGCGCCCCTGGTGATCGCCACGACACCGGCCGGCACCACGGACGCCCTCGCGGACGCCGTCCCCGCCACCCCCGGCACGCTCTTCGACGTGCTGTACGAGCCCTGGCCGACGCCCCTGGCCTCACGCTGGTCTGCGGCCGGGGGGCCGGTCGTCGGAGGCCTCGACCTCCTCGTCCACCAGGCAGGTCTCCAGGTCGAGCAGATGACCGGACGCGACGCGCCCCTCGCGGTCATGCGCGCGGCGGGCGAGCAGGCCCTCGCGGCACGGGAACGCCGGTAGACCCGCCCGGAAACAGCCCCACGACCGTCCGTCTGCTGGACCGGCGGCAGGGGGGCGCTTCCGGTCGTGGGAGGATCGGGGGCGGCGGGCCAGGGCCGCGCACCCGGTCGCGCCGTTGCAGTTACAGGCGCGAGCATGAGGAGCACCGTTGAGCAGGTTGCGCTGGCTGACCGCCGGAGAGTCGCACGGCCCCGCACTGGTGGCGACGCTGGAGGGTCTTCCCGCCGGTATCCCCGTCACCACGGAGATGGTGGCGGACGCGCTCGCCAGGCGACGGCTCGGTTACGGGCGCGGCGCCCGGATGAAGTTCGAGCGGGACGAGGTCACCTTCCTCGGCGGCGTCCGGCACGGCCTGACCATGGGCTCGCCCGTCGCCGTCATGGTGGGCAACACCGAGTGGCCCAAGTGGGAGCAGGTCATGTCGGCCGACCCGGTCGACCCCGACGTGCTGGCCGCACAGGCCCGTAACGCCCCGCTGACCCGCCCCAGGCCCGGCCACGCCGACCTGGCCGGGATGCAGAAGTACGGCTTCGACGAGGCCCGGCCGGTCCTGGAGCGCGCCAGCGCCCGGGAGACCGCGGCCCGTGTCGCCCTCGGCGCCGTCGCCCGCTCCTACCTCAAGGAGACCGCGGGCATCGAGATCGTCTCCCACGTCGTGGAGCTGGCTGCGGCCAAGGCGCCCTACGGCGTCTACCCCAAGCCCTCCGACGTCGAGCGGCTCGACGCCGACCCCGTGCGCTGCCTCGACGCCGACGCGTCGAAGGAGATGGTCGCGGAGATCGACCAGGCCCACAAGGACGGCGACACCCTCGGGGGAGTCGTCGAGGTGCTCGCCTACGGCGTCCCCGTCGGCCTCGGCTCCCACGTCCACTGGGACCGCAGGCTCGACGCCCGCCTCGCCGCCGCGCTGATGGGCATCCAGGCCATCAAGGGCGTCGAGGTCGGCGACGGCTTCGACCTCGCCCGGGTGCCCGGCTCCAAGGCGCACGACGAGATCGTGGCCACCGCCGAAGGGATCAGGCGCACCTCCGGCCGTTCCGGCGGCACCGAGGGCGGGCTGACCACCGGTGAGCTGCTCCGGGTCCGCGCCGCGATGAAGCCCATCGCCACCGTGCCCCGCGCGCTCGCCACGGTCGACGTCGTGACCGGCGAGGCGGCCAAGGCCCACCACCAGCGTTCCGACGTGTGCGCCGTCCCGGCCGCCGGGATCGTCGCCGAGGCGATGGTCGCGCTGGTGCTGGCTGACGCGGTTGCGGAGAAGTTCGGCGGGGACAGCGTCGCCGAGACCCACCGCAACGTGCAGTCGTACCTCGCCCACCTCCAGATCCGGTGAGCGGCCCGCTGATCGTCCTGGTCGGCCCCATGGGGGTGGGCAAGTCCACGGTGGGTGAACTGCTCGCCGACCGGCTGGGCACCGCCTACCGCGACACCGACGCGGACGTCGTCGCCACCGCGGGCAAGGCGATCTCGGAGATCTTCTTCGACGACGGCGAGGAGCGGTTCCGCGCTCTGGAACGGCAGGCGGTGCGCGACGCGATCGCCCAGCACACCGGTGTCCTCGCCCTCGGCGGCGGCGCCGTCCTCGACGCGGAGACCCGTGCCCTGCTCGGGGGCCGCCCGGTCGTCTATCTCTCCATGGACGTGGACGAGGCCGTCCGCAGGGTCGGGCTGAACACCGCCCGCCCCCTCCTCGCCGTCAACCCGCGGCGGCAGTGGCGCGAGCTCATGGACGCCAGGCGCCCCCTCTACGAAGAGGTGGCCGCCGTCACCGTCGCCACCGACGAACGCGCCCCCGAAGAGGTCGCCCAGGCGATCATCGAGGCACTGGAACTGCCGGAACGTACAGGCGGGCCCGTACCGTCCGACCAGGAGAACTCAACGATGACCGAGCAGGGCACCACGCGCATCCAGATCGCCGGCACGGCAGGCACCGACCCGTACGAGGTGCTCGTCGGCCGCCAGCTGCTCGGCGAACTGCCGAACCTCATCGGCGACCGCGTCAAGCGGGTCGCCGTCCTGCACCCCGAGGCGCTCGCCGGGACCGGCGAGGCGGTTCGCGCAGACCTCGCCGCCCAGGGCTACGAGGCCATCGCGATCCAGCTGCCGAACGCCGAGGAGGCCAAGACCGTCGAGGTCGCCGCCTACTGCTGGAAGGCGCTGGGCCAGACGGGCTTCACCCGCACCGACGTCATCGTCGGCGTCGGGGGCGGCGCCACCACCGACGTCGCCGGCTTCGTCGCCGCTTCCTGGCTGCGCGGGGTCCGCTGGATCGCCGTACCGACGACCGTGCTCGGCATGGTCGACGCGGCGGTCGGCGGCAAGACCGGCATCAACACCGCCGAGGGCAAGAACCTCGTGGGCGCCTTCCACCCGCCGGCCGGGGTGCTCTGCGACCTTGCCGCGCTGGACTCGCTGCCGGTCAACGACTACGTCTCCGGCATGGCCGAGATCATCAAGGCCGGCTTCATCGCCGACCCGGTGATCCTGGACCTGGTCGAGGCCGACCCCCAGGGCGCCCGTACGCCCGCCGGACCGCACACCGCCGAGCTGATCGAGCGCGCCATCCGGGTCAAGGCGGAGGTCGTCTCCAGCGACCTCAAGGAGTCCGGCCTGAGGGAGATCCTCAACTACGGCCACACCCTGGCCCACGCCATCGAGAAGAACGAGCGCTACAAGTGGCGCCACGGCGCGGCCGTCTCGGTCGGCATGGTCTTCGCCGCCGAGCTGGGCCGGCTCGCCGGACGCCTCGACGACGCCACCGCCGACCGGCACCGCGCCGTCCTGGAGTCCGTCGGGCTGCCGCTCACCTACCGCGGTGACCAGTGGCCCAAGCTCCTGGAGAACATGAAGGTCGACAAGAAGTCCCGCGGCGACCTGCTGCGCTTCATCGTCCTGGACGGCATCGGCAAGCCCACCGTGCTGGAGGGCCCCGACCCGTCCGTCCTGCTCGCCGCCTACGGGGAGGTCTCGGCGTGACGACCCGCAGGGTCCTCGTGCTCAACGGCCCGAACCTCGGACGCCTCGGCTCCCGGGAGCCCGACGTGTACGGGGCGACGTCCTACGCCGGTCTGGTCGACACCTGCCAGGCCCTCGGCAAGGAACTCGGCTTCGACGTCGACGTCCGGGAGACCAACGACGAGGGCGAGCTGATCCGCTGGCTCCACGAGGCGGCGGACGGTTCGATTCCGGTCGTTCTCAACCCCGGTGCGTTCACGCACTATTCGTACGGAATGCGCGATGCGGCAGCCCAGCGCACCGCCCCGCTCATCGAGGTGCACATCTCGAATCCGTACGCACGGGAGGAATTCCGCCACACCTCGGTGGTCGCCCCGGTGGCCACCGGGACCGTGGCAGGCTTCGGGATCGGCTCCTACCGGCTCGCCCTGCGGGCCCTGGCCGACGAACTGACGGACTGACACGCGGAGCTGACACCGGGCACTTCGTGCCTCCCCCGCCCGTTCACAGCGTGGCGGCCGGGGGAGGTACGGTTGCCGTCGACCAGCGCCAGTTGCCTGTACGAGACGGAGTGGCACCGGATGCAGCACGCAGTGGGGGCCCCGCTGCCGCCGCCCCAGGGTCCCGGTAACGGGCCGTGGACGCACCAGGCCCAGCACTCAGGCCACCCCGGACAAGCGGGGCCGCCGCCCCCTCCCATGGCACCGGGGACGCAGCCCCAGGCGCCCGCGCCCCAGCACGCCCCCGTTCCGCCCTCCCGGGAGACCACCGGGCACATCCAGCTGCCGCCCGGCGGGCCCGTCCCGCTGCCCGCGCCGCCCGCGGAGCCGGGCACCGGCGCCGCGACCCTGGCCGTGCTGCTGATCGGGCCCGCCGGAGCCGGCAAGACGACGGTCGCCAAGCTCTGGGCGGGCCGCCGCCGGGTCCCCACCGCGCACGTCTCCCTGGACGACGTCCGCGAGTGGGTCTGCTCCGGCTTCGCCGACCCGCAGGCCGGCTGGAACGACCACTCCGAAGCGCAGTACCGCCTGGCCAGGCGCACCTGCGGCTTCGCCGCCCGTAACTTCCTGGCCAACGGCATCTCCTGCATCCTCGACGACGCCGTCTTCCCCGACCGGCCCGTTGTCGGCCTGGGCGGCTGGAAGCGCCATGTGGGCCCCGGACTGCTGCCCGTGGTCCTCCTGCCCGGCCTGGAGGTCGTCCTGGAGCGCAACGCGGCACGCAGCGGGAACCGCAGGCTCTCCGACGAGGAGGTCGCCCGGATCCACGGCCGCATGGCCGGCTGGTACGGCTCCGGCCTGCCGATCATCGACAACTCCACCTACGACGTCGAGACGACCGCCCGGGTCCTCGACGACGTCCTGGCGCGCTCCATAGCCAGCCCGCCCGCCTGGTAGCGGCCGCGCGGTTCCCGGTCGGGTGCGCTGACCGGGCGGGGCCGGGCGCGCGCTCGTAGGCTCGGAAACATGTCAGAGGTGTACGCCGTCCGACGCGGGCTGCTGCGTGACCGGTACGCCGCCGCCGGATCCGCGGCCGCCCTGGTCTCCCGCCCCGCCAACGTCCGCTATCTAGCGGGCGGGGCCCCACCCGGCGCCGTGCTGCTGCTCGGCCCCGGCGAGGACGTCCTGCTCAGCCCCCGCGCGCCGACCGGGGATCCCGCCCACGGGCGCCCCGACGAGGCGCTGCGGCTGACCGTCCTGCCCGATGCCGACAGCGACCCGGTCGTCGCGGCCGCCGGTCTAGTCGGCGGCCTGGGCGTCGACTCCCTGTCGGTCGAGGAGCACGACCTGACGGTCGCCCGCCACCGCGCCATGAGTTCCGTCGCCCCACGCCTGCGCCTGGGCGACCTCGGCACCACGGTGGAGCAGCTGCGTCTGGTGAAGGACGAGGAGGAGATCGCCTGTCTGCGGATCGCCGCCGAGATCACCGACCAGGCGCTCGGGGAGCTCCTCGAATCCATCCTGGTGGGCCGCACCGAACGCCATCTCGCACTGGAGCTGGAGCGCCGGCTGGTGGACCACGGTGCCGACGGCCCGGCCTTCGCCACCTCCGTGGGCACGGGCCCCCACTCCGGTCTCGGCCGCCACCGGCCCACCGACCGCAGGGTCGAGGAAGGTGATTTCCTCTCCGTCTGCCTGGGGGCGAACTACCGCGGCTACCGCTGCGAGATCGGCCGGACCTTCGTCATCGGGACCAGCCCCGCGGACTGGCAGATCGAGCTCTACGACCTTGTTTTCGCCGCTCAGAGGGCCGGACGGGAGGCTCTCGTACCCGGTGCCGCCTACGGTGACGTGGACCGCGCGGCCCGCCATCTCCTGGACTCGGCGGGTCACTCGGACTGCCTCCAGCCCAGCACCGGGCACGGGGTGGGACTCGAAATCGACGAGGACCCGCAGTTGGCACCGGCAGCCATGGGTAAACTGGACGCTTGCGTGCCGGTCACCGTCGAACCGGGGGTCCACCTCCCGGGCCGGGGCGGTGTCCGGATCGATGACACGCTCGTCGTGCGCCCCGAGGCGGACGGCGGACCCGAGCTACTCACCATTACGACCAAGGAGCTGCTCGCGCTCTAGGGGAACTCCTCACGGAGGGCTCCGGCGCGCATCCTTTGTCGTCCACCAGCTTCAGTCCAGGAGATTCCGCAACCGTGGCTTCCACGAACGACCTCAAGAACGGCCTGGTGCTCAAGCTCGACGGAGGCCAGCTCTGGTCCGTCGTCGAGTTCCAGCACGTCAAGCCCGGCAAGGGCCCCGCCTTCGTGCGCACCAAGCTCAAGAACGTGCTCTCCGGCAAGGTCGTCGACAAGACGTTCAACGCCGGCGTGAAGGTCGAAACGGCCACCATCGACCGCCGCGACATGCAGTTCTCGTACATGGACGGCGAGTACTTCGTCTTCATGGACATGGACACGTACGACCAGCTGATGGTCGACCGCAAGGCCGTCGGCGATGCCGCCAACTTCCTGATCGAGGGCTTCACCGCCTCCGTCGCCCAGCACGAGGGCGAGGTGCTCTACGTCGAGCTGCCCGCCGCGGTCGAGCTGACCATCCAGCACACCGACCCGGGCGTCCAGGGCGACCGCTCCACCGGTGGCTCCAAGCCCGCCACCCTGGAGACCGGTTACGAGATCGGTGTCCCGCTCTTCATCACCACCGGCGAGAAGATCAAGGTCGACACCCGTACGGGCGACTACCTCGGCCGGGTGAACAGCTAACCGTGGCTGCCCGGAACAAGGCCCGCAAGCGCGCCTTCCAGATCCTTTTCGAGGCCGACCAGCGCGGTGAGTCCGTGCAGACGGTCCTCGCGGACTGGGTACGGCTCTCGCGGACCGACGACCGTCAGCCGCCGGTCGGTGAATTCACGATGGAGCTGGTCGAGGGGTACGCGCAGTACGCGGACCGCATCGACGACCTCATCGTCACCTACGCCGTGGACTGGGAGATCGACCGCATGCCGGTCGTCGACCGGAGCATCCTGCGGCTCGGGGCGTACGAGCTGATCTGGATGGACTCGACGCCGGACGCCGTGGTGATCGACGAGGCGGTCCAGCTCGCCAAGGAGTTCTCCACGGACGACTCCCCGACCTTCGTGAACGGCCTGCTGGCCCGGTTCAAGGACCTCAAGCCGAATCTCCGCCGGGAGCAGTAGCCCCCGGCGGCATCGAGCCGAACGAAGGGCCCACGGTCGCGCGCGACCGTGGGCCCTTCGGCGTACCTGCCCGGCCGGGACACGGAAAACGCCGGACCGGCAGAGCCCGAGGGCCCCGCCGGTCCGGCGTCACGTTGTCCGGGCGGGCCGGTCAGCCCTCGTCGTGGGCGACCGCGCGACGCGCGTCGGCGTCCAGCACGCCCCAGCTGATCAGCTGCTCCGTGAGCACGGACGGCGACTGGTCGTAGATCACGGCCAGGGTGCGCAGGTCGTCCTGGCGGATGGAGAGCACCTTGCCGTTGTAGTCGCCGCGCTGGCTCTGGATCGTCGCGGCGTAACGCTGCAGCGGTCCGGCCTTCTCCGGCGGAACGTGGGCCAGGCGCTCGAGGTCGAGGACGAGCTTCGGCGGCGGCTCGGCGGCACCGCCGGGGGTCGTGCCGGGCAGGAGCTCCTGCACCGGGACGCCGTAGAAGTCGGCCAGCTCGGCAAGGCGCTGAACGGTCACGGCGCGGTCGCCGCGCTCGTAGGAACCGACCACGACGGCCTTCCAGCGGCCCTGCGACTTCTCCTCCACGCCGTGGAGGGAGAGGCCCTGCTGGGTGCGGATGGCGCGGAGCTTGGCCCCGAGCTGCTTTGCGTATTCGCTGGACATAAGGCTCCCCGGACGCTGGGACATTCTGCGGCTGGGCCGCGTGGCTGGTAACTCACTGTGAGGTTACGCAGCGTTACTTGGCTGCGTCAAGCCGAGAGGTCCGGACTGCGGCCTCCCGGGGGCGGGTCCAGAGCCTCGCACAAGCCCTGGTAACGTGGATGACGCAATTTCGACGTCCTTTAACGTCCGTCCAGTGAGGCGGAGAAGGAGGTCCGTTTCTTATGGACGCACAGCATGACGACACCGGCAATGCGGCACGCCCCGTTCTCGAGGCTCCCGACATCGCCCGGGTACTGACCCGGATCGCCCACGAGATCGTCGAACGCGCCAGGGGCGCCGACGACGTGGTGCTGCTCGGCATCCCGACACGCGGGGTCTTCCTCGCCCGTCGGCTCGCCGGAAAGCTCGAAGAGATCACCGGCCGGAAGACGCCGGTCGGGTCACTCGACATCACGATGTACCGCGACGATCTGCGGATGCGCCCCGCGCGTGCCCTCGCACGCACGGAGATCCCCGGTGAGGGCATCGAAGGGCGCCTCGTCGTGCTCGTCGACGACGTGCTCTTCTCCGGGCGCACGATCCGCGCCGCGCTCGACGCGCTCGGCGACATCGGCCGGCCCCGTGCCGTACAGCTCGCGGTCCTCGTCGACCGGGGCCACCGCGAACTCCCGATCCGGGCCGACTACGTCGGCAAGAACCTCCCCACGTCGCTGCGGGAGACGGTCAAGGTCCAGCTCGCCGAGGAGGACGGCCGCGACGCCGTGCTGCTCGGTGTCAAGCAGACCGTCCCGGCAGGCGAGCAGTAGCCGAGTCCCGTCCCGTGCGCCCCACCGGCCGCACGGCTGCTTCCGCACGCCCGCCTGCCTGATCCCTCCACCCTTCACGGAGACTCCCAGATGCTGCGCCCTCCCGGGGACAACCCCCGGACCCCCCGTCACCTCATCTCGGCCGCAGACCTCACCCGCGACGACGCCGTCCTGATCCTCGACACCGCCGAGGAGATGGCCAGGGTCGCCGACCGGCCGATCAAGAAGCTTCCCACCCTGCGTGGACGAACGGTCGTCAACCTTTTCTTCGAGGACTCGACCCGGACGCGGATCTCGTTCGAGGCCGCCGCCAAGCGCCTCTCCGCCGACGTCATCAACTTCTCCGCGAAGGGCTCGTCCGTCTCCAAGGGCGAGTCGCTCAAGGACACCGCCCTGACCCTGGAGGCCATGGGCGCCGACGCCGTCGTCATCCGGCACGGCGCCTCCGGAGCCCCGTACCGCCTCGCGACCTCGGGCTGGATCGACAGCGCCGTCGTCAACGCCGGCGACGGCACGCACGAGCACCCCACCCAGGCCCTGCTGGACGCGTTCACGATGCGCCGCAGGCTGGTCGGGCCCGACGAGGGGATCGGCCGTGACCTCGAAGGCCGCCGGATCACGGTCGTCGGCGACATCCTGCACAGCCGCGTGGCCCGCTCCAACGTGCACCTGCTGCACACGCTCGGTGCGCACGTCACCCTGGTGGCCCCGCCCACCCTGGTGCCCGTGGGCGTCGAGCAGTGGCCCTGCGACGTCAGCTACCGCCTCGACGACGTGCTGCCGAAGTCCGACGCGGTCATGATGCTGCGTGTGCAGCGCGAGCGGATGAACGCCGCCTACTTCCCGACCGAGCGCGAGTACTCCCGCCGCTACGGCCTGGACGGTGAGCGCATGGCCAAGATGCCGGAGCACGCCATCGTGATGCACCCCGGCCCGATGGTCCGCGGCATGGAGATCACGGCCGAGGTCGCGGACTCCGACCGCTGCACCGCCGTCGAACAGGTCGCGAACGGCGTCTCCACCCGCATGGCCGTCCTGTACCTGCTGCTGGGCGGTTCCGAGACCGCCCTGCCGTCCGCCTCCGCCCGTACCGAGGAGAACAAGTAACCATGAGCAAGATCCTGATCCGCGGTGCGAAGGTCCTCGGCGGCGAGCCGCAGGACGTCCTCATCGACGGCGAGACGATCGTGGAGACCGGCACCGGCATCGAGGCCGGCGACGCCACCGTGATCGAGGCGGCGGGGCAGATCCTGCTGCCCGGCCTCGTCGACCTGCACACCCACCTGCGCGAGCCCGGCCGCGAGGACTCCGAGACCGTCCTCACCGGCACCAAGGCGGCCGCGGTCGGCGGCTTCACCGCCGTCCACGCCATGGCCAACACCTTCCCCGTCGCCGACACCGCCGGCGTCGTCGAGCAGGTCTGGCGGCTCGGCAAGGAGTCCGGCTACTGCGACGTGCAGCCCGTCGGCGCCGTCACCGTCGGCCTGGAGGGCAAGCAGCTCGCCGAGCTCGGCGCCATGCACGACTCCGCCGCCGGGGTGAAGGTCTTCTCCGACGACGGCAAGTGCGTCGACGACGCCGTCATCATGCGCCGCGCCCTGGAGTACGTGAAGGCCTTCGACGGCGTCGTCGCCCAGCACGCCCAGGAGCCCCGCCTCACCGAGGGCGCCCAGATGAACGAGGGCATCGTCTCGGCCGAGCTCGGTCTCGGCGGCTGGCCCGCCGTCGCCGAGGAGTCGATCATCGCCCGCGACGTCCTCCTCGCCGCCCACGTCGGCTCCCGGGTGCACATCTGCCACCTGTCGACCGCCGGCTCCGTGGAGATCGTCCGCTGGGCCAAGTCCAAGGGCTGGAACGTCACCGCCGAGGTCACCCCGCACCACCTGCTGCTCACCGACGAACTCGTACGGACCTACAACCCGGTCTACAAGGTGAACCCGCCGCTGCGCACCGAGGCCGACGTCATGGCCCTGCGCGAGGCGCTCGCCGACGGCACCATCGACTGCGTGGCCACCGACCACGCCCCGCACCCGCACGAGGACAAGGACTGCGAGTGGGCCGCCGCCGCCATGGGCATGGTGGGCCTGGAGACCGCGCTCTCCGTGGTCCAGCAGACGATGGTGGACACCGGGCTCCTCGACTGGGCGGGCGTCGCCGACCGCATGTCGGTCCGCCCCGCGGCCATCGGCAGGCTCGAAGGACACGGCCGGCCCGTCTCGGCGGGTGAGCCCGCCAACCTCACCCTGGTCGATCCGGCATACCGTGGAGCTGTGGACCCCGCGGGCTTCGCCTCCCGCAGCCGCAACACTCCGTACGAGGGTCGCGAGCTGCCCGGCCGAGTGACCCACACCTTCCTGCGGGGCCGTGCCACGGTCGTCGACGGGAAGCTCGCGTGACATCACTCAACCGCCTGTACCAGCTGGCCGCCGAAGAGAAGTCGGCCGAAGTGACGGACTGGTCCGCCCGCATCAGCTGGGTCCTCGGACTGGTCGTCTTCATCGCGTTCGTCTACTGGCTGATGCGCCAGGGATGGAAGTGGCGGGGGAGTTTGCAGTCCGGCCTGCCCGAGCTCGCGACCACCCCCGAAGGCTTCGCGGACGGTGAGAAGCTCCTCACACTGACCGGCCGCTACCACGCCTCGACGACCGCCGGACAGTGGCTCGACCGGATCGTGGCGCACGGCCTCGGCACCCGCAGCAGGGTCGAGATGACCCTCACCGAGCAGGGCCTCGACGTCGTACGCCCCGGAGCCGCCGACTTCTTCGTACCGGCCGCCGCACTGCGCGGGGCCCGGCTCGACAAGGCGCTCGCCGGCAAGGTCCTGCCCGAGGGCGGCCTGCTGGTCATCACCTGGGCGCACGGCGACCGGCTGATCGACTCCGGCTTCCGCTCCGACCACGCGGCCGAGCACCAGGCCTGGGTCGACGCCGTCGACCACCTCACCGGCGCAGCCGGCAAGAACCTCACCAGCACGACGGAAGGCACCGCACGATGACGATCTCCACCCGGGGAGCCGGAAAAGCTCCCGCCGTACTCGTCCTGGAGGACGGCCGCTCCTTCCGCGGCCGCGCCTACGGGGCCGTGGGGGAGACCTTCGGCGAGGCGGTGTTCTCCACCGGCATGACCGGTTACCAGGAGACGCTGACCGACCCCTCGTACCACCGCCAGGTCGTCGTCATGACCGCCCCGCACGTCGGCAACACCGGCGTGAACGACGAGGACCCCGAGTCCAAGCGGATCTGGGTCTCCGGCTACGTCGTGCGCGACCCCGCCCGGACCCCCTCCAACTGGCGCTCCCGCCGGACGCTGGACGAGGAGCTCACCAGCCAGGGCGTCGTCGGCATCAGCGGCATCGACACCCGTGCGCTCACCCGCCACCTGCGGGAGCGCGGCGCCATGCGCGTCGGTATCTTCTCCGGGAACGCCATCGAGGACGAGGGCGTGCTCCTCGCCAAGGTGCGCCAGGCCCCCGAGATGAAGGGCGCCGACCTCGCGGCCGAGGTCGCCACCAAGGAGGCGTACGTCGTCCCCGCCGTCGGCACCAAGAAGTTCACCGTGGCGGCGATCGACCTCGGCATCAAGGGCATGACCCCGCACCGCATGGCCGAGCGCGGCATCGAGGTGCACGTCCTGCCGGCCACCGCCACCCTCGACGAGGTGTACGCCGTCGAGCCCGACGGCGTCTTCTTCTCCAACGGCCCCGGCGACCCGTCCACCGCCGAGCACCCCGTCTCCCTGATGCAGGGCGTCCTGGAGCGGAAGACCCCGCTCTTCGGCATCTGCTTCGGCAACCAGATCCTGGGCCGCGCCCTCGGCTTCGGCACCTACAAGCTGAAGTACGGCCACCGCGGCATCAACCAGCCCGTGCAGGACCGTACGACCGGCAAGGTCGAGGTCACCGCGCACAACCACGGCTTCGCTGTCGACGCCCCGCTCGACAAGGTCTCCGACACGGCCTTCGGCCGCGCCGAGGTCTCCCACGTATGCCTGAACGACCAGGTCGTCGAAGGGCTGCAGCTGCTCGACCAGCCGGCCTTCAGCGTCCAGTACCACCCCGAAGCAGCCGCGGGCCCGCACGACGCCGCGTACCTCTTCGACCGCTTCGTATCCCTGATGGAGGGCCAGCGTGCCTAAGCGCTCCGATATCCAGTCCGTCCTGGTCATCGGCTCCGGTCCGATCGTCATCGGGCAGGCCGCCGAGTTCGACTACTCCGGCACCCAGGCCTGCCGCGTGCTCAAGGCCGAGGGCCTGCGCGTCATCCTGGTGAACTCCAACCCGGCGACGATCATGACCGACCCGGAGATCGCCGACGCCACGTACGTCGAGCCGATCACCCCCGAGTTCGTCGAGAAGATCATCGCCAAGGAGCGCCCCGACGCGCTGCTCCCGACCCTGGGCGGCCAGACCGCGCTCAACACCGCCATCTCCATGCACGACAACGGTGTGCTGGAGAAGTACGGCGTCGAGCTCATCGGCGCCAACGTCGAGGCCATCAACAAGGGCGAGGACCGCGACCTCTTCAAGGGCGTCGTCGAAGCCGTCAAGGCGAAGATCGGTTACGGCGAGTCCGCCCGCTCCGTCATCTGCCACACCATGGACGACGTCATCGGGGGCGTCGACACCCTCGGCGGCTACCCCGTGGTCGTCCGCCCCTCCTTCACCATGGGCGGCGCCGGCTCCGGCTTCGCCCACGACGAGGAGGAGCTGCGCCGCATCGCCGGACAGGGCCTCACGCTCTCGCCGACCACCGAGGTGCTCCTGGAGGAGTCCATCCTCGGCTGGAAGGAGTACGAGCTGGAGCTGATGCGCGACAAGAACGACAACGTCGTGGTCGTCTGCTCCATCGAGAACTTCGACCCGATGGGCGTCCACACCGGTGACTCGATCACCGTCGCCCCCTCGATGACGCTCACCGACCGTGAGTACCAGCGGCTGCGTGACATCGGCATCGCGATCATCCGCGAGGTCGGCGTCGACACCGGCGGCTGCAACATCCAGTTCGCCATCGACCCGGTCGACGGCCGGATCATCGTGATCGAGATGAACCCGCGCGTCTCCCGCTCCTCGGCGCTGGCCTCGAAGGCCACCGGCTTCCCGATCGCCAAGATCGCCGCCAAGCTGGCCGTCGGCTACACGCTCGACGAGATCCCCAACGACATCACCGAGAAGACGCCGGCCTCCTTCGAGCCGTCCCTCGACTACGTCGTGGTCAAGGCCCCGCGCTTCGCCTTCGAGAAGTTCCCGTCCGCGGACTCCACCCTCACCACCACCATGAAGTCGGTGGGCGAGGCCATGGCGATCGGCCGCAACTTCACCGAGGCCCTGCAGAAGGCCCTGCGCTCCCTGGAGAAGAAGGGCTCGCAGTTCGCCTTCACCGGGGAGCCCGGCGACAAGGCCGAGCTGCTCGCCGAGGCCGTCCGCCCCACCGACGGCCGCATCAACACCGTGATGCAGGCGATCCGCGCCGGTGCCACCCAGGAGGAGGTCTTCGACTCCACGAAGATCGATCCCTGGTTCGTCGACCAGCTCTTCCTGATCAAGGAGATCGCCGACGAGCTGGCCGCCGCCGAGCGCCTGGAAACCGAGCTGCTCGCCGAGGCCAAGCGGCACGGCTTCTCCGACGCGCAGATCGGTGAGATCCGCGGGCTGCGCGAGGACGTCGTGCGCGAGGTCCGGCACGCCCTCGGTATCCGCCCGGTCTACAAGACGGTCGACACCTGCGCCGCCGAGTTCGCCGCGAGGACGCCGTACTTCTACTCCTCCTACGACGAGGAGAGCGAGGTCGCGCCGCGCACCAAGCCCGCGGTGATCATCCTCGGCTCCGGTCCGAACCGCATCGGCCAGGGCATCGAGTTCGACTACTCCTGCGTCCACGCCTCGTTCGCCCTGAGCGACGCGGGCTACGAGACCGTGATGGTCAACTGCAACCCGGAGACCGTCTCCACGGACTACGACACCTCCGACCGGCTCTACTTCGAGCCGCTCACGCTGGAGGACGTCCTGGAGATCGTGCACGCCGAGTCGCTCGCGGGCCCGATCGCCGGTGTCATCGTCCAGCTCGGCGGCCAGACCCCGCTCGGCCTGTCGCAGGCGCTCAAGGACAACGGCGTCCCGGTCGTGGGCACCTCCCCGGAGGCCATCCACGCCGCCGAGGACCGCGGCGCGTTCGGCCGGGTGCTCGCCGAGGCCGGTCTGCCGGCCCCGAAGCACGGCACCGCCACCACCTTCGCCGAGGCCAAGGCCATCGCCGACGAGATCGGCTACCCCGTCCTCGTACGCCCGTCGTACGTGCTCGGTGGCCGCGGCATGGAGATCGTCTACGACGAGACCCGGCTCTCCTCGTACATCGAGGAGTCCACCGAGATCAGCCCCACCCGGCCGGTCCTGGTCGACCGCTTCCTCGACGACGCCATCGAGATCGACGTCGACGCGCTCTACGACGGCACCGAGCTCTACCTCGGCGGCGTCATGGAGCACATCGAGGAGGCCGGCATCCACTCCGGCGACTCCGCCTGCGCGCTGCCCCCGATCACCCTCGGCGGCTACGACATCAAGCGGCTGCGGGCCTCCACCGAGGGCATCGCCAAGGGCGTAGGCGTGCGCGGACTGATCAACATCCAGTTCGCCCTCTCCGGCGACATCCTGTACGTCCTGGAGGCCAACCCCCGCGCCTCGCGGACCGTCCCCTTCACCTCGAAGGCGACCGCGGTCCCGCTCGCCAAGGCCGCAGCCCGCATCTCGCTCGGCGCCACCGTCGCCGAGCTGCGCGAGGAGGGCCTGCTGCCGAAGACCGGCGACGGCGGCACCCTGCCGCTGGACGCGCCGATCTCCGTCAAGGAGGCCGTCATGCCCTGGTCGCGCTTCCGCGACATCCAGGGCCGCGGAGTCGACACGGTCCTCGGCCCGGAGATGCGCTCCACCGGTGAGGTCATGGGCATCGACTCCGTCTTCGGCACGGCTTACGCCAAGTCGCAGGCCGGCGCCTACGGACCGCTGCCCACCAAGGGCCGTGCCTTCATCTCGGTCGCCAACCGCGACAAGCGCACGATGATCTTCCCGGCACGCGAGCTGGTCGCCCACGGCTTCGAGCTGATGGCCACCTCCGGCACCGCCGAGGTCCTCAAGCGCAACGGCATCAACGCCACGGTCGTGCGCAAGCTCTCCGAGGGCGAGGGCCCGAACGGCGAGAAGACCATCGTCCAGCTGATCCACGACGGCGAGGTCGACCTCATCGTCAACACGCCGTACGGAACGGGCGGCCGGCTCGACGGCTACGAGATCCGCACCGCGGCCGTGGCCAGGTCCGTGCCGTGCCTCACGACGGTCCAGGCGCTCGCCGCCGCCGTCCAGGGCATCGACGCGCTCAACCACGGAGGCGTCGGCGTACGTTCCCTCCAGGAACACGCGGAACATCTGATCGCGGCCCGCGACTAGCAGCCCAGCAGGGGGACACCGGAAACGGTGTCCCCCTCTTCATGAGGACACCGTGATGTACAAACTCTTCTTCCAGCTGGTCTTCAAGCGGATGGACCCCGAGCAGGCCCACCACGCCGCGTTCCGGTGGATCCGCCTCGCCGCCCGGATCCCCGTGCTGCGCACCTTCGTCGCTGCCGCGCTCGCCCCCCGCCACGAGGAGCTGCGCACCGAGGCGCTCGGCCTGCGGATGCACGGTCCCTTCGGGCTCGCCGCCGGCTTCGACAAGAACGCCGTCGCCATCGACGGCATGTCCATGCTCGGCTTCGACCACATCGAGATCGGCACGGTCACCGGCGAGCCGCAGCCCGGCAACCCGAAGAAGCGGCTGTTCCGCCTCGTCGAGGACCGGGCGCTCATCAACCGCATGGGCTTCAACAACGAGGGCTCCGCGGCCGTCGCCGAGCGCCTCGCCGCCCGTAACCCCGTCTTCCGGACAACGGTCGGCGTCAACATCGGCAAGACCAAGGTCGTGCCGGAGGCCGAGGCCGCCGCCGACTACGTGAAGTCCACCGAGCGGCTCGCCGCCCACGCCGACTACCTAGTCGTGAACGTCTCCTCGCCCAACACACCCGGCCTGCGCAACCTCCAGGCCACCGAGTCGCTCCGTCCGCTGCTCACCGCCGTACGCGAGGCCGCCGACCGCACCGTCACCACCCGGCGGGTCCCGCTGCTCGTCAAGATCGCCCCGGACCTCGCGGACGAGGACGTCGACGCGGTCGCCGACCTCGCCGTTGAGCTCGGTCTGGACGGCATCATCGCCACCAACACCACCATCGCCCGCGACGGCCTGGGCCTGAGGTCCGACGTGTCCCTGGTCAAGGAGACCGGGGGACTCTCCGGAGCACCCCTCAAGGAGCGCTCCCTGGAGGTCCTGAGCCGCCTGTACGCCCGTGTGGGGACCCGGATCACCCTGGTGGGCGTCGGGGGCATCGAGAACGCCGAGGACGCCTGGCAGCGCATCCTGGCCGGTGCCACGCTCGTCCAGGGCTACAGCGCTTTCATCTACGAGGGCCCGTTCTACGCCCGCGCGATCCACAAGGGCCTGGCGGCCCGCCTGGCAGCATCCCCGTACGCCACCCTCGCCGAGGCCGTCGGCGCCGAGACACGGAAGGTCATGCAGTGACCCTTGAACCCTTCGGCGCGCGCCTGCGCCACGCCATGGACACCCGCGGGCCGCTCTGCGTCGGCATCGACCCGCACGCCTCCCTGCTCACCTCCTGGGGTCTGAACGACGACGTCGCCGGACTGGAGCGCTTCACACGTACGGTCGTCGAGGCGCTGGCCGACCGGGTCGCCGTCCTGAAGCCGCAGTCCGCGTTCTTCGAGCGCTTCGGATCCCGCGGCATCGCAGTCCTGGAGAAGGCCGTGGAGGAGGCCCGCGCGGCCGGTGCCCTCGTGCTGATGGACGCCAAGCGCGGCGACATCGGCTCCACGATGGAGGCCTACGCGGCCACCTACCTCGACAAGGACTCGCCGCTCTTCTCCGACGCGGTCACCGTCTCGCCCTACCTCGGCTTCGGCTCGCTGCGGCCCGCGCTCGACGCCGCCGCGGTCTCCGGAGCGGGCGTCTTCGTGCTCGCCCTCACCTCCAACCCGGAGGGCGCGGAGGTCCAGCGCGCCACCGCGGCGGACGGACGGCCGCTGGCCCAGGTGATGCTCGACCACATGGCCGCCGAGAACGCGGGCGTGACGCCGCTCGGCTCCGTCGGCGCGGTGGTCGGTGCCACGCTCGGGGACGCCGGCGTGGACCTGTCGGTCAACGGTCCGCTGCTCGCCCCCGGCATCGGCGCCCAGGGCGCGACGCCGGCGGATCTTCCCCGCGTCTTCGGCGCCGCGGTGCGCAATGTCGTGCCCAGCGTGAGCAGGGGCGTGCTGCGCCACGGACCGGACGCGTCAGGGCTGCGCGAAGCCGCCGGACGGTTCGCGGACGAGGTCCGTACGGCCGTCCCGGAAAGCTGACCATGCCACGTAACTGCCTGTTGACGGAATCCTGACCAAAATTCCGGGTTGTTATGAGCGGAATGTCCGGGTCGGCTCATGCTGACCAGGACTTTTCGTCTGTTCTCGCTGACTCAGGCGGCCATGCCCGCTAGTCTCCGTCGAGAGCCAACGAGTACACGTTGTTCGTTGCTCACCAGGTGTGGGGCTACCAGTTCCTCACCGGTCCGTATCCGACAGATCGACATCCGAGGTGACGTAGGCGTGGCTCTTCCGCCCCTTACCCCTGAACAGCGCGCAGCCGCGCTCGAAAAGGCCGCCGCGGCTCGCCGGGAGCGGGCCGAGGTCAAGAATCGACTCAAGCACTCCGGCGCCTCCCTCCATGAGGTCATCAAGTCGGGCCAGGAGAACGACGTCATCGGCAAGATGAAGGTCTCCGCCCTTCTCGAGTCCCTGCCGGGCGTGGGCAAGGTCCGCGCCAAGCAGATCATGGAGCGTCTCGGCATCTCCGAGAGCCGCCGGGTCCGGGGTCTTGGCTCCAACCAGATCGCATCCTTGGAGCGTGAGTTCGGCGGCAGCGCCGCCTGACGTTCTCAGGCACTCCTGAGAACCTGGATAATCGCCCCATGGCTGCAACATCCCGGGGGACGTCCCCCGTACCCCCGGACGTACGTCCGCGGCTGACCGTGCTCTCCGGCCCCTCAGGGGTCGGCAAGAGCACGGTCGTCGCTCATATGCGCACGGTTCACCCCGAGGTCTGGCTCTCCGTGTCGGCCACGACACGCAAGCCGCGCCCCGGGGAGCGCAACGGTGTGCACTACTTCTTCGTGGACAACGAGGAGTTCGACAAGCTGATCGCCAACGGCGAGCTGCTGGAGTGGGCCGAGTTCGCCGGCAACCGGTACGGCACACCCCGCAGGGCCGTGCTCGACCGCCTCGAGGCGGGTGAGCCGGTGCTGCTGGAGATCGACCTCCAGGGCGCCCGGCTGGTCCGCCAGTCGATGCCCGAGGCCCAGCTCGTCTTCCTGGCCCCGCCCGGCTGGGACGAGCTGGTGCGCCGGCTCACCGGCCGCGGGACGGAGTCGCAGGAGGTGATCGAGCGCCGCCTCGCGGCGGCGAAGGTCGAGCTGGCCGCCGAGGCCGAGTTCGACACGACCCTCGTCAACACCTCGGTCGAGGACGTGGCACGCGAGCTGCTAACGTTGATGCTGCAGGCTTCCGGCCTCCGTGGTACCGACGACTGACCTCAGGTCCCGACCGCTCCACGGACGCAGAGCATCACCACTGCGGAACCAGCACGATCAAAGATCTCTTTGATCTCTATCCCCTTCGGAAGGCAGAGAGTGTCCTCTTCCATCACCACGCCCGAGGGCATCATCAACCCGCCGATTGATGAGCTCCTCGAGGCCACCGACTCGAAGTACAGCCTTGTGATCTACGCCGCCAAGCGGGCGCGTCAGATCAACGCGTACTACTCGCAGCTCGGCGAAGGCCTCCTCGAGTACGTCGGTCCGCTCGTCGACACCCACGTGCACGAGAAGCCGCTCTCGATCGCGCTCCGCGAGATCAACGCGGGCCTGCTGACCTCCGAGGCCATCGAGGGCCCCGCGCAGTAAGCAGGCGGCACGAAACGCACCTTCACCCCAGGCCCGGCGGTCGTTTCCGCCGGGCCTGCGGTGTGTCCGGCACCGGACCCGCCGGACCGCGTCCCGGACGGTGAGGCAGCATGGAGGGCGTACGTCATGAGCCGCACGCGAGTGCGCAGGGACACGAGTGCGGGGAGACGCAGTGGAGAAGCCCAAGGTCGTCCTGGGGGTCAGCGGAGGCATCGCCGCGTACAAGGCGTGCGAGCTGCTGCGCAGGCTGACCGAGTCCGGCCACGACGTACGGGTCGTCCCGACCGACGCGTCGCTGAACTTCGTCGGGGCGGCCACCTGGTCGGCCCTCTCCGGGAACCCCGTGTCGACCGAGGTCTGGGACAGCGTGCACGAGGTGCCGCACGTCCGCATCGGCCAGGGCGCCGACCTCGTCGTGGTCGCCCCGGCCACCGCCGACATGCTCGCCAAGGCCGCCCACGGCCTCGCCGACGACCTCCTCACCAACACCCTGCTCACCGCACGCTGTCCGGTCGTCTTCGCACCCGCGATGCACACCGAGATGTGGGAGCACCCCGCCACCCAGGAGAACGTCGCCACCCTGCGCCGTCGCGGCGCCGTCGTCATCGAGCCCGCCGTCGGCAGGCTCACCGGTGTGGACACCGGCAAGGGCCGGCTGCCCGACCCGGGGGAGATCTTCGAGGTCTGCCGCCGCGTCCTGACCCGGGGCCCCGGCGCCCCCGACCTCGCGGGGCGGCACGTGGTGATCAGCGCGGGCGGCACCCGCGAACCGCTGGACCCGGTCCGCTACCTGGGCAACCGCTCCTCCGGCAAGCAGGGCTACGCGCTGGCCCGCACCGCCGTCGCCCGCGGCGCCCGGGTCACGCTGATCGAGGCCAACACGGGCCTCCCCGACCCCGCGGGCGCGGACGTCGTGCGCGCCGGGACCGCCGTACAGCTGCGCGAGGCCGTGCTGAAGGCGGCGGCCGACGCCGACGTCGTGGTGATGGCCGCGGCGGTCGCCGACTTCCGGCCCGCCGCGTACGCGACGGGGAAGATCAAGAAGAAGGACGGCCAGGAGCCGGCCCCCATCACGCTCGTCCGCAACCCCGACATCCTCGCCGAGGTCGCCTCGGACCGGGCCCGGGAGGGGCAGCTCGTCGTCGGATTCGCCGCCGAGACCGACGACGTCCTCGCCAACGGCCGCGAGAAGCTCCGCCGCAAGGGCTGTGATCTCCTCGTCGTGAACGAGGTGGGGGAGCGCAAGACCTTCGGGTCCGAGGAGAACGAAGCCGTCGTGCTCGGGTCCGACGGTGGCGAGACCCCTGTGCCGTACGGGCCCAAGGAAGCACTCGCCGACACGGTGTGGGACCTGGTGGCGGCGCGCTTCGGCTAGATTGCGAGAACCCCGTTCCGGCGGGGAGGAACTCATGACATCGGGCCATATCTCATACCCGGAAGGAGTGATTGTCGTACCGCCGTCAACAGTGCCGCAGGTCACAGACCTCCCAAGGGGCGAGACACGTGCCCCGATCACCGGAACCGACCGATAAACTGTTGGACGGAATGTGCCGGGCGCAGCTCCCGGAGTTCCATCAATGATCAGCCAGCAGCCGCTGCAACCCCAGGGAGCGATGTGTCCCGCCGTCTCTTCACCTCGGAGTCCGTTACCGAGGGCCACCCCGACAAGATCGCTGACCAGATCAGCGACACGATTCTCGACGCCCTCCTGCGCGAGGACCCCTCCTCGCGCGTCGCCGTCGAGACCTTGATCACCACCGGTCTGGTGCATGTCGCGGGTGAGGTCACGACCAAGGCCTACGCCGACATCCCCAACCTCGTGCGCAACAAGGTGCTGGAGATCGGCTACGACTCCTCCAAGAAGGGCTTCGACGGAGCCTCCTGCGGCGTCTCGGTGTCCATCGGGGCGCAGTCCCCGGACATCGCCCAGGGTGTCGACACCGCGTACGAGAAGCGGGTCGAGGGCGATGAGGACGAGCTCGACAAGCAGGGCGCCGGCGACCAGGGGCTGATGTTCGGCTACGCCTGCGACGAGACGCCCGAGCTGATGCCCCTGCCGATCTACCTCGCGCACCGGCTCTCGCGCCGGCTCTCCGAGGTCCGCAAGAACGGCACCATCCCGTACCTGCGCCCCGACGGCAAGACCCAGGTCACCATCGAGTACGACGGCGACAAGGCCGTCCGCCTCGACACGGTCGTCGTCTCCTCGCAGCACGCCTCCGACATCGACCTGGACTCGCTGCTCGCGCCCGACATCCGTGAGTTCGTCGTCGAGCACGTGCTGAACCAGCTCATCGAGGACGGCATCAAGCTGGACACCGAGGGCTACCGCCTGCTGGTCAACCCGACCGGACGCTTCGAGATCGGCGGCCCGATGGGCGACGCCGGCCTCACCGGACGCAAGATCATCATCGACACCTACGGCGGCATGGCCCGCCACGGCGGCGGTGCCTTCTCCGGCAAGGACCCGTCCAAGGTCGACCGCTCGGCCGCCTACGCCATGCGCTGGGTCGCCAAGAACGTGGTGGCCGCCGGGCTCGCCACCCGCTGCGAGGTCCAGGTCGCCTACGCGATCGGCAAGGCCGAGCCGGTGGGGCTCTTCGTCGAGACGTTCGGCACCGCCGCCGTCGACACGGAGAAGATCGAGAACGCGATCGGCGAGGTCTTCGACCTCCGTCCGGCCGCGATCATCCGCGACCTCGACCTGCTCCGCCCGATCTACGCCCAGACCGCGGCGTACGGCCACTTCGGCCGTGAGCTCCCCGACTTCACCTGGGAGCGCACCGACCGCGTGGACGCGCTGCGCGCGGCGGCGGGGATCTAGCACCGCTTGCTCGTGCTTCACGCCGGGGCCCGGACACCGTACGACGAGGTGTCCGGGCCCCGGCGTGTGCGGTCCTTCCCGGCCCCCGGGGCATGTCAGTGGCGTCTGGTAGGAATGTGGCTGTGAGCAGCGACGACGAGCGGTCCGACGAGCCCGGGTCCGGGGCACCGGAGCAGCTTGCGCTCATCCGGGAGTCGGTGCGCCGGGCGAAGGTGCCGCGTGCCAAGCCCCGGACCTGGCGGGGCGCCGCGCTCGCCGAGGAGCTGCCGGTCGCCCGTGTCCTGGTGAACAAGGGCGCGCTCCACCTCGACCAGTACTTCGACTACGCCGTCCCCGAGGAGCTCGACGCCGAGGCGCAGCCCGGCGTCCGGGTCCGGGTGCGGTTCGGGGCCGGAGGGCGTCAGGTCCGTGGTGGGCGGCGCGAGGGCGGCGGCCTGATCGACGGCTTCCTGATCGAGCGGCGGGCCTCCTCGGACTACCAGGGAGCCCTGGCGGCCCTCGCCTATGTCGTCTCGCCCGAGCCGGTGCTCGGCCCGGAGCTGCTGGAGCTCTCGCGGGCCGTCGCCGACCGGTACGCCGGCAGCCTCGCCGATGTACTGCAGCTGGCCGTGCCGCCGAGGAACGGCCGCGCCGAGGGCAAGCCCTCGCCCGAGCCGCTGCCACCGCCGCCCGCCCCCGCACCCGGGACCTGGGAGCGGTACGCCCAGGGGCCCGGCTTCCTGCGCGCCCTGGCCGAGGGCGGGGCACCCCGGGCCGTGTGGACGGCGCTGCCCGGACCGCACTGGCCCGAGGAGATCGCCCGCGCCATGGCCGCGACCCTGGCCTCGGGCCGGGGCGCGCTCGTCGTCGTACCGGACGGGCGGAGCGCCGGGCGGGTCGACGCCGCGCTCACGGCGGTGCTGGGGGAGGGGCGCCATGCGCTGCTGACGGCCGACTCCGGTCCGGAGAAGCGCTACCGGCAGTGGCTGGCGGTCCGGCGCGGCTCCGTGCGCGCGGTGGTCGGGACCAGGGCCGCGATGTTCGCCCCGGTCGCCGATCTGGGCCTGGTGGCCCTCTGGGACGACGGGGACTCCAGCCACAGCGACGACAACGCCCCCTTCCCGCACGTCAGGGAGGTCCTGGAGCTGCGGGCGGCGCACGGCCGCAGCGCGTTCCTGCTCGGCGGCACGAGCTGCACGGTGGAAGCCGCCCAGCTGGTCGAGAGTGGCTGGGCCCTGCCGCTGCGGGCGGAGCGGGACCAGCTGCGGATCGCGGCCCCCCTCGTGCGTACGGTCGGCGACGGGGAGCTCGCGCGGGACGGCGCGGCCCGCTCGGCCCGGCTGCCCAGCCTGGCCTGGCAGACAGTCCGGGACGGACTGCGCACCGGCCCCGTGCTCGTCCAGGTGCCCCGCCGGGGTTACGCGCCCCGGCTGGCCTGCGAGCGCTGCCGTGAACCCGCGCGGTGCCGGCACTGCGCGGGACCGCTCCAGGCACCGGACCAGCAGGACCTCGACTGCGCCTGGTGCGGGCGGGCCGAGCCGGCGTGGAGCTGCCCGGCCTGCGGCGGCGTCCGGCTGCGGGCGCAGATCGTCGGCGCCCGCAGGACCGCGGAGGAGCTGGGGCGGGCGTTTCCCGCCGTCCCGGTGCGGACGTCGGGGCGGGACCATGTGCTGGACTCCGTGCCGGACCAGCCCGCGCTCGTCGTCAGCACTCCCGGCGCGGAGCCGGTGGCCGAGGGCGGTTACGCGGCGGCGCTGCTGCTGGACGGCTGGGCGATGGTCGGCCGCCCCGACCTGCGGGCCGGCGAGGAGGCGCTGCGCCGCTGGACGGCCGCCGCCGCACTGGTGCGGGGGCAGCCGGAGGGCGGCACCGTGGTGATCGTGGCCGAGCCGACCCTACGGCCCGTTCAGGCCCTGGTCCGCTGGGACCCCGTCGGCCACGCCCGCCGCGAACTCGCGGAACGCGCCGAGCTCGGCTTCCCGCCGGTGTCCCGGATGGCCTCGGTCACCGGCCCGCCGGAGGCCCTGGCCGCCTTTCTCGCCGGTGCGGAGCTGCCGCCCGAGGCGGAGGTGCTCGGCCCGGTGCCGGTGCCGGGAGCCACTCCGGGCAGGCCCCGCCGACAAGGGGACGCACCGCCCGGTGAGACATGGGAGCGGGCGCTGGTCAGGGTCCCGCCGGGGCGAGGAGCTGCGCTGGCGGCCGCCCTGAAGGCGGCACAGGCGGCGCGGACGGCCCGGGGCGCCGGAGAGCCCGTACGGATCAGGATCGATCCCCCGGACATCGGCTGACGCGGCCGGGCGCGGGGCGACACGGCCGCTCGGGCCCGCCGCCGGGCGTCCGTCAGCCGTTGCGCGGGCCGGGGAAGGCGCCGGGTCGCTCCGAGGACTGCGGCGGCATGGAGCGGGCTGCGGGTACGGCCGGCAGCGCGGAGGAGCCCGGGGCCGAGGTCACCGCACGGTTCACGTTCTCGGGAGCCGCCTCCGCCGGTCCCGGCTGCGGGGTCGCGCGGCGTGCGCCGTAGCGGCGGTGCACCGCCTGCTTGGTGACCCCGAGCGCGGAGCCCACGGCGTCCCACGAGAAGCCCAGCGAGCGGTCGAAGTCCACCGCCGCGGTGACCAGCGTCTCGACGCTGTCCCGCAGCTCCTGGGCGAGCCGGACTGTCGGGGCCGGCGCCCTGCCGTAGACGACGAAGCCGGCGGACGGGCCGGAGCGGCGCGGACGGTAGACGTTGCCCAGCTGCGCGGTGAGGGTGCGCAGCGCGTCCACCTGGCGCCGGACCCGCTCGATGTCCCGCACCAACAGGTGCAGACTGGCACGCGCTTGGGCGTCGTGGGTTGCGTGGTCGGCCATGAACAAGCCTCTCGAACCGGCGTTGAAAGGGATCGGACCGCGCGGCGGCGGCCCACTTCGGTCAATCTCACTTGACCAACGCGTCACCCGGCCATGTGGTCACGCAACAGGGGCGTATGTGCGTATGCGCGGGGCGCCCGGAATACGCGTACGCCCCCCGGCCACGGGCTCGCGGGGCGACGCGGACGGAAGACCCTAGACTGGTGTGCTGCTCGCCACGTACGTTCCGGCCCGAGAGGCAGTCCGCCACCCATGAAGCTCGTCTTCGCAGGCACCCCCGAGGTCGCCGTTCCCGCTCTGGACGCCCTGATCGCCTCCGACCGCCACGAGGTGGCCGCCGTGGTGACCCGCCCCGACGCACCGGCCGGGCGGGGGCGCCGGCTCGTCGCCAGCCCCGTGGCCGAACGCGCCGAGGAGGCGGGCATCGAGGTGCTCAAGCCCACCAGGCCGCGTGACGAGGACTTCCTGGCGCGGCTGCGGGAGATCGCACCGGACTGCTGCCCCGTCGTCGCCTACGGGGCGCTGCTGCCCAAGAGCGCGCTGGACGTGCCGGCCAGGGGCTGGGTCAACCTGCACTTCTCGCTCCTGCCCGCCTGGCGCGGGGCCGCCCCCGTGCAGCACTCGGTCATGGCCGGCGACGAGGTGACCGGGGCCTCCACCTTCCTGATCGAGGAAGGGCTGGACTCGGGACCGGTCTACGGCGTCCTGACCGAGGAGGTCCGGCCCACCGACACCAGCGGTGATCTGCTCACCCGGCTCGCCTTCGCGGGCGCCGGGCTGCTCGCGGCGACCATGGACGGCATCGAGGACGGCACCCTGCACGCCGTCCCGCAGCCCGCCGAGGGCGTCACCCTCGCCCCCAAGATCACCGTCGAGGACGCCCAGGTGCGGTGGTCGGATCCCGCCCTCCGGGTCGACCGAGTGGTGCGCGGCTGCACCCCCGCCCCGGGGGCGTGGACCCTCTTCCGCGGGGAACGCCTCAAGCTGGTCCAGGCCGTGCCCGTCCTGGACCGTACCGAGCTCGCCCCGGGCGAGCTGTCCGCGGGCAAGAACAACGTGTACGTGGGGACCGGCTCGCACGCCGTGGAGCTCCTCTGGGTCCAGCCGCAGGGCAAGAAGCCGATGAGGGCCGCGGACTGGGCCCGTGGCGTCCGCATCGTCCACGGAGAGCTGCTGGGGCTCTGAGGCCTCGGGGCAGGGGGCGGGCCCCGGCGACGTACGCTGGACGGGTTCGTCCCCTCACCATCAGCGGAGCACCTTTCACGTGAACGACCAGCAGCGTCGCCGTCCCGCCACACCGCACCGGCGTCCCAAGAAGGACCCGGTCCGGTTCCTCGCCTTCGAGGTGCTCAGGGCCGTCGACGAGCGCGACGCCTACGCCAACCTCGTCCTCCCCCCGCTGCTGAAGAAGGCACGCGCCAAGGGCGACTTCGAGGGCAGGGACGCGGCGCTGGCGACCGAGCTGGTCTACGGGACGCTGCGCCGCCAGGGCACCTACGACGCGATCGTCGCCGCCTGCATCGACCGGCCGCTGCGCGAGGTCGACCCGCCGGTGCTCGACGTGCTCAACATGGGCGTCCACCAGCTGCTCGGCACCCGCATCCCGACCCACGCGGCCGTCTCCGCCAGTGTGGAGCTGGCCCGGGTGGTGCTCGGCGAGGGCCGCGCCAAGTTCGTCAACGCGGTGCTGCGCAAGGTCACCGCGCACGACCTCGACGGCTGGGTGGAGCGGGTCGCACCGGCGTACGAGGACGACGCCGAGGAACACCTCTCCGTCGTGCACTCGCACCCCCGCTGGATCGTCTCCGCCCTCTGGGACGCCCTGGGCGGCGGGCGCGCCGGGATCGAGGACCTGCTGGAGGCCGACAACGAGCGGCCCGAGGTGACGCTGGCGGCCCGCCCCGGACGCTCCACCACCGAGGAGCTGCTGGACGCCCTCGGCGAGGAGAGCGGCCTCCCCGGCCGCTGGTCGCCCTATGCCGTACGGATGGCCGAGGGCGGCGAGCCCGGTGCGCTGGCCGCCGTACGGGACGGCAGCGCCGGTGTGCAGGACGAGGGCAGCCAGCTCGTCGCCGCCGCGCTCGCCAACGCCCCGGTCGAGGGCGGCGACACCCGGTGGCTGGACGGCTGTGCCGGCCCGGGCGGCAAGGCCGCGCTGCTGGCCGCGCTCGCCGCCGGACGCGGCGCGACCCTGCTCGCCGCGGAGAAGCAGCCGCACCGCGCCCGGCTCGTCGAGCGCACGCTGGCCGGCAACCCGGGGCCGTACCAGGTGATCACCGCCGACGGCACCCGGCCGCCGTGGCGGCCCGGTTCCTTCGACCGGGTGCTCATGGACGTGCCCTGCTCCGGACTCGGTGCGCTGCGCCGGCGTCCGGAGTCCCGCTGGCGGCGCCGCGCGGAGGACCTGGAGGGCTTCGCCCCCCTGCAACGCGGCCTGCTGCGCGAGGCGTTGAAGGCCGTACGGGTCGGCGGGGTCGTCGGTTACGCGACCTGCTCGCCGCACCTCGCGGAGACCAGGGTCGTCGTCGAGGACGTGCTCAAGGGGCGCGGCGGGGAACCGTTCGAGGCCGAGTGGGTCGACGCCCGCCCGCTCCTGCCCGGGGTCCCCGCGCTGGGCGACGGGCCCGACATCCAGCTCTGGCCGCACCTGCACGGCACCGACGCCATGTACCTGGCCCTGCTGCGCCGCACGGGCTGACCCGGCGCCGCAGCACGCGCGTGGCCGTCCGTCAGTACGGGCGGTCACCCGCGACGGCGACCCGCTCGGCCACCCTGCGGTGCGGGGCGTAGTCGTTCACCGCGTAGTGCTGTGTCGCCCGGTTGTCCCAGAACGCGACGTCCCCCGCGCGCCAGGTGAAACGCACCTGGTACTCGGGCACGTGCGCCTGCTGGAACAGCAGGCGCAGCATACGGTCGCTCTCCTCCTGGTCCCAGCCCACGATCCGGGTGGTGAACGAGGTGTTGACGAAGAGCATCCGGCGTCCGGTGGCGGGGTGCGTCCGCACCACCGGGTGCTCGACCGGCGGGAAGCGGTCCTGGAACGCGATCAGCCGCTCCTCGGGGGTGAACCGCGCGAAACCCGGCACGAAGTCGTGCACCGCGCGGGCCCCCTCCAGGCGCGCCTTCACCTCCGGCGGAAGGTTGTCGTACGCGGCGGCCATGTCGGCCCACATCGTGTCGCCGCCGTACGGAGGGACCTCGCGCAGGTGCAGGACCGCGCCGAGCGCGGGCCGCTCCCGGAACGTCACATCGGTGTGCCAGACGTTCTCGAAGCTCGGCGCCGCCGAGCGGTCGAAGCGCGCCACCTCCGGATCGTCCCCGGCGGCCAGCAGCGGGTTGGTCTCCAGCTCACCCCAGTTGCGGGCGAAGGCCCGCTGCTCGGCCGAACCGGGGTGCTGCCCGCGGAAGAAGAGCACCTTCCACTCCAGCAGCGCCCGGTCGAGCTCCTCGCGCACGGCGGGCGTGAGCGGACGGGTCAGGTCGACACCGCCGATCTCGGCCCCGATCAGCGGGCCGAGCGGTGTGACGTCGAACAGCGTGTAGGGCCGGTCGGGCTGCCCGGGCGCCAGCCTGCGCAGCTCACGAGGCCCTTCGTGCAGACCGTCCGGGGGCAGCCGGTGGGCGCGCAGCGCGGGGCGGGACTCGACGGACGCGGTGAGGGACATGGGGGCTCCTGTTCTGCGTGGGGGTGTGCGGGGCCGCCCGCCGGGACGGGCGGCCCCCGTCGGCTCAGCGGGCCGCGTCGCGTACCGCCGCGCCGATCTGGGCGCGCAGCGCGGCGTACTCGGGCAGCCCTCGCAGCCCGTCCGGGTCGTCGTTCCCGGTCCGGGGCAGATCGATGGGCACGTCCAGCGCGACGGTGCCCGGGCCTGCGCTCAGGACGACCGCGCGGGTACCGAGGAAGACGGCCTCGTCCACGCTGTGCGTGACGAAGACCGAGGTGATCCCCGTCAGGGAGCTCACCGTCCGCAGATCCTCCTGGAGCCGCTCCCGGGTGAGCGCGTCCAGAGCGGCGAACGGCTCGTCCAGCAGCAGCAGGTCCTTGCCTCCGGCCAGGGCCCTGGCGATGGCCACCCGCTGCTGCTGGCCTCCCGAGATCTGCCAGGTCCGGCGCCGGGCAGTGCCTGCCAGCCCGACCCGCTCCAGCAACTCCTCGACGCGCGCGGGGCGTTCGGCCCGGGGGACTCCGGCGTAACGCAGCGCAAGGGAGATGTTCTCGCCGACCGTGCGCCAGGGGAACAGCCGTGGCTGCTGGAAGACGACCCCTGCCTGACGTCCGGGCTCCGGCGTCCCGCCGTGCACGGTGACATCACCTGAGGAGGCGTGCTCGAAGCCGGCGATCAGCCGCAGCAGCGTGCTCTTCCCGCTCCCGGACGGGCCGACGAGCACCAGGAACTCGCCGGCCGGGATGTCGAGGGACAGCGGGCCGAGGGCCGTCACGGCGTCCGCTCCGCGACCGTAGCGGTGGGTCACCTCACGCACGGACACGGCGGGTGTCACGGTCGCCGTGGCGGCCTCCCCGCCACCGACCGGGGCGTCTACCGTGGCGTCGGCCCCGGTGTCACTTGGAGACGGCATCGCTGAGTCCTTCCACGTACACGGCCTTCTCCAGCTCGGAGAGTTCCGGTGCGGCCGGGATCTGCTTCTGCCCGGCCAGGAACTCCGCGGCGCTCCGCAGGTTCTGAGCCAGGCCGCCGACCTTGCCCGGGCGGCCGAGCCACTTGTCGTCGGCCTGTTCGGCCGGCTTGAGGAAGATGCCCTGCTTCAGCTGGGCGGCGGCGTCCTCGGGGCTGGTCCCGAGCTGCTTGCCGACGGCCTCGGCGGCGGCCGACGGGTCGTCATGGATCAGGTCCAGCGCCTGTGCCTGCGCCTTGCGCCAGGCGGTGATGACCTCGGGCTGCTTCTCGATGAAGGCGGTGGAGGCCACCCCCAGGTCGAGCGTGGGCTTGCCCCCCGCCGCCAGTTCCCGGCTGGAGACCAGGGTCTTGCCCGTCTTCCCGAGCTCGTCGAGGGTGGGCAGCCAGAGGTAGGCCGCGTCGATGTCCCCGCGCGACCAGGCCGCGACGATGTCCTGCGGTTCGAGGTCGAGCAGATCGACCTTCGACGCGTCCACGCCCGCCTTGTCGAGCGCGGCGAGGAGGCTGTAGTGCGAGGTGGAGCTGAAGGGCGTGGCGACCTTGTGGCCCGCGAGATCCTTGACGTCCTTGATGCCGGAGCCGTTACGGGCCACCAGCGCCTCGTTGTCACCGGCGACATCCAGCACCCAGGTGACCTTGTACGGGATGTTCAGCGGCTCGGACAGACCGCGCGCCACCGGACTGGAGCCGATCGCGGCCAGATCGACCGAACCCGCGACGAAGGCGGTGTTGACGGTCGCGCCGGAGTCGAACTTGATCCACTTGATCGTGTAGTCCGGCAGGGCCTTCTCCAGCCAGCCCTTCTCCTTCACGATCAGGTCGCCGCTGGGGAAGGCCTGGTAGCCGATCCGGATCGTCTTGCCGCCGCCCTGGTCGTCACCGCCGGAGCCACCGCCGGTTCCGCAGGCGGTGACGACGACGAGCGCTCCCAGAGCCGCGACGAGCGTGGAGGTGCGGCGCAGACCGCGGGTTCCGGGCATGGGGTGGTCCTTCGTTCGTTGAGTCGGGGAGGGGAGAGCGGGCACGGGGCCAGGAGGGGTCATGAGAGGCGGCGCCAGGGCGCGAGCCGGTTCTCGGCGCCCCGCAGCAGGGCGTCGATCAGCAGACCGGAGACGCCGATCGCGAAGAGCCCGAGGACGACCACGTCGGACTGGTTGTAGCGCTGCGCGTCGCGGATCATCCCGCCGATGCCGGGCAGCCCGTTGACGGTCTCCGCGGCGACCACCGAGGAGTACGCGATCCCGAACGCCAGCCGTACGCCGACGAGGATCTCCGGCAGCGCGGACGGCAGCACCACCGAGGCCACCACCTGCGAGCGGCGCGCACCGATGGCCCGTGCGGCCTCCACCAGCGAGGCGGGCGCGGAGGCGACGGCGGACGCGGTGGCCACGGCGACGGGCGGCATGGCGGCGATCGCCAGCAGCCACAGCTTGGGCGCCTCGTCGATGCCGAACCAGATGATCAGCAGACTGAAGTAGGCGAGCGGCGGCAGGGTGCGCAGGAAGGCCACCGCAGGTTCGAACACCACTCGCACCCACGGCAGCGTGCCCATCAGCACCCCGGCCACGAGCCCGGCGAGGACACCGGCGCCCGCACCGATCGCGATCCGGCGCAGGCTGATGCCCAGATGCTCGATCAGGGTGTGGCCCTGGTAGCCGCGCACCCCGTCATGGGTGCCGGACGTCTGGACGAGCGCGTCCCAGACGGCCGACGGCGGCGGCACCAGCACCGGCGACCACAGCCGCAGGGCGGTGACGAGCTGCCAGAGGGCGAGCAGCACGACCAGCGCGAGCAGCCGCAGCCCCACCCTGCGCAGCCGTGCGGCCCGCTCCGGCGAGCGGCGGGGCGGAGGGGGCGGGGGAGCGGGCTCACCGGAGAGCGCCGGGCCGGGCGGCTGCTTCTCCGTGATGGATGTGGTCATGGCGGACTCCGTCGAGAGGTGCGCGGACACCGGGCCGCCGGCAGGGCGGACAGGGCCGGGCAGGGCAGGAGGGGGCGCGGACGAGCGTCCGCGAGCAGCGGGGAGGGGAGGGTCACGCAGAACGGGTGCGGCCGGTGTGCCGTACACGGACGGAGAGCGTCCGGTCCGGATCACGGACAGGGTTCTGGGGAGACCGCCGGCTCACCCGAGGGGCGGCCGGAAGGCGGGCGGACGACGCCGCACAGTTCTGGAAGCGCTCAGCGCTGCCGGGCCAGGCTCAACAGGAGCAGCTGGTCACACGGCAGAGATCGATGGTGAGGCGCTCCTTCAGGAACTGGTCGCTGATCACGGGGTTTTTCTAACACAGCCGCAAGGTGGGCACCAGGGGTTGTCCGCGCCCTGGTACGGACCGGGCCGGCCCGACGGGTCCGGGACGGGATCGTGGGCGGAAAAGCCGGGAATGTGCGAACCGTAATGATCCCGTGAGGCTTTGAGGCTCACCGAGGCGGGGAAGTGGCGCCGGGCATGGCAGGCTTGGGTGCATGGCCCAGATCAACCCCAGCATCCTGTCCGCCGATTTCGCCCGCCTCGCCGAGGAGGCGAAGGCCGTGGAGGGCGCCGACTGGCTCCATGTCGATGTCATGGACAACCACTTCGTGCCCAACCTGACGCTCGGCGTACCCATCGTGGAGGCGCTGAGCAAGGCGACGGACACCCCGCTGGACTGCCACCTCATGATCGAGGACGCGGACCGCTGGGCGCCCCAGTACGTCGAGGCCGGCGCGGGCTCGGTCACCTTCCACGCGGAGGCCGCGGCGGCGCCCGTACGGCTGGCGCGGGAGATCAGGGCCAAGGGTGCCCGCGCCTCCATGGCGCTCAAGCCCGCGACGCCCATCGAGCCGTACGAGGACCTGCTGCCCGAGCTCGACATGCTGCTGATCATGACGGTGGAGCCGGGTTTCGGCGGCCAGGCGTTCCTCGACATCATGCTGCCGAAGATCCGCCGTACCCGTGAGCTGATCTCCAAGCACGGCCTGGAGCTGTGGCTCCAGGTCGACGGCGGCGTCTCCGCCACCACCATCGAACGGTGCGCCGAGGCCGGCGCGGACGTGTTCGTCGCCGGCTCCGCGGTGTACGGGGCCGAGGACCCCGCCGAGGCGGTGCGGGCACTGCGTGCCCAGGCGGACACCGTCACGGCCTCCGCACCCTGGGCATGCGGCCACTGAACAAAGCCGGGATGAACGCGGCCCGACGGGCCTGATCAAGGATCGCCGGATCTGACAGGATGGACGGCGTATCGAGCGTGTGAACAGCAGTGAGGAGATCGCGGTGTCTGGCATCTCGGCGGGTCGGTCAGCCATGCGGATGGGACCCGCGGAGCTGGTGCAGGCGGCGGCCATGGCCCGCCGGTTCTACCTGGAGGGGAAGTCGAAGATCCAGATCGCCGAGGAGTTCGGCGTCAGCCGCTTCAAGGTGGCCCGGGTCCTGGAGACGGCCCTGGAGCGTGATCTCGTACGGATCGAGATCCGGGTACCGGCGGAGCTGGACGCGGAGCGCTCCGACGCGCTCCGGGCCCGCTACGGCCTGCGGCATGCCGTCGTGGTCGAGTCCCCGGCGGAGGAGCAGGACGACGCGGCCGATCCGGAGAACCTGGGTGAGGTGGCGGCCGAGCTGCTCGGCGAGCTGGTGAACGAGGGCGATGTGCTGGGGCTGGCCTGGGGCCGGTCCACCATCCACATGGCGGCGGCCCTCGACCGGCTGCCCCCGTGCACGGTCGTGCAGCTGACCGGCGTGTACGACGCGGGCACGGCCGAGCGCGGCTCGGTCGAGGCGGTCCGCCGCGCCGCGCAGGTCTCCGGCGGCGAGGCGCACCCGATCTACGCCCCGATGCTGCTGCCCGACCCGGCGACGGCGGCCGCGCTGCGCCACCAGACGGGCATCGCCCGCGCCTTCGAGTACTTCGACAAGGTCACGGTCGCCGCGGTCTCCATCGGTTCCTGGGAGCCCGGCATCTCCACCGTCCACGACATGCTCTCGGACGAGGAGCGGGCGCACTACGCCTCGCTCGGTGTGGCGGCGGAGATGTCCGCCCACCTCTTCGACTCCGACGGACGCCGGGTCGGCCGGGACCTCGGCGAGCGGTGCATCACCGTGGAGGCCGACCGGCTGCGCCGGATCCCCGAGGTGGTGGCCATCGCCGGAGGGCAGCGGAAGGCTGCCGCGATCGGCGCGGTGCTCCGCTCGGGACTGGTCACCAGCCTCGTCACGGACACGGCCGCCGCCGACTACCTCCTGACGGAATCGGCCGCCGGACAGCGTCCCGCGCTGGAGCGGGCCGACCCCGACGACTGACCCCCGGGCGTGAGTGGGGCCGGCACCCGGCCCCACCCGTGCGGCTCCGGATCAGTCGCTGCCGCCCGAGCCCAGCCGTACGTGGTCCGGGCTCACGCCGAGGACCGACTCCTCCAGATACGCCCCGGGCTCCGCGTACTGGCTGACGTCCGCGGGGTTGTAGCGGGGGGTCTGCCGCGACCAGTCCAGATTCCCGCGCATCCAGCTCCGCATCCCGTCGAGATAGGGCACGAGCGTGCCCGCCAGCTCCGGGTACAGGTCGAGCAGCTCGGCCTCCGCCGCGAGGAACCGCTCCGTCTCGGTGGCTATCTCCAGGCACACGTGCTCGAGCGCCTGGCGTTCCCCGTAGCCGCGGTGGTACCGGACCAGATGGACGAGATTGTGGATCTCGCCCAGCACCTGTTCCTTCTCGTAGGAGTACACGTCGTTCGCCCAGCACACGACGTTGCAGGACGCCTCCAGCGCCGTGATGAACCCGGCGTCGTTGTGCAGCGACTCGGGTGCGGTGACACCGGCCACGATCTCTATCAGGTCCATGCACACATGGATCGCCCCGGTGTGCCTGCGCCGGGCGATGTACGTCGCCTCCGACGGCACGACCCCGTCGGCGCGGTTTCCCGCCTCCCAGGTGGTGGCGGTCGTCAGATACGTCATGAGGTGCCAGGTGAAGCGGGTGCGCCAGTGCGGGGCCGCGCGCGGAACCGTACGTTCCCACAGGTCGGCCAGGGCGACGAGCGCGGCGGGCGCCCCCTCGTCCGGCCCGGGGCCGGGGGCCGAGCCCTCGACCACGGCGCGCATCCGCTCCACCACGTCGCGTACGCGGTCGGGGCTCCGGCCCAGGTGCCCGTCGTCCAGCTGGTCGTCGACGAGGAAGAGCCAGACGAACCAGTCGGCGACCAGGTCGAGGTGCTCACTGTCGGCCGTCGGGTGGACCATGCCCACGAACGCGCCGAAGTCGGCCTGCTCGAAACGCCGCCTGGCTGATTCCCGGTGTACGAGACCGGTGCGCCGCGTCCAGGCGTCGAGGTGCTCACGGGTGTGACCCACGTGCGGATTGCTCCGCTGGGGGAAAGGGCAGTAGATGTCGGGCAGTTCGCTCTCCACAGGCGGATCCCCATCCTCTCCGGCCAAACGCGTGACAGGTGTTCCGGGCTCGTGGGCGGCGTCGCGCCCACGCGGGGGACCTGCGGATTTGAAGCTACCTGACCCCTCGTCACCCGGTCCAGGGATAGTGATCACGAAGGAGCGAATCCTGTTCGGGTAGGGTCCATGGGTAAGGCAGGTTTCCACTTGCCCGGCCCCCGAGCAGCCTCCTTGGAGGAACTGACGAACGCGGGGGTCCATTGCTGTGTCTTCGTGGAAACGACCTGCACCGTTTCGTATGAAAAAATGGGTGTTATGCGTTTTCTTGAGCCCGGCACGGGTCGCTACACGACCTCCCCCTCGGTCCCCTACGACCTCACGTACGACGATGTCTTCATGGTCCCCGGCCGTTCCGCGGTCGGATCCCGTCAGGCCGTGGATCTCTCCTCGCCCGACGGCAGCGGCACCACCATTCCGCTCGTCGTCGCCAACATGACCGCCATCGCGGGCCGCCGGATGGCCGAAACCATCGCCCGCCGCGGCGGTCTGGTCGTGATCCCGCAGGACATCCCGATCGAGGTCGTCACCGAGGTCATCGGCTGGGTCAAGAAGCGTCACCTCGTGCTCGACACGCCCATCGTGCTGGCCCCCGGGCAGACCGTCGCGGACGCGCTGTCCCTCCTGCACAAGCGGGCCCACGGGGCCGGGGTCGTCGTCGACGCCGAGCACCGGCCGGTCGGGGTCGTCACCGACCACGACCTGACCGGTGTGGACCGCTTCACCCAGCTGTCCGAGGTCATGTCCAAGGACCTGGTCGTGCTCGACGCGGACATCGATCCGCGCGAGGCGTTCAACACCCTCGACGGCGCCAACCGCAAGCTCGCCCCGGCGGTCGACGCCGACGGCCGGCTCGTCGGCATCCTCACCCGCAAGGCCGCGCTGCGCGCGACGCTCTACACCCCCGCGACGGACGCGGACGGCAAGCTGCGGATCGCGGCCGCCGTCGGCATCAACGGCGATGTGGCGGGCAAGGCCAAGCAGCTCCTCGACGCCGGCGTCGACACGCTCGTCGTGGACACCGCGCACGGCCACCAGGAGTCCATGATCAGTGCGGTCGCCGCCGTCCGGGCGCTCGACCCGGGCGTGCCGATCGTCGCGGGCAACGTCGTGGCGGCCGAGGGCGTGCGCGACCTGATCGAGGCGGGCGCCGACATCATCAAGGTCGGTGTGGGCCCCGGCGCCATGTGCACCACCCGCATGATGACCGGCGTCGGCCGGCCGCAGTTCTCCGCCGTGCTGGAATGCGCCGCCGAGGCGAAGAAGCACGGCAAGCACGTCTGGGCCGACGGCGGCGTCCGGCACCCGCGCGACGTGGCGATGGCGCTCGCCGCCGGCGCGTCCAACGTCATGATCGGCTCCTGGTTCGCCGGTACGTACGAGTCGCCCGGCGACCTCCAGCAGTCCGCCGACGGGCGGTACTACAAGGAGTCGTTCGGGATGGCCTCGGCGCGCGCGGTCAAGAACCGCACCTCGGAGGAGTCCGCCTACGACCGGGCCCGCAAGGCGCTGTTCGAGGAGGGCATCTCCACCTCGCGGATGTTCCTCGACCCCACCCGCCCCGGTGTGGAGGACCTGATCGACTCGATCATCGCCGGTGTCCGTTCCTCCTGCACCTACGCGGGCGCCTCCTCGCTGGAGGAGTTCGCGGAGAAGGCGATCGTCGGCGTGCAGAGCGCCGCCGGTTACGCGGAGGGCAAGCCGCTCCACGCCAGCTGGAGTTGATGCCACGGGGCCGTGCGGCCCCGTTTCACGGGTGCCTCTCCCCGGCGTTCGCGCCGGGCAGGGGCACCTTTCGCGTGTGCACCCGAGGCCATGGACACCGTCACCGGTGAGCCCGCCTGTATCCCCTTCAACTTGGTTGAAGGATAAGTAATATGAGCCGCAATCAGCTGCCCCCCCTCTGCGGTAAGGGATCTCATGACCTCCTTCTTCACCGACCTGGCCCAGCAGTACATCGACGGCGAGTGGAGGCCGGGGAAGGGGTCCTGGGACATCATCGACTTCAACCCGTACAGCGGGGAGAAGCTCGCCTCGGTCACCGTCGCGACGGCCGGCGAGGTCGACCAGGCGTACCGGGCCGCCGAGCGCGCCCAGCCGGAATGGGCCGACACGAACCCGTACGTCCGGCGGGCGGTGCTGGAGAAGGCGCTGCGCGTCGTCGAGGAGCGCGAGGCCGAGATCGGCGAGGCGATCGTCGCGGAGCTCGGGGGCACCCGGCTGAAGGCGGGCTTCGAGCTGCACCTGGCCAAGGAGTTCCTGCGCGAGGCGGTCCAGCTCACGCTGCGGTCCACCGGGCAGATCCTGCCCTCGCCGACCGAGGGCAAGGAGAACCGCGTCTACCGGCTGCCCGTCGGCGTCGTGGGGGTCATCAGCCCCTTCAACTTCCCCTTCCTGCTGTCGCTCAAGTCGGTCGCGCCCGCGCTGGCCCTCGGCAACGCCGTGGTCCTCAAGCCGCACCAGAACACCCCGGTCTGCGGCGGCACGCTGATCGCCAAGGTGTTCGAGGAGGCGGGGCTGCCCGCCGGCCTGCTGAACGTCGTGGTCACCGACATCGCGGAGATCGGGGACGCCCTGCTGGAGCACCCCGTCCCGCAGGTCATCTCCTTCACCGGATCGGACCGGATCGGCCGCCACGTGGCGACGGTCTGCGCGGCCAACCTCAAGCGCGCGGTGCTCGAACTGGGCGGGAACAGCGCGCTGATCGTCCTGGACGACGCCGACGTGGACTACGCCGTCGACGCGGCCGTCTTCAGCCGTTACGTCCACCAGGGCCAGGTCTGCATGGCGGCCAACCGCATCCTGGTGGACCGCTCGGTGGAGCAGGAGTTCACCGAGAAGTTCGTCGCCAAGGTCGCCTCCCTCCGCGTCGGCGACCCGGCCGACCCCACGACCCACATCGGCCCGCTGATCAGCTCCTCGCAGGCCGACGCCGTGTCCAGGCTCGTCGACGAGACCGTGGAGGCGGGCGCCACGGCACTGCTGCACGGCCGGGCCGACGGCAATGTGGTGAGCCCGTCCGTGCTGACCGGCCTCGCCGCCGATTCCCCCGTCCTCCAGCAGGAGATATTCGGGCCGGTGGCCCTGCTCGTCCCCTTCGACGGTGAGGACGAGGCCGTACGGATCGCCAACGACACCCCGTACGGGCTGAGCGGCGCGGTCCACACCGGCAACATCGAGCGCGGCGTACGGGTGGGGCAGCGGATCCGCACCGGAATGATCCACATCAACGACGGCACGGTCCACGACGAGCCCATCGTCCCCTTCGGCGGCGAGAAGAGCTCGGGCCTCGGGCGGCTGAACGGCGAGTCGATGCTGGAGGCGTTCACCACGCAGAAGTGGATCTCGGTCCAGCACGGCCGCTCCGAGTTCCCCTTCTGACCGGCGCTGCCTCGCGGTGAGCGCGCCCCGCGGGGGGCGCGCGTGGTCTACTTCGGGGGCGGCCCGGGCCGCCCCCGAACCCTTCCGCCGCAGAGAAGTGATCCACCCGAAGTGCGCCTGAACGACCTCGACGAACGCATCGTCCACGCCCTCGCCGAAGACGCCCGCCGCTCCTACGCGGACATCGGCGCCCTCATCGGCCTCTCCGCACCCGCGGTGAAACGCCGGGTGGACCGGCTGCGCGCAGAAGGCGCCATCACGGGCTTCACCGTGCGGGTCGACCCGGCGGCGCTCGGCTGGCAGACCGAGGGGTTCATCGAGATCTACTGCAGCCGCAACACCGCCCCCGAGGCGATCAAGCGAGGCCTGGCCGCGTACCCGGAGGTCGCGTCCGCGTCCACGGTGACGGGCGAGGCCGACGCGGTCGTGCAGGTCTTCGCCGCCGACATGCGCCACTTCGAGCAGGTGCTGGAGCGGATCGCCGGCGAGCCCTACGTCGAGCGCACCAAGTCCGTCCTCGTGCTCTCCCCGCTGCTGCGGCGCTACTCCTCCGCCGGCCCGCCGGCCTGACGGCGTACGGACGGCCCGGGCAGTTCCGGAGTCCGGGACCGGCCCCCGCGCGGCTGCGGGACGAGACCGAAATCACTGCGCCGACCTGCGAAGACGCCGCGCGCAACGAATCACCGCCACAGCGGCTTTCCGCGCAACGGATCGACGGTGCACGCGCAACAATCGCGCCTTGTCGGCCGTGATCCCCGCGCCGTACCTTCGATACGTCTCCCCACCCCGCCCGTCCCGCCCGAGGTCAGCCATGCCGTCGTTGCGTACCGCCCTGCTCCAGAGCTCCGGACGACCCGGCTCCGTGGAGGACAACCTCGCCACGCTCGACGAGGCCGCCGCCCGGGCCGCCGCCGCGGGCGCCCGGCTGCTGGTCTGCCCCGAGCTGTTCCTCACCGGGTACGCCGTCGGGGACGCCGTCCCGGAGCTGGCCGAGCCCGCGGACGGACCCGCCGCGCGGGCGGTCGCCGACATCTGCGTACGCCACGGACTCGCCGTGCACTACGGCTACCCGGAGCGGGCCGGCGAGGCGGTCTTCAACGCGGCGCAGCTCATCGGCCCCGACGGGACGCCGCTCGCCGGCTACCGCAAGACCCACCTCTTCGGCGGCTTCGAGGAGAAGTGGTTCACCCCCGGCGACCGGCCCGTGGTCCAGGCCGAGCTGGACGGCGTACGGGTCGGGCTGCTGATCTGCTACGACGTCGAGTTCCCGGAGAACGTACGCGCGCACGCCCTGGCCGGGACCGAGCTGCTGCTCGTGCCGACCGCGCTGATGCACCCCTTCCCGTTCGTCGCCGAAGCCGTCGTGCCGGTCCGCGCCTTCGAGAGCCAGCTCTACATCGCGTACGTCAACAGGGCCGGTCAGGAAGGCGAGTTCGAATTCACCGGGCTGAGCTGCCTGGCCGGACCCGACGGCACGGTCCGCGCCCGGGCAGGCCGCGGCGAGGAACTGCTCGTCGGCGAGGTCGACACCGCTCTGCTCGCCGCCTCACGCGCCGCCAACCCGTACCTCGAGGACCGCCTCCCGGGCCTGTACGGCTCCCTGGTCTGAGCACCCGCCCCCGATCCGCGCTTCCCCCGCAAGGAGTCCGTACCCCATGACGTCCACGGTGCCCAACGCCGTCCAGCACACCGACGCGCAGCCGCCGATCACCATGTTCGGGCCGGACTTCCCTTACGCCTACGACGACTTCCTCGCCCACCCGGCAGGCATCGGGCAGATACCGGCCACCGAGCACGGCACCGAGGTCGCCGTCATCGGCGGCGGGCTCTCCGGCATCATCGCCGCGTACGAACTCATGAAGATGGGCCTGAAGCCCGTGGTCTACGAGGCGGACCGGATCGGCGGCCGGCTGCGCACCGTCGGCTTCGACGGCTGCGACCCCTCGCTCACCGCCGAGATGGGCGCCATGCGCTTCCCGCCCTCCTCCACGGCGCTCCAGCACTACATCGACCTGGTGGGGCTCGAGACCAAGCCGTTCCCCAACCCCCTCTCACCGGCCACCCCCTCGACCGTCGTCGACCTCAAGGGCGAGTCCCACTACGCGCGCACCATCGACGACCTGCCCCCGGTGTACCGCGAGGTGATGGACGCCTGGAACACGTGCCTGGAGGAGGGCGCCGACTTCTCGGACATGAACCGCGCGATGCGCGAGCGCGACGTACCCCGCATCCGGGAGATCTGGGCGAAGCTCGTCGAGAAGCTCGACGACCAGACCTTCTACGGCTTCCTCTGCGGCTCCGAGGCCTTCGCCTCCTTCCGGCACCGCGAGATCTTCGGGCAGGTCGGCTTCGGCACCGGCGGCTGGGACACCGACTTCCCCAACTCGATCCTGGAGATCCTCCGCGTCGTCTACACCGAGGCCGACGACCACCACCGGGGGATCGTCGGCGGCAGCCAGCAGCTGCCGCTGCGCCTGTGGGACCGCGAACCGCAGAAGACCGTGCACTGGCCGTCCGGCACGTCGCTGTCCTCGCTGCACGACGGGCAGCCGCGCCCCGCCGTGACCCGGCTCGACCGCACCGCGGGCAACCGGATCACCGTCACCGACGCCACCGGTGACATCCGCACCTACCGGGCGGCGGTCTTCACCGGGCAGTCCTGGCTGCTGCTCTCCAAGATCGCCTGCGACGACGCGCTCTTCCCGATCGACCACTGGACGGCGATGGAGCGCACCCACTACATGGAGTCGTCCAAGCTGTTCGTGCCCGTCGACCGGCCGTTCTGGCTGGACACCGACGAGACCACCGGCCGGGACACGATGTCCATGACGCTCACGGACCGGATGACCCGGGGGACGTACCTCCTGGACGACGGGCCCGACAAGCCGGCCGTCATCTGCCTCTCCTACACCTGGTGCGACGACAGCCTGAAGTGGCTGCCGCTCTCCCCGAACGAGCGCATGGACGTCATGCTGAAGTCGCTCGGCGAGATCTATCCGGGCGTCGACATCCGCAAGCACGTCATCGGCAACCCGGTCACCGTCTCCTGGGAGAACGAGCCCTACTTCATGGGCGCGTTCAAGGCCAACCTGCCGGGCCACTACCGCTACCAGCGACGGCTGTTCACCCACTTCATGCAGGACCGGCTGCCCGCCGACAAGCGCGGCCTGTTCCTCGCGGGCGACGACATCTCGTGGACGGCGGGCTGGGCCGAGGGGGCCGTGCAGACCGCGCTGAACGCCGTCTGGGGTGTGATGGCGCAGTTCGGCGGCGCCACCGACCCGGCGAACCCCGGCCCGGGCGACGTCTTCGACGAGATCGCGCCGGTCGAGCTCCCGGAGGGCTGAGCGGGGACGCCGGGGCCGGCGCACCGTCTCAGCGGCACGGAGTGAGCAGGAAGCGCCCCACCAACCCCGCTCCGGCATCCATCCGTGCCCTGAACTCCTCGGCCAGCGGCGGCACTCCGCGCAGCTGCCACAGCATCCGGGCCGCCGACCACGACGCCTCACGGGCCCGCTCCAGGCTCCAGGACCCCGCGAGGTGGACGAGGGGGTCGGCGACCTCCAGCAGATCGGGGCCGGGCATCAGATCTTCGCGGATCTGCTCCTCCAGCATCACGAGGAGATCGCCCACCCGGTCGAACTCCTCCTTGAGGTCCGCCGGAGCGCAGCCGAGCGTACGGCAGGTGTCCACGACGGCCAGCGCGAGATCGTGCCCGATGTGCGCGTTGACACCGGCCAGTGCGAACTGCAGCGGACGTACGCCCGGATGGCGCCGGTACTGGAACAGCGGGCGCCAGCACGCGGGCGGACTGCCGCCCGAGACGGCCGTGTCCACCGCCGTCAGATAGCGCTCGGCGAACCGCACGTCCAGTGCTGACACGGCCTCCCGGTCCGGGAACGCGCCGTCCGAGATGTGCCGGCCGATGGCCTCCGTGACCGTCAGATAGACCTGGTTGAACACCGCCACGCCGTCCCCGGGCGGCCAGTCGGAACGGAACGCGCGCATCCGCTCGATCACCGCGCCGACATCGGTCACCGTGCCGGCCGCGCCGGCCGGACTTGCGAACTGCTCGATCCGGTCCATGCGGGCAGCGTCCCAGCCATAGGCTCGCCACGGCGCCGACGGGCCGGAGACTTCATCGGAACGGACGAACACCGGGCGCCGGGGGAGGGACCAGGAGTGTCGGGCGTACGCGCAGGGGGCAGGACCGAGGCGAGGCGCCGGAGGCGCGCCGCACGCCGTCACACCATGGCCGCGCTGGCGTCGGCCGTCGTGGCGGCCGGTGCGGCGACGGGGGTGATAGCCGCCGGAGCGGATGACGACGGGCGCACGACCGCGCTCCCGGACACGACCGCGTCCCCGGTCCTCGAACCGCTGCCCGCCGTGCCCACCCCGTCCGCGTCCCCCACGGCCTCCGCGACGGTCACGCCGTCCCCGAGCCCCAGCCGGACGGCGCGCAGGACCCCGGCCCCGTCCGCGTCGCCGAAGCGGTCCTCGCCCCCCGCCGTGTCCGCCGGGCTCTACCGACACCCGCAGTCCCAGGTCCTGGACTGGGTCGGCGCGCACCGGGACGACCCGCGCCGCCCGCTGATCGAGTCCAGGATCGCGGCGCAGCCCGCCGCGGTGTGGTTCCCCGCCTACAACCCGGGCGCCGTGACCGGCCAGGTCAGGGGCGTGACGGCGGCCGCGGCGGCCGCGGGCCGTACGCCCGTCCTCGTGCCGTACGCCATCCCCGACCGGGACTGCGGCGGGGCCTCCGAGGGAGGGGCGCCGGGCCTCGACGCGTACGACGCGTGGATGGCGGACTTCGCCGCGGGCCTCGGCAGCGGTCCGGTCATCGTGATCCTGGAACCGGACGCCGTCGCCCTGTCGGACTGCCTGTCGGCCGGGCAGCGGGCCGAGCGCTTCGCGTCCCTGGCCCGCGCCGGCCGTACCCTGCACGCCGCGAACCCCCAGGCCAAGGTCTACTTCGACGGGGGGCACTCCGGCTGGCACAGCGCCGCGAAACAGGCCGCGGCGCTCCGCGAGGCGGGCGCCGCGACCAGCGGCGACGGCATCTTCACCAACGTGTCCAACTTCCACAGCACGGCCGACGAGACCGCGTACGCCCGGCGGGTGCTCGCCGCGCTCGGCGGGCCGCCCGGCCTGGGCGCCGTCATCGACACCAGCCGCAACGGCAACGGGGCACCGGCGGCGGGGGAGTGGTGCGACCCGGCGGGCCGGGCGCTCGGCAGGGCCCCTACGACGGAAACCGGGCTGGCCGGGATCGACGCGTACCTCTGGGTGAAGCTGCCCGGGGAGTCCGACGGCTGCAAGGGATCGGCCGGTTCGTTCACCCCGGACTACGCCTACGAGCTGGCCACCGGCTGAGCGGTGCCGCAGGGGATCGTGGCCCCCGGCGGGGACCCCGTCAGTCCTTCCCGGCCGGGGGCTCCTCGTCGTACTGCGAGGTGCCCGAGTCCAGCAGGGGCTCCTGAGTCTTGAGGTGCGCGGGGGCGAACGCCCGGAGCGCGTGGTAGCCGGTGATCACGACGAGCGTGCCGAGGGCGATGCCGCTCAGCTCGAAGTTGTCGGTGATCTTCAGGCTGACCCCGCCGACGCCGATGATGATGCCCGCGGCGGCCGGCACGAGGTTGAGCGGATTGCGCAAATCGACCTTGGCGTTCAGCCAGATCTGGGCGCCCAGCAGGCCGATCATGCCGTAGAGGATGACCGTGATGCCGCCCAGCACCCCGCCGGGGATCGCTGCGACGACCGCACCGAACTTGGGGCAGAGGCCGAACAGCAGCGCGGGAGTGGATCTTCCCGAAGACCAGGTCGAGCACCCAGGACAGGACATAGCCGAAGACGAGGCCGAGGAAGATCGCGATACGGGAGAAGAACCCGCGCAGGCAGACGACCGCCAGCCTGGTGAACAGCATCACCAGCAGGGCCGTCCACTGGTCCTGGGGCCAGTACGTCGACGCGTTGACGGGCGCCAGGTTGAAGCCGATCAGCATCACGACGGCACCGGTCACCACCGGCGGCATCGCCGCGTGAATGATCCGCGCGCCGAACCGCTGCACCACGAGCCCCACCAGGAACAGCACGGCGCCGACCACCAGGACCGCGCCGGTGACGGTGGCACTGCTGCCGCCGCTTGCCCGGGTCGTGGCGGCCACGCCCACGAAGGAGAGCGAGCACCGCAGATAGCTGGGCACCCGGCCCTTGGTCGCCAGCAGGAAGATGGCGGTGGCGACACCGGACATCATGATGGCGAGGTTCGGGTCGAGGCCCATCAGGACGGGCGCCACGAATGTCGTGCCGGACTTTCCATGATGAGATGCCGTCGCCGGCGCGGTCACAGGGCCGGGAACGTGGCAAGGAACGACGATGGCAGGCAGCGGGACGGGGCGCTCGCGACGAGCGCTGATCTACCTCCGGGTCAGCACGGCCAGGGACGACATGATCAGCCCGGAGCTGCAGCAGTTCCAGGGCGAGACGCTTGCTGCCAAGGAGGGCATGCAGTTGGTGGGGAAGCCCATCATGGACTTGGGCAAGACGGGACGCTCCTTCGGGGAACGCCAGATTTCCAAGATCATTGGGATGGCTGAGCGCGAGGAGTTCGACGTCCTCATCCTGTGGGTCTGGTCGCGCTTCGGCCGGAACATGAAGGACTCCCTGACCAACCTCGACCGGCTCACCGAGCTGGGTATCGAAGTCCGTGCGGTCAAGGAGGACTTCGATGGGCGGACGAACATCGGCCGCTTCGCGATCCGGCAGATGCTCAACATCGCTGAGCTGTTCAGCGACCAGCAGGCAGACGTGCTCACCTCCGCTCGCGCGGAGAGCACCCGTCGTACAGCCCGGTGAAGTTGAGCGTCGGCGGCTCACCTCCGCTCGCGCGGAGAGTACTTCGACGAAGGACTGCTGGAGCGGCTACACACCGGCTCACCTCCGCTCGCGCGGAGCGCACGGTGCGGCGCCCGGCCACCATCAGCCGGGCGCCGGCTCACCTCCGCTCGCGCGGAGAGCACCACAGTCGGTCGCCGTGAGCCCCTCCCCGGGACGGCTCACCTCCGCTCGCGCGGAGAGCACGTACGCATCAGGTTGACCAGGCCGTCGTTGACCGGCTCACCTCCGCTCGCGCGGAGAGCACTCCCCGGTGGTCTTATCGGTACGCCGTACCGACGGCTCACCTCCGCTCGCGCGGAGAGCACGTGAGGCGCTCCTTCGTCCCCCAGTACGACACCGGCTCGCCTCCGCTCGCGCGGAGCGCACTGGTAGGCGCCGAGGTTGAACGAGGTGGGGGCCGGCTCACCTCCGCTCGCGCGGAGAGCACGTCGTGGTGTCCGGGTCGTAGCAGACGACCAACGGCTCACCTCCGCTCGCGCGGAGAGCACCGCCCCTGACACCGGTTGAGGATGATCAGGCGCGGCTCACCTCCGCTCGCGCGGAGAGCACCGGCCGAGCTGCGCCATCACGCGCGACGGGGACGGCTCACCTCCGCTCGCGCGGAGAGCACACGGAGATCTTCCTCCGCCCCTGCCCCTGGTGCGGCTCACCTCCGCTCGCGCGGAGAGCACGATGAAGACGTCCTCGGGCCAGTTGCGCTGGGCGGCTCACCTCCGCTCGCGCGGAGAGCACTTCAGCCACGACCACGCGTCGATGACCAGGCTCGGCTCACCTCCGCTCGCGCGGAGAGCACCCCGGGTAACCGACCAGACCACCGCTCGCGTACGGTTCACCTCCGCTCGCGCGGAGAGCACTTGGGCCGGCGTACACCCTGTTCCCACTCGGTCGGTTCACCTCCGCTCGCGCGGAGAGCACTGGTTGAGGAACATCCGGACCGGGCCGAAGGCCGGTTCACCTCCGCTCGCGCGGAGAGCACCCGGAGGCTCTTCTCGTCGTCGCTCATGACGCCGGTTCACCTCCGCTCGCGCGGAGAGCACTGCAACGCCCGCGACCAGCCGGTGAAGGCCTCCGGTTCACCTCCGCTCGCGCGGAGAGCACCAGTTTCACCGCCACGTACTTCCCGTACGCGGCGGTTCACCTCCGCTCGCGCGGAGAGCACAGCGGCCGAGTCGTCGGCGACGGGCCGCCGCGCGGTTCACCTCCGCTCGCGCGGAGAGCACGGCTACCCGTACCGCGAAACCCTGGCCACATGCGGTTCACCTCCGCTCGCGCGGAGAGCACTGCGGCCCGGCACAGCAGCAGGGCGCCATGGTCGGTTCACCTCCGCTCGCGCGGAGAGCACGTCCGGAGCCGCGCCTCGTGGTCAGCCACATCCGGTTCACCTCCGCTCGCGCGGAGAGCACACGAGCGGCTGCCCCATCTTGTCGTTGATCTGCGGTTCACCTCCGCTCGCGCGGAGAGCACTACGTGAAGCGCTGCGACGCTGACCAGTCCAGCGGTTCACCTCCGCTCGCGCGGAGAGCACATGGGGGAAGTGGGAAACAGCTGGGAGACGATCGGTTCACCTCCGCTCGCGCGGAGAGCACTTCCTCGTCGTCGACGGCGGCGCCTACAAGGGCGGTTCACCTCCGCTCGCGCGGAGAGCACCAGGTCAAGAAGATCGAGCAGGACCAGGCCGACGGTTCACCTCCGCTCGCGCGGAGAGCACCCCTTTTTGACCTGGCACGTTAGAGCAAGTTTGCCATTCCTTGACTCTCTCGCTGAAATGCGATCAGCGTGAGGCCGTCGAAGTCGAGGGGTTCTCGGCGGCGGGTGCCCGCTGTGCGTAGTTGGAAGCCTTGCTCGTTGTCGGCGGGGTGGGCGAGGACCGCGATCCCGTCGTTGGTACAGGCGGTGACGGCTGACCAGAGTTCGTCGCGGACCTTCGCCGAGACGGTGCCGACGTAGAGCTCGGGTGTGACTTCGAGTAGCCAGCGGGTGAGGGCACCACGCAGATGGTCAGGCACAGCGGTGGCTGAGATGACGATCATCGAGGCCATGGGCCGTGTCCTTCCGGTGGGCGGGTCACAGTTGGTTCCCGTGGTTGACGCCGGCGGGCACGGAGCCCGAGACCGGGTCCCAGAGGTCGACGAGTTGTTCTTCGGGGTCGGGTTGTTCGTAGGTGTGGTTCGGGTCGAGGAGCTGCTGGATGTCGGTGACGATGCGGGGGAGCAGTTGGAAGAGGCGCAGTTCGTGGCGGAAGGAGCGGCGTGCTTCCCCTTCGGGGTTGGGTGACGCGTGGAGGGAAAAGGCGAGTGGGATCGTGAGTTCGGCCTTGTAGAGGTCTGCGACGTCGTAGACGAAGGCTTGTTGGTTTCCGCTGTGGACGAAGCCGAGTGCTGGTGAACAGCCCAGTGCGGTGATCGCGGCGTGCACGATGCCGTAGAGGCAGGTGTTGGCCGACGAGAGAGCGAGATTGACCGGGTCCTGGCTGTCCCAGGAGGCGGGGTCATAGGCGCGGCGGAAGCGGCCGATCTTGTACTGGCGGGCCAGGAGTTGGTAGTGGGCTTTGACGCGTTGGCCTTCCATGCCGCGGAGTTTGTCGAGGTTGGTTCCGCTGGTGGCGGTGCCGTCTCCGAAGCGGAGCTCGTACATGGCTTGGGCGATGGCGAGGCGGTGGGTGTCGTCGGCCCAGGCGCGGGTTTGGCGTTCGAGCCAGAGGGTGGTGAGTGACTCGGGGACGGCCGCGGAGTAGCAGCGGACGCCTCCGGATCCGGCGGTGATGACGGTGGTGCCGTTTCGGGCGAAGGTGGTGAGTGCGCGGGCGGTGATAGAGGTGCCGGGGCCGAGAAGGACGCAGCTGAGGGCTGCGGTTGGCAGGTAGACGGTTTCTGGTCCTCGTTGCTCGCTGGTGACTTCGGCGCAGACCCCGGTGTCGTCCTGGTGGATGCGGACGATGTCGAGGTAGAGGAAGGACAGGGAGTCGGCTATGCGGGGGAGCATGGCGACGGTGGGCGCTGCGAGCTTGCGTCGGGCGTTGGTGGTGGTGAGGGGTCTGGTGGCAGGGCGTGGGGTCACTGTGGCTGCCTCGCGGGGGCGATGCTGAGGAGGCCGCATCCGTAGGCTTTTCCGCGGCCGATGCCGTTGAGGATGGCTGCTCTCAGCAGGTCGGGGTCGATGATGGCGGCGGTGCCGTCGAACTGGGTCCGGGCGTGGCGGATGCGCTGGGGTGGGGCGTCGGTGGGGCGGCGTTCGCCGCGTACGGCGTCCAGGGGGTGGGAGTGGTGGGTGAGGGGTTTGAGTCCGCCTTGGTCAGCTTGCCGGAGCCACCATTCGTCTGCTGCCGCGCCGGTGAGAGGGACGACGGGCGGGAGGTTGTAAAGGGCTCGGGTGGTGGTGCCGGGTTTGCGGACGGGGCTGGCGACGCACCGGTAGCGGACGGTGAGCCCGGGCCGGATGGCGTCGATGAGCGCGTCGAGGGGGCGGGTGAGAACGGTGCCGTAGCCGTCGGGGAGCAGATTGGTGTCGGGTTTGTGGGTGGACTGGATGAGCAGATTCGGCCCGGTGGGGGTGTCTTCTGTGCGGAAGAGGACCCCGAAGCGGGCGCGCGGATCGGGGCCGGCATCGGACGGGAAGAGGCTCATGATGCGGCGGTGCATGCCGATGGCGCCTGCGAGGTCGCGGCGGCTTTCCCGGGAGCGGGCGTCGAGAACGATGCGGGTGAGCCAGAGCGTCAAGGTCGGCTCCCTTCGGGGGTTTCCAGCCGGGTGTCGAGGTAGTGCCCCAGAGCGGTCAGCTGTGCTGTTCCGAGCCCGGCGAACTGGGAGTTGGGCAGGATCAGGGTGCGCCGGTACAGGGGCCGGGCGCGGTAGGCGCGTCGGCTGGGGTGGTAGCTGACTGGCTGATCATTGACTTCGCCCGAGGAGTGGGTGCCGTCCTCGTTGGTCTCGCTGATCATGTGTGCCGGCGCGGGCAGGTGGGTCAGCGGGCGGTCTGCCAGAAATTCGACAGGGTGGCCTTCTGCCCCATGGTTTCGGCCGGGTGCTGCGGCGAGGGGTAGGTGGATGAGGTGGTGCAGGGCGTCGTCGCTCTGTCCGATCAGGACGGGGCCTTCGGGTGGGCACGATCGGCGTCCGAGGTGTAGGGACCACCGGGGAGAGCGCAGGGCTTTCACGCAGCGGTCCAGGAGAGCGTGGCTTGCGGTGGTTGCCTGCGGGGCGGTGAGGCTGACGGTGAAGGCGGCGTCGGCGAGGTAGTAGCGGTGGGTAAGGAGGGTGCCGGTGTCGCCGGGGCGCTTTTTGCCCTCGGCTGTGGTCACGGTCGCTTTGCCGGGGAGGCCGCCGCCGACCGTGTGCAGGTCTCGCAGCAGTACACCGGGCCGGTCCGTGCGCACGGTCAGCTGCAGTGCGGCGAGGTCGTCGATGGGCTGGTCGCGGTGCCGCCCGAGCGCGGAGGCGAGCATGCCGATGACGCCGGAGCGGGTCGGGAAGGCGGCGGTGTCACGCTCGTTGAAGTGGCTGTGCAGCCCCCAGGACTGCAGGGGCCCGGTCAGACGTAGCAGGAGGCCCGGCTCGGCAGCGGGGTGAGGAGTGGTCACGCTGTGCCGCCGTTTGCGAGGGCGCTGTCGAGGGTTGCGTTGATGAGGGCGTCGAAGCTGGTGTGGCGGGTTCCGAGGCCGTCGAGGCCCTTGTCGTCGAGGCCGGCCCAGCCGGAGGTGAGGATGCCGCCGGTGCCCAGGAGGCGGTTGGCCGCCTCGGCGTACGCGGACAGGACGGTACGGGAGGGGGCTGCGTAGCCGCCTTGGCCCGCGGCAGTGACGGGGCTTTCGAACGCGGCGGCGTAGGAGAGGGGCCGGTCGGTGCGTACGCAGATGTGGGCGAGGTCGGGGATGGTGTGGGGCGCGGTGGAGTTCTTCTTCGCCTGGGGCAGGGACAGGATGAACGAGCCGAGGAAGGCGGCGGTGAGTTCGCGGAGCTCGTCGGGGTTCTCACCGATATTGTGGGCGAGGTCGCGGAGGTCGATGGTGGCGTACCGGTAGAAGGTGCCGGCGCTGAACTCGGTGTGGCCCATGTGGCCGCTGCCGCTCTGGTCGCCCCAGGTGGCGGTGACGTCGTCGACGGCGGAGAAGTAGTCGAGCTCGACGTCGGTCTCGTGGGTGGTGAGGGCGTGGGCGACCTGGACGGCGCCGTCGACACCTGCGTTGTCAACTTCGGCAAGCATGCGGCCGAACAGATTGATGATGCCGTTGCGGGTGCGCAGCACCGCCTCGACGCGGTCGGTGGGCAGGACGCTCTTGTCGGCGGGCTTCTTGATGTCCTTCGCCCCTTGCAGCGTCTCGCGGTGTTCCTCGGCCAGGTCGGCGAGTTCGGCTACGGCGGTGTCGGGGACGTAGACCATCGCGTTGGTGAGGACCTTGTTCGTGATGGACTGCTTTGTGTCCTTCGGGTCCTTCGCGAGTTCGAACTTGATACTGCTGGCAGCTGCCGCGTGCGCCCCCCGCCTTCTGCGCGAGGTCGAGCGGCCATCCGCGGTCCTCGATGAGATGGAGGGCGACGCGTTCACCGATGCGGCGGGTACGCAGGGCCTCCTGGCCGATGCGGTCCTCGAACACGCCGCGCACGGCTCGCTTCCAGGACTGGCTGCTCACCCGGGTGCGCAGCACGTTGCCGTACTGCACTGTCTTGACGGAGTTGGTGTCGTCACGGTTCAGGTTGGCGAACGGAACGCTCTGGATGATGTGGATGTCGATGAAACGGGCGGCCATGGCCATGCTGTGACTCCTTCGTGCGGAGGTGTGCGATATGTATGAGGTCGTTCGGTTCTGTCAGGGTGCGGAGGGGGCGACTGTCGCCTCAGCTGCCAACTCCTTCTCGTCGGCTTCGTCCGCCTGCCGGGCCACGGCCTTGTTCCGAACCCGGTAGAAGTCCTGGAGCCAGGTACGGGAGATCAGCCCGGACTGCTTGCGCCAGTTGCCGAGATCGTCGAGGAGCTGCGCCCAGTCGACGTCCACGCCCAGCGAGCGCAGGTAACCGACGGAGGCGGGCAGGTGTCGGTGCATGCCGTTGATGCTCTGGCGGGTGAGGAGGTTGAGGCGGCTCTCCGCTGTTCCCGCCCGCATCTCCTTTTCCCGGCCCGGCCCTTCGGCGACCGCGGTCGCGAAGGCTGTGCCAAGGCTGATGCGCCGCCGCCGCGAGGTGGGGGCAGCAGTCGGTTCGCCGGGCTCTTCCTGACCGTCCGTTGTGTTCTGCGGGACGACCAGTGCGCTACGGGGCTGGGCGGCGATCATCGCGGCGACCGTGTAGTAGGCCCGTTCCACATCTTCGGAGCGGGGCTCGGGCAGCCACGGGGCGACCAGGCGGTGCATGCGCCGCACCGAGTCGAGATCCTTTCGCAGCCCGCTGCGCAGCGCACTGCGGGCACCCGGGTCTTCGGCGCTGACCTGCATGATCCAGTTGGTGAACGCGCGCGAGCGGCCCGCCCGCGGCTTGCCGCTCTGCTGCGGGACCCTGCCGGTCGGGGAGATGAATGGCTCGGCGGTACCCTCGAGGGTTGGCGGGGGAGTGGTGGTCATGCGGTGGTCTCCTTGGTCTTCCTCGCGCTGGGAGTGGGCACGGTCGCCCGGCTTTTCGGGATGCCGCCATAGAGGTCGAGGCGTGCCTGTGAGACGGCCTTTGCACCGCGTACGGTGCGAGTGACGGGCTCTGTCACCGTGTCGTATGCCTCCTGGGCCAGACGCAGGAATGCCCGGCGGGTGGCTGCCGGGTCGAAACCGCCGTCGTCCGATTGACCGGTGCGGTCCAACAGACGGAAAAGTTCCCAGAATTCGGCTTCTGCGCGGGGCCAGTAGCGGGCTGCGGCCTCGGCGGCCCAGGTGGCACCGTCCGCTTTTGTATCCCGGACGTAGGCGGCCCAGGCGCGCTTGACGGCACGGTCCAGACGGCGCCCGTACATTTCGCCGAATTGCCGCAGCCGGCCGACGGCAGGGACGGTGCGCGGGTCGTTGTCCTCGGCGTAGCCGAGGACGGAGGGGGTGCTCGCATCAATGAACTGGGTGTCCTTGGCCTGCCCCTCCTGGTCGAAGCCGAGTGCCCGCACCCTGCCTTCGCAGACCTCGACGGCCGTCCGGAACACGCGGGGCTGTTCGGGGTGCGCACTGCCCGTCGGCGGGTGCTGCAGCAGCAACGCGTCCAGGTCCCGCCACAGAGCGCGTCCGGAGTCTGCGGGACGCGGGTAGCGGTTGCCCTGCTGGCTGGTCTGCCAGATCAGGTAATCGTCCTCCCGCGGCATCCGCTCACCCCGGTAGGCCCAAGTGATGAACGCGTCCCGCACATGGGTGCTGTCCTTGTCAGGCAGCAGGAGCAGCGCGTGCTGTGAGCGGCCGGTGTGCCGTGAGCGCGGCCCCCGGGACTCCCTCTGTGGACGGTCCGGATCGGGCAGGTCCTCCTGCTCCCATGGGCAGAGGTCTTCCTGTCCGTTCACGCTCTCCTCCGGCGGCACGAGGCCGGCGAGCAGCGTCTCGAAGAGGGAATCGCCCTCAGGGTGATAGGACAGCGCCGTGCGCAGCGGACCGGCGGTCGCGCTTGCGCTCTTCACTCCGTTCACCTCACGGGACGAACACCGGCCCGAGGGCCCGTAGTAGTGCCAGACGAGCAGGTTGAGGAAGGCTTCGGGGGCCGTTGGCAGTACGGGGGCGGTGTCTGTGTCGTGCCGGAACCAGGAGTGGTTGTTGCCCGAGGGACGGGTGACGATGAGCTTGTTGACCCCGGCGGTGTTCGTTGCGTCGCACTGTTCTGCCAGCCGTGGATCTTGCATCCAGGGACGCCCGTCCGGCGCGAACAGGAAGAATCGGGACTCGAACTCCTCGAAGTACGCATCGATCTGCTCGGGCGGAAACCGGCCGGTGTCCAGGATCTTCAGACGGCGCTCGTCCCAGTCGCCCTCGGGACCCTGCTCGGTCAGATTCGCCACCCTGGCTGTGAGCGCGTACAGGATGCGGAGCAGGGCCGCGTGCGCGGGCGCGTCGGCGACGGCAAGGGATGTGATCTCGTGGCTGCGCAGCAACAACTCACGCAGCCCCACCAGATCAGGCAACGTGCCGGTGCCGGAGACGGTGCTGCCGGGTTTCCACCGCACGGGGACACAGGGTTGGTCGATCAAGTTGTACGTGCCGGTAGGCATGAGGGTGTCCTGTCGTCGTTCAGGCAGCGCTGGAGGGCGAGAGGGAAACAGGTGCCCCTTCACGGAGCAGCGGGGCCGCTGACTGCGTGCCAGCCGGCTACGGAAGACCCCACTCGAAAAGTAGCGGAAACATGTGAGAGAAGTGCATAAAACGTGAAGATCACTCGGCTTCCAGGCCGACGTCAGATATCGAGATCGTGTAACGCCCGTGGCGACAGACCCAACTACCCTTCTCGGCGGGGCTCATGTGAAGCACTACCAGATCGCGGAGCGAGGGATGCGTTCCCCAACTCTCCGGCACCGCTGCACCGGCTTCATCGCTGCGCAGCCACCGCCCCGGCACAGGCGCCACCCGCCGCGCGACGCCAGCCAGCTCCGCCGCCCGGAGCCCGAGCCGGCCTCCAGCGGGAACCAGGGCCTTGCCTTCGGGATCAAGCGTCGCGGTCCCGCCAGCCTGCTCATAGAGGCAGAGCACGCGACCGGTGTCGGCGCCGAGGCGAGTCGTCAGCAACTCCTCGCTCACCCCAGCCTCCCGCGCGGACAGCTTGCTGAGATCGCCCCTCACATCCGCCGGCGCGCAAATGCTGGTCCAGGTCGCCAGGTGCCGCTCGGCCGCCTCACGCGCAAGCCGCTCCTCGTCCAGCCGTGCCAACTCCTCGCGGGCGGCGCCCTCCAGCTGGTCGACGAACTCTTCCTCGTACACCTCGTCGACCAACCGCTGGACGTCATCAGGGACCGCTATGCCGTGCGGGGCGCACTTCTGCAGAGTCTGTGACGTGCGTACCAGCAGTCCTGCGTCGTAGACCGTGCCCCACGAGCGGGGCACGGAACCGTCGGGGGCAGCCAACGGGTCGAGCACCACCAGCTCCGGTTCATCCTCGGCGGCAGCCCATTCCGGCCGGCCGAGAGGACCACGCTGGTGCCGCCGTCCGCGCCCGGCCCGCTGCAGCAGCTGGGCCAGCGGTGCCAGATCGCTCACCACTAGATCGAAGTCGAAGTCCAGAGACTGCTCCACCACTTGCGTCGCCACCAGAACCGACCCCGGCCGCACCGAGACCGCCCCTGCGCCGGGCTTCCCGTACGCGGCTTCGCACTGCGCCGTGATCTCTGCACGTACGTTCGCCGGGTAGCGGGAGTGCAGCAGCCGTACCCCGCCGGGACGAGATGCAAGCTCGGGGAACGCCGCACATACATCCCGGTAGGTCTGCTGGGCCTCGGCCACTGTCGTGCAGCAGACCAGCGCCGTACCCCCGCTCTCGGCTACGGGCGCCAGCACTTCCCGCAGTGCCGCACGCCGACCGCCATCCCGCACCGGTACACCCGCCGGCTCTGAGGCATCCCAGGCCACCGGCCGGTGAGTCACCTTCAAGGTCCGGGCGCGACTGCTCGCGGTACTCCTCGCAGCCGACACCTCACCCGAGATGCCGTTCACGAACAGCCAGCCCGGATACCGCGGAACGACCCCCGACGGCCCGCGGAACCCCGCACCACGCCTGTAGGCGTCCACCAACGACCCTGCCGAACGCCCCGTCAGCGTGGCCGACAACAACACCACCGGGGCGCCCATCGCGCCCAGCCACTCCAGTAACCGCAGCAGAAGCTGGTGCATCCACGGCCCGTACGCGTGCGCCTCATCGACCACGAACACCTTGTCCGACAACCCAAACAGCCGCAGAGCGTTGTACCGCAACGGCAGTACCGCGCTCAAAGCCTGATCGATCGTCCCCACGCCCAGTGGGGCGAGCAGTCCACGCTTCGGCCCCCGCAGCCATCCGTCCGCCTCGACTGCGGTTTCCTTCTCCGCACTCACCGACTCCGCACCGGCCGGTGCGCCGGACTCGGCAGCCCGCTCCCCGCTTACCGCGGAGCTCAGCCACGCCATCGAGTGCAGCAGCATCAATGCCCGCTCTCCGGACAGTGCCCTGTCGGCGAACGTCTCCACCCGCGGCAGCATCGCGTCCGCCGTCCCCATTGTCGGCAGCGCGAAGTACAGCCCCCGCGCACCTGCCGCACGGCCCAGCACCGAGGCCGCGAACAACGCCGCCTCCGTCTTGCCGTCCCCTGTCGGAGCCGTCACCAGAACCAGCCCAGGCCCATGCCCACCGACCATCGCGGGAAGATGCTCCAGGAGATCCTGCTGCAAGCTGTTGGGAGCAAACGAGAACATCTCGCCGAATTCCACGGCAGCAAACCGGGTTCGGCCCAGCCGGGCCGCTCGCACCAGGTCCGGGGCTGCCTGCACCGCAGCCCGCCAATGGGCATCGATCTGATCCGGCGTCCCCGACCAGCCCGCATCGGGGATCCGCTGTTCGATGGCTGACGTCTGACTGGCCAACCAGTCAGCCACCACGACCAGTCCGGACACCATCACGGCCAACCCGGCCGGCAACCCACCACGAGGAACCGCGAACGCACCCATGGCCCGCCGCAGCTCCATGAAGTGCCCACGTCGCTGCGCAGCCCAACCCTGCCTTCCGAGACCAGGGTTGTAGTCCTCGGCGCGCGCCGCCCTCTTGGGGTTCAAGACCTCACCGAAGAGGCCGTGATGGCCGCCCAGCAACTGTGCGATCTGATGACTGACCGATCTGTGCAGCAGGCGCTCGCTGTCGGGATACCCGGCCTCCGCGAAGAGGGGATAGAGGGCCCAATGGGAGGCGATCTCGTGGCGGAAACTCTTCTCGCCCTCAGCGCCTTGTGCGTTGACGTAGGTCGGGTCATCGCTGATCGGTTTGTAGCAGGCGGGGACCTGGGCCTGGAACGGAGGGGTGATCTTGCCTAAGTCGTGCAACCCGGCCCAGAACGAGACCAGGGTGCGCGCCTCCAGCAGACTTAATCCGAGCGCCTCCGCAACAGCAGTCCTGGTCTCGTCGCTTAGAACGACATCCCACAACTCCTGGAACACCGCTCCGGTATCAAGGAGGTGGCATATCACCGGATACGGCCGGGGCAGCCCGCTCTCCTTCCCCCACAGCCGAACATCTAGAACACAGTTCCCTGACGGGCCCGCATGGTCGCACTTCAGCATGAGCACAGAGATAGCACCCCTCACTGACAACCGTCCCGAATAGCCCAACTTGGCGCTGATGCGTGAGGTGGGCCTTACACTCGCTGCGCAGCCACTGTGAATCGAGATGCATGCGCGACGAAGCTTGGCAAAGAAATGGCAAACCGGTCAGATAAGGCCAGGTCGCGAAGGGTGCTCTCCGCGCGAGCGGAGGTGAACCGTCCACTCTCCTCATGGCCTTGGACGAGGCCACGTGCTCTCCGCGCGAGCGGAGGTGAACCGAGTCCTGGAAAGGCACGTAGGTCTCCGTCTCGGTGCTCTCCGCGCGAGCGGAGGTGAACCTGGACATTTGGGGCCCGGGTGATGACCGGGCCCGTGCTCTCCGCGCGAGCGGAGGTGAACCGCGGCGACGAGGACGGGCAGAGCGGACCCTCCGGTGCTCTCCGCGCGAGCGGAGGTGAACCGCCGGCGGGGCGCTGGCCGTGATGGGCGACCAGGTGCTCTCCGCGCGAGCGGAGGTGAACCGTGGGCTCGGGCCTGGTTGACCTCGTCGTCGGTGTGCTCTCCGCGCGAGCGGAGGTGAACCGCGTGGGGCCCCTGAGGTGGAGGTGCTCGCCGAGTGCTCTCCGCGCGAGCGGAGGTGAACCGGAGAACAGGTCGAAGGCGCCAGAGAGCCCTGCGTGCTCTCCGCGCGAGCGGAGGTGAACCGCTGGCGCTCGCGGGGACGGGTATCGGGCTGCTGTGCTCTCCGCGCGAGCGGAGGTGAACCGATCTCGGGGTCGGCGTCGGCGTACCGGGACATGTGCTCTCCGCGCGAGCGGAGGTGAACCGTCCTTGGCCGAGACCGCCGAGCTGATGCGCCGGTGCTCTCCGCGCGAGCGGAGGTGAACCGCGCCTCGCCGCGGTCTACATCCCCAACTCGGTGTGCTCTCCGCGCGAGCGGAGGTGAACCGGCGGTCATCCACCGGGCCCACCGGTCGGCGTCGTGCTCTTCGCGCGAGCGGAGGTGAACCGTCCACGTAGAGCCGCTCAGCCCCATCAGGGCCGTGCTCTCCGCGCGAGCGGAGGTGAACCGGAGAAGCGTCAGTCGCACTCCAGCTCTCCGGGGTGCTCTCCGCGCGAGCGGAGGTGAACCGCCGAAGGCGCCCGCGAGGAAGCCGGCCGGGGGGTGCTCTCCGCGCGAGCGGAGGTGAACCGAAGACCACCCTCGTAAACGGTTCACCTCCGCTCGCGCGGAGAGCACAGCTGGAAGAACAGGTTCGCGGCCTCGGCTTCGAAGGGGATGTAGCCGACCTAGTCGATCACGATCAGCGGATAGCGGCTGAGAGGCAGCGACTCGGTGGCCGACGAGATGATCCGCCGAGCCAAGGCCCGAGCGGGGTGAACCTTGGCTGAAAAGGGCGCATGAAGGGCGGTCTAGGCGGCGCACCACCGAAGCGGATCGACACTGCCCGGTCTCTCTTGACCTGGTCGGGACGGCTGACCCGCGCCTTCACGGTTTGCTCGCGTCTTCGTAGTTGTTCGGTGAGGAAACGAAGGTGTGTGCGTCAGACCTTGACGATCTCCTGAGGGAAAGGGGAAGCGTCGGGTCTGAAGCTGATCCGCACGACGAAGAGCGACACGACCGAGGTCACGCCGCGTCCTGTCGCTGTCGAGGCTGAGGTGCAGGGGTCCTCCTCAGCCATTCCTGAGCTCGACATGCGTGCCTTGCCGGAACGTTCGGGCTTACGAACCGCCCGGCAGCCCTCGGTCGTACCCCGGGTTGTCCGATTCGGTGAGCGGCGGCTCGTCCTTCATGTGCGTGGGCGCCAGGGCCCGAAGGGCGTGGTAGCCGACGACCACGATCAAGGTCCCCAGCGCAATGCCGCTGAGCTCGAAGTTGTCGGTGAGCGTCAGGCTGACGTTGCCGATTCCCACGATGAGCCCCGCGGCTACGGGCACGAGGTGGAGTGGGTTGGACAGGTCGACGCGGGAGCGGACCCAGATCTGGGCGCCTAGCAAGCCGATCATGCCGTAGAGGATGACGGTGATCCCGCCGAGCACCCCGCCGGGGATGGCAGCCACGACGGCACCGAACTTGGGGCAGAGCCCGAACAGGATCGCGAAGCCGGCAGCGCACCAGTAGGCGGCGGTCGAGTAGACGCGGGTGGCGGCCATGACGCCGATGTTCTCGGCGTACGTGGTCGTGGCGGGGCCACCGACCGACGTCGCCATCACAGTGGCCGCACCGTCGGCCATGATCGCCGTGCCGAGCTTGTCGTCCAGCGGGTCGCCGGTCATCTCGCCAACAGCCTTCACGTGCCCGGCGTTCTCGGCGATGAGCGCGATGACGACGGGCAGGGCCACGAGAACTGCAGAAAGGGAGAAGCTCGGGGCGTGAAAGGTGGGAAAGCCGATCCAGTCGGCCTTGGCCACCCCGGAGAGGTCGAGGCGCCAGTGGTCGACCGCGTCGGTGCCTCCGGCGGGGGAGTGGATCTTGCCGAAGACGCGGTCGAATACCCAGGAGATCAGGTATCCGAAGGCGAGGCCGAGGAAGATCGCGATCCGGGACCAGAAGCCACGCAGTACGACAAGGGCGAAGCCCGTGAAGAGCATGGTCAGCAACGCGGTCCACTGATCCTGCGGCCAGTAGGTGCCGGCGGTCACCGGAGCCAGGTTGAACCCGATCAGCATGACCACAGCGCCGGTGACCACCGGCGGCAGGGCGGCGTGGATGATGCGTGCGCCCAGAGCACGGACGACTGCCCCACAGAGGAAGAGGACCGCGCCGACGACCAGCAGTGCGCCGGTGAGGGTTGCCGCGTCGCCGCCCTGGGTCTTGATGACGGCGGCCACGCCGATGAACGACAGACTGCTGCCGAGGTAGCTGGGGATGCGACCACGAGTGATGAGCAGGAAGAGGATGGTGGCCGCACCGGATGCCATGACGGCGAGATTGGCGTCCAGACCCATCAAGATCGGGGCGACGAAACAGGCCCCGATCATCGAGACCACATGCTGCGCACCGAGGCCGGCGGTGCGCCCCCAGGTGAGCCGCTCGTCCGGTCTTACGACTTCGCCCGGTGCGAGGCTCTTGCCGTCGCCGTGCAGCTTCCAGCCGAAGCCCGCCATGGTCTTGCTCCTTGATGTGTTGCTGGGGTGGTGCTGAGGTCCGTCGGCCTGACCGGGGTTCGACGACTAGCGGAACACGCGGTTCAGGCGCATGCCGACAGGATGGGCCGTGAGGGTGGGGATTCCACCTGCGTCGTCGTATCCTGCGGGCGAGCGCTGGTCTCCGCGCTCATCATGGGCGCTACGGCGCGACGAAGGACGCGCCGAACATCGCCACCACGTGCTGGGCACCGAGCCCGAACGTACGGGGCCAGGAGAGCCGCTCGTCGGGGCGCACGACAGCCCCCGGTGCGGGGGTCTTCCCGTCGCCGTGCAAGGTCCAGCGCACGCCGAGGCCGCCCATGGTCGCTCCCTGATTGGTGTGTGCGGTGCGCCCTGGGGGTCCCACCCGCGGAAAAGATCAGAGCCATGGTAGTGCCGCGCCGGACCGGCCCCGCGCTCGGCCCCGCCGTCGGCGGAACCAGTCATTCCGTGCCCCCGGAGAGCGCCGCCGTCAGCCGCCCGTCGGGGTCCTGTCCGGCGCCGTCTGCGGGACCCCGCCCTCCGCGACCCTGCGGTCGCCCGCCCGCAGCACCCCGGCGCCCAGGACCAGCCCGAACGCCAGCACCGTGACCAGGCCGAACGACGCGAGCAGCGAGGTCGCCTCCGCCAGCGAGCCGATCGCGGACGGGGCGATGAGCCCGGAGGTGTACGTGATGGTGGCGACGCCCGCGATGGCCCGGCTCGGGTTCGTCCCGCTCCGTCCCGCCGCGGCGAACGCCAGCGGAACGACGACCGCCACGCCGAGGCCGAGCAGTCCGAAGCCGCAGAGCGCCAGGGCCGGCCCGCCGGCCAGGACCACGAGCAGCCCACCGACCGTGGCCAGGACGCCTCCGACCCGTACGGTCCGCACCGCACCGAACCGGTCGACGACCTTGTCCCCGGCGATCCGGGCGACGGCCATGGTCAGCGCGAACGCGGTGGTCGAGGCCGCCGCGAGCCCGGCGGAACTGCCCATGATGTCCTTGAGATAGACGGCCGACCAGTCGAGACTCGCCCCCTCCGCGAACACCGCGCAGAAGCCCACCGCGCCGATGACCAGCGCCGACTTCGGCGGCAGCGTGAAGCGCGGCGGCGCCTCCTCGTCGGGGAGGCTGCGCAGGTCCAGCACGCCCTGACAGGCGACGAGGCCGAGCGCCGTCAGCACCAGGGCGGCCAGCGTGTGGTGCAGCCGGGCGTCGGCCCCGATGTGCGCCGCGACCGTGCCCGCCGCCGAACCGATCAGGGCGCCCACGCTCCACATGCCGTGCAGCCCGGACATGATCGACCGGTCGAGCCGGTTCTCCACCTCGACGCCGAGCGCGTTCATCGCCACGTCCGACATGCCCGCGCTCGCCCCGTAGACGAACAGCGCCAGACAGAGCGTGAGCAGATTCGGGGCCAGCGCCGGGAGGATCAGGGCCAGCGTCCACAGGGCCAGCAGGCCGCGCAGGGCCGTCCGGGCCCCGAAGCGGTGGCTGACGCTGCCAGCCAGCGGCATGGCCAGCGAGGCGCCGATGGCGGGGAAGGCGAGCGCGAGCCCGAGCTGGCCCGCGCTCACCGAGGCGTGGTCCTGGATCCACGGGACCCGGGTCGCGAAGCTGCCGGTCACCGCCCCGTGCACGGCGAAGACCGCGGCGACCGCGTATCTGGCCCGCCTGACCTGCTCCATGCCAAAGACCGGGACCGCTGGATCCTGTGTCATACGCCGTGCCCTCCCCTGAGAATTCCGGCCCGCCGGTGCCCCCGGCGGGCCGCGCGGTGCGGGCTGTAAACTATCAGGAACCCTGCCTGATGAATAACCCTTATGGCGCCCGGCCCCTCATCCATCTGGAAGGATCCCGGCATGCCCGCATCCCCGAGCACCGCCCGGGCCATCAACGACCGGCTCGCCCTGCGACTCCTCCAGCAGGACGGCCCGCTGACGGCCACTCAGCTGAAGACGATGACCGGCCTGTCCCGCCCCACGGTCGCCGACCTCGTGGAACGCCTCCAGGACGCCGGCCTGGTCCGGGTGGTAGGGGAGAGCGGCTCGGACCGCCGGGGCCCCAACGCCCGGCTGTACGGGATCATCGCCGACCGCGCGCACCTCGCCGCCCTGGACGTACGGACGGACAGCGTCGCCGTGGTCGTCGCGGACCTGCTCGGCGTCACGCTCGCCGAGGCCACCCTGCCGATCGGCAGCGACACCGGGACGCGGCCCGCCGTCGAGCGCGCCGTCGCGCTGCTGGAGCGCACCGCCCGCACGGCAGGCACGGCCCCGCTGCACAGTGTCGGCATCGGCGCCCCCGGCCTGATCGACCCGGCCACCGGCGAGCTCAGGAACACCGCCGGGCTCCCCGCCTGGCACCGGGGCCTGGTCCTGGAGCTCCAGCAGCGCCTCTCTGCCACCGTCCTGGTCGAGAACGAGACCAACCTCGCCGCCGTCGCGGAACACCGCGTCGGAGCCGCCCAGGACCGGGACACCTTCGTGCTGCTCTGGCTCGGCCACGGCATCGGCGCCGCCGTGATGCTCGACGGAAAGCTGCGGCGCGGCGCCTCGGGCGGAGCCGGGGAGATCGGCTTCATGCCGGTGCCCGGCACCCCGGGCGTCCCGTCGGCGGTCAACTGTGACGGGGGCTTTCACTCCCTGGTGGGCTCGGCCGCGGTCTGCGAGCTGGCTGCGGAGCACGGCATCAGGGCGGGGGACTCCGCGGTGGAACCGGAGCAGGAACAGGACCCCGCCGCCGCGTTCGCCGTCCGGGCCGCACTGCGGGCCGGCGAGGGTGGGGAGGCGTTCCTTTCCGAACTGGCCGACCGCCTGGCCCTGGGAGCCGCCTCCGTCGTCTCCGTCCTCGACCCCGGCTGCCTGGTCCTGGCGGGCGAGGTCGGCCGCGCCGGCGGCGACGCGCTCGCAGCCAGGGTGGAGGAGCGGTTGGCCCGAATGTCACCGCTGCGTACGGAGGTCAGGGCGGGGACGCTGGGCGGCGGCGCGGTCCTGAGCGGCGCGCTGTTCGCGGCACGGGAGGCGGCGCAGGAGGCGCTCTTCACCCCGGGAGGGTAGGCGTCCGAGCGTTAGCTCTGCGGGCAGGTTTCTGGCTACGGCTGGGCGACCGTTGGTCAATCACGCCTCTGCCCTTCTCGCGTCATGGCCGTGTGGAGATCTCTTAGAGAGGCAAGAAGGTCGCTCTGTGCTGCATCCCCTGCGGGAAGGCGCGAAAGACTGTCATCAGCAAAGCTTGTGGCTGACCGGAGGACTGCGTATGAAAGGTCCTCGGGTCTTGATCGGCCAAGCAGTACCCCGGCTGTTGACACCGACACGAGGCCCTTGTCAACTTTAAAATCGAGACGGAACGACGTATCGGTACCCGTGAACGAAATTCGCTTCTTCTCGCCAGCGAGAAGCGTCTTGAGGGAGTCGAGAAGGAGGGTCACCGAAGGATAGATCATCATTCCTTGATCTGGAACATGGTCACCCGAACTCGCTGCACCATATTCACCCTCGATGACCATGTCCCCGAGGTCGAAACCGCTGGGCTCGCCCTGCCCCGAGCGAATCGAAAATTCTACCTCGAACACGGAATGAAGCTCTTTTCTAATCTTTCGTGCACCCTGTTTCAGCTTTCCAGCTGGGTTGCCCGATCTCTCAAATCTTCGCCACTCCGTCCCAGTCGGGCCCGAGGGAGATTAGGTCGGCCGCCGCCTCGCGCAGCACTTCGGCATCAATTATTCTTCCCAGTTTACGACCCAGCGGGATTCAGTGAAATATTGCTGTAGCGAATCTTTGTCTTCTACCCAAGAATCGCCACCTTCTTTATGGAATTCGCGATCTGTGGCGGTGTGAATTAGATAGCTGGGCGGGTCGTCGGGGAGTTCTTGGACTCTTACGAACCTCCCATTTTCTTCTCCAGAGACGATCCGGCCAATTGAATTGATTTTAATCATTGAGGCCTACCTTACTATCTATTCGATTAGCGGTACGTGGTTGTTCACGTACGGTCGCTTATCTCCCGCGTTCTGGAACATTTCGAAATGAACGTGAGGTACGTCGGGCCAGTGGTTTCCGTCGAGTGAGTCCTGATCCATGCGGAATTGGCGGAGTCCGTCAGCGCTTCGGAAAACACCTCGATTCCTTCCTAGCTCTCGGTACCCATCGCCGAGAAAATCTTCACCCGCTTTCAAAGCCTCTTCGGCGCTCATGGGGTATTTGCTGACAATGCTCCCCTTGCTTTCCATGGTCTCAGCCAGGGCTCTATGCGGGCATGGCGAGAGGCCGAGTGGATCACTCCATGTGAGAGGGGTTGTAACGTATGAGTGGACGTTTGGTGCTGGCCCCAAGCTGAGCGGATCGGCGGTAACATATCGGGAAGTGCCAGGATCGTAGTAGCGGTGCAAGTTGTAGTGCAGCTCTGTTTCCGGATCGAAGTACTGACCGGGAAATCTGAGTGGAATATACGCTGTGCTGTCCGTGGGCCAGGCGGTTATACCCCACAGTGTGCTGCGAGTGCGCCAGGAAATTGTTCCCGACTCGTCAATAAGTTCAGTCGGCGTGCCAACCAGATCGGTGACAATGGCGAAGAAGCGCTCGTCGATAGCATCTTGAGCGGCGTCTGCTGAATTAATGCGCTCTGTTTGAGTCAGAGGCCTGTAGCCATCGTAGTCCCAGGTCAAGGTTACCTGACGTGGTTGATTTTCGGCGATGCTGGTCTGTTCGCACAGTACATTTCCATCCCACGTGAACAAGATTTTTTCTAGTGGATTTCCGCCGGAGTCTAGATGTTCCTTTTCGGTTCGGCGTCCCAGAGGGTCGTGCGAGTATTTCCATTTTCTGCCGTCAGGGGTTGTTACGGCGCTGAGCCTGCTTTCGGCATCCCATTCGTAGCGCCACGTGTCTGATTTACGGGACAGGCGGGTTTTCTGGCGGAGAGTGATGCGACCGAGTTGGTCGTGTTCGTAGTGAATGCTGCCAGCATGAGTGATGACAGTGCCGGTATAGACGCGCGGGCCGACAGATTCTTGGCTTGACTGTGATGTCGGCCAGAAGGCTTCAGTCTGGTTACCGAGTGCGTCATAGCTATAGCGCTCGGTCCAGTTGGCGGCGTGAACGGCAGTAACGCGACCAATCGGGTCGAGATCGAACGCCTTGTGGCCGGACAGTTGGTCAGCTAGACCTATGAGGTGGCCATCCGTGCGGTAGGTGAATTCGCGGCGTTGGATGCTGCGATTTTCCGGGCCGGTTATGTTCTGAGTGGTGAGGCGCCCCATGGGGTCGTATTGGTTGGCCAGAGTGATGCCGTCTCCGATGTGACGGGTGGTCTCTTGGCCCGCTGCATCGTGCTCGAAGGCGAGAATGCGGCCGGAGGTGGTTAGGGATATGCGTCGCCCTGTCGAGTCGTAGACCCAGGAACTGGTTACACCATTTGGCGTACGGCGACCGGTTCGCCGACCGAGAGTGTCGTACTCGTATGACATGGTGCGACCGTTGACTGTCTCAGATCTGAGGCGCCCGTACCGATCGCGGAGGCGGGTGAGGGTACCATTCGGTCCAACTGCTTGGGCGAGTTGGTCGAAGACGTCGTATTCGAACGTGGTCACCGCCCCTGCAACGTCCTTGTGAATTACACGGTCGAGCTTGTCCCGTCGGTAGCGGGTAATTTGCCCGAGGGAATCAGTTCGGGTGACGAGAGAGCCTGCGGCATCGCGTTCGTAGGTGAGTGTGCGGTTGTCGAAATCGGTCTCTGATTTTAGACGGCCAGCGGCGTCGTATCCGTATTCCCAGCATTGCCTGTGCGAATTGAGGACCTGAGTGAGGCGGAGTGCGGCATCGTGGGCGAATTCGTAGCGCACCCCGTCTGGCCCGGTGCGGGCGGTCATGAGGTCGAAGTGGGTGTACTCGAAACGAGAGACGGCACCCATGGCGTCGGTGTGGGTGGTGCAGTTGCCTTCAGCGTCGTACGTCCAGGACTCTTCGCTGCCGCCGGCATCGATACGGCGAGCAAGCCTTCCCTCCGTGGTCCAGGTGAACCGCGTGACAGCCCCCAGTGCGTTAGCCAGTGACGTCAGGCGGCCGTAGGCATCGCGCTCGTATCGTGTAGTCGCGCCTAGAGGGTCAGTGATCTCGACAGGCAGTCCGGCCGCGTCGCACCGTACTACTGTGCGATGACCGAGTGCGTCGGTCACGAAAACCGGGTTACCTGCTTCGTCGTACGTGTATGTCGTCGATGTGCCCGAGGCATCGATGACCGACGTACGGTTGCCGCGCTCGTCATAGGTCTGTCGGGTGACCCTCCCGTCCACACCCTTGACCCGCATCGGTAGGCCCAGGGCGGTGTACTCGGCAGTCATCTCTCGCCCGTCCGGGCGGATCACCGACGTCAGGCGGCCGTGCTCGTCATAGGTGGAGCGGGTGGTGTGCCCGAGTGGGTCGGTGGTGGAGAGCAGCCGGTGGTAGCGGTCGTGCTCGTAGCGGGTGACCGCGCCCAGGGGGTCGGTCTCGGCGACGACCTGGGAGCGGTCGTTGATCACATATCGCGTGGTGTGGCCCATGCCGTCCGTCATCGACGTCATGCGCAGACCGGTCTCAGGGTCGGTGTCGTCCCAGGTGAAGTGGGCTTCGAGGTGGCCGTTGGTGCCGCTCTGGTACACGCAGCGGTCGTGTTCGTCGTAGACGTACTCGTACCGGCTGCCGTTGGTGTCCGTCCACGCAGTGATGCGGCCCAGTTCGTCGCAGTCGAAGCGCAGGGGCTTGCCCGAGGAGTTGGTGACAGTGGTGAGGTGGCCGTCGGTGTAGCCGTAGCGGAGGATCTCCTGATCGGTGCCGTCGGGGGCGGCGCCTGCCAGGTGCAGAGCAGTGATCCGGCCTTCGCCAGTCGTGAGCTTCAGGTGGTAGCCGCCGTGGTGCACGATCGACGTCGGAGTGCCCGCCTTGTCGTATTCGAAGGCGATCCAGCGGCCGTTACGGTCGTCGATCTGGGCCAGGAGCGCCAGCTCCCCGGTGGGCTGGTCGACGAAGTGCCTGACCTGGCCGGTCTCGGGGTCGGTGATGGTGTAGCCGTCGGCAACCCGATCCAGAGGCCAGCGCCGGCCGTGGGTGGGCATGACGGGGACGCCCGGGGCCGGGTGCGGGTACGCGAGCAGACTGCCCTCGTTGCAGCTGAAGACCACGCCTTCCGCGTCGATCTCCAGGCGCTGATCGACCGTGCTCGACCAGCCGGAGCCGAACCAGCGGCCGGCCCGGTGCGAGGAGTCGAAGACGCGCTCGAAGACCAGAGGAAGTGAGCCCGGCAGCACGATGTCCGTCTGCGGGAGCAGCATGCGCCCGGTCGCGACATCGACGGGGTCTCCGGCGCACTTGACCTTGCTGCACTGCTGCCCGTTGGAGTCGGGGTTGTGCTCGTGGCCTTGGCGGTGAGGGCCCTTGGGGCGTTCAGGGAGGTGCTTCATCCCAGCTCGTAGGCCGCCCTTGATCAGGCCGCCGCCCTTGGTGCCGATGAGTTCGGGAATGAGCCGGCCGACGAATTCCGAGGGGTCGCCCTTGGCCGCGTCCCAGGCGTTCTTCAGCGCGCGGTCGGGGTTGGTGACGGTGGTCACGAGCCCGGCCAGCGTCATGTTGACGCCCTTGTAGTACTCGGCCGGGTGCGTCAGGTTGTAGGGGTCCAACGGATCGACCGAGCGGACGAAGTTGAGCAGTCCCGCAGTGCCCTTGATGGCACCACCGGCGACATGGGCCAATTCCATGCCCTGGCCGACCCCGTAGTCGATGAGATCCTGCTTCGCCCGGTCCATGCCGGTCGGTTCCTTCGGAGCGTGCGCCATCGCTGCCGTGATCGCACCCTTGGCCGTCTCGGCAGCCTCGTTACGCGCGCGCCGGGCACGCTGAAGAATCTCCTGCGCGTGCCGGCGCTTGGTCGCCCCCGGGTCGGAGAACGTGCCCGGGTGCGGAAGCGGATGGTCGGTGTTCCGGACCGCGTTGTACGCCTCCGCCTTCTCCTTGAAAGCAGCCGCCGCAGTTTCGTAGTCCTGCTTGCCCTCCTTGAAGAGGGCGATCGCCTCAGCGGCCTTGGCCTGCGCGCTGGTGACCGTCCCCGCGAACGTCTCCAGAGCCTTGGCCGCGTCCTCGAACGCGTCCGCCGCGCGGACCCAGTCGGTCGGCAGCGTCTGGAACTTGGCGCGGAAGGCGTCGGCGGCCTCGCCCTTCCAATGACCAGAGTCGAGCTTCTTCATCCCGCTGCCGACGAGATCGAACGCCTTCTGGAAGTCGCGGAGGTTCTTCACCGCCTGGCTGATCTTCTCCGGCCTGCCATGGATCAGCTCATCTGCTTCCTCGGTCTGACCGAGCTGCTGTTCCCTGACCTCCGCGCCCAGCGAGGACGCGGTCTCATCGCCCCAGTCCTCGACCTTGTCCGCCCACTCGTCGGCGCCGACCCTCTCCAACCCGGCGCCGAGCACATCGGTGCCCTTGTCGATCCCTGTGCCGACGATCTCCTTGCCCTTGTCGACAAGATTGCCCGCCCCGTCGTAGAGGGCCCCGCCCCACTTCCCCCAGTCCACCATCAGTTGCTCTGCCCCCATCGCGGCTGCTCAGCCTGATCGAGAATCTCCTTAGATGGATCGAGCTTCTCCTTCAGCGTCTCGTCCATCTCTGCGCGCCGCTCCGGGGAGATGAGCCCGGAATTCTCCCAGGAGTCGAGGAGCGCGTCCTCGCCGTCGTACATCGTGTCCCGCCAGGTCTGGCCGACCTCGTCGTTCGCCTCGGCCATCGAGTCCCAGCTCCAGACCGCCCCGTCGTACGGCGACTGCCGGCTGACCGAGTCCCAGCTCATCCCCTTGACCTCGTCCTCTGAGGCATGCGGGTTCCCGTTGAGGGAGTTCACGCCGATCTTGATCGAGTCCTTGACGTACTGCTCCTGCTCCGCGTACGAACCCGCTGACAGACCCACTCCGAGAGCGAAGCCGTTGCCCTTCTGCGTCAGGGCCCGGACACCCCACTCCCAGCGGTTGCAGAACGTCTCGAACTCCGACGTCAGCCCGCCGTGCCCCAGCTCCAGCCCCGACAGTGCGAGATCCGAGAACCCCCGGCCCACCGACGCCTCACCGATGAAGCCGAGCTCCTTCAACTCCGCATGCGCCAGGTCGATCCCCTTCGCGATCTCCGCCAACGCCTCCGGCGGCACCTGAAGATCCGCGTTCTCCCCGCTCACTGCATCCCCCCGAGATCCACTGCAACCGCGTCCGGCACGATGCCCGCCACCGGCGGGAACAACATGCCGTCCGTACTTCCCGCATCCAGTGCCACTCCCGCCGGTCCCGGCAGCAACGGCACCATCACATCCAGCAACCTGGCGCCCAGAACGGCCTGATACGTCCACTCCCGCCCGGCATCCCCACGGGCCAACGCGAACCGGGCCAACGCCTCCTCGTCCGAGAAGGCACAGATCCAGCGCACGCCGTTCTGCTCCGCCGACCACAGGTCACCGGCCTCGTCCAACGGCACCAGCACCGCCGTACGCCGGAACTCACCCAGCAACACAGCAAACTCGCGGCGGGCCGTACGCAACTGGTCCTGTTCGGCCTCCACCGACGTGGCAGCGGGTGCCCGCTCGGGAGGCGGGCCTGAAAGATCATCCAGGTCCGCCAACCGCGAACGCCTGTACTGCTGCTCCGGTATCCCGTCCCCACCCGTGGTCATGCGCAGGATCATCACACGCACGGATTTTCGAGTGCAACGTGACTTCGCCTACTGGCTGGATCCTGCTGCATCGACGACGGGGACACGTCCAGGACCGCCCATACCGTCTTGCCCGGCCCGTCCGCGCAGGGATACCAGCCCCAGCGGTCGGCCAGGGCCGCGACCACCAGGAGGCCCCGGCCTCCGTCCTGATCGGGTGAGGCCGGTTCCGCGGGGGCGGGGAGGCGCTCGCCCCGGGTGTCGGTGACCTCGATGCGGATGGCCGTGCCCTCGGCGGAGAGGCGGAGGCGGAAGTCGCGGCCGGACACGTGACCGTGGCGTACCGCGTTGCTGCTGAGCTCGGCGACGGTCAGCAGCAGCGCATCGTGCGCCTCGCTCCCGTACGGAACGCCCCAGGCGTCGAGGCGTTCACCGGCCAGCCGTCGGGCGAGCCGGGCGCCGCGCGGGGTGGAGCTGAAACGCATCGTGAAGTGATGCCAGGGGAATCGGGCGTGTGGGGCGCGCGTCGGTCGTACGGGGAGGAGCGGCTGCTTGTCAGTCATTCCTCCACACTGACGAACCATGACTGCACGTCACCAGGGTTTACGCACCGTCATCATCCTGGTGTACGTGAGCGGGAACAGCCTGTACGCGATCGCGGCCGGTCACGGCAGGCGGGTCAGGTCGCGCAGCTGTCCCACCAGTGCGTGAACGTCGCGGTCCGCAGGGGGAGCAGCGGGCGCCTCCGGATGTGTGGTGCGGCAGGGGCGGCAGAGGCCGTCGGGGAGCGCTTCGGGAGCGCCAGGGCGGCCGCATTCGGTGCACTCCGCGAGGAGGCGGCGCTTCGGCGTGACGGCCGTGGCAGGCGCCGGGCTGCTGGCCGCGAGCGGCGGCAGTTTGTCGGTGAGGCGGCGGCGTACGAGGCCCACGGGGGAGCCGACCTGCGCGGGGAGACCTGCGGTGAGCGCCTGGGTGAGGTAGTCGGCATCCACACCGCGTGCGAACCAGGCGGCGGCCAGTGGCTCCAGGGTGCGGCAGTCCGCTGCGGAGAGCGCCAGACGCGTGTCCCGGCGGCCGAGTTGGGCCAGGGCGAGGTACGCGGGGGAGGCGGCGGTCGCGGGTGTCGCCTGTGTGCGCTGCTCGGGCACGACGGATGGTGCGGACGCGGGGGCTGTCGGGGTCGGGGCCTCTGCATCGGCGTCGGCAGCCGGGGGAGCGGGCGTCGCTTCCGGCGGGGAGTTACTGCCCTCGGCGGCCAGGAACGTGTCCCACCACTCGTTGTCGTGGGCCGTACGGGACCAGTAGGTACGGGAGACCCAGCGGACCTGCTCGCCCTCGCCGGCCAGGCAGCGCACGCGGCGCAGGTGACCGGCCACCCCGAGGGCCTTCAACGCGCTGGAGACGGCCATCTGTCCGTACAGCGGGAGGCTCTTGGCGAGCGACTTGATGTCCATGGCCGCACCGTCGGGGAGTCGGTCGACGTATCCGGCGATGTGCCGTTCGCGCTCTGGCATCAGCGCGAAGTCGTCTGCTCGGGGCGCGCGTTGGTCTGTCGCGGTGCGCTTGCCGTAGCCGGGGCGGGCTTTCGCGTACGGGCGCGAGGATGCGGGTGTGCGAAGGGCAGGGCTAGGGTGCTCGGTAGCCACGAGATCGGGTCCTGTCGATCTTGGGGTGAGACCCCGGCCTGGTGTTTGCGCACCGCGTCGGGGTCGATTCGTTGGGGGCACCGTAAGCAGTCGTGACGGCGAGCTGCAAGCCGATCACCTTTAGTCATACTGGCTGGCCGTGGCGGGGTAGGGAGGGTGGGAGGTTTTCCCAAAACCCTTCTTTCCCTACCGGGTGAACAACATCGCTCGGGCCTCGACCCTCGGATCCCGGCCTCCGAATCCCGAAACTCAAGCGTCGGGCCCGCGCCCGTGATCGTGTCCTCCCAACGAGTGAACGGTCCGTTTCCGACGCTCGAAGCTCGGCTCTCGGATGTCGAGCGTCGGGCCACTCCTTCGATGGAACGCGGCGGGAATCGTGTGCGTGAGGCAGGGCGGGTGGTTACGGTGCCCGAGTGGGACGAGCTGGGGCGGGCGCTTCCTGCGGGGCCGCGAAGAGCCGTCCTTCGCAAGCTGGTTGTACGCGATGGGCCGAGGCGTGTACGTACGTGGGGACAGGCGGTGGCGATGACGCGGGACGAGGTGGGCATGGACGCGGAGGCGGAGGCCTCGCCGGGGACGCAGTCTGAGGGCAAGTCGGAGAACGGCGTGGCGGTCGCCTTCGGAAGGCAGTTGAAACTGCTGCGAATGCGGTCGGGGCTGGACCGGGTGGAGTTCGGGAAGCGGCTGGGGTACGCGGCACAGTCGGTGGCCTCCTTCGAGCAGGGACGGCGCATCCCCCAGCCGGAGTTCGTCGACAAGGCGGACCGGTTGCTGGAGGCCGGTGGGCTGCTGATGGCCCTGAAGGAGGAGCTGGCGCGGTCCCAGTACCCGGCGTTCTTTCGGGATATGGCGCGCTTGGAGGGTGAGGCTGTCGAGCTGTGCGCGTACGACACGCACATGGTCAAGGGCCTATTGCAAACCGAGGAGTACACGCGGGCTGTTCTCGCCATGCGGAGACCGTTGCTCGACGAGGACACCATCGAGCAACGAGTATCTGCACGCTTGGCGCGGCAGGAGATTTTCAGCCGCTGGCCCGCGCCACTCATGAGCTTTGTCGTGGAGGAGCCCGTTCTGCGACGTCCGTTGGGTGGCCGAGCTGTTCTGCATGGGCAACTGGCGCAGCTGCTGAAGTTCGGTAGGTTCCGTAACGTCGAAATCCAAGTGATGCCGCTCGATCGCGACGACAACGCCGGGGTGGACGGCGCCTTCACAGTGGTGACGCGTAGGGGCGGGGAACAGCTCGTGTATACCGAGGCGCAAGGGCGCAGTAACTGGCTGAGCGATCGGGACGAGACGCGGCTCGCCGCAGCCCGCTATGGGATCATCCGGAGCCAGGCTCTCACTCCGCGAGAGTCCTTGGGGTTCATCGAGAAGTTGCTGGGAGAGCTATGAACACCGCCGAAGTCTCTGCCTCGCAGGAGCTTGCTTGGTACAAGAGCAGCTACAGCGGGGCTGAAGGTGGCGACTGCATTGAGGTCGCCTGGCGCAAGAGCAGCCACAGCGGGGCCGAAGGCGGCGAGTGCATCGAGGTCGCCTCCCTGGCCACACACGTGCACATCCGGGACTCGAAGCAGCCCGACGGCCCGGTGCTCACCGTCGGGGTTCGGGCCTGGGCGGGATTCCTGGGGCTGGCCGCGAGCTGAGGCGCCCCGCGAGGGAGACGTCAGGCCCGGCCCTGGTCACTGTTCCCGCGGCCTCACCCACGCTCTGTGACCCGTCCCACAGAAGTCACCCGGATGGACCGTTGACCGCCGTGGCACAATGACCGTGTACCAGCAGCAGCGCACTCCGGGGTCGGTGTAATTCCGAACCGGCGGTTATAGTCCGCGACCCGTCCGCATCCAGCGGCCGGTTGACCAGGTGAGATTCCTGGACCGACGGTGAAAGTCCGGATGGGAGGCAGTGCGCGGCGGGCCGTTACAGGTACGCCGCTGTCGGCGGATGTGTTCCGGGAAGTCCCGGGACGCCCACATCCGTGTCGACGGATTCGGTTTTCGGCGTTCCCCTGTTGCGTTCCGCTTCATCTGTCGTCATCGACAGCCCCGGAGTCCGTGCCCGAAGAGGCAGGAGGACCCGGTGGCCACCGCAGCCGAAAGAACCGCCATGCGGCGGGCGATCACGCTCGCAGCCCGCGGACTCGGCGCCACCAGCCCGAATCCGGTCGTCGGATGCGTCATCCTCGACGCCGCCGGGGAACAGGCCGGCGAAGGCTTCCACCAGCGCGCCGGCGGGCCGCACGCCGAGGTCCACGCCCTGCGCGCGGCCGGCGAGCGGGCCCGGGGCGGCACCGCCCTCGTCACCCTCGAACCCTGTAATCACACCGGCCGCACCGGACCCTGCGCCCAGGCGCTCGTCGAGGCCGGCGTCCGCCGGGTCGTGTACGCGGTGAGCGACCCGAACCCGCAGGCCACCGGCGGTGCCGACACCCTGCGCGCCGCGGGCGTCCAGGTGGAACAGGGCCTCCTCGCCGACGAGGCGGAGGCCGGGAACGCCGTATGGCTCACCTCGGTCCGCCTCGGCCGCCCGTACGTCCTGTGGAAGTACGCCGCGACCCTGGACGGGCGGATCGCCGCCGCCGACGCCACCAGCCGCTGGATCACCTCGCCCGAGGCCCGCGCCGACGTCCACCGGCTGCGCGCCGAGGCCGACGCCGTGGTGGTCGGCTCCGGCACCGCCCGCGCCGACGACCCCCAGCTGGGCGTACGCGGCATCGAGGGCGCCACGCAGCCCCTCCGGGTGGTCGTCGACACCGGCGCCACCGCCGTCCGGCCCGGGGCCCGGGTCCTCGACGGGTCCGCGCCCACCCTGATCGCGGTCGCCGACGACGCCGCGGCCGGTCACCTCCCCGAGGAGGCCGTGCTGCGCCTGCCGCGCGCCGCCACCGGGCCCGGCCTGGACATCGACGCGCTGCTCGCCGCCCTGCACGGCCGCGGCGTCCGTTCCGTACTCCTCGAAGGCGGGCCGGTCCTGGCCGGCGCCTTCGTCGCCGCGGGAGCGGTCGACACCGTCGTCGGCTATCTCGCCCCGGTTCTCCTCGGCGCGGGCCCGGCGGCCCTCGCCGACGCCGGAATCTCCACCATCTCCCAGGCGTTGCGCCTCGATGTGACCGAGACCGTCCGTATCGGCCCCGATCTGCGCATCACCGCCGTCCCCGTTCCTGCTCGGAAGGGAAACTGAGTGTTCACCGGAATTGTCGAAGAACTGGGTGAGGTCACAGCCGTCGAGAAGCTCGACGACGCCTCCCGCTTCCGACTGCGCGGCCCCGTCGTGACCGAGGGCGCCAAACACGGCGACTCCATCGCCGTCAACGGCGTCTGCCTCACCGTCGTGGACCTCGGGGAGAACGAGTTCACCGCCGACGTCATGGCCGAGACGCTGGACCGCTCCAGCCTCGGCGCCCTGACCGAGGGCTCCCGGGTCAACCTGGAGCGCCCCATGGCGCTCGGCGGCCGCCTCGGCGGGCACATCGTCCAGGGACACGTCGACGGCACGGGCCGCATCGTCGAGCGCCGGGTCTCCGAGAACTGGGAGATCGTCAAGATCTCCCTCCCCGACGGGCTGGCCCGCTACGTCGTGGAGAAGGGCTCGATCACGGTCGACGGAGTGAGCCTGACCGTCGTCGACGCCGCCTCCGACCACTTCACCATCAGCCTCATCCCCACCACCCTCGCGCTGACCACGCTCGGCATCAAGGAGCCCGGCGACCCGGTCAACCTCGAGGTGGACGTCCTCGCGAAGTACGTCGAACGGCTGCTCGGCCACGGCGCCGCGCCGGAATCAGGGGAGCCGGTCGCATGAGCACCCTGGACTGGCTGAACTCGGAGGCGTTCACCGCCTTCGGGCAGCACATCATCTGGTCGGACATGCTCGGCAACACGATCGGCCTGATAGCCCTGGCCCTCGGCTGGCTCCGCTCGGTCTGGACCTGGCCCGCCCAGCTCCTGTCCGGCGTCGTCCTGGTCGCCGCGAACGTCTCCGTGCAGCAGGCGGGCAGCGTCGGCAAGCAGCTGATCGTCATCGCCGTCGCCGTCTGGGGCTGGCAGCAGTGGACCCGCGGCAGGCAGCAGGCCCAGGACGGCTCCATCGCCGTACGCTTCGCCACCTGGCGCGAGCGCGCGTACCTGCTGGGTGGCGCGGTCGTCGGCACCCTCGCGGTCGGCGGACTCTTCACCGCCTTCCCCTCGCTCTCCTGGAGCCCGTGGGCGGACGCGTACATCTTCGCCGGCACGCTCGTCGCGATGCTGGCCCAGGCCCGCGGCATGGTCGAGTTCTGGTTCGCCTGGCTGCTCGTCGACCTCGTCGGCGTACCGCTCAACTTCCACAGCGGACTCGCCTTCTCCGGTCTCATCTACGTCGTCTACGGCGCCCTCGTCCTGTGGGGCATGCGCGACTGGTGGCTGCGTACGCGGACACCCGCTCTGGAAGGAGCCACGGCATGACTGCCCAGCCCACCTGGTTGCACGACCGCACCCTCGAGGACCTCTCGCTCGACCCCGTCGAGCAGGCGATCCGCGACATCGCCGCCGGACGGCCCGTCGTGGTCGTCGACGACGAGGACCGGGAGAACGAGGGCGACCTCGTCATCGCCGCCGAGAAGGCGACCCCCGAGATCATCGCCTTCATGATGAGCGAGTGCCGCGGTCTGATCTGCGCGCCCATGGAGAACGACGAGCTCGACCGCCTCGAACTCCCGCAGATGGTCGCGCACAACACCGAATCCATGCAGACGGCCTTCACCGTCTCCGTGGACGCCTCCGCGGCCCACGGAGTGACCACCGGGATCTCCGCCGCCGACCGCGCCACCACCCTCCGGATGCTGGCGGGCGGCACGGCGGGACCCGGCGACTTCGTGCGCCCCGGCCACGTCTTCCCGCTCCGCGCACGCTCCGGCGGTGTCCTCGTCCGCAACGGCCACACCGAGGCGGCCGTCGACCTGGCCAGGCTCGCCGGGCTGCGCCCCGCCGGTGCCATCGTCGAGATCGCGGGCGAGGACGGTGTGATGCTGCGGCTCCCCGAGCTCGTCCCGTTCGCCCGTAAGCACGGCCTCACGATCATCTCCATCGAGGACCTGATCGCCTACCGCCGCAGCTCCGAGCCCACCGTGCGCCGCGAGGCCGAGGTCCGGCTGCCGACCACCTTCGGCCCGTTCACCGCCTACGGCTACCGCTCCGTCGTCGACGGGGTCGAGCACGTCGCACTCGTCCACGGCGACATCGGTGACGGCCAGGACGTCCTCGTCCGGGTCCACTCCGAATGCCTGACCGGCGACATCTTCCAGTCCCAGCGCTGCGACTGCGGCCCCCAGCTGCACACCTCCATGGAGCGCGTCACCGCCGAGGGCCGCGGGGTCGTCGTCTACCTGCGCGGCCACGAGGGCCGGGGCATCGGCCTGCTGTCCAAGCTGCGCGCCTACGAACTCCAGGAGCGCGGCTCCGACACCCTGGACGCCAATCTCGAACTCGGCCTGCCCGCCGACGCCCGGGACTACGCGGCGGGCGCCCAGATCCTGCGCGACCTCGGCGTCCACACCCTCCGTCTGATGACCAACAACCCGGACAAGACCGCCGCGCTCGTACGGCACGGCCTCAAGGTCACCGGGCGCGAGCCCATGCCCGTCCAGGCCGGTGAGCACAACCTGCGGTACCTGCGCACCAAGCGGGACCGGATGGGACACGACCTGCCCTGGCTCGACGCCACGGCGTCCGCCTGCGGCAACCAGTAAGACCGACCAGCACCGAACACACAGGAGAGACATGAGCGGCAAGGGCGCACCCGAACTGTCCGTACGCAACTGCGGAGACCTGCGGGTGGCGGTGATCGCGGCCCAGTGGCACGAGAAGGTCATGGACGGGCTCGTCGACGGGGCCCTGCGCGCCCTGCACGACCTGGGCATCGACGAGCCGACCCTGCTCCGGGTCCCCGGCAGCTTCGAGCTCCCGGTGGTGGCCAAGGTGCTCGCCGGCCGTGGCTACGACGCGATCGTCGCCCTCGGGGTGATCATCCGCGGCGGCACCCCGCACTTCGAATACGTGTCCCAGGGCGTGACCAACGGCCTCACCCAGGTCACGGTCGACACCGGCGTCCCCGTCGGATTCGGCGTGCTCACCTGTGACGACGAGGCCCAGGCCCTGGACCGGGCCGGACTCGAAGGCTCCAACGAGGACAAGGGGCACGAAGCGGTCACCGCCGCCGTGGCCACGGCCGCCACACTGCGCACCGTCAGCGAACCCTGGCGCTGAGCAGCGCTCCCGGACCCCGTATTCTTAGGACCATCATGGCCAACAAAACCTTCGAAGAGCTCTTCGCCGAGCTGCAGCTCAAGGCCGCCGACGGCGACCCCTCCACCTCCCGCACCGCCGAGCTGGTGGACAAGGGTGTTCATGCCATCGGCAAGAAGGTCGTCGAGGAGGCCGCCGAGGTCTGGATGGCCGCCGAATACGAGGGCAAGGAAGCCGCCGCCGAGGAGATCTCGCAGCTGCTCTACCACGTCCAGGTGATGATGGTCGCCCGCGGGATCTCCCTCGACGACGTCTACGCCCACCTCTGAGCACACCCCCGCACGTCCCGGAACTCCCTCCGCACAAAGGAAACCTGACCTCATGCTGCGCATCGCCGTCCCCAACAAGGGTGCAATCTCCGGGCCTGCGATGGCGATGCTCCATGAGGCGGGCTACCGGCAGCGCAAGGAGTCGAAGGAACTGGTCCTCGTCGACCCCACGAACGAGGTCGAGTTCTTCTACCTGAGGCCGCGCGACATCGCGATCTACGTCAGCTCCGGCCGGCTGGACATCGGCATCACCGGACGTGACCTGCTGCTGGACTCCGGGGCCGAGGCCGAGGAGATCCTCCAGCTCGGCTTCGCACGCTCCACCTTCCGTTACGCCACCAAGCCCGGCACGGCCAACGGCCCCAAGGACTTCGACGGCATGACGATCGCCACGTCCTACGAGGGCATCGTGGCGAAGCACCTCGCCGAGGAGGGCGTCAACGCCTCCGTCGTCCACCTCGACGGCGCCGTCGAGACGGCCATCGAGCTCGGGGTCGCGCAGATCATCGCCGACGTCGTCGAGACCGGCACCAGCCTGCGCAACGCGGGCCTGGAGGTCATCGGCGAGCCGATCATGACGTCGGAAGCCGTCGTGATCCGCCGCACCGGCGCCGACGCCGAGGACCCCAAGGTGCAGCAGTTCCTGCGCCGCCTCCAGGGCGTCCTGGTCGCCCGCTCCTACGTGATGATGGACTACGACTGCCGCGTCGAGCACCTGGAGCGCGCCGTCGCCCTCACACCGGGCCTGGAGTCGCCGACCATCTCCCCCCTGCACCACGAGGGCTGGGTTGCCGTCCGCTCCATGGTCGCCTCCAAGGAGGCCCAGCGGATCATGGACGACCTGTACGAGCTGGGTGCCCGCGCCATCCTCACGACGGCCATCCACGCCTGCCGCCTCTGACGGCCGGACCCCACCGCACACCGAAGGACGACAGCGCCGCCATGTCCGCCCCCGCACCACGGCCGTCCGGACTCCCCGCTCTCCCGGCCACCTTCAGGCCCACCCTCACCCGGGTGGTCCTGCTGGCCGTGGGGGCGGCGATGTTCGCCGTCATCACCGCCGTCGCGGTGATCCTGGAGAATCTCAGCGCGGGGGAGCGGACCAGCTTCGTCTTCGTCGCCCTGCTCTTCTTCGGGGTCCTCGCCCTGCTGAGCCGCCCCCGCATCACCGCCGACGAGGCAGGGGTCACGGTCGTCAACATCACCCGTACCCGACGACTCGCCTGGGCGGAGATCCTCCGCGTCAATCTGCGCGCCGGGGACCCCTGGGTCTTCCTCGACCTCAGCGACGGCACCAGCATGCCCGCGCTCGGCATCCAGCCCGGAATCGCCAGGGCAAGGGCCATCAGCGACGCCAGAACGCTCCGCGCGCTCGTCGAGTTCCACGGCAGCGGAGTGAAGGACGCCACTGAGAACGGCTGAGTCCACTGCCCCGTACGGCCCGATCCCGATTATTCTGGGACCGGTGGCGCACCGGGTGCGCCCCGCCCCGCACCAGAAGGCCTTCGCGCCCGCGGGGCACTTTCCTGCGACCCAAGGAGTGACTCCCTCCAGCAATGGACGGATCGTCCGGTAGTACCTGCGCCGCCCTCTCCCCGGAGGCGGCGGCATGACCACCCCCCTGTTGCTGCTCCTCGCGGCATTCCTTCTCATCCTCGCCAACGGCTTCTTCGTGGCAGCCGAATTCGGTCTCGTCACGGTGGAACGGCCGGACGCCGAACGCGCCGCCGCCGAAGGCGACCGCCGGGCCCGTACCGTCGTCGCCGCCCTGCGCGAACTCTCCTTCCAGCTCTCCGGCACCCAGCTGGGCATCACCATCACCTCGCTGGTCGTCGGCATGCTCGCCGAACCGGCGCTCGCACAGCTGCTCGCCGGACCGCTCACCGCCACCGGAATGCCCGAAGGGGCCGTCCCCGGGGTGAGCGTCGTGACCGGCATGCTGTTCGCCGCCGCCGTCCAGATGGTGATCGGCGAGCTCGTGCCGAAGAACTGGGCGGTCTCCCGGCCGCTCCAGGTCGCGCGGTTCGTCGCCGGTCCGCAGCACCGCTTCTCCACCCTCCTGCGGCCGGTGATCACCGCCCTGAACACCGTCGCCAACCGGCTGGTCAGGCTGCTGGGAGTCGAACCCACCGAGGAACTCGCCTCCGCGAGGACCCCGGGCGAGCTGGTCTCCCTGGCCCGGCACTCCGCCGAGGCCGGCACCCTCGAACAGGACACCGCCGATCTCTTCGTACGGACCCTGTCGCTCGCCGGGCTCACCGCCCAGCACGTCATGACCCCGCGCGTGAAGGTCAGCGCCCTGCAGTCCTCCGCCACCGCGGCGGACGTCCTCAACCTCACGCGGGCCACGGGTCTGTCCCGCTTCCCCGTCTACCGGGACCGCATCGACGAGGTCGTCGGCATGGTCCACCTCAAGAACGCCCTGGCCGTCCCCTCCCAGGACCGGCTGCGCACCCCCGTGAGCCGGATCGCCGTGGCGCCGCTCCTGGTGCCCGAGACCCTGCCCGTCGAACAGCTGCTCAAGCGGCTGCGCAGCGAGCAGCCGATAGCCGTCGTGGTCGACGAGTACGGCGGCACCGCCGGGGTCGTCACCCTCGAGGACATCATCGAGGAGCTCGTCGGCGAGGTCAGGGACGAGCACGACGCGGAGGGCGCCGACCGTCCCGAGCTGACACCCGTCGTCGCCGACGACGGCCGGGCCGGCTGGGACGTGGAGGGCAGCACCAGGGTCCTGACCCTGCGGAGGATAGGCCTCGACGTACCCGAGGGCCCGTACGAGACCGTGGCGGGGCTGGTCGCCGATCTGCTGGGGCGGATCCCCGCCCCCGGTGACCGGGCCGAGCTTCCCGGCTGGCGGATCTCCGTCCGCCAGGTCGGCCACTACCGGGCCGAGAAGGTCCGCTTCGTCCGGCTGACGGACATACCGGCCACCCCGGCGGAACGGCCGGACCGGCCGGAGCACCTCACCCAGGACCTGCTGGAGGCCGTGCGATGAGCCTCGTACAGCTGCTCTTCGCAGGTCTCCTCGTCCTGGCGAACGGCTTCTTCGTCGGCGCCGAGTTCGCGCTCGTCTCCGTACGCCGCAGTCAGGTCGAACCCCTCGCGGCAGCCGGTTCGAGCCGGGCCAGACAGGTCCTGTACGGCCTGGAGAACCTGCCGCAGATGATGGCCGCCGCACAGTTCGGCATCACCGTCTGCTCCCTCACCCTGGGTGCCGTCGCCGAGCCGACCGTCGCCCATCTGCTGGAGCCCGTCTTCCACGCGGCGCACGTGCCCGACGGGCTCGTCCACCCGCTCGGCTTCGCGGTCGCCCTGGTCTCGGTGGTCTTCCTCCACCTCGTCATCGGCGAGATGGTCCCGAAGAACCTGGCGATGGCCGCCCCCGAGAAGACCGCGATGTGGCTCAGCCCCGGCCTCGTCGGCTTCGCCCGGCTCTGCCGGCCCGTCACCTCCGCGCTCGGCGCCTGCGCCAGGCTCGTCCTGCGGATCTTCAAGGTCGAGCCGAAGGACGAGGTCGAGGCCGTCTTCACCAGTGAGCAGCTCAACCGGCTGGTGGAGGACGCCGGCATGGCAGGTCTGCTGGAACCGGAGGCGCAGGAACGCCTCGGGGACGCCCTCGAACTGGGCAGCAGGCCCGTCACCGACGTACTGCTCGACCGTGCGTCCCTGGTGACGGTGGACCCCTCCGTCACCCCGCGCCGCATCGAGGAACTGACCGTACGGACCGGCTACTCACGCTTTCCCGTCTGCGCGGAGGGCGGCGGCCCGTTCATGGGCTATCTGCACGTCAAGGACGTCCTGGAGCTGGAGGACGGCGAGCGGGCCGTCCCCCAGCAGATCTGGCGCCCGATGGCCACCGTACGGGCCGAACTCCCCCTGGACGACGCCCTGACGGTCATGCGCCGCGCGGCCACGCACCTCGCCCAGGTCGCCGACGCGTCGGGCAAGGTGCTCGGCCTGGTCGCCATGGAGGACGTACTGGAGATGCTCGTGGGCGAGGTCCGCGACCCGGCCCACCGTGTCTCGGTGCCCCGCCGCACGGTGGAGGCGCCGAAGGCCATGGCCCCGCTGGGCTGATCCCGTCGCCGGGCGGTCCCTCCGGGGGCCGTCCGGCGGCGCGCTCTCACAGGGCGCCGGGCTCCTGCTTCCCCCGGTCCACCGGGCCCCGCCCCGACAGCACCTCGCCGTACGCCTGCATCAGGTCCGGCAGCCGCAGCGTGGCCAGATCGTCCCGGGTCGGCGCGGCGGTGTAACCGGACAGCCGCAGATCACGGTAGGCGCAGCTCTTCTCGTACAGGGTGCGCAGGAAACGGCCGTTGCCCAGCTCGTCGATCCAGCCCTGGTCGACCACGTGCCCGCTGATGCTGCGCAGCTCGTCGAGGGACTCCTCGTCCCACACATCGCCGTTGTCGGCGGCCAGCACCCCGCCGATCGCGGTGAGTTCGAGGGGGCGGTAGCTAGGGAAGTCGACCCGCGTGGTGAAGCGTGAGGAGAGCCCCGGGTTGGTGGAGAGCAGCCGGTCCATGCCCTCCGGATAGCCGGCGAGGATGACGACGAGGTGGTCCCTGTTGTCCTCGGCCCGCTTGAGGAGGACCTGCAGGGCCTCGTCGCCGTACGCGTCGCCCTTGCTGTAACCGGAGTTGGAGAGGCTGTACGCCTCGTCCACGAACAGCACCCCGCCGAGCGCCGAATCGATCAGCTCGTTCGCCTTCACCGCCGTCTGCCCGAGGAACTCGCCCACCAGGTCCGACCGTTGGGCCTCCACGAGATGGTCGCCGCCGAGGAGGCCGAGGGCGTAGAAGACCCGGCCCAGGATCCGGGCGACCGTCGTCTTGCCCGTGCCGGACGGGCCGGAGAAGACGAAGTGCCGCTTCGGCGGCTGCACCGGCAGCCCCTGCTCCGCCCGCAGACGCGCCATGTTCAGCTGCGCGGACAGGGCCTTGACCTGGCGTTTCACGGGTTCGAGTCCGACCATGCGCTCCAGCTCCGCAAGGGCTTCCGCGAGCATTGCCGGGTCGCTCGGCCCCGAAGGGAAGGCGGCGGCCCGGGGCGCTCCCGGCTTCTCCCGCGCTCCGCCACCGCCGGGCCCGGACTGCGGGACCACGACCCCGGGGAGCGCCTGGGGGTCGCCGCCGCCGAGCCAGGGCTCACGGCCGTCCACCAGGTCGGTGGTGAGTGCCGTGTCGCCGTCCGTCCGGTCCTCCATGCCCGCGCTGTCCGCGCCGAAGCCGGCCAGTGAGACCGCGGCGAGATCGGAGGCCTCGTCGTAACCGTCGCCCTCGGAGATCGCCGCCAGCCTGGCCGAGGTGTCCATGAAGGCCGGGTCCACCCGGTGCACGGCCCGGTACAGCGGCAGGGCCGCCGCGCTCCGGCCGGTGCCCTCGTGGGCACGCGCCAGCCAGTAGCGCAGCTCCTTGCGCTGCGGCTGCTCGCTGCGACAGCGCATCAGCGCGGCGGACAGGAGGGGCTCCGCCTGCCCGTACATCTCCAGGCGCACCCGCGCCATGCCGCCGAAGAGCCCCGCCTCGATGCCGAGCAGCGGATCATCGATGAGCTGCTCCGTGGTGCGTACGAGCTGGTCCCAGTCCTTCACCAGATAGGAGCGGCAGGCATGCAGGAAACGGACCTGGGGATCCGCGTCGACCGGCGGCAGACCCGCCAACGCGCGGTCCAGCTCCGGCACATGGCGGCCGTCCAGCCAGTGCGAGGCGTGCGCGAGGAGCAGATCGCGCGGGCTCTCCAGCACCGGCTGGACCCACCAGCCCAGCCAGTACCACGAGTTGAGCGTGCGGCGATGGCGGGCACGCTGCTCTCCGAAGCGGTCGCGATGGCGGTACATGCGTAACAGCGCCGTGGTGGTGTCGATCCGCAGCGCGTGCAGGCCCAGCCAGCCGTCCGCCATGCCGGGATCGAAGCGCACCGCCGTTCTGAACTCCTCCTCGGCCTGCGGGTACGCCCCCATGGTGTAGGCGTCCACCCCACGCAGCCAGGCAAGGTCGGCCGGGGCCTGTGTGCCCGGCGTGCCGATGTCCATCAGGTCCCCCACAAACCGTGCCCCCAGAATGTCCCGCCCGCACAGCATGCCCAGCTCGGCGCACCTAATCACCGTGCCGGGGACGGGAATTGCCCACACCCGGGACGCATCGTACCTGCACAGGGAGTGAGCGGTTAAGTACGTAACCGGCGCTTCGGCCGCGGTGACCGAGGGTGAGTGGAGGGCCGGTCCGGCGGGGTGCGAGGGCAGAACGAAGCCCCCGATCACGGGGGAACAACCGGGGGCTTCGCGTCCGCGAGGGCTCCGAAAAGCCGCACATTGAGAACGTAAGACCTGTACGGCCCCTCGGTCAAGCCGAGTTGGGGCGGCTTCGGCGCTTTTTCCTACCGACCGGTATGGCGTCCCTCAGGCTTCACTGTCCGTGACGATCCGACTCGTCACCGCTGTCGGGTGAGGACCTTCCAGCCACATATATCCCGTGGGCATCCGCCGTATCACCGCATCGGCGAAGGGGTACGAGGGATCGTCGGCGAAATGCCGGTGCTCCGCGACCGTCCAGCCGTCCCAGAACTCCGAGAGCCCGGGGCCGTCGCGGCGCCGGCCCTGCTCCCAGGAGGCCTCGCGGTCCCCCTCCATCCACAGCAGTCCCGCGAGGAACGGCCGTACCGCGGTGCGGCCCGCGCCCACCCCCTCGACCAGCATCACGGGGGCCGGGTCCAGCGTCCTCGGCGGCCCGAAGCGGCGGGCCGTCCAGTCGTACGGGGCGTACCGCGCGGACTCGCCCCGCGCGAGCGGATCCAGGACCTGCGCCCGCAGCCGGTCCGTCCAGGCGAAGAGCTCCTCGTGGGTGGCGAGGTCGTCCAGGCGCAGCACGGGCGCGTCGCCGAGTGCCGCCGCCAGCCGGCCGGCGAACGTGCTCTTGCCGGACCCCGCGTGACCGTCGACCGCGACCAGCCGGACCGGCCCGCAGGACGGGGGCAGGGAGCGCAGCCGGTGCGCGTGGTCCGCCAGGTCGTTCATGTCCCCCACCCTACGATTCCGGCGGGGCCGCCCAGGTCACGTCAGTGGACCAGACCAATATTGATGGTGCGGCACGGGGCGAATCACTGGCCGGATCCGCACCCGACCCGCGATAGTTGGCGCACCGATCGGAACACGCAGCCCCCATCCGCCGACGACCGGAGGTCTCGCCCATGACCGGACCGACTTCACGCAGAACCGTGCTCACCGCCGCGCTCGCGGCAGCGGCCGGGGCGGGCACCGTGGCCTCCGCCGGCCCGGCGGGCGCCGCCCCCTCCCGGACCCCCTCGTCACCGGCGGCGGACCCGCTCGTGGAGAACCGTTTCTGGAGTACGTACACCGACTGGCGCTGCGGCTCGTCCGCCGGGACCCGGGCCGTCGCGGGGCGCCGGCCCGGCCTGGTGATCTCCGCCCCCGCCGGACGTACCGACTACACCGACCCGCACACCGGTACGACCAGCACCTGGGAGTACGCGACCTGGACCTCCCCGGTCCACCGCTCGGCCGTCCCCGCCACCGAGGTGATCGCGTCCTGGAACGCCCACACCCCGCCGGGCACCTGGATCCAGATCGAGCTGCGCGGCAGCTACTCGGACGGCACGGACACGCCCTGGTACGTGATGGGCCGCTGGGCCTCGGCCGACACGGACATCCGGCGCACCTCGGTCGACGACCAGACGGACGGCAGGAGCACCGTCTGGACCGACACCTTCTCGCTCGACGACGCGGCGAGCGGGCTCCGGCTGGCGTCCTACCGGCTGCGCCTCACCCTCCACCGCACCCCCGGCACCCGCCTCACGCCCACGGTCCACCGGGTCGGCGCCATGGCCTCGGACGTCCCGGACCGCTTCACCGTCCCCGCCACCGCGCCGGGTGTCTCCCGTGAGCTGGCGGTGCCCCGCTACTCGCAGAACGTCCATGTGGGGGAGTACCCGGAGTACGACAACGGCGGCGAGGCCTGGTGCAGCCCCACCTCCTCGCAGATGATCATCGAGTACTGGGGCCGCAGGCCCACCCCCGAGGACCTGGCCTGGGTCAAGCCGGGCCTCGCCGACCCCCAGGTCTGCCACGCGGCCCGCTACACCTTCGACTACCAGTACGACGGGTGCGGCAACTGGCCCTTCAACGCCGCCTACGCCGCGACGTACAGGGACATGAACGCCGCGGTCACCCGGCTCGGGTCGCTGACCGACCTGGAGAACCTGGTCGCCGCCGGTATCCCCGTCATAACGTCCCAGTCGTTCCTCAAGGACGAGCTGACGGGGGCGGGTTACGGGACCTCGGGCCACCTGATGACCGTCATCGGCTTCACGGCCGCAGGCGACGTCATCGCCAACGACCCCGCGTCCCCGTCCAACGACGCGGTGCGCCGTGTGTACAAGCGGCGGGAATGGGAGAACATCTGGCTCCGCACCAAGCGCTACGACGCGAACGGCGCGGTCAGGAGCGGCACGGGAGGGGTCTGCTACGTCTACTGGCCGAACCAAGTAACCCCAGCTCAGAGGCTAGTTCTCCGTCGCACCGGACTCCAGTAGTAGCGAGAGAGGCGCCCCCTCCAGAACCTCGGAGAGGGCGCCCTTTCGCATCTCGCCCGAAGGCTGGGGAGCGACTGGGGAGATCTTTTACGGGGATCCTTGGGGCCCGCCGGCGGCGGACGATGTGCACCGGGCGAGCAGGCCCAGCTCGGTGCGCCGGTGCTCATCGAGGAACTCGATGCGCTGCGCCTGCTCGTCGGTGAGCACATCGCACACCCAGTCCCAGTGCAGTGCCACCCGGTCGCCGGGGAAGAGCCGGTCGATCAGCGTCAGCCCGTCGGCCGAGCAGCGTACGGTCTCCTCCCGCCACGCGCCGTCGGTCAGTCCGTCACCGTCCCAGCGCAGCGGGCGTGAGCGTACGGTCGCCACGTCGCTGTCGGCACCGATGACCACTCCCGTACGGATGCGGCACCGGTCGAGCACGGTGAGGGCCGTCGGGTGCCCGCTCGATCGCAGTATCGGCGCCCAGGGATACACCTCGAACACCTGGAAACTGTGATGGGCCAGAGCGCGCCGCCCGGCCTCGCGCCAGGTGCCGCCGAGCTGTCCCCGGAACCGGTCGGTCATGCGCTCCACGAGGGCGGCGGGATCGGCCAGGTCCAGCAGCTCGTTGCCGATCCAGTAGGCCTCGACCACCCGCTCGTCGAGCGGGTCGCGCACCCCGGCCGTCTCCGCGAGGAACTGGAGATAGCACCAGGCGCCCTCGAACTGTCTGGCCCGCCGCTCGATGTCGGCGGTCGCGTCGCGGCGCAGGAGGGCCGCCGCGTCGGCCGGGCCGCAGTAGCCGAGCTCATTGGGCGGGTAGGCGTATCGCGCGAACAGCAGCGCGCCCTCGGCACTCACTCAGCAGATCCTCGGCAGCTGTTCGCCGATCGGCAGGCCGATGACTCGATTTCCGCCCAGCCCTGTTCTGGCGACCACCATCCCGGCGTGATCCGGTACGCAGCTGCCGATCCTGCACGCCGACCTGCCGAGGGGGTGGGCCCGCATCGCCTCCAGCACCCGGTCCGCGTCCTCGGCCGGGACGATCGCGATCAGCTTGCCCTCGTTCGCGACCTGGAGCGGGTCGAGCCCGAGCAGGCTGCACGCGTCCCGCACCGTGGGCGGCACGGGCAGCAGCCGCTCGACCAGTTCGATGCCGACGTCCGACGCGCGGGCGATCTCGTTCAGCGAAGCCGAGACACCCCCGCGCGTGGGGTCCCGGAGCACATGGACGTCGGTGCCGGTCGCGAGCACGGCGGCGACCAGACCGTGCAGCGGAGCGGTGTCGCTCTCGACCGTCGTACCGAACTCCAGGCCTTCCCGGCAGCTCATCACGGCCACGCCGTGCACGCCGATGTCGCCACTGACGAGCACCGCATCGCCGGGGCGGGCCCGGCGTGCGTGGATGTCCACGCCGTCGGGGACCAGGCCGATGCCCGAGGTGTTCAGGTAGACGCCGTCACCACTGGCGCGCTCGACGACCTTGGTGTCCCCGGTGACCAGCCGGACACCGGCGGCCTCCGCCGCCCGGCCCACGTCCTGGGCGATCCGGCCGAGGTCGCTCAGCGCGGTGCCCTCCGCGAGGATGAAGGCGGTCGACAGGAACAGGGGTGTCGCTCCCGACATGGCCAGGTCGTTGACCGTCCCGTTCACCGCCAGGTCACCGATCGACCCGCCGGGGAAGAACATCGGCTTCACGACGAACGAGTCGGTGGAGAAGGCGAGCCGGGTGCCGGACCCGACCGTGAGCACGGCCGAGTCCCCGAGGTCGGCGGCGGCCGCGGCACCGTACGCGGGCAGGAACAGGTGCTCGATGAGCTCGCCGGACATCGCACCCCCGCCCCCGTGACCCATCACGACGGAAGGGATGTCACGCAGCGGTACGGGGCAGGTCCACCCCTCGAAGTCGAGGTCCGGCACGCCGTCGAGCGTCGCGGTCACGCCGTGGGCAACAGCCGTCATGTCGGTCACGTCGGTCACATCAGTCACGTCGGTCACTTCGCATCGACCAGTTCCAGCCGGCGGTGGGTGTAGTACGCGGCACACGCGCCCTCGGTGGACACCATCGTCGCGCCCAGCGGGTTCCTCGGCGTGCACTCCTTGCCGAACGCCTCGCACAGATGCGGCTTGATCAGCCCCTGGAGCACCTCGCCCGAGCGGCAGAGCGACGACTCGGCGGTGTGGATGCCCGTCACGTCGAACCGCTGCTCGGCGTCGAACTCCCGGTACTTCTCCGCGAGTCGCCAGCCACTGCGGGGAATCTCCCCGATCCCGCGCCAGGTCCGGTCCGTCACCTCGAAGACATCCGCGAGCATCTTCATGGCCGGCGCGTTGCCGTCGTCGCGCACCGCCCGGGGGTAGGCGTTCTCCACCTCGTACCGCCCCGACTCCAGCTGCACGATGGTCCGTCGGACACCCTCCAGGATGTCGAGCGGCTCGAAGCCGGTGACCACGATCGGCACCTTGTACTTCCGGGCCAGCGGCGGGTACTCGGATGTCCCCATCACACTGCACACATGGCCCGCGGCGAGGAACGCCTGGACCCGGCAGGTCGACGACTCCATGATCGCGGCGATCGCCGGGGGCACCAGGACATGGGAGACCAGCAGCGAGAAGTTACGGACTCCGAGCTTCGCCGCCTGATACACCGTCATGGCGTTGGCGGGCGCGGTGGTCTCGAAGCCGATGCCGAAGAAGACGACCTCGCGGTCCGGGTTCTCGCGGGCCAGCTTCAGCGCGTCGAGCGGTGAGTACACCACCCGTACGTCGCCCCCGGCGCTCTTGATGGAGAACAGGTCCTGGCTGCTGCCGGGCACCCGCAGCATGTCACCGAACGAGCAGAAGATGACGCCGGGGCGGGCCGCGATGGCCAGCGCCCGGTCGATGGTCTCCAGCGGGGTGACGCAGACGGGACAGCCCGGTCCGTGGATCATCTCCACGCCGTCCGGCAGCAGTTGGTCGATGCCGTGGCGGATGATCGAGTGGGTCTGCCCGCCGCAGACTTCCATCATCGCCCAGTTCCGCGTGGTGACCGCGTGGATCTGATCGATGATCTTCTTCGCGAGATCGGGGTCGCTGAACTCGTCGAGGTACTTCACCGGCCGGCTCCTTCGGGGGACGTGCTCTGGGCTGTGACTGAGAGGGGGTCGCCGAACTCCTCGGCGAGGATGCCGAGCCGGTCGAAGTTGGCCAGGGTCTCCTTGGCCGACCGTTCGTCCAGGCGCTGGATGGCGAAACCGACGTGCACGATGACGTATTCACCGACCGTCACATCGGGGATGTACTGGAGACAGACCTCCTTGCGCACCCCGCCGAAGTCCACCTCGGCCATCACGGTGCCGTCGACTTCGGCGGTACTGAGGACGCACCCCGGAACAGCCAGACACATGGTCCCTCTTCTCTGTGGATCTCTCGGGTACGGGAGCGGCGGTGTCAGCCCGCTGCGGCGATCATGAGCTGGCCGAGGGCGATCCCGCCGTCGTTGGGCGGGAGCAGCCGTGGCCGGAGAACGGTGAATCCGCGCTCCGCCAGGCCGTGTCGGGTCGATTCGAGCAGCAGGGCGTTCTGGAAGACGCCACCGCCGAGGGCCACGGTGTCGAGCCCGGTGCCCGCGCGGCAGAGGTCGGCGAGATCGACGACCAGGGTGGCGACGGCCGCGTGGAAGCGGGCGGCGATCACTCCGGCGGAGACCCCGGCCCGTACGTCGGACACCACGGCACGCACGACCGGTCCCGGGTCCGCGACGGCGGGCTCCCCGTCCGCACCGGGCCGGATCGCGAAGCCGTAGCCGCACTCCGCGACCAGGGGATCAGCCGTCGCGCCCCGGGCCAGCCCCTCCAGCTCCATGGCCGCCTCCGCCTCGAACGCCACCTCGTGCCGTACGCCCGCGAGGGACGCGATCGCGTCGAAGAGCCGGCCCATCCCCGACGTCGGCACACAGCCGAAGCCGGTGGTGAACTGGTGCGCCAGCACCTCGCGTTCGGCTGCCGGGCAGGCCAGGACGGCCGGCAGGTCCGCGTTCCAGGGAACGCCCGCCGCGTGCAGATGCGCCAGCGCCATCCGGTAGGGCCGCAGCACGCTCGCGTCACCCCCGGCCAGCGGTACGTAACCCAGGTGGGCGGCCCGGCGGAACGACGCGTAGCCCGCCACCAGGACCTCGCCGCCCCAGGCCGCGCCGTCGTCGCCGTGGCCGGTGCCGTCGAAGGCGATGCCGATGACCCGCGCGTCCCGGCCCAGGCCGTGTTCGGCCATGACGGACGCGATGTGCGCGTGGTGGTGCTGCACGGTACGCACGGGCCGCCCGGCCGCACGGTCCCGGGCCCAGGCGCCGGAGTGGTAGCCGGGATGACGGTCCGCGACCAACAGGGCCGGCTCCACCCCGGTGAGTTCTTCGAGGTGCTTCTCGGTGCGGGTCAGCGCGTCGACCGTGGACAGGTCGTCCATGTCGCCGATGTGCTGGCTCAGCCAGGCGTAGCGGCCCTCGCCCAGCGCGCAGGTGTTCTTCAGATCGGCGCCCACCGCGAGCGTGGGGGGCACGTCGAAGGGCAGCGCGAGCGGCAGCGGGGCGTACCCGCGTGAGCGGCGCAGCGGCAGCTCGGCACCCGCCACCCAGCGGCTCACCGAGTCGTCGCACGGCACATGGATCCGCCGGTCGTGCCGCAGCCAGGCGTCGACCAGCGGCGCGAGCACCGTCAGCGCGTCGCCGTCGTCGGTGACGATCGGCTCGCCCGACAGATTGGCCGACGTCATCACCAGCGCGTCCGGGCCCGGATCGTCGTCGCCGATCCCGAAGAGCAGGACGTGCAACGGCGTGTACGGAAGCAGCAGCCCGAGGTCGGGGCAGCCGGGCGCCACGGCGTCGGACACCCCGGCACCGGGCCCGGCGGGACGCCGGGGCAGGAGCACGATCGGGCGGCGGCCACCGGTCAGGAGTGCCTCCTCGTCCGCCGTGACGGTCACCAGCTCCCGGGCCACGTCGAGGTCCCGGACCATCACCGCGAACGGCTTGCCGCCGCGCCGCTTGCGCCGGCGCAGCTCGGTCACGGCCGCCGCGTTGCGGGCGTCGCACACCAGGTGGTACCCGCCGAGGCCCTTGACCGCGATGATCCCGCCGTCGGCCAGGAGCTTGCGGGCCGTGCGCAGCGCGTCCTCGTCGCGGGACGGGGACACCCCTTCGCCGACGGTCAGTTCGAGCCGGGGCCCGCAGTCGGGGCAGGCGACCGGCTGGGCGTGGAAGCGCCGGTCGCCCGGATCCTCGTACTCGGACCGGCAGGCCGCGCACATCTCGAAGTCGGCCATCGTGGTCGCTGCCCGGTCGTAGGGCAGGCCGGTGACGATCGTGAACCGGGGACCGCAGTGCGTACAGGTGATGAAGGGGTGGCGGTAGCGCCGGTCCGACGGGTCGGCCAGCTCGTCCAGACAGTCGCGGCAGGTGGCGATGTCGGGCGGGACGAGCGTCCTGGCCCGGCCGGCCGTACGGGAGTGCTCGATGGTGAAGCCAGTCCCGCCGCGCGTCGGCAGATCGCTGGTCCGTACGTCCTCGACGATCGCGAGCGGCGGGCAGTCGGACCGCAGCCGGCGGCCGAACTCCGCCACGGCGTCGGCCGGTCCCTCGACCTCGGCGAGCACCCCGTCGCCGGTGTTCGTCACAGCGCCTCCGAGCATCAGCTCGGAGGCGGTGACATAGACGAAGGGCCGGAAGCCCACGCCCTGCACGACGCCGCGCACCTCGAACCTGCGGCGGATCCGCTCCTCCCGGCCGCGCCCCATCATCTCCAGGCCCGACATGGCCTCCCGTGCCTTCTCCCGGTCGATGAGCTCGACGGCGAAGCCCATGTGCAGGAGCACCCAGTCGTCGCAGCCGGGCGGATCATCGAGCATGCCGATGTTGACGCGCCGCCGGGCACCCTCGACATCCACCAGGGCCAGCTGGCCCGCATAGCCGTCCACGATCTCCACGACGCGGCCAGGAATGCCTAGGCACATGATCAGGATCTCCGGAGTTCGGCGCTCTTCACGGACGCGGTCGGTACGGCGGGGACAAGCTGCCGGACCAGGGTGTGCACCGCCTGGACCGCCTCGGGCACCGCACGGCCGACGGCTTCGCTGAGCCCGATGCCCTCCTCGACCCCGGCGGGCGTACAGCCGACGAGGAAGGTGAGCGGAAGAGTACCGCCCAATTGATCCAGATTTGCCAGCACCGCGACCGGATTCATGCCATGGGCGTCGAATTCACCCGTACCGAGGTCCTCCGGGCCGATGCGCAGGACCGTCACCTCCCCGGGCGCGCCGCCGCCCGGGTACGCGTCGACCAGCACCAGCGCGTCGTACCCGTCGAGCAGGTCGTACGCGAGATGCATGCCGCGGATCCCGTAGTCCACCACCCGGACCTGCCCGGGCAGTCCGCCCTCGGCGGCCAGCCGGCGTACGGCCTCCGGGCCGAAGCCGTCGTCGCTCAGGAAGAGATTGCCGATGCCCGCGACCAGGACCCGGGCCGCCGTCGGTGGTTCGTCCGTCATCCTCGGCTCAGCCGCCACCGGACTGGAGGCCGGGCGCCTTCGGGTGCTTGGCCTTCTTCGGCTGTACGGAGGTGTCGGACCGCTCGTCCGAGGTGCCCGACGGCCGGTCGGCAGGCCCGGCTTCGGGCTGGTCCGAGCCGGTGTCGCGAGAGCCCATCGGGCCCCGTTCCTCCTGCGGCTCCTCCTGGACCGCGCTGTTCTTCTCCGGTGTGTCCGCCATGGGGTGCTCCTCACTCACATCTCTCGGGCCGGGATTCACATGGAACGGATGCGCAGGTAGCGGCGGATGTCGGGGATCGACCTGATCCCGACGCCCACGGCGACGGCTGCCACGGCCGCCCCCAGGACGGCGGTGACGAAGCCCAGGTTCTTCACGATCGGTTCTCCTCTCGGTACGGCGCCGACTCCTCGACGCTCAGGGGTGTCAGCTCGTCGGGCGCGAAGTAGAAGTAGCGGCCGTACCAGTCGTGCAGGTCGGACGCCGGGTCGTCGACGAGGACCAGCGCGATGTGCGTACCGCCGTCCACGTCCGCGAGCACCGCGGTCACCCGGGCCACCTGGCCGGCGAAGAACAGGTCCTGTGCGTCCGCCCGCCGGGAGGGATGGACGCGGACCAGGCTGCCCTTGGCCACCCGCACCCCGTCGATGACCACGGCGTCGGTCTCCGGCCGGACCGATGCGTCGGCCGCCGGATCCCACCAGGGCGCGCCCGCGGTGTCGAAGGCGGCGGGCTCCACGTCCCGCACATCGCCGGGCGGACCCACGGGAGCCGACGGCTGCGGGGCGTGAGGATCGCGCAAGAGGCCGTGCAACTGCTGGAGTTCGGCGGGCGACATCCCGTCGCACCGGTCGATGATCTCCCTGGCCCGGGGGTCGGTGGCGCGGGCCTCCGCCTTCTCCTCCTCCGTCATGGTCATCACACGGAGGGTCAGGATCTCGTCGATCTCGGTCGAGTCGAACAGGGCGCCCGGGCTCTGCTCGGCGACCTCCGGGTAGTCGTACAGGATGATCGGGGCGCCGAGCAGGGTGTCCGTCGTGCCCCTCGGGCCGGCCAGCACGGGCCAGCACCTGTGCTGCCGGCACCGTCCGGCTGCCGCCGCCGCTTCGGCGGGCGGTTCGAGCAGCGAGACGAACTCGGCGTCGTGGGCGCTGAGGAGCAGATGCGCCCCGATCAGGGACGCCCGGATCGCGGAGTCCTTGGTGTCCGCCGGTTCCGGGTGCTCGTTGGTGACGCCCACTGTCAGGCGTACGTAGCCGTCGTCCATGACGGCATGCGTACGGATGCGGACCGCCAGCGGCAGCCGCCGGCGGACGATCCTGCCCACCACCGTGCCCCGCGCGTCGGTCACCGGCTCGGACTCCTCGCCGCCCGCCACCTCGTACACGGAGTCGGCGGGTTCGTCCAACGGCAGTGCGGCCAGCACGACTTCCTGCTCCACCGCCTCGTCCCAGGACATCACCGACGCACCGTCGACGGTGAGTTGGTCCACCGGCACCTCGATGCCGTCCTCGCCGATGCTCCGTACCTCGCGGACCTGGAGCTGGAGGAAGCGCAGATGGACGGTGACGGCCGCCGGGCCGTCCCCCGGTGCCAGCAGGCACTGCGTCTCCATCCCGGGCTCCTCGCCGAAACTCGCCGCCGCGGCGTGCGGGGGCCCGAGGACGCCGAACTGCCAGCGCGAGCGGTTCTTGTGCGAGCTCGCGCGGTACGGGTAGAGGAGGTACCCCTCGTACAGCACGGCGTCGGCGATCGTGCGCACCTGGTCAAGACTCACAAGGCCACCCCGTCGTGCTCGGCCAGGAGGGCCTGGACCGTCTCGTCCCAGCTGATCAGCCCGCGCCGGGCCCGGAAGTCCGCGAAGCGCGCGAGCACGTCGTGGTCCAGCCTGATCCAGCCGGCGTTCGGGAAGTGCGACGCCATCATGTGCCGCCACACCGCGACCGGCATCGGATACCGGGCCTCGCAGTCCCACGGCACCTGCTCGACCCCGAAGCCCTTGCTGCCCCGGGTGAAGACCGTGCCCGAGAACATCAGGGCGAGCGGCACCGAACCCTCGCCCAGGGCGTGCAGATAGCGGGAGCCGACCACATCGAAGTCGTACGTGCAGGGCAGGGCGAGGTCGACCTCGGTGGCGTCCGTGAACCCCTGCACCGTCGTGTCGCAGCTCATCCACCGGAACGGCTTCAAGGTGTCCGTCCAGCGCTCCCGCCCGCCGAACAGGGCCTGAAGACCGCTCTGTTCGGCATCGTCGTAGTGGCGCCGCTGCGGCTCGATGCGCACCTGGCAGTGCAGGGCGACGGCGTGGACCCGCAGCCCCGTCCGTTCCTCGATCCGCAGCCGTGCCGTCAACTGCGGCGCGGCCGCGTACGGGTCGGCGGCGATGTCGAGCACGGAGAACGCGAAGTCGCTCACGGCGCCCCGATCCCGGCGGCGGGCCGGCTGCGGTCCGCCACCTGTGCGAAGAAGGCGTCCATCGCGGCCCGCGCCTCCGACCCTCCGTCGAACCCGCGCCACAGCGTGCGCAGTCGGCCCACCAGCTCGTAACAGGCGTCGATCGGCACCAGATGGCACGAGCCGCCGCCGTCCGTGGTGCGCCGGATCAGCAGGGCCTCGACATCGGGGCGCAGCACGGCGAGCTCCGGGCTCGCCTCGACGACGGCCGCCCAGGCGTCCAGCGGCAGTTCCGACTCGGTGGCCCCGGCGGGGCCCGGATAGAACGCCACCATGCGGTCCTGGACGGAATTGCGGAACAGGAAGGCGAGCCCCACGGGAATCTGCAACTCGTCCCAGGCCCGCCCGTCCACGGTCAGCCCGGCGAAGTGCAGATAGCGCTCGGGGACCGCCCGGTAGCGCAACTCCGCGCTTTCGTCCGTGAACAGCAGATAGCAGGCCCGGCAGCCGCACATCAGCGCACGGCTGTCGAGGTTCACCACATGGGGGTGGCTCTCACCGATCGGCTCCGCGCACATCTCGCAGCGCTCACCGGCGGCCGGCCGCGGCCGGTTGCGGGTGAGGCGCAGCAGGGCGGCCGCCGGGGAGGCGGAGCGTCCGGCCGCGATCACCGCGCCACTGCCGCGGGCACCGAGACGGAGACCGAGCCACCGTCCACCAGCAGGGGCAGCGGGGCCAGATGCCCGCCGTCCTCGTCGAGGCAGACCCCGGCCCCCCGTACGTTGTAGTGCGCACGGCAGCCGGCGCAGCGCAGGACCGCGTCACCGGAACCCCCGCCGAGCCGCCGCGCCAGCGTGGCCCCCTCGAACGGCCGCTCGCAGCGCGCGCACCGGTCCTCGAAGGCGAAGAGATCCGCACCCACCCGGCAGGCCACCACCGGCATCCTGCCGACCTCGACCCGGGCCACGGATCCGGACTCCAGCCCGGACAGCTCCGGCACGGCCTCCCACGACGCGCCGTCGGTGACCGGCGCGGCATCCGTGTGCAGCCGGGCGAACAGCGAGTCCACCGGCACCAGCGGCCCCGCCGCCCCGGCGTCCTCGTCCTCCGCCGTCTCGACCTCGATCGAGGTGATCTCCGGCGCCGCCGCCTCCACCGCGCCCTGCACGGCCAGCTTGAGCGTGACCGAGGAGGACGGGCAGCCGTCGCAGCTGCCCAGCAGCCGCAGTCTGACGGTGCCCTCGCCGGTGACGTCGAGCAGCTCCACATCGCCGCCGTGCGACCCCAGATACGGCCGCACACTCTCCAGCGCCTGTTCGACGCGGGTCTCCACGCCGTACGGATGCAGCCCGTGCACCAGCAGCACGCTGGCCACCAGCTCGTCGCCGGCCAGCGCGGCCAGGACGTCGTCGTCCAGCCGCCCCTGCTCGTGCACCAGGTCCAGCAGCCGTTCGAGCCCCGCGCCGTAGAAGTCGACGACGAGCCGGACCAGTTCCTCGCTGCGCTCACGGGCGACCGCGCCGCCCGCGCCGCTGGCCGCGATCAGGGTGTCGATCCGTTCACCGGTCGCCCGCCAGTCGGGCGCGGCCGGCCGCTCCTCCTGCGCCATCACTCACTGCCCGCGGACTGGGTGGGGGAGTGCAGGAGTTCCAGCTTCTTGCCCTCGCCGAGATACATGTGCACACCGCACGGCAGACAGGGGTCGAAGCTGCGCACCGTACGCATGATGTCGATGCCCTTGAAGTTCTCCCGGTCGTTCTCCTCGAAGATCGGCTGGCCCTGCACGGCGTCCTCGTACGGACCGGGGGTGCCGTACGTGTCACGGGGGCTCGCGTTCCACGGGGTCGGCGGATACGGGTGGTAGTTGGCGATCTTGCCGTCCCGGATCACCATGTGGTGGGAGAGGACACCGCGCACCGCCTCGGTGAACCCGCAGCCCACAGCCTCCTCGGGGACCTCGAACTTCTCCCAGGTCTTGGTGTTCCCGGACCGGATCTCCACGAGCGCCTTCTCCGCGAAGTGCAGTGCGCAGGCGGCCGCGTAGGCCTGGAAGTAGGTGCGCGCGCGGTTGCGCTCGATGGTGTTGCTCCACTTCGGGACGTGCCACTCCAGCTCCACCGGCCCCTTGAGGGCGGTCTTGGGGAGGTTGATCCTGACGCTGTGGCCGGTGGCCTGGATGTAGCCGATGTCGACCAGCCCGGCCAGCGCGGTGGTCCACAGCCGGGCCAGCGGCCCGCCGCCGGTGTCGAGGGCGAGGTAGTCCTTGCCGTCGAACCACCTCGGTGACATCACCCAGCTGTACTTGTCGTCCAGGTCCCGCTTCTGCGGCTGCGGGTTGGTGTGCTGGTTCCACGGGTGGCGGCGGTCGACCGGGTTGCCGAGCGGGTCGTGGGAGACGAACGTCTCCTGCTCGTCCCAGTCGTTGTAGTACGACGAACCGAGCAGGATCCGGATGCCGAGGTTGATCTTCACCAGGTCGGTGGTGACCAGCTTCCCGTCCACGACCACACCGGGGGTGACGTACATCTTCCGTCCCCAGTCCGTCATGTCCTTGTACTCGAAGTTGCAGTGCTCCGGGTCCTGGAAGGAGCCCCAGCAGCCCAGCAGGATCCGCCGGTTTCCGACCTGCTCGTATCCCGGCAGGGCTTCGTAGAAGAAGTCGAAGAGGTCGTCGTGCATCGGCACGACCTTCTTCATGAACTCGACGTACCGCTGGAGCCTGGTGATGTAGTCCGTCATCAGCTGGATGGTCGCCACGGTTCCGACGCCGCCCGGATAGAGCGTGGAGGGGTGGACGTGCCGGCCCTCCATCAGGCAGAACATCTCCCGGGTCATCCGGCTGACCTGGAGCGCCTCGCGGTAGAACTCGCCGGTGAACGGGTTCAGCGACCGCATGATGTCGCCGATGGTCCTGTAGCCGTGTGCCTCGGCGTGCGGGGAGGGGGTGCGGTTGGCCTGCTCCAGCACCCCTGGGTTGGTCTCCGCGACCATCTTCTCGCAGTAGTCGACCCCGACCAGGTTCTCCTGGAAGATGTTGTGGTCGAACATGTACTCCGCGGCCTCGCCGAGATTCACGATCCATTCGCCGAGGTGCGGAGGCTTCACCCCGTACGCCATGTTCTGCGCGTAGCAGGAACACGTGGCGTGGTTGTCACCGCAGATTCCGCAGATGCGACTCGTGATGAAGTGCGCGTCCCGCGGATCCTTTCCCTTCATGAAGACCGAATAGCCGCGGAAGATGGAGCTGGTGCTATGACACTCGGCCACCACTTTCTGCTTGAAGTCGATCTTCGTGTAGATGCCCAGGCTGCCGACGATCCGGGTAATGGGATCCCACGCCATTTCGACCAGGTCGTTCGTGCCCCGGCCTCCTCCGGCGCCCTTGTGCTGCGTCGCGGTCATGTGTGCCGCCTCATCTTTCTGTCCGTCGCGGTGTTCAGCGGTCACTTACCAGGTGCGTGTGGCGCCGGTCTTGAGTTCCTTGCCGGGCCTACGCCATTTCGGTTCGCGGTCCAGGGTGTGGGTGGTGATGTGACGCAGGCGCCGCATCGTCGACCCGTACAGCCCGACCGTGTTGGTCGAGAGCTTTCCGCCGGGGGGCTCGTCCATGAACGGCATGAACTTGTCCGGGAACCCCGGCATGGTGCAGCCGATGCAGATGCCGCCGACATTGGGGCAGCCGCCGATGCCGTTCATCCAGCCGCGCTTGGGCACGTTGCACTTGACCGCGGGACCCCAGCAGCCGAGCTTGACGATGCACTTCGGCGAGCCGTACTCCGTCGCGAAGTCGGCCTGCTCGTAGTACCCGGCCCGGTCACAGCCCTCGTGGACCGTCGACCCGAAGAGCCAGGTCGGCCGCAGCGCGTCGTCCAGCGGAATCATCGGTGCCTGCTCGGTGGCCATGTAGAGCAGGTAGGTGAGCGTCTCCGACAGGTTGTCCGGCTGGATCGGGCACCCGGGGACGCACACGATCGGGATGCCGGCCTTGGACTTCCAGTCCCAGCCGAGGTAGTCGGGGACGCCCATCGCACCGGTCGGGTTGCCCGCCATGGCATGGATGCCGCCGTACGTCGCACACGTACCCACCGCGACGATCGCCGTGGCCTTCGGGGCCAGACGGTCGAGCCATTCGCTGGTGGTCATCGGCTGCCCGGTGGCGGGATCGTTGCCGAACCCGCACCAGTACCCCTCGTCGTGCAACCGCTCGTTCGGAATGGATCCCTCGACTACCAGGACGAACGGCTCCAGCTCCCCGCGATCGGCCTTGAAGAACCATTCGAGGAAATCGTCGGCACCGCCGTTCGGGCCGCACTCGAAATCGATGAGAGGCCAATGGACAGCGACCTTGGGGAGGCCCGGCAGTGCGCCGAGCGCGATCTCCTCGATGCTCGGCTGAGTGGCAGCAGTCAGAGAGACGGAATCGCCGTCACAGCTGAGTCCTGCGTTGATCCACAGAACATGGATCAGTGTGTCCTCGGCCTTTACTGCTTCCTTCGTCGGCATGGCGGTGCCGCCTTTCGGGATGACGGCCTACCGGCCATCGGCCCCCACAGATGGGTTCGCGCACATTGGTACCATCAGGCCTCGGATCACGTGCTCCGGCAACACGGATGATTCATCGCTCTGCCTCTGGTATTCGGGTGCCGAACGGCCGCACACGATGAGCCGGTCGGGTGATCCGGCCGGGACATCGGTCCGGTCGGAAGGCGTTACGCGCCTGCCGTGGCCCTACGGTCGGAGGCACCCGCGGGAGAACGAGGCACCGGTGCACGAGCTGGCAATCACACAGAGCGTCGTCGACTCGGTGTGCGAACGAGCCGCGGGGCGTCCGGTCCACTCGGTCCGTGTCCGTGTCGGCGTGCTCACCGCCGTGGTGCCCGACTCGATGCAGTTCTGCTTCGGCCTGGTCGCCGAGGGAACGGTCGCCGCGGGGGCGCGGCTGGAGATCGACCAGCCGCCCGGGTCCGGCCGCTGCCGCACCTGTGCCATCGAGTTCACCCTGACCGACCTGATTCTGCTGTGTCCCTGCGGCAGCGCGGATGTGGAGATCACATCGGGACAGGAACTGCAGATCGTTTCCATGAAAGTGGGCTGACCCATGTGTGGTACCTGCGGCTGTTCCGGGGAGTCCGGCGGGACCAGGGTCGTGATGCTGCGGCCGGACGATGCACCCGTTCACACCCATCCGCATCCGCACACCCATCCGCACGGGACTCCTCCGTCGGACGACGCCGGCGAGACCGTCACCATCGAGCAGAAGGTGCTCGCCAAGAACGACCTCCTCGCGGAGCGCAACCGGACGTGGATGTCCGGCCGCGGTGTGGTGGCCGTGAACATGATGAGCTCACCGGGCGCCGGCAAGACCACCCTGCTCGAACGCACCATCGGCGACCTCGACGGCCGCCGGCCCGTGGCCGTCGTCGAGGGGGATCAGGAGACCGGGCTCGACGCCGACCGGATCAGGCGCACGGGCTGCGCCGTGGTGCAGGTGAACACCGGGGCGGGATGCCATCTGGACGCGGAGATGATGCGGGACGCCCTCACTGCGCTGTCCCCGGCCGAGGACTCACTGCTCATGGTCGAGAACGTCGGCAACCTGGTGTGCCCCGCCCTGTTCGACCTGGGGGAACGCGCCAAGGTGGTGATCATCTCGGTCACCGAGGGTACGGACAAGCCACTCAAGTACCCGTACATGTTCGCCGCCGCCGACCTGATCCTGATCAACAAGGCCGATCTGCTGCCCTACGTGGACTTCGACGTCGAACAGTGCGCGCGGCACGCGCGCTCGGTGAATCCGGACGTGCGCGTGCTGACGGTCTCCGCGACCACCGGGGAGAACATGGCCCAGTGGTACGACTGGCTGACGGAACAGCGGTAGCCGGTCACCCGGTGCCCCCCCTCGCGACCGTACGACCGCTGGAGGCCACCGGCTTCCGCGGCGGCCTCCAGCCCTCACGTCAGAGCGCGGGGTCGAGTTCCGGGGCCAGCAGTTCCGTGATCGTCTGGCGGCGGCGGATCAGCCTGGTCTCGTCGCCGTCCACCAGGACCTCGGGGATGAGCGGCCGGGAGTTGTAGTTCGACGACATGCTCGCGCCGTACGCCCCGGTGTCGTGGAACACGACCAGGTCGCCGACCTCGGTGCGGGGCAGCGGCACCGGCTCCACGTCGCCGCCCTCGACCTGGGTGAAGACGTCCCCCGACTCGCAGAGGGGACCGGCCAGGACCGTGTCGCGGGCGTCCCGGTCGCAGAGGGTGCCGTCGGCGCCCAGGATCGAGACGCGGTGGTTGCTGCCGTACATCGCGGGCCGCATCAGGTCGTTGAACCCGGCGTCCACCAGGACGAAGTAGTTGCTGCCCACGGGCTTCTGGGCGCGGACCTCGGCGGCCAGCACACCCGAGCCCGCCACCAGGAAGCGGCCGGGCTCGATCTCCAGACGGACCGGGTGGCCGAGCTCGGAGACGAGCTCCTGGCGGGCCGCGTCCCAGAGCTCGAAGTAGCGGTCGGTGTCGATCTCCGGGTCGCCCGGCGCGTACGGCACGGAGAGTCCCCCGCCGGCCGAGATGGCCCGGATGTCACGCCCGGCCATCCTGACCTGCTTGACCATGGTCTCGCAGACCGACTCCAGATGGCTGTAGTCCACCCCGGAGCCGATGTGCATGTGCAGGCCGACGAGGTCGAGCCCGTGCCGGTCGACCAGCGCGAGGCTCTCCTCCAGGTGCTCGTGCCAGATGCCGTGCTTGCTGTGCTCCCCACCGGTGTTGGTCTTGCGGCTGTGCCCGTGCCCGAAGCCCGGGTTGACCCGGATCCACACCGGGTGGCCGGGGGAAGCGGCACCCACCTGGTCGAGCATCTGCGGGGAGCCGGCGTTGACCGGGATCCCCAGCTCGACGACCCGGCGCAGTGTGGAGCGGTTCAGCAGGTCCGCGGTGAAGACGATCGGCTCGTCGGCTCCCTCGACCCGGTAGCCGGCCGCGAGCGCCCGCTCGATCTCACCCTCCGACACGGCGTCGACCAGTACGCCCTCCTCGCGCATCAGGCGCAGGATGTGCACGTTCGAGCAGGCCTTCTGGGCGAAGCGGATGACGTCGAAGCGGCGCAGCCGGTCGATCTGCGCGCGGATCGTCCCGGCGTCGTACGCCCACAGCGGGGTGCCGTGCTCCGCGACCGCGCCCGCGAGCCGGGGCCCGTCGAGGGGGCCGGGCAACGCGCCCGTACGGGGCGGAGCGGCGGGGGAAGAGGAGGATACGGAGGTCATGGTCAGTCCTTCTCACCGATCATCAGGGCAACGCCGAGATCCTCTTCCAAACGGCGCAGGATCCGCTCGGCCGTCCGTACCACGGACGGATGGTCCGGGCCGCGCAGCATGAAACGGGCCACGATCTGCCCCGCGGAGACCTGCCCGCCCGGCCCCGTGCCGTAGCTGTCGAAGCCGACGACCTCCAGGACCCCGGGTTCGTCGGCGATCCACTCCAGCGACGCCCCGGCCGCGAGGGTGCCGCCGTCGCGGGCCATCACCTTGCGCCCGCCGACACAGCCGTCGAGCGCGCCGGGCAGTGCCACCTCGGCGCCCGGCTCCAGAATGCTCAGCAGGCCGGAGAAGATGTCCGTGCCGGTGGCGTGCCGGTAGATGGTGGGCAGCGCGCCGCCCATCACCCGTGGGTTGACCTCCACCAGGACCGGTCCGCGCTCGGTGACCATGATCTCCATGTGGAACACGCCCAGGTCCAGGCCGATCGCCCGGCAGACGTCGATCGCGTACGCGACGCAGGCGGCGGACCCGTCGTCGGGGAGGTGCGCGGGGATGTACGAACCCAGCTCCACCACCTCGTCCTCCGCCCAGCGGAACCGTCCGGAGACCGCGAACGGGTAGAACTCCCCGTCCCTCGCGCCCAGTTCGACCGAGACCAGGGTGCCGACCAGATACTCCTCGACGAGGACGCCACGGGTGAACTGTTCGTGCCACTGCGCGGGCACGGCGTCCAGGCCGGTCAGCACGGCCCGGCAGCCGGCTGCCGCCTCGGCGGCGTTCGTGGCCACGCAGGAGAGCAGACTGTCCGCGCCCGACGGCGGCTTGAGGATCACCGGGTAGCCGATCTCCTCGGCCGCGGCCAGCACCTCCTCCTCGGTCCCGGCCAGGGCGTACCGCGCGGAGGCCAGTCCCGCCTTCTCCAGGGCCGCCCGGCACCGGTCCTTGCGGCGGGCGGTGAGTACGGCGTCGGTCGCCGTGCCCCGCAGACCGAGCTCCCGGCAGGCGAGCGCCACGGCCTCGGCGCTCAGCTCCAGTTGCCCGGTGACGACGTCGATGGGGTCCACGGCGTGACGGGCCGCGAGCACCCGGGTGACGGTCCCGGCGTCGGTGGTCACCAAGCCGTCGACCAGGTGGTCCACGGACCCGACGATCCGCAGGTTCCTCTCGGTGGGCGGGTAGAAGGGCTCGGCGGACTGGAGGTAGGTGACCCGGTGGCCGGCCTCCTTGGCCAGCCGGATCGCTTCGAGTGCGGCGGGGTTCGAGTCGACGAACGCGATGTGCATGGTTCTGCCTTGCGGTCGGTTGCGGGGGGGACTGGGCGGCGGGGAGGCCGCTCAGAGGGGAACGGGGAGGAGGCCGGACAGTACCGGGACGGTGCCCGGACCGGCATCGGCGTACCGGGCCTCGATCACGGACGCCAGGCCGGGCACCAGCGGCGCGGCCTCGGAGGCGAGGACACGCAGGCCGGAGACGGCGAGCCCGGGATCCTCGGCCGCCCTGGCGGCGAGCAGCGCGAGCAGGTTCGCCGTCGTCTCCGCGGCCTGGCGCATCGAGAACGTCTCCAGCGTGTACGCCCGCCGCATCCGGTCCCGGTAGCGGTCCAGGAGCGCCTCGGTCCCGGGCCGGACGGTGACGGGCCGTCCGGTGTGCGGGGCCAGCGCCGTGGCGACCTCCAGGAGCGGCTCGTGCAGCCGGGCGCGTACGGTCTCCAGGAAGCCGGCCTCGGTGAAGTCGGCCGGCTGGTGCTCCGGGTTGCCCAGCGCGAGGTGGAACCGCACGTTGTCCGGACCGTACTTGCCCACCAGGTCCCGGGCCCAGATCAGATGGCGCCGGCTGGTGGAGAACTTGGACCCGTCCAGGTGGTAGAACTCGTTGGTCACGATCGCCGTCGGCTCGATCAGTCCGCCGTGCGCGAGGGCCAGCCCGAGATGGGCGAACGAGAAGTAGAACGTGTTGTCGTAGCCGAGGAACTGCACGAGCTCGAAGCCCGATTCCCTGTCCCACACACCCGCGGGCGTCTCCGGGCTGCTGTTGGCCCTCGCGGCCTCCGCCATGTGCCGCAGCCCCGGCAGCATCTCGGCCCAGACGTTGATCACCTGGCCCTCGAAGCCGTCGATCCCGACCGGGATGCCCCACTCCGCCGGGTAGCTGACCGGGAAGTCGGGCAGCGGGCGGGACAGCATCTCGTCGACGAAGCGCAGCACGTGCGGGCGCATCGTCGCGCGCCGTCTGCTGTAGAAATCCGTGAACTGCTCGCGGTACTCCTCCAGCGGAAGGACCAGGATCTCCACCTGGCGCGGCTCCGTGGCGGAGTCCTTCCCGGCACCGGTGCTCCCGGCGAAGAGCAGTGAGCCCGCGTCGTTGGGATGCCCGCAGTTCTCGCAGATCGCGCCGCAGGTGCCGACCAGGCACTCGGGGCAGTACCCGGTGGCGAACGCCTCCAGGAGGTAGCGCCCGGTCTCCGCGCAGTACGGGAACGTCCAGGTGCGGGGCACGAGCCTGCCCGCGCGGTACAGCCCGGCGAAGAACTCCCGTATCCCGTCGCGGTAGGCGTCGTCCGGGCGGGTGAACGCGTCGATGGCGATGTCGGCGAGCTCCAGCGTCCCGGTGATCTCGTCGTTGCACCGGGCGGCGAGCTCGGCCGGGTCGAGGCCCAGGCGCTGCGCCGTGGTGACCACGTACGTCTGGTGGTCGTCGCCCCCGGACGCGTACAGCGCGGTGTGGCCCAGCATCCGCTGCGCGCGGCTGAAGACGTCGGCGCCCAGGTACGGGCCGGAGAGGTGGCCCACGTGCAGGTCGCCGTTGGTGGTCGGGGGAGTGGCGGTGACCAGGAAACGGCGCGGTGTCGTCGTCATCGGTTCTCCTCTGGGGACCCGGCGGTCTCGGGCTTCCCGCCGAGCGGCCCGAGGGACCAGACCGACACGAGCTCCAGCTCCTCGGTGTCCGAGCCGTTCTCGAAGTGGTGCGTCCGGTACGAGCCCACCACCAGGGCGTCACCGGCCGCGATGTCCGTACGCTCCCCGTCGACCTCGACCCGGCCGCTGCCGCGCACCACGTAGAACTGCTCGTGGTCCTCGTGGGAGTGCGGGGTGGTCGCCGCGCCGGGCGCGACCGTACAGACGCCCATGCCGGTGTCCGAGGGCCCGCTGGACTGCCAGGGCAGGATGCGCCGGAACGCGCAGCCGTACTCGTCCTGGGTGACGGCTTCCCGCCGTCGCTGGATCTGGATGCCGCTCACGCGTGGACTCCTTCGAGAAGAGGGGCGGAAGGGGTGGGAAGGGCCGGGGTGTCCAGCACCGCGTCGAGGATGTCCCCGGCGCGGTGGGCGAGAAGGGAGAGCAGCGTACTTGTCAGGCCGTGGGTGTGCTCGGCGGCGCCGTGCAGGAAGATCCGCGGGGCGAACCCCTCGGCGGTCCTTACCGCGTAGTCACGGTCGACGAGCAGCTCGCCGTCCGCGCCCTTGAGCAGATACGGGTCGACACCGGCCAGCAGGCCGCGCGCCTCCCGGAAGTCGTAACCGGTGGCCAGCACGACCGCGTCGTACCGCTCGGTGCGGGCCGTGCCGGAGAGGAGGTCGCGCACGGTGGCGGCGGCCAGGTCGCCCTCGGCGTCCGCCCCGGCCAGCTCGGTGAACCGGTGGAGCCGGAGCCGCTCCCCGCCGTGCACCCGCTGGTCGTAGAGCAGTTCGGCGACGGCGCTGATGTCCTCGTCGTCGACGGCCGCGTAGTTGGTGGCCTTGAGGTCGGTGAGGATGGCGCGGCGGCGCGCGGAATCGGCGCCGTGGAACAGATCGACCGACGCAGGGTCGAAGATGGCGTTGGCCAGCGCACTGCTGTTGGCCGGCATCAGGGCGAAACCGCGGTGCGCCAGGGTCACCTCGGCCGCCGGGAACTCGCCCGCCAGGTACTGGAAGATCTCCGCGGCACTCTGCCCGGCGCCCACCACCAGGAAGCGGTACGGGAGTTCACGGCCACGGTCGTGGAAGGACCGGACACGGCCGAGGAAGGAACTGCTGTGGAAGACGGTGCCGTTCTCCAGAGTGCGCGGGTCGACGCCGGGCGGGACGACCGGTGTACCGCCGGGGGCCAGGGAGACATGGCCGGCCGAGACGGTGTGCCGGCCGCCGTCCGGGCCGCGGTGGTCCACCTCCAGCCGGGTGACCTCCCCGTCGGGACCGGTCACCGGGCGGATCCGCTCGGCGGTGGCGCCGTAGGTGACGTACGGGGCGAGCCGCCCGGCCGCCCAGCGGAAGTAGTCCACGTACTCCCGGCGGGTCGGGTTGAGCGTGCCGAGGTTGAGGAATGGCTCCAGCCTGCCCTTGGACACCAGGTAGTTGACGAAGCTGTACGGACTGGTCGGGTCCCGGGGCGTCACCAAGTCCTTCAGGAAGGCGACCTGCATCCGGGCACCGGGCAGCAGCATGTCCGGGTGCCAGGAGAAGGTGTCCCTGGACTCCAGGAAGTGCAGCCCGGTCCCGGCGGCCGCCGCTCCGGCGGACGCGTGCAGTGCGCTCAGGGACAGGTGCGAGGGGCCGAAGCCGATGCCCAGGAGCTGGTGGTGCGGGTGTCCCCCGGGGGAGGCACTGGTCATGGGGTCTGCCTCCACGGGTCAGCCGGCCTGGACGGCGGGGCCGGTCCGGACGCCGTCGGCCGGCCGGTAGTGGGCGTAGAACTTCTTGGTCTGCTCCAGGACCTCCCAGGTGCCGGTGAATCCGGCGGGGACGACGATGGTGTCGCCGGGGACGAACGTGCGGGCGTTGCCCTCCTCGTCGGCGATGATCACCCGGCCGTGGAGCATGTGGTAGAACTCGTCCTCCTCGTACACCGCCCGGAACTTGCCGGGGGTGCTCTCCCAGATGCCCGAGGTGAAGGCGCCGTCGGCACTGGTGAAGTGCAGGGTGTTGGTGATGGCCAGCTCGCCGGAGATCCAGCGGTCAGGGCCCTTCTTGACGTTCCGTACGTTCTCCGGCTCGGACTCGCCGAAGACCACGATGTCCTTGATCGTTCTGCTGGTCATGCCGATCCCTTCGATATCTGGGTGCGGAGGAGTTCCGCGAGGAGCCGGGCGGCGGTCCCCCGGACCACCGAGTAGTGCGTCCCGGGCAGCGGCCGGACGGCCGCGCCGGACGGGACGAGGCCGCCCGGGTGCAGGTGCAGCGGCGTCAGACCGCGGAAGGAGTCCGGGCGTTCCCGCTCGGCCGGTACGACGAGGAGCGGGCAGTCCTGCGGGAGCGGCCGCGGCCGGTGGCCGAGCAGCAGCCGGTACAGGGCGCGGTACTGGCCGTAGAGGTCGCGCAGGGTCTCCGGTGCCTCGTCCGGGAGATGGGTGGCGGCGAGGTGGCCGAACGGGTCCGGGTGGCCGGCGGGCACCGTGATGTCCACCTCGGCGCCGTCCCCCTGCCCGAGGTGGTCGGTGAAGAAGCCGACGGCGGCGGCGGATTCGTCGAAGTCCTCCACGGCGTCACCGGCGGCCACGAAGCTGTCCACCAGGGTCAGTGAGAGCGCCTGGACGAGGTCCGTACGGCGTGCGGTCTCCGCGGCGAGGACGCCGCCCATCGACCAGCCCAGCAGATGCACGGGACGGCCCAGGGCCGCGAGCGCGGTCGCGTACTCGGCCGCCAACTCGCTCACGCTCGACGGGAGTTCGTTCGTGGGTGGTGCCTGCAGGCCGTACACCGCGTACGAGTCGGGCAGCGCGTCGATCACGGCACGGTAGCCGAGGAGGTGTCCGCCCACCGGATGGACGAGCACCACGGCCGTCCCGCCCGCCGGCCTGACCGGGACGAGCAGCCCGTCGACGCGCTGGTCGAGGAGCGCGCACTGACCGGCGATCGTGCTCGCCTCGAAGAGACTGGACAGCGGCAGCCGTACGCCGAACTCCTCCCCGATCCGGCGGACGAGGCGCACGGCGGAGACCGAACTGCCGCCGACGGCGAAGAAGTCGTCGTCGACCGAGCGGACGGCCGTCCCGCAGACCTCCTGCCACAGCCGGGCGAGTGCCGCCTCCCTCTCGGTGCGCGGCGCACGACCGGCCGGCCCCCCGGTGTCCACGTCCCGCTCCGTCTGCTCCTCGGCGAGGGCGAGCAGCGCCCGCGCGTCCCGCTTGCCGTTCGCCGTCAACGGCAGTGCGGGGACGGTGTGGAAGGCGCTGGGCACCGCGTACGAGGGCAGGGCCGCGCCGAGCCCGGCCCGCAGCGCCGCCGGGTCGAGGACCCTGGCGTCCGCACCGACGAGGAAGGCGATCAGGCGGCTCGCGGCCCCGGTGCCGGTGACGACGCAGGCCGCCGCCCGGACGCCGGGCTGCGCCGCCAGCTGCTGCTCGACCTCCAGGAGGTCCACCCGGTAGCCGCGCACCTTGACCTGGCTGTCCACCCGGCCGAGGAACTCCAGGGTGCCGTCCGGCCGGTAGCGGGCGTGGTCGCCGGTCCGGTACAGGCGTTCGCCGGTTCGGGGGTGGCGGGGGAAGCGGGCCGCGGTGAGCTCGGGCTGCCCGTAGTACTCCGTGGCGAGGCCGTCGCCGGCGATGAACAGCTCTCCGGGCACCCAGTGCGGCACGTCCGCGAAGGCCGCGTCGAGGACGTGGTAGCGCTGGTTGGCGAGCGGCAGACCGTACGGGACGGACTTCCAGGACGGGTCGATCCCGTCCACCACGTGGTAGTTGGACCAGATCGACGCCTCGGTCGCCCCGCCCAGGGCGACCACCTCGGCCTTGGGGGCGGCCCGCCGGACGCGGTCGGGCAGGCCCAGCGGGATCCAGTCGCCGCTGAGCAGCACCAGCCGCAGCCCGCCGAGCACATCGGCGGCGCGCTCCCCGAGGTGGTCGAGCAGCATCTCCAGCAGCGCCGGAACGGTGTTCCAGACCGTGGCGCCGCTCCGCCGCACCCAGTCCGCCCACAGATCGGGGTCGGGGCGGGAACCGCAGGGCGGGACCACGACGGTGCCACCGGCGCACAGCCCGCCGAACAGGTCGAACGCCGACAGGTCGAAGTGCAGCTCGGAGAGGGACAGCAGCCGGTCCTCAGGTCCGACGCCGAAGCGTTCGACCATGTCCTGGACGGTGTTGAGCAGACCGCTGTGCGGGATGGCGACGCCCTTGGGGACGCCGGTCGAACCCGACGTGAAGATGACGTACGCCAGGTCGTCGGGCGCGGGCACCGGCAGCGGCCCCGGTTCACCGGACGGCCCGGGGGCCTCGACGGCGAGCGTGGTGAGGGGCCGGTCCAGCTCCGCGAGGAGCCGGGTGCCCTCCGCGTCGGCCAGGACCCGGCCGATGCCGTGCCGGCCGAGCAGCGCGTCGACGCGGGCCGGCGGCCAGTCCACACCCAGCGGCACATAGGCCCCTCCGGCGGCGGTCACCGACAGGGCGGCGAGGTACTGGGCGGGGCTCTTGCGTGCCAGTACGCCGATCAGTTCACCGGGAGCGGCCCCGGACGCGGTGAGCGCTCGTGCCGTGCGCGTCACCCGGTCCGCCGCCTCCCGGTAGGTGACCTCCCCGTCCACGCCGTGGAACGCGATCCGCTCCGGCGTACGGGACGCTCCCTCGCGCAGCCCGTCCAGGACCCCGCCGCCGGAGAACCCGCGCGCGGTGCCGTTGGCGGACCTGCGGGCCGCCGACAGGGCGTCGGGCAGCGGGAGCACGTGCGGCGCCGACCAGGGCCCTTCCTCCTGTGCCAGCCGGTGCAGCAGATCGGCGTGGGCCGCCGCCAGCTCCTCGACCAGGCCCTCGGGGAACGCCTCGGCCACATGGTCGAAGGTGCAGACGAGCTCGCCGTCCTCCTCCGAGACCTGGTGGTCGAGGAGGACCTGCGGGGTGTGCATCGACTTGAACACCAGGTCCCAGCCCCCGGCCCGCAGATGCGGGGGCAGCGCGCCGGCCGTCGCGTCCTCCAGGCCCGAGGCGAAAACGTACGGGCTGCCCACCGCGGCGCCGGGACGGTGACGGCGGGCGCGGCGTGCCAGCTCGACCCCGGACAGCCAGGCGTGCGGAAGGTCCGCCATCAGCCGCCGCTGGAGCGTCGCGGCCCGCTCGGTGAAGGAGCCGCCCGTGCCGTCGCACTCCAGCAGCAGCGTGCTGCCGAAGTTGCCCACGCAGGCGGCCGGCGCGGCATCGGCACCCCGCGGGTCCGCCGCCAGCATGCCGCGGGTGGCGACGAGAACGGTGAGGGAGAAGGCATCCTGGCCCGACCAGCGGCGCAACACCTCGGCGTAGGAGGCGCAGAGCAGGCTGTTCGCGGAGAGGTTCGCCCCGCGGGCCCGCTCGCGCAGCCGCTCCCAGGTGGCCGCGGGCAGCCGGTGCCGGACCCGGGCGAACCGGGCCTCGGCGGGGAGGGAGAGGGCCGGCAGCTCCGGCGGGCCGGGCAGGACGGGCGACCGCCGCTGCCAGTGCGCGACCGCGTTGCGGTACGCCTGGCTGTCCCGGTGCCGGCCGAGGGAGTCCACGTACCGGGCGAACCAGCCGGCCGGCACGGGCGGGTCCTCGAACGCCCGGCCCTCGTAGGCGTCGGCCAGGTCCCGGCAGACCAGTCCGATCGAACGGGCGTCGAGGACGAACAGCCGCAGGCACAGCAGTACGAACGTCGTGCCCCGGGCCGAGTAGACCGCGCAGCCCAGCTGGGGCCCCTCGGTGAGGGCGGGCAGCAGCGCGGCTGCCGACTCCCGCTCCCGGTGGAACGCCGCCCGGGCCTCCACGGCGTCCAGGTGGCTCCAGTCCACCCGGGCCGGGCCCCAGGAGCCGTCGAGCGGGACGACCCGCTGGAGCCCGTCCCCGTCGACCGCGCAGCGCAGCATCTCGTGCCGGTCCAGGACCGCGCGCAGCGCCGTACGCCAGCGTCCGGCGTCGAGGTCGGCGACCTCGAAGCCGTGCGCGATGTAGGCGGGGGTGGCCAGCTGCGGGAAGTCCGACTCACCGACCTGGTAGGCGCTCTGGAGGTCGGTCACCGGGAAGGGGCGCGAAGCCGCAGCCTCCCCGGCCCCCGCAGCCTCCCCGGCCCCCGCGCCCTCCCCGGCCCCCGTGTCCTCCCTGGCCCCCGCGTCCGCAACGGGCACACGGGGGCCCGGAAGGCCGGGGTGGGCGGCGATCGCCTCCAGCACGGGCCCTTCGCCGTCCGTGAGACGGCGAAGGAGCTCCGCCGGGGTGCCCGGCGGGGCGTCGACGGACAGCCGGCCACGGCGGGACCGCACCATGACGCCGTGTTCGGCCAGTTCGCGAAGGAGCGCGAGCGTGCCCCGCTCCTCCGTGCCCCTCCGTGTGTACTCCACCGTGCCGTCCCCTTCCGACCTGTGTCCGTCGTCGCCCCTGTGGTCCCGTGCCTGCCGCGGTGCGGCTACCCCTCGGCCCCGTCCGCGGCGAGCCGGTGGACGGTGCCGTCCTCCGTGAAGAGCTCGCTCAGCTCGAAGTCGAAGCCCTCCGCCTGGGCGAGCGCCACGAGCCGCATGGCCGCCAGCGAACTGCCGCCGAGCGCCAGGAACGGCGCGTGGATGTCGACCTGCTCGACCTGGAGCACCTCGGCCCAGATCCGGGCCAGCGCGATCTCGTCCTCGCTGCCCGGCGCCGTGCCGGCCCCGGCCGTCGCGGCGGTGCCGCGCGCGGGGAACAGCGCCCGCGCGGCCGCGCCCTCGGGCAGCGGCTCGGCCGCCGGCCCGGGCCGGTTGGCCGCGATGTGCTCCGCGAGCTTGCCCACCGACTCCGTACCGCCGTCGGCGATCGACTCCAGGACCCCGCGGAACGCTCCCAGGATGCGGTCCACCGACTCCGCGTCGAAGAACGCCAGGTCGTACTTGACCTGGAAGAACAGCTGCTCCTCGGGCATCGCCTCGATGGCGAACGGGTAGTTCGTCCAGCCCACGTAGCGTTCCTGACGCACGTGCACACCGCCGCGCCCGGACCAGCCGGTGCCCCGGGGGAAGTTCTCGAAGATCAGCAGCGACTCGAAGAGCGGCTGGCCGCTCGGCAGGTCGGTGCGCTGCTGGATCAGCGGCAGCGGGTAGTGGTCGTGCGAGCGCGCCGCGACCTGGGTGCGCTGTATCCGCTGCAGCCAGCGGCCGATCGGCTGCTCCGGCTCCAGACCCACCCGCATCGGGAGGCTGTTGATGAAGATGCCGACGATGTCCTCGACACCGGCCAGAGCCACCGGACGGTGGGTGATGGTGATGCCGAAGCAGACGTCGTCCTGGGCGCTGCACCCGCCGACGACCACGGCCCAGGCGCCCTGCACCAGGGAGTTGAGGGTCAGCTGGTTGGCGCGGCCGAAGGCGAGGAGCCGCTCGGTCAGCTCCTCGCCGAGGTCGAGGCGCGCCTCGGCGTGCATCTCCTGCGAGCTGGCGGAGAGGCCGAGCTGGGCCGACCGGCCGATCACGGTCGGACGACGGAAGCCGGCCAGCCGGTCCAGCCAGTAGCCGCGGGCGCCCGCGATGTCCTCCTGCTCCAGGAAGGCCACGTAGTCACCGAAGGAGCGCGTGGGCCGCAGCTCGGGAAGCCGCCCCTCCAGCTTCGAGTGGTAGATCTCCAGCGAGTCGCGCAGTAGGACGAAGAGCGACCACGCGTCGAGGATCAGGTGGTGGTAGCTCATCACCAGCTTGTACGAGGTGGAGCCGAGCCGGACCAGCGTCAGCCGGAACAGCGGCGCCCGGTCGTACGCGAACCCCCGGCGTCGGTCCTCGTCGAGGTACTGCTCCAGGAGCTCGGCCTGCTCCGCGTCCGTACGGCCGGACCAGTCCAGCACCGTCCAGCCCAGCTCGGCCGTGTTCTGCACGGCCTGGAGCGGCTCGGACAGGCCCTTGGTGGCGATCCAGACCCGCAGGATCTCGTGCCGGTCGACGACCTGCTGCCAGGCCTGGTGGTAGGCGTCGAGGTCGACCTCGCCGTCGACGGCGTACAGGAACTGCTCGAAGTACACGCCGGAGTCCGGGTCGAGCAGCGAGTGGAAGAGCATGCCCTTCTGCATCTCGGTCAGCGGGTACACCGTCTCGATGCCGTCCGGGTCGGCGGCTGAGGCGCGCACCGCGGCCAGGTCCTCGTCCGCGAGGGTGAAGCCCTCCGGGTCGAAGGCCCCGGTCAGCGCGGGGCGCGTCCGGCGCTGCTCCTCGATGAAGGCGGCCGTCTCGGCGACGGTGGGGGTCGCGAAGACCTGGGTGGCGCTGAGGCTGATGCCCTCGCGGTTCGCCTTGGCGCTGATCAGGAAGCCCTGGATGGAGTCCCCGCCCAGTGCGAAGAAGTTGTCGTGGATGCCGACGGCCGGCAGCTCCAGGGTCTCGGACCACAGCGTGCACAGGTAGCTCTCGAGCTCACTGCGCGCGGCCGTGTACTCCTCGGCCAGCTCCAGGTGGGCGCCCTGCAGCTCGTGCAGGGAGCGGCGGTCCACCTTGCCGTTGTGGGTCAGCGGGATCGCGTCGATGACCGTGAAGGCCGCGGGGACCATGTAGTACGGCAGCCGGTCGGCCAGCCGGGCGCGGATCGCGGCGGCGGTCGGCGGTTCGTCCGTACAGGTGAGGTGGGCGACCAGGCGCTGGTGTCCACCGGCCCCGCGCAGACCGGAGGCGACGGCTCCGGTGACACCGGGGACCTCCAGGAGCCGGGCCTCGACCTCGCCGAGCTCCACCCGGTAACCGGCGATCTTGACCTGGTCGTCCATCCGGCCGAGGAGTTCGAGGCAGCCGTCCTCGGTCCGGCGCGCCAGGTCGCCGGTCCGGAAGACCCGGCCCCGGGCGGTCTCGGCGAACTTCGCCGCGGTGAGCTCGGGCAGCCGGTCGTAGCCCTCGGCGATGCCGACGCCGGCCAGGCACAGCTCGCCCGTACCGCCCGGCGCGACCGGGGAGAGGCTCTCGTCGAGCACCTGGGGGGTCAGTTCGGCAGGGTGGCCGACCGGGACGAAGCCGTCGTACACGGCGCCGGGCAGGCACTCCCAGTACGTGCTGTAGAGGGCCTCGGTCAGGCCGTAGACGTTGAACAGCCTGGCGGGGAGGCCGGCCGCGAAGTACCTCTCGGGCAGTGCGCCGGGCATCACGTCACTGCTGCAGAAGACGTACTTCAGCGACGTGTTGGCGGCGAACGCCGGGTTCTCCAGGATGCCGGACAGCAGCGCCGGCACGACCATCAGTGTCGTCACGGAGCCGCTGTTGATCAGCTCCACCAGGCGGTCGGGGTCCTTGTGGTCGCCGGGCGGCACGATGACGACGGTGCCGCCCGAGAGCACGGGCCAGAAGACCTCGCGGACCAGGTTGGTGATGCTCAGGGTGGTGCGCAGCAGCTGGCGGTCGCCCGGCTGGAGCGGGAAGGTCTGCTGGAGCCACCGCTGGCCGCTGAGCAGGGCGCGGTGGGTGAGCATCACACCCTTGGGCGTGCCGGTGGAGCCGGAGGTGTAGAAGATGAACGCCAGTGCGTCCGGGGCGAGTTCGACCGCTCCGGGGAGCGGGGAGGCCTCGCCGTCGAGCAGGTCCTCGAAGGCGAGCAGGCGGACGCCGTCGGGCGCGGGTCCGTCGAGCAGGGCACGCTCGGTGAGGACGAGTCCGGCACCCGAGTACTCCAGGATGGTGGAGCGGCGCTCGGCCGGGTCCTCCGGGTCGACCGGGACGCAGACGCCACCGGCGCGCAGCACGCCGAAGAGGGCGGGGAGCAGGCCCTGGGAGCGGGACATGTGCAGACCGACACGGCTGCCGGGACGGACGCCCTCGGCGACGAGAGCAGCCGCGATCCGGTCCGCCTCCGCCTCCACCTGGGCGTAGGAGGCCGACGAGTCCCCGTAGAGGGCGGCGATGGCGGTGGGGGCCGACGTGGCCTGCGCCGTGAGCAGGTCATGCAGGAACGACATGCGTGGACACCACTTTCCGTATGGTCGGTGCGGAACGGGTAAGGGAAGGACAGGAGTTGCGTGGCGGGCGGCCGGCGTGACGCAGACGGATCAGTTCTGTGCCGTGCGGGACGCGCCGGACCGGCCGGTGGGTGCCTCGGCGGGTGCGTCCGCGCACTCGCCGGTCCGTGCGGCCACGGCCGAAGGCCGGGGCGGTGGTAGCAGGGCCGCCGCGATCAGCGGCAGGGCGCCGGCTGTCAGGAAGACCCAGGCGGTGCCGGTGGTCGAGGCGAGCACCCCGCCGATCAGCGAGCCGAACGGGATGACGCCCCAGGTCAGCCACCGGTAGGCGGCGTTGACCCGGCCGAAGAGGGGCAGCGGGATGGTCGCCTGGCGGTAGGAGACCACCGCCACGTTCCAGACCATGGACACCAGCCCGTAGGCGAAGAGCCCGACAGCGACGACCGGCACGCTGGGCACGGCAAGGGAGAGGAAGCAGACGCCGAGCAGCGGCGCCCCGAAGCGCATGACCGGCCCGTCCCCGAGCTTCTTCAGGACGCGGCCGGTCACCGCCCCGGCAAGGATGCTGCCGACCGCGAGGCAGGTGAGCAGCAGCCCGTACCCGGTCCCGGAGAGGCCGAGCCGTCCGGGTGCCACGGCCCACAGCGGCAGCATCGTCAGGCACATCGCGTACGAGAGGTTGTTGACGGCGGCCGCGGTGGCGAGCCGTGCGAGGTCCCTGCGGCCGCGGAAGTAGCGGAGGCCTTCGCCGAGTTCGCCGACGAGCGAGCGGAGCGACGTACGCCGCTTTCCCTCAGGGGCGGCGGCGGGCACCGGCTGCTCGTGGCTCGCCTCCAGGACGGCCGCGGGCAGCAGCCCGAGCGCCCAGACGGTGATCACGTACAGCGCCACCACGACGGCGAGCCCGCCGCCCGATCCGAGCGCCGCCACATAGCCGCCGAGAGCGGGGCCGATCAGCTGCGCCAGGAACATCTGGGTGGACTGCAGGGACGCGTTGGCCCGGGGGAGCCGGCCGACCGGGACCAGCCGGGGCAGCTGGGACTGGGCGGCCACGTCGACGACGTTTCCCGCGCAGCCGATGAGGAAGGCCGTGACCACGAGGGCCCAGAGGGACAGCCGGTCGGCCGCCGCCAGGGCACACATCACGGCCACCAGCGGCAGCCGGACCGCGGACGCCCAGCGCATCACGGTCCGCGGTGCGTACCGGTCCGCGATCACCCCGGCCGGGAGGGTGGCGATCAGCCAGGGCAGCCGGACGGCGAGGCCCACCACCGTCACCGCGAGGGCGGAGCGGCTGATCCCGAGGGCCAGCAGCGGGACCGCGATCTTGTAGATGCCGTCCGCGAGGTCCGAGGAGACCACGGCGGACTGGAAGAGCCTGAACGGCCGGCCGAGCCGCTCCTTGTCCGGGGTGTCACGTCCCCTCCGGAGCACGCTCAACATCGGTCCACGAGCAGGACGGAGCTCATCAGGGCGCCGTGGTGCGCGTTGAGGACAGGGCCCCCGCCGGGGACACCGTGCCTGACCAGCACCCCCGAGGGGGCGCCGCCGAACATGAACGGGCCCAGCACGAAGGGCACTTCCGCGTGCTCGACCGCGCCGGTCTCCTGGTCGTAGAAGTCCAGGGCGAGCCGGTCGGGCGTCACATGGCGCTGAAGGATGTGGCGTCCCTCCCGCGCCGCGCGCTCCAGCGCGTCCCGCCACTCCTCGTCGGAGACGTCGGGACCGAGGACCACGCCCCCGCCGCCGTATCCGCCGGCGGGCTTGAGGACCAGTTCCGCACGGTGGCCCAGGGCGTGCCGCAGCAGCTCGTCGCCCTCCGGGCCGGGAGCGGGGAAGAGAGCCGTCCAGGGCAGATGGCGTCCGATGAGCAGCTGGTCGGCCTCCGGGAGCGACTCCTTGTCCTCCCAGAGCCAGGCCATCGTGGTCTTGTCGCTGAGCAGCCAGGTCGCCTCGGGAGTGTGCATGCGCACCTGCCTGGCGCGCACGGCACGGATCAGGGCGTCGAGGCCCTCGCCCGGTGGCTGGTCGAAGCTGAGGAAGAGCCGGAACACCGCGTCCACCCGCTCCCCGTCGAGCAGCAGGACGTCGTGCTCGCCGGTCTCCAGCTGGTCCATCAGGCAGGCGACCGTGTTCATTCCGTGCCGCCGGCCGCTCTCGCACATCGGGGCCAGCCAGGCGAGAAAGGCGTCGGGATCCTCGAGGCCCGGTGCCGCGCCCTTGCGGAACACGGGAATGGCGACGCGGGCCCCCTCGGGAAGCTCCAGTGTTCTACGGATCCGGGCGAAACGGGAATCCACCGCGGAAGGCGGTGCGTCGATACGGTCCCCGCGGGGAAGCGGGCGAAAGAGGTCACGGAATCGCGAGGCGAGCAGATCCGCCTGGAGCGTGCCGCCGAGCGCCCCGTCGATATTGAATTCGACGAACCACGGGACCCCGGACCGGTAGACGATATCGGGGCGCGCCGCGACGAGCAGGTGTTCGTCGAGGGGCTCCGTACGGGACAGCAGCGGAGTGTCGGCCCCGTTCACTCCCAGGACGTCCTGGAGCTCGCCGGCGGTGGTGGCCCTACGGCGGCAGGAATCGAGGATCAGTTTCATCAGACGCGCGGAAACGCGTCCCAGTTCGTCGTAATGGGCCCGGTCGACAAAGGCCGGCCGCAGGGGGCGCCATGCCCCTTTGGAGCCACTGATTCCTTTGTGGACGCGCCGCACCGCGGTGGTGGAACCGCTCAGGACGCCGTCCCTGAAGGATTGGGGGAGTTCGCTCCAGAGGTCCAGTGAATGGCCGAGCGAACCGATATTTCTGCTTTCCATGCCCCCCACGTCTCCCCGAACGCATTACCACAGATGGAGGGTTCGCGTCCCCCCAGCCGCTGGACGAAACACTATCGCCACAATGGCGGTGGTGATCTTGAGCCTCGGAACATGTGCCGGGCCGACCTGGGGCAGGAGCAGAGGAAATTCGCGATGTGTGGGAGCGCTCGTGAATATTTGCAGGACAGTCGCACTCAACCGAGAAATATCACTGAGTGGACACCGGTGTGCTTGTCATGGGTTGTCCTGAACAGGCCGCATTTTGGGGGCGGTTGTATGCTGCGCGGGTGACGACCCGGGTGATGACCAGTGCGACGCGTCGGCCCATGGAGCTGGGGGACGGCCTCCGGGGCGAGCTGCCGCCGCTGCCGGGTCAGGGCGGTCCGCCCTCGCTGTGGCTCGTACGGTCCGACCGCTTCCGCGCCGTCGCGGCCCGGTCGGCCGCCTCCGTGCTCGACGCCGACGAACAAGGGCGGGCGGCGGAGTTCCGGAGGGACGACGACAGGGACACCTATCTGGCAGGCCATGTGGGGCTGCGGATGCTGCTCGGCGCCTACCTGGAAGTCCCGCCCCGCGACGTCCCGTTGGAGCGCGAACCCTGCTTCTCGTGCGGGCAGCTCCACGGCCGCCCCGTGGTGCGGGGCAATCCCCTCCACTTCTCCCTCTCCCACACCGGGGGGCTCTGTCTGCTGGCCTTCGCCGCCACCCGGGTGGGCGTGGACATCGAGGCCGTTCCCGCCCTCCACGTCGCCGACGAGGTCGGGCCGTCCCTCCACCCGCGGGAGGCGGCCGAGTTGGGCACTTGTGACGACGCGGGCCGGCCGGCCGCGTTCGCCCGGACCTGGGCGCGCAAGGAGGCCTATCTGAAGGGGCTGGGCACCGGCCTGGGGCGCTCGCCCTCCCTGGACTACCTGGGGGCGGCTCCGGACGTGGTGGCGGGGCCGCCCGGCTGGACGATCGGCGATGTCGCCGTGGACGACGGATACGCCGCCGCTGTCGCCGTGGCGGTCTGACCCCCCTGGGGAGGGGCACCCCTCGAAGGTCCCCGAAGGGCGACCCCCGAAGGAATCGGTCCCGCCCGTGGCCGGAATCCTTCCGGTTCATTTTGTCCGCTTTCCCGCTTCCCTCTTGTTCGCGGCCGTGTTTCGGCGGCGACGGAGGAATCCATTCCGCCTCCTGTCGTATGCGAAGCGCGCGTTGCATTGGTCCGATCTGGCGGCAGATGTGATCAACCGTCAAGTATTGCGCGTGTACGCCGAGTTACCGTCTCGCATGCTGGTTCCCCCTGGACCGGGATTTCTTGTCTTGCTAACTTGAGGCTCGCCGAATTCGCGCCTCCATGTCGGGTCGCGCCGAGCTTCGTATCGGCGGAGCCTTCGACCGATGGAATTGCAGGTGCTACGCGGCCGCGTCGACATATTCTGCGCACCGATGCACCACCTCTGGGACCGGACGTAATCCACTGCCTGATGTTTCGAGGGGGGAGCCATGTTTTTTTCGGGAAAGTTCCTTCCCTCTTCGGGGGCGGAGCGGACGCTTGCAGGCACCACACTGCTGAGTTCGATCGGCAAGGGGATATTCCTCACGGCAGGTGTGCTCTACCTGACCCGTGCGGTGTCCCTGCCCGCGGTGGAGACCGGAGTGCTCTTCAGCGTGGCCGGCCTGGTGTCGGTGCTCGCGGGGGTGCCACTGGGGCGGACAGCTGACCGGTTCGGACCGCGACTGGTCTTCTGGTGCAGTCTTGCGACCAGTTCTGTCTCGGCGTTCGCCTTTCTGCTCTGCCGGGGCTACGCCGATTCGCTGGCCGTCGTGGTCGTGGCGACCTCCGCACAGGCGGCACTCCTGGTGGCGCGCGGCCCGGTGATCAACCGGATCGCCACCGGAAAACCGCAGGAGCTACGGGCCTACGTCCGCTCGGTGACCAACGCGGGAATCGCGCTCGGCGCGGCCGTCGCGGGGTGGGCCACCGCCCAGGACACGGCACAGGCCTACCGGGTCCTGGTCGTCGTCTGCGGGCTCTGCTTCGCGGCGGCGCTGCTGGTGGCCCTCCGGCTGCCGCGGCTCGCTCCGCTGCCGGCGGAACGTGCGTCGCGCTGGGCCGCCCTGCGTGACCGCCCCTATGTGGTCCTCTCACTCATCGACGGAGTGCTGTCGATCCAGTACCGGGTGCTGACCGTGGCCCTGCCGCTGTGGATCGTCACCGCCACCGAAGCCCCCCGGTGGACGGTCTCCGCCGCCGTGGTCTTCAACACCGTGCTGGTCATCCTCTTCCAGGTGCGGGTCAGCCGCGGGATCGACAGCCCGCCACGAGCCGCGCGTGCCATGCTGACCGCCGGCCTGTTCCTGATGCTGTCCTGCCTGGCGGTCGCCGCCACGGCGGGGACCTCGGGCAGCGCCGCCATCGCCCTGCTCGCCGTCGCGGTCATCGTGCACAGCCTGGGCGAACTGCAACAGGCAGCCGGTGGTTTCGAACTCTCCAACACGCTCGCCCCGCCGCACGCCCTCGGCCAGTACCTGGGCGTCTTCGGAATGGGCATGGGATTCGCCGAGTCCTTCGGCCCGGCTCTGCTGACCTGGCTCTGCATCGGCTGGGGCTGGCCCGGCTGGTGCCTGATGGGGGCGGTGTTCCTGGCCGCCGGGGCGTCCGCCGGTCCGGTCGTCCGGTGGGCCGGCCGGACCCGGCCCGCTGCCCACGCCGAGCCGCAGCCCGCCTGACCACCCACGCTCCTCCACCGGACGCCACCGATCCGGGGCCCTGCCGATGCCGTGCGCGAGCCCCGCCATCTCTGCACCCCTGTGCCCCGAGACGAAGGAGTCACCCATGCTCTCCCACCGAGAACAGCTCACTCCCCAGATGCTCCAGTACGCCGAGAAGTTCGACGACCGCGGCGAGATCCGCTGGCTGCCGTACCTGATGTACTTCCACGCCGCCGGCCATGTCTCGGACACGGTCAGCACCGACCACCTGGGCTTCAGATACGCCGAAGGCCCGGACGGGCAGCGTGCCTCGGCAGGGGACCTGCCCGCCGACGGACCGGTCAGGCTGATCGCCGGGAGCTCCACCGTCTTCGGCATCGGCGCCTCCGCCGACGCCCACACCCTCGCCTCCCGTCTCTGGAGCAAGCACGCCCCGGCCACCCCGTGGCTCAATTTCGGCGGCCGCAGCTTCAATTCGACACAGGAACTCCTGCTCTTCACCCTCTACCGCCACCTCCTGCCCCAGGTCGACGAGATCGTCCTGCTCAGCGGCTTCAACAACCTCGGTCTGTCCCGGCTGCCACGCTGGATGCAGGGCGACAACGGTGCCTTCTTCAACGAGCACGACTACTACGAGCAGGTCGACGCGGCGCGGGAGCGGCAGCGGAGGGCCGGAGCGGGGCGCCGGCTGCTCTCCCGCCGCGCCCCGGCGCCTTCCCCCGAACTCCGGGACGGAACCGTTCCCGGACTCGACGAACAACTCGCCCACGCCGTCGACCTGACCGTCCGCCACCTCGACAACTGGCGCCTCCTGGCCGGCGGGAACGGCGTGAAACTCACCTATGTGCTCCAGCCGCTCGCCCCCTGGGTGCGGGAGCGCCCCGCACCGCAGGAGCAGCTGCTCTTCGACGAACTCGACACGCTCGCCAACTTCAGCCAGGCGTACGGGGACATCTGCACCATCGAGGCCGGACGCCGCTACGCGGCGATGCTCCGTGAGGGCTGCGCCCGCATCGGTGTGGACTTCCTCGACCTCAATCCACTGCTCGACGAGGCGCTCGCCGCCGACGAGTGGGCCTTCGTCGACCGGATCCACTTCACCGACTCAGGACACGACACCGTCGCCGGCCTGCTGGCCGGTGCGCTGGATCTGCACTGAACCGCCCGCCACCCACGAATCGTCACCCGAAGGGGACACACATGCGCATCATCCGGAAGATCCTCGAAGCACTGCGGCTCAGGCGGAAGAAGCCGGACAACAGTGCCTCCATCTACCCCATGTTCTGATGGGCGACACGCCACCCATGAGAGAGAACACCTCACACGCACAGGCGAATCCGCCGCCCGGGCACAGCGCCCGCGAGCTCTACCCGCTGGCGTGCGACCCCGAGTGCTCCGTGGCCGACACCGTGCCGGTCACAGATCTCCGCGCGGGAACCACAGGCCTTCCGGGGACGGAGACGGGTCCGGATTCCCTGGAGTCGCTGCGCGCGCAGGTACGCGCCTGGGCGGACGCCGAACGCGACCGCTTCACGGAGCTGGCCGGCGGAGCCCCCGACCCCGGCACCCTGCGGCGCCTCACCGACCGGACGCTGCTGCAGTGCGCGCCGCTCGCCCTGATGTCCGGGGCATGGCTCGCGGGTGCCACCAGCATGGCCACGGCGGACGAGCCGGCCGCGCTCGCCGCGCTCTCCCTGTACGCCTCGGACGTCGGCGTGGGCCGCCCGCACCGCTCGCGGGGCGACGCCTTCGCCGCGCTGCTCCGGGCCCAGGACGCCGCCGAGTACGCCCAGCCGCCGGCCAGGACCGCGCTGGACCGGCGGATCGGGGACTCCGCCTTCGCGCTGCCCTCGGTGCTGCTGCTGATGGGGCGGCTGCCGGAGGACTTCCGCGCGGAGACGCTCGGTGCGGACCTGTGCCTGCGCGAGGCGGGGCTGCTGCCACCGCTCGCACTGGTGCGGGCCGTGGCCGGGGAACAGGCCGCCGACTGGGCGGCGTTGGACCCCGGGGCGGAGCGTGCACTGGATCCGGCAGGCGGACTGTCCGGCGCGGAGTCGGCCGTGGCGGCGCTCGCCGGGGCCGGCGCGGGCGCAGAGGCGACCGCCGGACGGGTACGGGCGGGCTTCCGCTGGGCGTACGCCCGGCTGCGTGCCTGGTCCGAGGAGGTCCGGCAGACCGCCGGGGCCATGGCCGACCCCGCCTGGCAGGCCGCCGAGGTGATCCGGCTGCGCGCCCGGGAAGGAGCCGTGTACCACCAGTCCTTCCAGCTGGCCGGGCGCTCACTGGCCGACTGGCTGGAGGACGCCCGTACGGACCCGATGCCGTTGCTCGGTGCGCTGGCGGCGAGCCGTCTCGTGCGCCCGGGGCGGCCGGACCGGAGTCCTCTGGTCACCGGCCTGGTCGGCGAACGCGGGGCGATGTTCCGGGTGTTCGCCGAGCACGACCTGGCGGTGCTGCGCCAGTGGATCGCCGGACTGCCGGAGCGTGCGGCGGACACGGCGGAGGCGCCGGAAGGACCCGGCTCCGCCCCGGCCCCCACCCGTACGGCCACCGACACCCCCGGCCGTCCGGAGACCGGCCGTCCGGAGACCGGCGGCCTCGGGTTCCCGGTGCCGGGGAAGGGGGCGGTGGGCCCGGCGGGGGACCGCCCGCCCGCCGACCTGCGTGAGGCGTACGTCCTGCTGCAGCGGCGAGCGCAGACCCCCGCCGTGCGGGAGTGGGCGCTGGCCTACGTCCACGGCTGGCTCGGGCGGGCCCGGCACCGGATCGACCGGAGCGGGCTGCCGCTCCCGGGGGCGTGGCCGGCCGAAGGGCTGCGTCCCTGGCTGGGCGCTCAGCACGACCGCCACGCGGCGGAGTTCACCCGGAGCCAGGAGTCCGAGGAGCCCGGGCTGCCCACCCGCGAGCAGCTGATCGAGTCCACGGTCCAGCTCGCCCCGCTCACCATGATCGACGGGGGCTGGCTGCAGGGGTTCACCGACTACCGGCTGGCCTCCTCCCAGGTCGGCTTCTCCCTCTTCGAGACGTACTGGGACGAGCTCGGCAACGGACAGACCTCCCTCAACCACCCGCTGATCTACCGGGAGCTGGTGGCCGGCATGGGGGTGGAGCTGCCGCCCACCGGCACGGAGGACTTCGCCCGCTGGTCCGGCTTCGAGGACAGCTCCTTCGAACTGCCCGTGCACTGGCTCTCCATCGGCCGGTTCCCGGTCACCTTCGAACCCGAGATCCTCGGCCTCAACCTGGCCATGGAGCTCTCCGGTGTCGGCGGGACCTACCGCAGGGCCAGGCTGGGCCTGCGCAAGCACGGCTTCAGCACCCGGTTCGTGGACATCCACAACACCATCGACAACGTGGCCACCGGCCACTCGGCCTGGGCGGCCGACGCGATCGACAGCCATCTGTCCGCACTGCCTTCCCACGGCCCGCACCGGGCCGACGCCTGGCGGCGCATCCGCGAGGGGTACCGCTCGCTCAACCCGCCCCGCTCCTTCCCCGCCTGGCTGGCCGACCGCCGCGCCCGCATGACCCACAGGCCACGCTGACCCGCTTCACCGAAGCCCGTATCCGCGCGTACGCAGGACAGCGGCTCCGCTGTTCCGCGGCGCCGCAGGACAGAGAGGAACCGATTTACCATGTCGGACCTGGTGCTGGGCCTCTCGGCCTACTATCACGACAGCTCAGCCGCACTCGTCGCCGACGGGGTCCCCGTCGCCGCGGCGCAGGAGGAACGATTCAGCCGTAAGCGCCACGACCCCGGCTTCCCCTCCCTTTCCGTCCGGTCCTGCCTCGAACAGGCGGGTGTCACCCTGGACGACGTCTCGGCGGTCGCCTATTACGAGGACCCGGCCCTGAAGTTCCGCCGCGTTCTCGCCACCTATCTCGGTGCGGCCCCGCGAGGGCACGCCTCCTTCCGGGAGTCGCTGCCGCAGTGGCTGACCTGGAAGCGGGACGTCACGACGACCCTCCGCCGAGAGCTGGCGGACCTCGGGCTCGGCCGGGTGCCGGAGATCCACCCGCGCCGGCACCACGAGTCACACGCGGCCTCGGCCTTCTTCCCCAGCCCGTACGAGTCCGCGGCGGTGCTCTGCGTCGACGGGGTCGGGGAGTGGGCCACCACCACCCTCTGGCACGGCCGTGGGGACGCCCTGGAACCGCTCCAGGAACTGCGCTTCCCGCACTCGCTCGGCCTGCTCTACTCGGCCTTCACCTATTTCTGCGGCTTCAAGGTCGACTCCGGTGAGTACAAGCTGATGGGCCTCGCCCCGTACGGCACCCCCCGCTACGCCGACCTGATCCGCTCCACCCTGATCGACGTCAAGGACGACGGCTCGTTCCGCCTCGACATGCGGTACTTCGAGTACCTGGCGGGCCAGGTCATGACCGGCCGGGCCTTTGAAAAGCTCTTCGGCGGTCCTCGTCGCACTCCGGAATCCCCGCTCACCGAGCGCGAGTTCGACCTCGCCGCCTCCGTGCAGGCGGTCACCGAAGAGGTGATGCTCCTCCTGGCCCGTACCGCTCGCGAGCGCACCGGCGAGAACAAGCTCTGCCTGGCCGGCGGGGTGGCGCTGAACTGCGTCGCCAACGGGAAGGTCATCGAGGAGGGCATCTTCGACGAGGTGTGGGTGCAGCCCGCGGCCGGCGACGCGGGCGGCGCCCTGGGCAGTGCGATCGCCGTCGCCCTGGAACGCGGCGCGACCCGCACCCACACGGGCACCGGCCGCGACGCCATGTCGGGCTCGCTGCTCGGTCCGTCCTTCACCGATGACGAGATCCGGACGTTCCTCGAAGGCGCGGGCGCCGTCTGGACCGAGGCCGGTTCCGACGAGGAGCTGGCCACCACCGTGGCCGGACGGCTCGCCGAGAGCGCTGTGGTCGGCTGGTTCCAGGGGCGGATGGAGTTCGGGCCCCGTGCGCTGGGGGCCCGTTCCATCCTGGGCGACCCCCGAGACCCCGCGATGCAGTCGGCCATGAACCTCAAGATCAAGTTCCGCGAGTCGTTCCGGCCGTTCGCCCCTTCGGTGCTGCGCGAGGACGCCAAGGACTGGTTCGAGCTCGACCAGGACAGCCCGTACATGCTGATCGTCGCCTCCGTGGCGCAGTCCCGCCGGATCGAGCCCGCCCCGGCCGGCGAGGGCGACGCGGGCGGGCGTCCGCAGGGTCTGGACCTGCTGCAGGTCCAGCGCTCCACCATCCCGGCCGTCACCCACGTGGACCACTCGGCCCGGGTGCAGACCGTCGAGGCCGGCGCCTCACCCGCGTACCACCGGCTGCTCACCGCGTTCAAGGAACGGACCGGCTGCCCGGTCCTGGTCAACACGTCCTTCAACGTACGGGGCGAGCCCATCGTGCACACCCCCGAGGACGCCTGGACCTGCTTCATGCGCACCGGCATCGACGTCCTGGCCCTCGGCCGCTTCGTCCTGGAGAAGAAGGACCAGCCCGCATGGGAGGAGGAGGACGACTGGCGCGAAGCCATCCCCCTGGACTGACCCGGCCCGCCCCGGTGTCACCCTCCCCGGCGGGCGCGACCGTACGTGCCGTGCCCGCCGCTCCCGAAAGGACCGACCGCAGATGCGTCACCCCTTCCTCTCGCTCCTGTTCCTCCTGGTGGTCGTCCCGGCCGGACTGATCGCCCGCCTGGTCAAGGACCCGATGGCCCGGCGCCCCGACCCCCGCGCCGCCAGCTACTGGATCCCCTCCAACAGCCCCGTCACGGGCCGGAAGGACGCCACACGATGACCCTGGCCGAACGTCCCCCGAAGGTGCTCGCGTTCGTCGAGTCCAACATGACCGGCACCGGGGTGCAGGCGCTCCGGCTCGCCCGCGGCCTCGGCCTGAGCCCGCTCTTCCTCGCGAGCGGGTTCGAGCGCTACGAGACCGACCCCGCGACCGCCGCCGCGATACGCGAACTCGCCGACGACATCGTCCTCTGCGACACCCAGGACGCCGACGCGGTGGAGAAGCAGCTGCGTGCCCACCGCCTTCCGGTCTCCGGCGTCATGACCGTCATGGAGTACTTCGTCCCCGTGGCCACCGAGGCCGCACGCAGGCTTGGGCTGCCCGGCCTGGACCCGGCCGCGGCCCGCGACGCCCGCGACAAGCTGCGTACCCGGCAGCGGTGCGCCGAGGCCGGGGTCCCCGCGCCTCGGTTCCACTTCGTGTGCACCGAGTGGGAGGTCGACGCCGCACTCGCCGACACCGGGCTGCCCTGTGTCGTCAAGCCCACGGACGAGTCCGCCAGCATCGGTGTCGTCCTCTGCCTCACACGCCAGGAGGCGCTGGACGCGGTGACCGGGATCGCCTCCCGTGCGGTCAACTCCAAGGGGCAGGCCCGCGTCCCGGGCGCGCTGCTCGAGGAGTGCCTGTTCGGCCCCGAGGTCAGCGTGGAGACCTTCACGTACGACGGGGAGACCCGGGTGCTGGGCGTCACCGACAAGCTCCTCGGCCCCACCCCGCACTTCGTGGAGTTCGGCCACACCTTCCCCTCCCTGCTGGGGAGCCGGGCCGAGGACGCCGCGCGGCTCGCGGTCTCCGCCCTCGCGGCGATCGGCTTCGACTTCGGCCCCGCCCATGTGGAGGCCAAACTGACCGCGCGTGGGCCCGTCCTCATCGAGATCAACGCCCGCACCGGTGGAGACTTCATCCCCGACCTGGTGGAACACGCCCTGGGCATACCGCTCCTGGAGCAGTCCCTCCGTGCGCACAGCGGCGAGCGCCCCGACCTCGAACCCGCGCACCGCAAGGGAGCCGCCATCCGCTTCCTCGCCGGCCGGGACGGCACGGTGCGTGACGTCCCCGACCCCTCGGTCCTGGACCGGTTCCCGACGGTCGTCGCACACCGTCTCAAGGCCGAGCCCGGCCGGACGACCACCTGGCCCACCGACAGCCATCAGCGCCTCGGGCACGTCATGACCTGCGCGGAGACCCCGGCCGAGGCCGCCGCGGACGCCGAGGCCGCACTCGGGCACCTCGCACCGCGCTACTGAGCGCCCGGTACTGACGACGGCGGGGGTACGGAGCGCCGGTGCCCGGCGGCACGGTCTACGCCGGCACCGGCCACTCGCCGACCCACACACGGGTGATGGCGCTGACGTAGCGCGCACCGCACCGGTCCAGGGGGACCACCAGCTGACTTCCGGCCGTGTCCAGGTCCCGGCCGTCCAGCCGGGTGGCCAGCAGGACGGGGGCGTCGCCGAAGTCGGCGTCGATCTCCGCCCAGGCCAGCACGGTGCGGTGCCCGTCCCCACCGGACACCGCGAGTACGAAGCGGGAGCGGTCCTTGCGCCGCCGGGCGTCGAACAGCGGCTGCGCGTCGAGGATCACCTCGCGCAACAGCGGCCCCTCGAAACGATGTTGCTGCGGACCGCTCGTGGCGCAGTCGAAGACCACCTCGGCCTGGTGCTGCTCCCATCCGTTCCGCAGATCGCCCACGGTCAGCGTGGCCGGCCGCTCCACGTTTCCGAGGACGGCCAGCGCGACGGGAGCGGAACGGGGGTGTGCGCTCGGTCGGTTCACGGGATTCCCCCAGTCGGACGGCCCCCGCGGGGCGGCTGTCAGAGGGTATGCCCAGCCGCCCCCAGGAGGAATCGTGACTGCGAGGCGATATCCCGCCTTTACCTTGCGTCTGTTGCCCAGAATCCGGTCTTCTGCCGGTTTCTGCGGCTCACCCGCCTTCGGCCGGGGTGGTCACCAGGTGACGGGCAGGGCGTGCAGACCGTAGATGACGGCGTCGTACTTGAAGGGAATGGAGTCGAGGTCGTCGACGGTGCGGAGGGTGGGGATGCGGCGGAAGAGGGCGGGATAGATGACCTGGAGCTCCATGCGGGCCAGGGGCTGGCCGACGCAGTGATGGCTGCCGGCCCCGAAGGCCTGGTGGTGACGGGCGTTGCGGGTGAGGTCGAGGCGGTCGGGGTCGGGGAAGACCTCGGGGTCGCGGTTGGCGAGTTCGCCGAGGAGGATGACGCCTTCGCCGGCGCGGATGGTACGACCGGCGATCTCGATGTCCTCCAGGGCGGTGCGGCGACGGCCGAGGTGGACGATGGAGAGGTAGCGCAGGAGTTCCTCGACGGCGGTACGGACGACGGCGGGGTCCTCCGTGTCGCGGATCAGGGCGAGTTGCTCCGGGTGCTGCAGGAGCAGCAGCGTGCCCAGGCTGATCATGTTCGCGGTGGTCTCGTGCCCGCCGAGGAGGAGGAGCACGCCCATCGTCGCGGCCTCACGGCGCGTGAGTTCGCCGCTCCGGATCTGTGCGCAGAGGCTGGAGAGCAGATCGTCGCCGGGCTCGGTGAGCTTGCGGCCGACGAGCTCGTCGAGGTAACCGGCCAGGTTCCCGTGGGCCGTCCCACGTTCCTGCGGGGAGGCCACGGCGGACACGATGATCTTGCTGTTGCTCTGGAAGAACCCGTGGTCCTCGTAGGGGACGCCGAGCATCTCGGAGATGACCAGGGAGGGGATGGGCAGGGCGAGATCCTGGACGAGGTCGGCCCGGCCGGGGCCCCGGAGCATGGCGTCGATGAAGTCGTCGGCCATCTCCTGGACGCGGGGGCGCATCGCCTCGACCCGCTTGATGGTGAAGGCACCGCTGACCATGCGGCGCAGCCTGGCGTGCTCAGGGTCGTCCATGCCGACGAAGCTCAGGTCGGTGCTGCCGGCATGGGCGTGCGAAGGGTCCACGGGGCTGGGGAAGCCCGGCCGCGTGAATTCCACGCTCAGGCGCGGGTCGGAAAGCAGCGCCTTCTGTTCGGCGTGCCCGGTGACGGCCCAGGGGGTGCTGTCGCCCCAGGAGCGGACCCGGGTGAGCGGCCCGTACCCGGACAGCGCCCGCATCCCGGGGGAGGGCGCGAAGGGGCATTCCGCGGAGCGCGGCGGAGGGAAGTCGGGGATGCCGAGGGTGTCGGCTCGGTGGGTGGCGGGCGTGCTGGTCATGGGCTTCTCCGGTGGTGGGGGGCTTCCGGTCACCGCGGGGCGGCAGCGGATTCGGGCCGGGGCGCGGGGGCGTACCGGTCGAGGAGGTGCTGTCGGTGCAGGCGGGCCTGCTTGGGCATGTTCCAGCCGAGTACGGCGACGGGGCGGCCCTCGTCGTCGTACCGGGCGACGAACCGGCCCCGTGCCGGGTCGCCCTCGACGACGTGCATCGTGGCGGTGGCCGTGGGCAGCCCGTACACCTGGATCTTCACGCCGAGCTGGTCGGTCCAGAAGTAGGGGACCGGGAGGTAGGGGCGGTCCTCGCCCAGGATGTTCGCCGCGACCAGCGTCGCCTGCTCGGTGGCGCTCGTGCGGTTCTCCAGCCGCAGGGACCGGCCGAGCGCCTCGTGGTGGAAGCGGGCCACGTCCCCGGCGGCATGGACACCGTCGGCGGCGCGGCACCGGGAGTCGCAGACCACGCCGTCCTCCAGGTCCAGCCCGCTGCCGGCCAGCCAGTCCGTGGCGGGAGTGCTGCCGACCGCGGAGACGACGAGGTCGGCGGGGACGGTCTCCCCGCCGGCCAGGCGGACACCGGTGACACGTCCGTCGGCCGTCTCCAGTCCGTCCACCAGCGTGCCCGGGCGCAGGCGCACCCCGTGCCCGGTGTGCAGCGCGGCGAGCAGTCCGGCGGCCTCATGGCCCAACTGCGCCCGCATCGGCGCGGCTTGCGGACCGGTGAGCGTCACCTCGGGGCCCATGAGCCGGGCCGTGGCGGCGATCTCCGCGCCGAGTACCCCGTCCCCGACGACCACGACCCTCCTGGCCTCCAGCAGTTCCCCGCGCAGCCGCGTGGCGTCGTCGAGGGTCCGCAGCACGTGCACACCAGCCGGCCCGGACAGTCCCGGCAGCCGGCGAGCGCGCAGTCCGGTGGCCACCACGACGGCATCCGCATTCAGCTCCGCCCCACCCGCCGTACGCACGGTACGGGTGGCGGCGTCGAGGGCCGACGCACGCTCGCCGAGGAGGAACTCGGCGTCCAGGGCGTCGAGTACGTCACGCCTACGGAGGTGTGTGCGCTCGGCCTCCCACGTCCCGGCGAGCACCTGCTTGGACAGGGGCGGCCGGTCGTACGGTACGCCGGCCTCCTCGCCGAGCAGCGTGATCCGCCCGCGGTAGCCCTTGCGGCGCAGGCCCTCCACGACGGCCAGGCCCGCGGCGCCCGCCCCGACGACGAGCACCCCCGACGGCGTGCTCACACGTCCTCGTGGAGGTGGATGGCGGCGGCGGGGCAGAGGTCGGCGGACTCACGGACCCCCTCGTGCCGGTCCGCCGGGGGCGCGGCGTCGAGAAGGACGACGATGCCGTCCTCGTCACGCTGGTCGAACACCTCCGGCGCGATCAGTACGCACTGGCCGGCACCGCAGCACTTCTCCTCGTCCACAGTGATCTTCATGGTGTCCCCTTCCGGGATGGGTCGGTTCCGGGCGGTCTTTCAGCGGCGGGTGGTGGGCGCGGCGAGCAGTCCCACCAGCGCGTCCTCCAGCGCGTCGGCGGTGCGCTCCCAGGACGGGCCGGCCCCGGCCGGGTCCTCGGCCAGGGCGTACTCGCGCTCCGCGCAGGTGTGGACGATCAAGTGACGGGCCATGTCGGCACGCGCCTTGCGGGCCTCGGGGGGAACGATGCCGTGCAGGCAACGGCCCAGACCCTGGAGCGTGCGGCGCAGGCTGTCGCGGGTGAGGGACTCGTCCGCCACCAGCACCCGCATGAGGGGATCGGTCATGACCTGCACGGCGAAACGGGCGTGCCAGGACGGGACGCCGAGCGCGGCGTTGTGTTCGGTCACCGGGCGCATGAAGCAGCGCACCCAGTCCCGCAGGTCGGTGCTGTCGCCCGCGGCCTCCACGTACCGCGTGCGGATCACGTCGACCTCGGCGCCGTGCCTGCTCATGATGGCCCGTACGAGCGTCGCCCTGCTGCCGAAGTGGTAGCTGACGGCGGTGTTGTTGCCCTGGCCCGCCGCTTCGCCGATCTGCCGGTTGGAGACGTTCGACAGGCCGTGCTCGGCGTAGAGGCGCTCGGCCGCCGCCATGATGGCCTCGCGTGTGCCGGCCCCGCGGCCGGTGCGAGGCTCGGTTCTGTTCGCCATGTCCTCAACTGCCTTCCTGGGTACGCCTTCCCGGGCAACTAGACATCGCTCCCTCCGTTTAAGTCAATCGACTGACTTAATCGAGTGCCATGGGCGGCCCGTGGTGGCCGGAAACATGCGCTGCGCCTGTCGGAGCTTCCCCCTGACGGGGAGCCCCGGAGCACGCGCTAGGCTGCAGACGCCTCGTGGGGGAAGTCCGGTCGAAATCCGGCGCTGACCCGCAACGGTAGGCGGAACCCGGCACACGGTTCCGTAAGCCCGATCACCCGCGGTGGCGAAGCTCCTGTTGATCGCCGTGGACTGCGAGAGGCGCTGCGAACGGCGCCTGGCGTCCCGAGCCGCTCCTTGGATGACGTAGGCACGGCCCGAGGCGAAAGTTGTCCGCCTGTGGCCACGCCCCCCGACCGAATACCGCCCAAGCGCGTCCCTCTGCCCCTCCTCGTGACCGGCCTGTGCGTCGCGCTCCCGGTGTCCCTCGCCTGCGGGGCGGGGATCGGGGCGTCCGGGCTCACATGGGGTGAGGCGCTGCACCACCTGTGGGCGGGGCTGACCGGTGGGACCATCGCCCCGGACGAGGTCTCCTCGTACACCATCGTCTGGGAGCTCCGCTTCCCGCGCTCCGTGCTCGCCGCGGTCGTCGGGGCCGGCCTGTCGGCCGTCGGTGTCGCCGTGCAGGCCATGGTGCGCAACGCGCTCGCCGACCCGTTCGTCCTCGGCATCTCCTCGGGTGCGGCCGTCGGCGCCAACGCCGTGCTCATCTTCGGGGCCTTCGGGGCGCTCGGCGTCTGGGCGCTGTCCACGGCGGCCTTCCTCTCCGCGCTCCTCGCCATGGTGCTGGTGTACACGATCGCCCGGACCGCCCGGGGCCTGACACCGCTCCGGCTCGTGCTGACCGGCACCGCGATGTACTACGGCTTCTCGGCCGTGACCACCTTCATGGTGTTCGCAGCCGAGCGGGGCGAGGCGGCACGGTCCGCGATGATGTGGCTGCTCGGCAGCCTGGGCGGCGCCAACTGGTCATCCGTGCCGATCGCCGCCGGTGCCGTGCTCGGCGGCCTCGCCCACCTCGGCTGGTCGGCACGGCGCCTGAACACCCTTGCCATGGGCGACGAGACCGCCGCCGCGCTGGGGGTGGACGCCGGACGCCTGCGCAAGGAGCTCTTCCTCGTCTCCGCCGCCGTCACCGGGGCGGTCGTCGCGGTCAGCGGGGCGATCGGCTTCGTGGGCCTGATGGTCCCGCACGCCGCACGGATGCTGGTCGGCGCGGACCACCGCCGCCTGCTGGCCGTCGCGCCCCTCGCCGGTGCCGTCCTGCTGATCTGGGTGGACATCCTGTCGCGGGTGGTGCTCGCGCCCGCCGAACTCCCGGTGGGCGTGCTGACCGCCGCCATCGGTGTGCCGTGCTTCGTCCTGCTCATGCGCCGCCGCACCTACACCTTCGGAGGCGTCTGATGCAGGTCGAAATCGACCAACTCACCGTCGAGACCGCCGGTGCGCGCCTGGTCGAGGACGTCACGCTGCGAGCGGGCAGCGGGCAGCTCGTCGGCCTCGTCGGGCCCAACGGCAGTGGAAAGTCGACCCTGTTGCGGTGCGTCTACCGCGCGCTTCGTCCCTCGGCCGGCTCGGTCCGGATCGACGGCGACGACCTGCGGACCATGACGGCCCGTGAGAGCGCGCGCAGGCTGGCGGCCCTTCCCCAGGAGGTGGTCGCGGAGTTCGACTTCACCGTCGCCGAGATCGTGGCCATGGGCCGCCAGCCGCACCAGGGCGCGGTGGCCCGTGCCACCGACGAGGACCGCCGGATCTGCGAGGCCGCGCTGGAGGACGTCGGCGCGGGCCATCTGGCCGACCGCGGCTTCCTCACCCTCTCCGGCGGGGAGAAGCAGCGGGTCCTCATCGCCCGCGCGTTCGCCCAGCAGCCGCAGGTCCTGGTGCTGGACGAACCCACCAACCACCTTGACATCGCCCAGCAGTTGGAGGTCCTCGCGCTGGTGCGCGGCAGTGGGCTGACCGTGCTCACCGCCCTGCACGACCTCAACCTCGCCGCACTCCACTGCGACCTCCTCCATGTCATCGACGGCGGGCGGATCGTCGCCTCCGGCGCGCCCCACGACGTCCTCACGCCCGATCTGCTGGCCGAGGTCTTCGGTGTACGCGCGCACCGCGTGCCGCACCCCGAGTCCGGCGCGGTCCAGCTGCTCTTCGACCGCCTCCCCGCCGCGTGACTCCCCGTCCCCTTCCCTCTCCGTTCTCGTCCTCGTCCCAAGGAGTTCCCACCGCCATGCGTGACCTCGTACGCCCTGCCGCGCTCGTCCTCGCCGCCTCCCTCGCCCTCGCCGGCTGCGGGGCGGACGTCACCTCGGGGGGAGGCGAGGAGGCCGGCGCCCGGGCGGCCGACGGCCACTACCCGGTGACCGTCGAGAACTGCGGCGAGAAGAAGACGTACGACAAGGCGCCGCAGCGCGTGGTCACCAACGATGTCGGCATCACCGAGATCATGTTCTCGCTCGGGCTCGAGGACCACATGGCCGGATACGTGATGCCCGACGACAAGGGGGACCTGACCTCCGTCCCCTGGAAGGACGGTTACCGGAAGGCGAAGTGGCTGTCGAAGGAGCAGATCAACAAGGAGCTCGTCCTGGACGCCGGCGCCGATCTCGTCTTCGCGGGCTGGAACTACGGCTTCAGCGAGGGCGAGGACTTCACCCCTGCCGCGCTGGACCGGGTGGGCGTCGACTCGTATCTGCTCAGCGAGTCGTGCCGCAACGGACAGGGCAAGGCCCGCGGGGTGATGGCACCGCTCGACGCGCTCTACACGGACCTGCGGAATCTCGGCCGGATCTTCGACGTCGAGGACCGGGCCGACACGCTCATCGCCTCGTTCCGGAAGCAGGTGGCGGAGGCGCAGGCCAAGGCCCCGGAGGGCGCCGACCGGCCGCGGGTCTTCCTCTACGACGACGGCCAGGACAAGCCCCTGACCTCCGGTGCCTTCGCCGGTCCCCACGACATCATCACCAAGGCCGGCGGCGACCACATCATGAAGGACCTGGAGGACAGCTGGACCACGGTGGGCTGGGAGACCGTCATCGCCCGCGACCCCGAGGTCATCGTGATCAACAACTACGGGGACACCACCGCTGAGCGGAAGCGGGCGTTCCTGAAGTCCTACAAGCCGCTCGCGAACGTCTCCGCCGTAAAGAACGACCGGATCGTCGTCCTCGACTACGTGGACCTCGTCGAGAGCCCGCGCAACCCGGCGGCCATCAGCTCACTCGCCGCGGAGCTGAGGAAGCTCCGCTCCTGACCGGAGCGGGGCCGGGGCGGGGCCGGGCTGTGGCATGTGGTGTCCCCCACACTCCGGACCGCCGCGGTCCGGCTGCTCCCGTGCGGCAGCGGGGGAGGGGCGGGCTGTCCGGCTCCCGGCAGCCCGTCCGCTGTGACCCGGGTCTCTACCGCCCCGCCCGCCTCCGCTGGCACTGTGGTCGGGTCACGGGGGACGACCACTGCCGACCGACCGAGCGAGATGCCATGACCGCGACCACAGCCGAGAACCGCCGCGCCCGCGCCCGCACCGGAGGGCCCAAGGACGGGCCGAAGGTCCTGGAGCACGTCCTGGGGTGGACGCTCGTCGTCGTCCTCGCCATGTTCGTCACCCAGGCCGGACTGATGTGACCCACGGACGACGGGTGGGGTGGGGCGCCCGCCCGGCACCCCACCCCTGACCCGCCCTGCGGGTCGTGTACCCCGTCGGGGCTAGTTGATGGCCCGGATCAGCTCACCGTCCGACGTGTCGCCGCTGAGCTCCCAGAAGAAGGTGCCTCCCAGGCCCTGCTCGTTCTTGTAGTCCATCTTCGTGGCGATGGTGGCCGGGGTGTCGTAGCTCCACCAGTTGCTGCCGCAGAGGGCGTACGCCGTGCCCGCGACCGTCTTCGTCGCCGGGCAGCTGTTCTTCAGGACCTTGTAGTCCTCGATGCCCGCCTCGTACGTCCCCGGGGCCGCCCCGGTCGCCGTACCGCCCGGCTCCTCCTGGGTGACACCGGTCCAGCCGCGGCCGTAGAAGCCGATGCCCAGCAGGAGCTTCTCCGCTGGGATGCCCAGGCCCTTGAGCTTGGAGATCGCCGCGTCGCTGTTGAAGCCCTCCGTCGGGATGCCCGGGTAGGAGGTCAGCGGTGAGTGCGGAGCCGTCGGCCCCTGCGCCGCGAACGCGCCGAAGAAGTCGTACGTCATCGGGTTGTACCAGTCCAGGTACTTCGCCGCACCCGCGTAGTCCACCGCGTCGATCTTGCCGCCGTCGGACCCGTCCGCGGTGATCGCCGAGGTGATCAGGTTGTCGCCGCCGAACTTCGACCGCAGCGCCGACAGGAGCTCGCCGTACGCGTCACGGCCACTGGTGTCGCAGGTCAGCCCGCAGGCGTTCGGGTACTCCCAGTCGATGTCGATGCCGTCGAAGACATCGGCCCAACGCGGATCCTCGACCAGGTCGTAGCAGGAATCGGCGAAGGCGGCCGGGTTCTTCGCGGCCTCACCGAAGCCGCCGGACCAGCTCCAGCCGCCGAAGGACCAGATGACCTTCAGGTCGGGGTGGAGCTTCTTCAGCTTGCGCAACTGGTTGAAGTTGCCGCGCAGTTCCTGGTCCCAGGTGTCCGCGACGCCGTCGACCGACTGGTCGGCGGTGTAGGCCTTCTCGTAGTCGGCGTAGCTGTCGCCGATGGTGCACTTGCCGCCCTGGACGTTGCCGAAGGCGTAGTTGATGTGCGTGAGCTTGTCGGCCGAGCCCGACGTCTCGATGTTCTTGACGTGGTAATTGCGGTCGTAGACACCCCAGTTGGTGAAGTATCCGACCACCTTGCCGCCGGCCGCGGTGGGTGCGGCATGGGCGGCTGCCGGTGCGGAGGCGTCGGAGGCGGCCGGGGCGGCACCCGCGGACGACGTACCGGCGACGCCGAGCAGAGCGGCGCCGAGCGCGGCGGTACAGATGGTGGCGGCGAGCGCCCGGAGACGGGCGCGGGGACGGTGAAGTCCGGTCATTGTGGCTCCTCGTGGGGGAGGGCTTGGGAGTGTGGGGGGTGCCTGCCCCGTCCACCCGGAATTGGCATGGACGCGATAAGGCATTGGGGGAGACCGTAGAAGGACTAGACCAGTTGGGTCAATGGTTCGGACCAATTTCCCTGATCGCGGCTCCCGCTACCCGGTGACGCGTGCGCTCCGATCGGGCATACTCGACGCGCCACAGCCGCTGGCCAGCACCTCCCGTGATCCGGGAAGGCAGGATCGGCTGGGGAGCCGTAGATTTCCGGGCATCGCCCGGGACCACCCGACGGTGCAGCGCACACCCCGCGCGCGACCGTCGTCACGCCCGACAGGGAGGAGAGCGCCGTCATGTCCGACCGTGCCCAGCAGCCGGTGGAACGCCGTCTGCCCACCGAGGAGTCCCGGCAGCTCGTCGAGCTCGTACGCGACATCGTGTCGAAGGAGATCGCTCCCCGGGCGGCCGAGGAGGAGGAAGCGGGCTACTTCCCGCGCCCGGTCTTCACGCTGCTCTCCGAAGCCGGCCTGCTCGGCCTTCCGTACGACTCCGCGCACGGCGGTGGGGACCAGCCGTACGAGGTCTATCTCCAGGTCCTCGAAGAGCTGGCGGCCGCCCGGCTCACCGTCGGCCTCGGCGTCAGCGTCCACTCGCTGGCCTGCCACGCGCTCGCCGGGTACGGCACCGAGGCGCAACAGGCCGCCCACCTCCCCGACATGCTCGCGGGCGGCCTGCTCGGCGCCTACTGCCTCTCCGAGCCGGCCTCGGGCTCCGACGCGGCCTCGCTCCGCACCAAGGCCGTGCGGGACGGTGAGGACTGGGTGATCACGGGCACCAAGGCCTGGATCACGCACGGTGGCATCGCCGACTTCTACACCGTGCTGGCCCGCACCGGGGAGGACGGCCCCCGCGGGATCACCGCCTTCCTCGTGCCCGGCGACGCCGAGGGCCTCGACGCCGCCCTGCCCGAGAAGAAGATGGGCATGAAGGGCTCGCCCACCGCCCAGCTGTACTTCGACGGCGTACGGATCTCCGGCGACCGCCGCATCGGCGACGAGGGGCAGGGCTTCGCCATCGCCCTGTCCGCGCTCGACTCGGGGCGGCTGGGAATCGCCGCCTGCGCCGTCGGTGTCGCCCAGGCGGCCCTGGACGAGGCGGTCCGGTACGCCACCGACCGGCGCCAGTTCGGCCGGCCCGTCGCGGACTTCCAGGGGCTGCGCTTCATGCTCGCCGACATGGCCACCCGGATCGAGGCCGGCCGGGCGCTCTACCTGGAGGCGGCACGGCTCCGCGACGCGGGCCTGCCGTTCTCGCGGCAGGCGGCGATGGCGAAGCTGTTCTGCACCGACGCGGCCATGCGGGTGACCACTGACGCGGTCCAGGTCCTCGGGGGCTACGGCTACACCCTCGACTTCCCGGTCGAGCGGCTGATGCGCGAGGCCAAGGTGCTCCAGATCGTCGAGGGCACCAATCAGATCCAGCGCATGGTCATCGCCCGTCATCTCGCGGGTCCCGAGACGCGCTGACCCGGACGGGCCGGTCCGACCACACGGGTGTCGTCATGATCCGGTTCCACTCCTGGTCATGACGGCCCGGCAGGGTCCGGCCCGTGCCCTCCCAATGACGCAGCATGGCCCGGTAGATGGGCGGGTCGGTGGTGTGCGGCGCGGACTGGGCCGACGGCTCCCTGGACGGCGGCCCGGGCTGCGGAACCGATTCTCCGGACGTCGGTGCGGCGAGACGGCGGCGGACGGGGCCGGCCGTTGGATGCAGCGTGGTCATACAGAGCCAACGCCGCTACGGGGTCACGGGTCACTGCCCGGCCGATTCGCGCGCCCGTTCCTCGGGTGTCGCGGCCACCGGCCGGCCGGTGGACCGATCGCACCACGCCGGCCCGGCCGTCGTGGTGCGCGCGGAGGTGCGGAGCCGTCAGGCGGCGTGACGCCGCGTCTGCGGCACGTACCGCAGGGGGCGCGAGCCCGGGCCGCCGGCGTGCGAGAACGGCTGCATCCGCCAGTCGAGCCCCTGAGGGAGCGTCAACAGCAGCGCGGTCTCCTGCTCCTGGGCCTCGAGCGACTCGTCGGCCGGACGCGCCCGGGAGGCGTCACGGTTCGTACCGGGGCAGACGGTGAGGACGAACGGGTTCCACGGCGTGGGGCACAGCGCGTGCTCGGGAAGTACGTCCTCGTCCGCCAGCAGGGCGATCGGCTGGGCGCAGTCCGGGCAGATCACCCGGTACATCTCGAAGGTGTCGTACGCGTCGGGAACGGCGTCCTCGTCCGGAGCGGCGTACGAGGCGTCCTCATCGGGATCCGGTTCGGTACGTCCGGTGAGCTTCAGGCTCTGCATGGGTCTTTCCCCCCTCGGGTGGGCCGGCCAGGCGCCACGGCCTCGGCCACAGCAAGCACTTCCCGTGGGAAGTCGGCCGTAACCGCGAGGTCGTCGGCTACCGATGCGTAAACCTGTGGCATTCATCACATGCCCCTCGAACATGCCCTTCCAGGGCTCCCACGACTGTGCCTGGAGGGACCCGGGGCCATAGGTTGATCCGCATGGAGGAGCTGGACCGTCAGATTGTGGAGTTGCTCGTCAAGGACGGGCGGATGAGCTACACCGACCTGGGCAAGGCCACCGGCCTGTCCACCTCGGCCGTTCATCAGCGTGTCCGCCGGCTGGAGCAGCGGGGGGTGATCCGGGGCTACGCCGCGGTCGTCGACCCCGAGGCCGTCGGCCTGCCCCTCACCGCGTTCATCTCGGTGAAACCCTTCGATCCGAGCGCGCCCGACGACATCGCCGAGCGGCTCGCCGGAGTGCCGGAACTGGAGGCGTGCCACAGCGTCGCGGGCGACGAGAACTACATCCTCAAGGTGCGGGTCTCCAGCCCCCTGGAGCTGGAGCACCTGCTCACCCGCATCCGTACGCTGGCCGGAGTCTCCACCCGTACGACCGTCGTCCTCTCCACGCCCTACGAGGCGCGTCCGCCGCGCGTCTGAGGGGCGCCCCCGGCGTTGTGGAGGGGGCGGGGGAGGAACCGGTTCCGGCAGGCGCGAGACTGGTCCCATGACCGAGAGCGCCGCCCCCCAGAGCGAACACCGCACCGTGCTGCTGCGCGGTGGAGACGTCCACAGCCCCGCCGACCCGTTCGCCACCGCGATGGTCGTCGAACGCGGGCATGTCGCCTGGGTGGGCTCCGAAGGGGCTGCCGACGCCTTCGCGAGCGGCGTCGACGAGGTGGTCGACCTGGAAGGGGCCCTGGTCACCCCGGCCTTCACCGACTCCCACGTCCACACCACATCGACCGGGCTCGCCCTCACGGGGCTGGACCTCTCCGGCGCGCGCACGCTCGCCGAAGCCCTCGGGCTCGTGCGTGCGTTCGCGAACAGCGACGCGGGAGCCGGGGTGATCCTCGGCCATGGATGGGATGCCGCCCGCTGGCCCGAGCAGCGGCCCCCGTCGCGCGGTGAACTCGACGAGGCGGCCGGGGGCCGGGCCCTCTATCTGCCCCGAGTGGACGTCCACTCCGCCGTCGTGACCACGGCGCTCCTCGACCTGGTCCCCGGCGTCACCGGGCTGGCCGGCTACCACCCCGACGCCCCCCTGACCGGCGACGCCCACCACGCGGTGCGGGCGGCCGCCCACGGCGCCGTCACCCCGGCGCAGCGGGCGCGGGCCCAGCGCGCCGCCCTGGAGCACGCCGCCTCGCTCGGGATCGGGACCGTACACGAGTGCGCGGGCCCCGAGATCTCCGACGAGGAGGACTTCACCGGGCTGCTGAAGCTCGCCTCCGAGCGGCCGGGGCCCCGGGTCTTCGGATACTGGGCCGAGCCCGTCGAGGACGAGAAGGGCGCCCGCCGGATCCGTGAACTCGGTGCCGTCGGCGCGGCCGGTGACCTCTTCGTCGACGGCTCCCTGGGATCGCACACCACCCTCCTGCACGAGCCGTACGCCGACGCCCCGCACACCGGCACGGCCCGGCTCGACGCCGCGCAGATCGCCGCACATGTCACGGCGTGCACCGAGGCGGGGCTCCAGGCCGGCTTCCACGCCATCGGCGACGCGGCGGTCTCCGCCGTGGTCGCCGGCGTCAGGGCCGCTGCCGAGACCCTCGGGCTCGCCCGGATCCGGGCCGCCAGGCACCGGGTGGAACACGCCGAGATGCTCACCCCCGAGACCGTCGCCGCCTTCGCGGAGCTCGGCCTGACCGCCTCCGTCCAGCCCGCCTTCGACGCGGCCTGGGGCGGCCCGGACGGCATGTACGCCCGGCGCCTGGGCCCGGAGCGCGCCGCGACCCTCAACCCGTACGCGGCCCTGCTGCGCGCGGGCGTGCCCCTCGCCTTCGGCTCGGACAGCCCGGTCACGCCCCTGGACCCCTGGGGAACCGTGCGGGCCGCCGCCCATCACCGCACACCGGATCACCGGGTCTCCGTACGGGCCGGTTTCACCGCCCACACCCGGGGCGGCTGGCGTGCCGTGGGACGGGACGACGGCGGTGTGCTCGTCCCGGGCGCCCCGGCCGACTACGCCGTCTGGCGCACCGGAGACCTGCTGGTCCAGGCCCCGGACGACCGGGTGGCGCGCTGGTCCACCGACCCCCGCTCCGGCACCCCTGGCCTGCCCGATCTCACTCCGGGCGCGGAGCTTCCCGTCTGCCTGCGGACGGTGGTCTTCGGACAAACTGTCTACGTGCGGCCGAACGAGTGACGTCAGGACATTCCGTACCGCCGATCGATGGCGCGGAGACTCTGCCACGACCTGCGAGTCCTCGGCGCTGACCTGGCATTTTGGGGAGAAACAGCAGGTCGAACGACTGTTGACAGGGAGCGCCCACGGGCCGGTAGGTTCGGCCGGGTCCACCACTGGACGTCCGACCGGTCAAACCTCCACGCAGTCGTCGAACGCCGCTGGGTCATGGGGCGGTGTGCCGCACCGGCGCACCACCACTGACAGCCAGGTTCAGCGCCCGCGCCTCGGGGGCGAGGGAAGGTTTCGTCCGGACGGCAGGTGTGACCCGGGTGGGGCCCGGAGGTTCAGTAGACAACGGCTCTCGGTCGACCCGCAGCCAGCGGGTCCCAGGTCGGCCCGAAGGACACCGGGCCCCGATCCGCAGTGGTGCCCTTCTGCCCGGAGTTCCACGCTTCTGTCCGTGCGTCACACGCCGCCCCGTGACCGCGTCGGAGTCCGGCCGCGTCGTGCTGGATATGGTGTGCACCTGCGTACGGACTTTAAGGGGCAGTAGTGAACGACGGCGGTCAGAGGCAGTTCGGCCCGCTCGGCAGAGTCTTGGTGATCATTCCGACCTACAACGAGGCCGAGAACATCAAGCTGATCGTCGCCCGGGTGCGCGCCGCCGTCCCGGAAGCGGACGTCCTCGTCGCCGACGACAACAGCCCCGACGGCACCGGCAAGGTCGCCGACGAGCTCGCGGCCGCGGACAGTCAGTTGCACGTCCTGCACCGCAAGGGCAAGGAGGGGCTCGGCGCCGCCTATCTGGCCGGCTTCCGCTGGGGCTCCGAGCACGGCTACGGCGTCCTGGTCGAGATGGACGCGGACGGCTCGCACCAGCCCGAGGAACTGCCCCGGCTCCTCACCGCGCTGAAGGGCGCCGACCTGGTCCTCGGCTCGCGCTGGGTCCCGGGCGGCCGGGTGGTCAACTGGCCCAGGCACCGCGAGATGATCTCGCGCGGCGGCAGCCTCTACTCCCGGATGCTGCTGGGCCTCTCGGTGCGGGACGTCACCGGCGGTTACCGCGCCTTCCGCACCGAGACCCTGGACGGCCTCGGCCTCGACCAGGTCGCCTCGCAGGGCTACTGCTTCCAGGTCGACCTCGCCCGGCGGGCCGTCGAGGCCGGCTATCACGTCGTCGAGGTGCCGATCACCTTCATGGAGCGGGAGATCGGCGACTCCAAGATGAGCCGCGACATCCTCGTCGAGGCCCTGTGGCGGGTCACCGGCTGGGGCATCACCGGCCGGGCCAACAAGGTGCTGGGCCGCAAGGCCCCCTGACCGCCCCCGCGGCGGCCCCATGATCACCCCCTTACGCCGCTCGCACTCCGGTACAGGCACACTGGGAGCATGACGACCGGCACCCCGCCTCCGAACCGTCCACGGCGCTCACGCGCCCGTACCCTTCTGCCGCTGGGCGTCGCCGCCTGGCTGGTGCTGGAGATCTGGCTGCTGACCGTGGTGGCCGACGCGGCGAACGGCTTCACCGTGCTGCTGATCCTGGTCGCCGGCGCCGTGCTCGGTGGAGCGGTGATCAAGCGGGCGGGCCGGCGGGCCTTCCGCAACCTCACCGAGACCCTCCAGCAGATGCCGGGGCAGCCCGGCGCGTCCGCCGCGCCTGCCGCGGCGCCTTCCGGCAGCAAGGGCAACGGCTTCCTGATGCTGGGCGGTCTGCTCCTGATGATCCCCGGAGTGATCTCCGACGCCGCGGGGCTCCTGCTCCTGCTGCCCCCGGTCCGCTCCGTGCTCGGAGGCTACGCGGAACGCTCCCTGGAGCGCCGGATGAGGGCGGCGACCCCGGGAGGCCTCTCCGACGCCTTCCAGCAGGCCCGTATCCACCGGCCGGACGGCAGGGTGGTGCAGGGCGAGGTCATCCGCGAGGACGGCACGACCGCACGGCCCCGCCCCGACGACGGCCAGGACCGCCCGCCCTTGACCCCCTGAACGCGAGCACGGGCGAAGAGCCGCGGGCTGAACGGACGCGAGCACGGACGAAAAGACGAAGAGCCGCGGGGGGGGGGGCCGGGGGGGGGGGGGGGGGCCGCGGGCGGGGGGGGGGGGGGGGGGCGCGGGCGCGGGAGCCGCCCCCCGCGCGGGCCCGCG